>SUXJ01000005.1:0-92268 GCA_015061005.1 Bacteroidales bacterium
GTACATCAATGCAAATCACGCAAGTATGTAGAAATCAGAACAGTTGCCAACTCATTACCTCGTTCTTGAACTTTCCGCATAAACTTTTTATTCTTAGCGGATTATGAGATTATTCCAAAAATAGTGAATATACTTGTTGATGAATCATACATTGGCGTAGATGGCAAACCTGATGTTGAGCAAATGGGACTCATCACCTACGACCCCATTCACCATGGTTATATAGAACTTGGCAATCGAGTGGGCAATGCTTTTTCAGACGGAAAAAAAATGCTGTAACCAAACGCCCTATTTCTGCAATACAAAATTCTATTGTCGGTGAGATACAAGCGACAATAGTTTTTGGGTGCAGGGGTTATTTTAGCAACAGGAGGAAGGGCGCGGGAATGGGGGTGGAGAACTGCATCAGGCGGCGAGTCACCGGGTGGGCAAAGTTCAGAGTTTGTGCGTGAAGTGCCATGCGATGTATCGGCGATGTGTGCCCCCCGTAGCGTTTATCTCCGCTAATCGGACAGCCGAGCTGTTTCATGTGTACGCGAATCTGATTTTTGCGCCCGGTGTCGAGTTGACACTCCATGAGTGAAAACCCTTTGCGACTGCCGAGTGTGCGATAACGCGTCACTGCCAATTTGCCCCCTTTGGAGTCATCGGGCATGGAATATACTTCATGTTTGCTGTTTTCAAGCAGATAACTGCGTACGGCACCTTCTTCCGTTTCGGGAGCACCTTCGACCACACACACGTATTTTCGTTCAAGGACCATGTTGTTCCAATTATACTGCAATGCTTCCTTGGCTTGCAGCGTTTTTGCGAATAGCATCAGTCCGGAAGTGTCGCGGTCCAATCGATGAACGATAAACAGTTTATTGTCCGGATGCTTTTTCTTCAAGTAGTCACGCAGAATTGAATAGGCCGTTTCCTGTTTTCTGTTTGTATCATCGGCCATTGAGAGGAGTCCGTAGCCCTTGTTGACAACGATAATATCATCGTCTTCATGGACTATTCGCAATCTACGGTGGTGAAATTCACTGAACTCACGCGCAAGGTTCACCTCAACCAACTCTCCGGGCAGAAGGACGCGAGTGGCTTGAGTTACCACATTGCCCTCCACTCGCACTTGGCGATGGGCAAGCATTTGCTTAATGCCTGTGCGTTTCCGCTCCGGCAAACTTTCAATCAGAAACGCCAAAAGCTGCAGCCCTTCCTGCTCGGGAGCTCTGAAAGAGACTATGTTGTCGAGTGTTGGGGACTTAGGGAACTTCATGATTTCTTGTTTGCAGATGATTTCTTTGACTTGGAGTCCGCTTGTTGAGCCACAATTTTCCTGCACTCATCAAGGGAGAGCGCAGCGGGAGAAACTGCTGAGTTTTTAGGAATCTTATAGTTCTTTTTCTTATATGCAATGTATGGGCCGAATCGGCCGTTCAAGATTTGCATATCAGGTTCATCGTCAAAACTCTTTATCAGACGGTTTGCCTCGGTTTGACGTTTTTTCTCAATCAAATCGATTGCTTCCGTGAGAGATATTTCAGTAGGGGTCGTATCATTAGGGATTGAAACGAACTTATTGTCGTGCTTTACATAAGGTCCGAATCGTCCAACAGACACCGTTACCTCCTTGCCCTCAAATTCGCCTATAACTCTTGGGAATTCAAATAGTTTTAACGCATCTTCGAGAGTAATCGACGCCAACGATTGACCCTTTAACAGAGATGCAAACTGAGGCTTTTCATCGCTATCGGCCTCGCCTATCTGCACTAACGGACCGAAACGGCCGATTTTCACCGACACTGTTTTGCCGGTTTTCGGGTCTTTACCGAGCACTCTCTCCCCGACTTTGTATTCCAAACGAACGTTCATTGCTTTTTCAACCTCCGGATGAAAGCGTTCGTAGAAATTTCCGATTTCGGCATGCCATTCCGATTTGCCCTCGGCTATGTCATCAAAGGTTTCCTCAACCAAAGCGGTAAAGTTATAATCGAGGATGTCGGGGAAGTATTCCGCAAGGAAATCATTCACCACGGTGCCGGTGTCGGTGGGGAGAAGTTTACCGCGCTCGCTCCCGATTGTTTCGGTCAACTCGCTTCGAGTCATGTTATTGGTTTGCCCATTTATTTGAATACGTACATAGTCACGGCTGAAACCTTCGCTATCTCCCTTTTCAACGTATTCGCGCTGTTGAATTGTTGAAATCGTTGGCGCATAGGTTGACGGGCGACCGATTCCGAGTTCCTCCATCTTCTTGACGAGTGAAGCCTCGGTGTAGCGTGGGGGATGAGTGGTGAAACGTTCGGTTGCCGTCAATTCGGTTGCCGTCAGAGTTTCGCCTTCACTGAGTTTGGGTAGGAGGTTCTCGCGTTCGGAGTCCGTCTCGTCATCTCGACTTTCAAGGTACACTTTCAGGAATCCGTCGAACTTAATCACTTCGCCCTGCGCCGTGAAATGTTCCGGACGCGTTGACACTCCGATTTCCACCGTTGTGCGCTCCAATTCTGCTGCCGCCATTTGCGAAGCAATTGCACGGCGGCGAATCAGGGTGTAAAGTCTCTTTTCGCGCTCCGAACCTTCGATTGTTTCCTTTTCCAAATATGTGGGGCGAATGGCTTCGTGCGCTTCTTGTGCACCTTTGCTTTGAGTTTGATAATGGCGTATGCTAACGTATTCCTTTCCTAATTTTTCGGTAATAACTTTCTCTATGGCATTGAGGGCATATTGGGAAAGATTTACCGAGTCCGTACGCATGTACGTTATGTGACCGGCTTCATAAAGATCTTGGGCAATGCGCATGGTCTGGCTCACCGAATATCCCAATTTACGCGCTGCTTCTTGCTGAAGTGTTGACGTTATAAACGGCGGTGCGGGAGTCTTTTTGACGGGTTTAGTTTCGATGCGGTCCACCGTGAACTGCGCGTTCCGGCAATCAAGGAGCAATTCTTCGGCAGCTTGCTCCGACGGCAAGCGGCGAGACAAGGTTGTTTGGAGGGTCGCACCCGAGAGAGTAGTGAATTTACCGTCAACGCGGAAATATTTTTCTGAGACGAAGTCTTTGATTTCCTTTTCACGCTCCACAATCAAGCGAACAGCAACGCTTTGCACTCGACCGGCACTCAATGCGGGTTTTATTTTCTTCCACAACACAGGGCTTAGCTCAAAACCGACAATTCGGTCCAGAACTCGGCGCGCCTGCTGAGCATTTACGCGATCAATATCAATAGCGCGCGGATTTTCGATAGCGTTGAGAATAGCCTCCTTGGTTATTTCATGAAAAACGATGCGCCGCGTCTTTTCCGGCTTCAGCCCCAAAACTTCATAGAGGTGCCATGCAATCGCCTCACCCTCGCGGTCTTCATCGGAAGCGAGCCACACCATTGAGGCCTTTTTCGCGGCAGCTTTCAGCTCACGTACTTGCTCTTTTTTATCGTCGGGGATTTCATAATTTGGAGTGAAGTCGCGCAGCCCCTTATCGGACTGCGTTGTGAAGCTTTTTTTTGCGAGGTCACGAATGTGACCGCGGCTCGACATTACGGTAAAGTCAGGTCCGAGAAACTTCTCGATAGTCTTCGCCTTTGCGGGAGACTCTACGATTACCAGATTTTGGGGCATATTTCGGGTTATATTCTATTAGCGTATTGTTTTCGAGTGCAAAATTACGGAAAATTGCCGTAGCGTCAAAACTATCTTGATTTATAGCGGCAGTTATTCCATATCTTTCAGCGTTTTATTACTTTTTGGAGGTCCAAGTGAGGTATTCGCCTCGATGCATTCTCGCATAGAGGCGGTGCATGCGGTTGGTAAACGGTCGGCGCAACAGCCTCGGCAGCACCATGAACGAGATTGGTCTGCAGCGAAGGGCCAACAGAGTTTTTCGCCATATCCAAGCTAATAAGAACCATACGCACAACAGGCCAAGGACAAAGGCTCCCAAGTATATCCACCGGTGCAGAAGCACACTTAAAGCCACACCTAAACCGAGGGCGACAACACAGGTCCAAATCATCAGGCTTGAGAATCCGAAAAAGAGCGAAGTTCCGTAACCTAACCGCCCGCGCGAATAGAAGCGTGCCGCACGCTCATCGTGCATCAAACGAGCCGGGTCGGGGTGAGTATATCGCACGGCAGCCTGAGCGGCACAGACCACTGCAAAGTTATCCTTACGGACTATTTTTGACACGAATATATCATCATCGCCATCGCGCAAATTTAACGCACCGTTAAATCCTCCTACTCGGAAAAAGGCTTCGCGAGTAAATGCCATATTAGCTCGGTGCGCTCGATAAGGCTTGCCACGCAAAGCCGCCGACAGCCACTCGGCAGCATCGAATCCGTTGACGAACGAACGATATCGGTTACCTCTGCATGAGTCAAGTTTTGCCGACGGGAGTGCAGATCCTATAACCATTTCAACACCCTTGCGCGAGAATGGTTCGAACATGCGTCCGAGCCACTGAGTGGAATAGATGCGTGACTGCTCGCCGACAACTACTATAACGGGATATTTTGCAGCTTTGACCCCAAGAGTCAGAGCAAGTTTGCGATTACTGATATTGCGAAGCCCGGGAGGGGTAAACGTGGCATAGAGGTTAGGGCGGTGTGCCAGATGTTTCATGCGAGTTACCACGTCTTTCACTTCTTCATTTTTGCCGTCGTTGACTACTATGACTTCCATTTGCAGAGCAAATTCCTGTTCGAAGATGCGATTCAGGAGTCGCTCAAGCGCAGCGCAATCATCGCCTGCAACCACGACTATTGATGCCCCTTCCGGAGTCGATTTCGGAGTCGGATTGAAAGGTTCTGCCGTTTGTTTACGCACGGCACGCGCCACGGACTGAACGCGTGCCCGATAAAACGTCGCAAGCCACAGAAATGCCACAGCCGCAATGACACTCAATGCGGGAAGAGCCATGGCGAGGATAATGCCGGAAAACTCTGCTGTCATTTTTTGTTTGAGTGAGTGTCGGCTAATTTATCGTGACGAGCAACAGGCACGGGAGGGTTCTTCAGTGAACGCCAAATGAGCACAATGCCTGCAATAATAAAAGGAATGCTCAACAATTGCCCCATGTTCAGAGTCATGCTTTGCTCGAATGCCACCTGCGGATTTTTCACAAACTCAATCAGCAGACGCGACAGGAATATGCCTATAAAGAAGATTCCGAGCAACAGTCCGGGACGCTGCTGCGCATTCTTTTTCCAATAGAGCCAAGTGAGCAGCCCAAAGAGCATGAGATACACTCCGGCTTCATAGAGCTGGGTGGGATGGCACGCCAAATCGGGGGCATACATCATCTGCCAATCCTGACTGAGCGGAAACTTGAACCCCCAAGGCAGAGAGGTTGCATGTCCGAATATTTCGGAGTTAAACAGATTACCGAGTCGAATAAGACACGCCACGAATGCCACGGGCACACAAAGACGGTCAAAAGTCCACAGCGCGGAACGCTTGGTTACGCGATATGAATAGATAAATACTGCGATTATGATACCAATAGTTCCTCCATGACTTGCAAGGCCTCCATTCCAAACGGCTATGATTTCACGAGGATGAGCGGAGTAGTAATCCCATTCGTAGAAAAGACAGTGACCGAGACGAGCACCGACAATAGTGGCAACAAACACGTAAATCAGCAGCGAAGGCATCCAATCTTCCGGAGCACCTTCACGTCGAAACATGCGCGAGAGCACCCAATAGCCGACGATGAATCCGACAACGAACATCAAGCCATACCAGCGAATCTCAATTGGTCCGACTTGGAGTCCTTCGGGATTTCGCGAACGCAAAAACAGCAACACGATGCCAATGACCGAGGCAAAGGTAACACCACCCCAAGCATCGGGTTTTGCCGCGGGTTTTGCGCCCTCAGCTTTCCATTGTTTTATCGCCTTCGATGAACGCATGTAGTCAATAATACCCCACACGACGCATATCAGAATGCCTAAAAGAAGCATTCCGGGCGAGGCATGAAACTCGCCGAAGCTGACGATTTCAGGTCGGCAGGTCCAAGTAATAAAATTAAGAATCATATAGCTTGATTTTGCTTATAATTATTTTCCGGTTAAAACAGAGCGAATGTCGTGTAACTTGTTTAAGGCATCGAGCGGAGTCAACCGGTCTATGTCAAGGTCGAGAATCATATCTCGAAGTTGCGAAAGGACCGGATCGTCAAGTTGGAAGAAACTGAGTTGCACTCCGTCTTCGATTTGCGGTGCATCAACCACCGGGGCAGAGATTTTTCGGTCGCCGCGCTGAGTGGTTTCGAGCTGCTTGAGGACTTGTTCGGCGCGTTGCACTATTGAAGCAGGCATTCCGGCAAGCTTTGCCACGTGGATGCCGAATGAATGTTCCGAACCTCCTTTTGCCAATTTACGCAGGAATACGACTTTGCCGTCTATTTCCTTGACTGAAACATTGAAGTTCTCCACTCGCGGATAAGTCGATTCCATTTCATTCAATTCGTGATAATGAGTGGCAAAAAGCGTTTTGGGGTGTTCATCACCGTGATTATGGAGGTATTCCACTATTGCCCAAGCAATGGATATGCCGTCGTAGGTCGAAGTGCCGCGTCCGAGCTCGTCAAATAGAATCAGCGAGCGACGACTCATGTTATTCAGAATCGATGCCGCCTCATTCATTTCAACCATGAATGTTGATTCTCCCTGCGATATATTGTCAGAAGCCCCGACACGTGTGAACACCTTGTCAACCACCCCTATATGAGCGGACTGCGCAGCCACGAAACATCCCATTTGCGCCATAATGACGTTAAGGGCGGTTTGACGCAAGAGGGCTGATTTACCACTCATGTTCGGACCGGTAATCATCATTACCTGTCGGGAATCGTTGTTGAGATTAACCGTATTTGAGATATATGGTTCTCCCGGAGGCAACTGCCGCTCAATAACCGGGTGTCGGCCTTCGATTATTGACAGTTCCAAAGAGTCATCCACAACCGGGCGAGCATATTTATACTCTTTAGCGGCAATGGTGAACGACAACAGGCAATCGAGTCGTGCAATCAACGATGCATTCAGCTGTATGGCCGGTATGTATTCCGCCAATGCAGAAACCAACTCAGCGAACAGACGAGTCTCGATGGCAAGAATTCGCTCCTGAGCCGTCAAGATTTTTTCCTCATACTCTTTCAGCTCGGGGGTTATGTAACGTTCAGCGTTGACAAGAGTCTGCTTTCTAATCCATTCGGTTGGCACCTTGTCTTTATGAACGTTGGTCACTTCTATGTAGTAGCCAAACACGTTGTTGTAAGCGATTTTGAGCGAGGGAATGCCTGTAAGTGCAATTTCACGCTGCTGAATTTGCAGCAGATAATCTTTTCCGCTGAATGCAATTTGACGCAGCTGATCAAGTTCAGCGTTCACGCCATCGCGAATCACAGTGCCTTTTGCGGTTGAGGTAGGGGCGTCGTCAACGATTTCGCGCGCAATTCGGTCTCGTATCACCGTGCACGGATTTAGTTGCTCACCATAGGAATTTAACGTTTCTTGACCGGAATACGAGCAAATGTGTTTGATCGGGATAACGGCTTCAAGAGCGGAACGCAGTTGGACAACCTCACGCGGAGTGATACGTCCTACTGCCACCTTTGAAATCAGGCGTTCCAAATCACCGATTTGCTCTATGTAACGTCGCAGTTCATTACGCACATCGGGGTCGCGAAAGAAATGCTCAACGACGTCGAGGCGTCGGTTAATCGCCTTGGAATCACGCAGGGGGAACAGCATCCACCGTTGGAGCAATCTCGCACCCATCGGACTTACCGTATGGTCCAGAATTCCTCGCAGGCTTTGTCCCTCAGGAGTCATCGGTGCAATGAGTTCCAAGTTTCGAACCGTGAAGCGATCGAGTCTGACATAGCGATCTTCTTCAATTCGACGCAGAGCGGTTATATGACCGATAGAAGTGTGTTGCGTCAAGTCCAAATAATGGAGAATTGCTCCTGCGGCAATAATTGCGGCAGGCATTTCATGCACACCGAAGCCTTTCAGCGAACCGGTTTCGAATTGCTTGAGTAACCTTGAGTTCGCCGTGTCGGCAGTGAAAATCCAATCGTCGAGGTCAAAAGTAAGATACCTGTTTGACAATTCATTTTCGGCTTCATTTCGACGACCACGCTCAATCAGCAATTCTTTCGGGCTGAAACTTGCCAATAGTTTGTCGATATAGTCCGGCGCTCCTTGCGCGGCAAGAAATTCGCCCGTTGAAATATCAAGCAAAGACAAGCCCCAGACTTTGCGGTCCATCAGATGAATTGCAGCAAGGAAGTTGTTTTCCCTATGGTCCAAGCAGTTGTCGGACATGCTCACACCGGGAGTTACCAATTCGATAATTCCGCGTTTGACGAGTTTTTTAGTCAGCTTCGGGTCTTCGAGTTGTTCACAAATTGCCACACGTTTGCCCGCCCTGACGAGTTTTGGCAAATAGGTGTCGAGGGCGTGGTGAGGGAAGCCCGCCAACTCCACGGAACTTGCCGCTCCGTTTGCGCGTCGGGTCAGAGTAATACCGAGGATTTCGGCAGCAACAATTGCATCATCGGAAAACGTTTCATAAAAGTCCCCTACACGAAACAACAAAACTGCATCGGGATGTTTGAGTTTCATCTCGAAATATTGCTTCATCAACGGAGTTTCAACGACCTTTTTTGCCATATCTTCAAAATCAATACGCGAAGTTACGAAAAATTCCCGACCCCGACAAAAAGTCAGACAGGTCAGCCTTTTCAACCGACCCGTCTGACATTTGTATATTTATTTGAGTTCTAAACGTTTAGAAATGGAGGCTTACTCCAATGCTGGGATTCCACGCGCTGATGCTGTAATTGGCAGTATAGGTGACGGGCTGCTGCGTCAGCATGTCGGTCGTGGTCACCGATGCTCCGTCTCGACCGAGACCTGCCACATAAAGTAACGCGGCATCGATGCTCAAGAATTTAACGGGTCGGAAAGAAAAGCCTACGGAAGGAGAGATGCGAGTCATGCCGGGCGTTTCCGGGTTAAAGTTGTCCAACTGAACGGGAGTTGTGTCAACCATCAGACCCAAACGCAGATCAAAACGGTCGGTCAAGGAATATTGAGCACCGAGTTTATAGAGCATCGATGCCTTGTAATTCTTGGGGATATGCTGGTCAAAAGCAGTGACCGGGAGGGCGAACTCCACGTCAAGGCTCTTGTAGGCGTCCCATTGGGTCAGTTGCAGATCGAGGGCGAGGAGCAACTTGGAAACAGGCTTATATGCCACTCCGAGGTTCCAAACGGCAGGAGCCGGCATTGCTGCTGTGAAGTTAGCTTGGTCAATGAGCCCGAGTTTGTCTTGCAACATGGCTTGAACAGTTGCATTAGCATAATTTACCGATGCAATGCCCTTCTTTACTTTCAAATTCATTTGGGAGCGGAATGATGCACCGATGGTGACTTTGTCTGAGATATCCCACATTGCGCCGACATTGATACCGACCGTTACGGCAGCTTTTCCGCTGAGATTAATTGATGCCGGAGTAGCAGATGCAGGCCACTGCACACCGGCGGCACCTGCAACCATTCCAAACGATTCGCCACTGATGAGACCTTTGTTCATGTCAACAGTGCCCCAAGTCACCATTGCACCTGCACCAATCGACAAATTGGGCAAAATGCGCCAAGCCACTGTTGGCTGCACGGTGAATGCCTTGAGTTTTACGCTCTGATTCATAACGGCCATTGGCCAATTTTCGCCCCAGTTGATTCCGGAGCCATAGGGAGTGTAGAAGCTGACACCGGCCTTCAGGTTCTTGTAGATATTAAACCCGAGATTGAATGCCATTGGGGTTGAGGGGTCGCTGTCGGTGGTATATTTGGTTTCATTATAAACCGCAGAAGCGCTTGAGAAGATGGCAGTGAATGAGCCGCTGAAATCGATGGTGCGATTCATAAACGCCATACCCGCCGGGTTAAAAATCATGCTTTCAGCACCGAGTTTCTGAGCAACACCGGTATGTCCCATACCATTCTGTTTAGCACTGAGAGAGTTCACTTGATAACCCTCTGCCGAGGCTCCCAGAGCGAGAGTTGCCATGACAGCAAAAATGATGAATTTTTTCATATAATTTTCCTTTTTGGTTATAAAATTCGCCGCAAAGGTACGAAATTCTCACCAAACTCACAAATTTAGTTACCAAAAGCGACAACAATACGGATTTTCCCACTATTTACCTATAAGACAAAAGGGGGACTCAGTCGGTGCGAGTTTCCCAGGCTTGCACTGACGGAGTCCCCCTTGAGTTTTTGCCGACCGCGGCCTACCCGGCGGCGTGTTTGGAATGACCGGGACGGATCATTCACCCTCTTGTTCCAACATTTCAATGTACACACTTTTGACACTTGGATGTTGCAAAGTTACAAAGGGAACAGAGGGTAAAAGCGTAGATTTTCGTAAAAAAAGAGAAATTTTCAGATATATAAGATTTATAAGTCTTATAAGGGAGGGTTTATTGCATTGATTTGAGCATTGAGTATGCGGCGCGAATGCCTAATTGGCCGGCGCGGGAAACGTCTCTGACTGCTTCGGCACTATTTCCTTGACTGAAAAGGATATAGCCGCGATTAAAGTAAGCCGCACCGAGTTCGGGGTTAATTGCAATTGCTTGAGTGAAGGCTTTCAGTGCGTCTTCATCAGCTCCCATTTGCATCAGGAGGACCCCTTTGTTGTAGTGAGCAACAGCCATGCGCGGATTATATTGAAGCGCGCGGTCGAGGTCGGCAAAAATTTGTTGTGACACCATTGTTGCCTCGGCGTTGAGGGCAGCGATGTCGGCGTTGACGAGCACTCTGCCTTGCACGGATTCACGCTGCCGATAGCGAGCAGCAGCACGCATCAAGTATGCCGGAGCAAAGTCGGGTTGCATGGTAATCAAGACGTCGAGGTCGGCAATGGCGGAGGCATAGTCCATTACGGTGAAGTAGTCCATTGCACGCGCAAAGCGGTCGAGCGCGGTGGCACTGTCGGTATTTATCAGGGCAGTCAAGCGCCGTATGTTTTCAAAATGTCGGGCGGCATCCGCTTCACGGGTGGTTTGCGGCAGATTGTTGGTGAGGAACACAACGAAAGGCAAGACTCGGGCAGAGTTTAGTTTTTCGATTTCGCGGTCATATACTCCGGAGACTTGATTTTCATCGGCCGTGTAGTAACTGAGTTGGAAGATTGGTTGCGGTTCAATGACCGGCCGATTGGCTGCGGATACGCTTCGGAGTCCCTCGGCATTAAACGATTGAGCCTCCGAGGTTTCCTCTTCGCTAATGGTCAGCAGTGTTTTAAAGCGATTAATTGTCTCTTCCTTGGCAGCATCTTCGCTGAGAGAAGCAGCATCTTCGGGGTCAAAATCGGGGGTGGGCGCAGTGGAACGTGCTATGTGCATGGCCCGCTCATAGTCGGCTCTCGCCTCGGCAGAGTTTCCGGCATCGAAATGGATTTGCGAGCGCAAGGCATAGGCAGCATACATTTGCGGATATGCCTCCACAACGGCATTGGCATCGGCAAGGGCAGCGTCCCAATCGCGTTTTTGGCTGAGCACTAACGCTCGGTTCACCCTTGCACGCACATCGTCGGGTTTGAGTTGCAGAGCGCGGTTTAAGTCGAGCAGAGCCCGGTCGTTGTCTTTGACTTCCGCACGCAGCATGGCGCGGTTAAACAATGCGGTATAGTTTAGCGGTTCTTGCTCGAGAACGTAGTCAAAATCATCGAGAGCGCCTCCGTAGTCCTTTACGTTATAGCGCGCCACAGCACGATTTATACGCAGATAGGTCAGATCGGGTCGGAGCTTAACAGCCTGTTCCATATCCGCCAAGGCGGCGTGAGGGCTTCGGCGATTTAACGCGGCTCGCATGGCCAGCGCATCGACGGAGTTGGCATTGATTTCCAAAGCCTTATTCAAGTCTGCAACAGCCGCAAGGGTATCGGCACGATGCAGGTTCAACTGCGCACGGCCGACGTAGGCGGCATCATAGCCCGGGAAGTAGGTCAGAAGTCGGGAGTAGGTTGAGTCCGCACCTTCGAAGCGTCCGGCGGCTTCCTGAGCCAAAGCTTTATTGAACAGCATGTGGCGATTATATGGGAGCAGTTCCAAGGCTTTGTCATAAAAGTTGATTGCATCGGCATAGCGTCGGAGGCTTTGCATGGCCACGGCACGCACCTCCCAAGCATCGGGAAGGAACGGATTTATGTCTATGGCCATCGCCGCATCGGCGTCTGCCCCCGAGAAGTCTTCGAGGCTATACTTGGCAATAGCTCTCAGATAGTATGGTTCGGGGAGATAGGGTTTTGCAGCAATTACCTGATTGAAATGCTGAATGGCAAGCGGATAATCTTGAAAATAGAGAGCATTGCGACCGACTTGTATGGTACGCTCAGTGTTGATTTGCGCCTGAGAAGATAAAGCACAAATCAACACTGAAAAGATTATCGCAATGCAACGAACCATTATTTTGAAGCTCCGGCTATTTCATTAGCTTTAACAACGGCGCTTGATATATGGTTGCAAATATTGTCTTGACCGAGGAGATTGTCGATGCTGCTCTTGTGGAGCACGGAGCGAACTTCATCGCGCACGCCGGAAAGCACCACGTGGATGCCATCGGATTGGCTGGATTTGATCAGAGTTTCAAGATTGTGCAGCCCCGTTGAATCAATAAACGGCACTTTACGCATGCGAATTATGCGCACTTTGGGTTTCTCTTCGCCAACGGTGGTTCGCATCATTTCATCGAACTTGGTTGCCACGCCGAAGAAGAACGGGCCATCGATTTCATAGACTTGTACACCGGGAGCAAGGTCGAGCTCTTCGTGAGTGGAAAGGTCCGTATTGGCAGCAGCGTCGAGTTTGTCGCCATAGACTTTGATTTCCGTATTTTCCATAACGCGGCGGAGGAAGAGCACCACGGCAAGGAGCAATCCGATTTCGATGGCAATTGTCAAGTCAAAGATTACCGTTAGCAGGAAGGTTACGATGAGCACCGAAATGTCGCTCTTCGGATTATGGAAAATGGAGCGCACCGTGCGCCAGCCGCTCATGTTATAGGCTACGACCATCAACACCGCCGCCAAGCATGACATGGGTACCAACTGAATCAACGGCATCAGGAGGAGGAAAATCAGCAACAAGACTACGGCGTGGACCACACCGGCCACCGGAGTGCGTCCGCCATTGGTTATATTGGTCATTGTGCGCGCAATTGCTCCGGTCACTGGAATTCCGCCAAACATGGGAACTACGACGTTTGCCAGACCCTGACCGATCAGCTCAGAGTTTGAATCGGTTCGCGAACCGGTGACGCCATCGGCGACAGTTGCCGACAGGAGCGATTCTATGGCACCCAAAATGGCGATAGTGAATGCAGAGGGAAGAAGCATGTTAATAGTGGTCATGTCGAGGCTAAAACCCTTAGGCATAGGAATCTCAGTGGTCAATTTGCCGAATCGCGCACCGATTGTTTCAACGTCCAATCCCAAGAAATAAACCACCGGGGTGACTATCAATATTGCCAATAAGGCACCGGGGAGTTTCTTGCTGACCTTGGGAGCCAAGATTATGATTAACAAAGATGCCAGAGCCACTGCGAGAGTGGTCCAATCAATCTTGTCGATATTGCGGAAATACATGCCCCACTTCGGGATAAACTCGCTCGGAATATTGGTCAAACCCAATCCCAAGAAGTCGTTTACTTGAGTGGAGAATATGGTCAAGGCTATACCGGCAGTGAAGCCCACAACGATGGGATACGGTATGAATTTGATGACGGTTCCGAGTTTGAAAATGCCCATCATTATCAGAATCAGACCCGCCATGAAAGTGGCAACGGCAAGCCCTTGCAAACCGAATTGGGCGATAATTCCGTAAACGATAACGATGAACGCACCCGTAGGGCCTCCGATTTGCACACTGTTACCGCCAAACATGCTGACGATAAATCCGCCTATAATGGCGGTGATGAGTCCGACTGTGGGGCTTACTCCGGATGCGATACCGAAAGCGATAGCCAACGGAAGAGCCACGATACCGACAACAATGCCGGCAATCAGGTCGTCTTTGAACTTGGCGGCAGAATAACCGCGCATTGAGGTGAGGATTTTTGGTTTGTAAGCAAACGCTTCTGAAAACTTCATATTCTTCAGTGTGATTAGTTTAGCGAGTGCAAAGTTACGGATTTTTTTCGGAACGAACTTTTTTAATCGGCTCAATGTTTTTATTTCACAATTATCTATTATTCTAATTTATGAAAAAGACGCTTTTTTTGCTTGCTGCCATCTTGACCGGCGCAGCATCTTATGCACAGACGGTTGACCGCAATGAAGTTTCTCAACTTGTCGCTTTTCTGAAACAGTCGTCGGCGACACATCACCAGACCAATGCCGAAGCCCTTAAAATCACTGACATGGACAATCCGCAAGCATGGGATGGCATAAAGATTGCCGATGGTCACATCACAGAAATCAATTGGAGCGGCAAGAAACTTGCCGGGACCTTTTCGGTTACCAATTTCCCGGAACTGATTGCGGTAAACATATCGGGCAATTCCATAGCTACCGCAGTGTTCGACTCTAATCCCAAGCTTGCCGCTATCAGCGCCCAGCGCAATAAGTTGACTCGCTTCAGCGCAGATGGCTGCGCCCAGCTTCAGCGACTGAACGTTTACAATAACCGTTTGACCGACATCGACGTTTCAACATCGCCAATGCTTCAGACGCTCAACATCGGGCGAAATTACTTTGCGGAGTTTTCAGTGGCAAACTCCACTTCGCTGCGTGCGTTGAATTGTCAAGGTTGCCACATCGAGAGCCTCAACGTTGAGGGGTGTACGGCTCTGAAACACCTCTATGCCGGCTATAACAAGCTGTCGGGATTGACTCTTGAGGGAGTGGAAAACCTCGTGAATATAAACGTGGACAACAATGAGTTATCGAACTTGATTATCAGCAATCTCCCTTCACTGGGCACACTTTTTTGCTCGAACAACAAGCTCTCCAATCTCATGGTAAGAGAATGTCCGAATCTGATTGACCTTGTGTGCTCCTACAATGATCTGACGAAGCTTCAGGTGGCGTCGTGTCCGGAATTGCAATACATAGACTGCTCCTACAATGACCTGACCGAGCTTTATCTCGATAATTTCAACTTCCTTCAGCGAGTTATCTGCAATAACAATCAGTTGCAAACTCTGTCGCTCACTTTTGACATTGCTCTGCGCTACGTGAACTGTCGCTACAACTATATTACAGATTTTCGCACTCTCGGCTCGGACAATATTCAGCAGATTGCCGGGGAATGGAATTTTTAAGATTGAAACATAAAGAGAGAGCTGCCTGAAATCTCGGGCAGCTCTTTCTTATCGGTAGCGAATACGGGACTCGAACCCGTGTTTCCGCCGTGAGAGGGCGGCGTGCTAGACCACTACACTAAATCGCCATTTGATTGGTTTGCGCTGCAAAGTTACAACATTTTCACTTTCCACGCAAATTTTCTCTCAAAAAAAGCAGCGGCAACACCCGAGAAAGGGTATTGCCGGCTTGTTTTGAATTATGAGAATACGGGGATTAGAGGATAACTTTAACCGCCTTATTACCTTGCTTTTTGATGAAGAGACCGTTTTCGGGGTTAGCCACCTTAACGCCTTGGAGGTTAAAGTATTCAGCAGCAGCACCATTAGCGGCTTCAATATCTTCGATACCATCAGCATCGGGCATATAAATTACGAGGCCGAGGTCAGCATTGTCGGCTTGGTGGAAGATAACGGTTTCAATTTGTTCGGCAGTTTGTTCTTCAACGCCCCAAGTGTTTCCTTGAGCGTAGATGGTTGAAGTGCTGTTATTGTAGAGGTCATAGAGCACACCGCCGTTACCGTTGTTCTTGAAGGAGTTGTTGCCGGGGTTATAGTCTTCAGCATCAGGATTACCGGTCTTGCCGAAGTTGTAGTTACCGTCGCCGATTGCAGTGATACCCCAGAGGCAGTCTTCCACGGTGTTGCCTTCAAAGTAAACGGTTTGCGTACCGGAAGAGTAGAAGCTGAAGCCGCTGCCGCCTGCCATGGGGCTGGGATCATACTTATTGTCGATTACCACGTTGTTTTTGCAAACAATGTTCATCGGGCCGTAAGTGAATGTTACGCCGTAACGGTGACCGCGAATGTCGTTGCCTTCAACTGTGACTTTATTAGAGGATTGGTCGCCAATCATGTTAGAGATGCCGAGAGCACCAACTTTTGTGCGCTGAGCACCGACGAAAGTGCTGTTTTTCACAACAATTTCTTTTTCGCCACCAATGACGATGTTAACCTGAGGTTTGTTGCTGTTGGCAGTGTTGTTATCTTCGAAATAGCAGTCGTCGATTACCAAACCTAAAAGGATATTTGCGCCTACACCGATAGCGGGCACTTCGCCATACATAAACTTACAACCCTTTACCAAGTATTCGCTTCCGCTAATGCCGAGAGACAATGCGCCGGCAGAGTTGTTCTTGCCGTTGTTGTACCAAAATTCGCAGTTTGTGACTTCCACTTCTCCCACGAACCAAGTGCGCACGCCGGCATATTCAAATTTCACGTTGTTGATAACGGTCTTGGGAGCAGGATTGTCAACGTCGGACTCCGTTCTGATGTAAAAACCCTTGGGAAGGTCGGTTTCGGCATTGCGAGTAACGAGAGTTTGCGCGGTGCAATTAAACTGCGCGGCACCGTCGATGATGATTTGAACGCCGTCGGCCATCTTGAGGGTAACTCCGCTTTCAAGGTTGAAAAAGTCGCCGTTGGCAATTGTGAAGCTTTGAGATGCAACGTAAACGCCTTCGCTTTCAAGGGTTACGCCGGTAGCTTCAATAGCACTCAGGGATTGCAAAGTGTAGGTTGTGCCATCGCCTGCAGTTGTAAAATCTTCTGCGAATGCGCAAAGGGGCACGAGAGAAAGAACTGAGAGTAAAAGTTTTTTCATAAATTAGTGTAAATTAGTTAATTATGTGAATGAATTATAGCATTAAGACTCGTTAGCATTTAAGTTCCGACAAATTTACATACAAAAATTACCCCCCCCAAATTTTTAACACTTATTAACGCTTGTTTTTTGAAGAACGGATAGTATTTCTTAACTTTGCAGAGAGTATGGATACGGATAATATTACGATACGACAGGGCAGAGTTGACGATGCGCCATTCATCGGTCTCGTTGTTTGCATGGCTCTGCATTACGACGATTCACACCCGTTTTATGGCATTTTTACGGAACTCGCCTCACGCACCGATGCCCAATACAGCTACTGCAATGCACTGATTGCCGAGATAGACGGCAAGGCCGCCGGTGCCATAGTCGGCTATGACGGCGCCCTACTCCACCGACTTCGCGAACCGCTTCAGGCACTCGCTAAGCAGCAAACCGGCAGCACCATTGACATTGAGGACGAAACGGGTCCCGGAGAATTCTATCTTGACTCACTTGCGGTATTGCCGCAGTATCGCGGCATGGGTATTGGCAGCAAACTTCTGCGAGCCATGCGCGAACAAGCCTTTAGGAAAGGGTTTACTCGCGTGGGGCTGCTTGTTGACGTGGACAATCCCGATGCCGAGGCTCTATATGCGTCTTTAGGCTTTCGGCGCATCAATCCGACGACGTTTTTGGGCCATAATATGTGGCACATGCAAAGCGAGCAATGAATGATGTTATAGCATAAGCCACAACAACAATGCAAATATAGAACTCATTAGAGCAAGGAAAATATTGCATTGTAATAAAAAAATTGTAAATTTGCACTTCGTAAAGTTGTGGAAAATTACATAATTTAGAAGCAAAGTGATAATACAACGACCGATTTACCTCAATAAACTAATTGAATCACGCCACAATCACATGATAAAGATTGTGACCGGAGTTCGTCGATGTGGGAAGTCATATCTTTTGTTTATGCTATACACAGAATGGCTTAAACAACAAGGAGTAGAATCTTCCCACATCATACATATCGATCTGGAAGACAGACGCAATAAGAAATTACGAGATCCCGACTACTTGATGAATTACATTGACAGCAAAATGAAAGATAATGATATGTATTATATCATGGTTGATGAAATTCAGCATGTAGCCGAGTTTGAAGATGTGCTAAACAGCTATCTGAAAATCGTGAATGCCGATGTCTATGTGACAGGTAGCAATGCCCGATTTTTGTCAAAAGATGTAGTGACTACATTTCGCGGTCGGGGCGATGAGATCAGAGTATTCCCACTCAGTTTCAGTGAGTTCATGTCTGTTTATGAAGGCTCTAAAGAGCGAGCATTAGATGAATATATGACTTTCGGTGGTATGCCTCAAATCCTTGAGCATGCTTCTGAGTCTAAAAAGTCTGAATATCTAAAAAGCCTGTTTGAGAACACCTATATTAGAGACATCAAAGAGCGATATCACATCAAGAATAACGAGGTGATGGATAATTTGCTCGATGTTGTATCGTCATCAATAGGCAGCTTAACTAATCCTACCAAACTTGCGAACACATTAACAAGTATTCGTCATGAGAATATCAACAACAAAACCACAAATAATTATCTTGAATATATTTGTGATTCATTCTTAATGGAGCGGGTTGAACGATATGATGTAAAAGGCAAGCGATATATTGAAAGCCCTTATAAGTATTACTTTGTAGACCTTGGTTTACGCAATGCAAGATTGAATTTTCGTCAATTAGAGAAAACTCACATGATGGAAAATTTAATCTATAATGAATTACGTGTAAGAGGGTATAATATTGACGTCGGTATTGTTCAGGTATTCAAAAATAATAGCGAGGGCAAAACAACGCGAAGCCATTTGGAGATAGATTTTGTTTGTAATCAAGGCAGCAAACGTTATTATATCCAGTCGGCATATAGCATGCCAACTGAAGAAAAGGCAGAACAAGAAGAAGCATCCCTGCGAAATGTAAATGATTCATTTAAGAAAATCGTAATAGTTGGAGACGATATATTAGTAAAGCGAAATGAGGCAGGTATCACAACAATGAGTATTTACGACTTCTTGTTAAACCCCAATTCATTAGAATTGTAAGCCCGGCACAAACCAACCACTTCGCAAAAACGTTGCATGCAACCGAATTTAGAAATAGAACGGAAAAAGAGGTTTCGCAATGACATGGTTGCGATGGATAATGCTAATTGCCTGTCTGCGTTCATTTCTTGTGCTATTTTGGGGATGGGTGATATATGAGATAATGTGAGGAGTGAAACGTTACGTGAAACATAAATCTGAGTGATAGATATGCTGGCTGGACTATTCAGGGTGATATGTTGGATTATATTCGGTGCCTTCGGGGTGACGATTGCAGTCCTATTCATCAAATTGTTGGTGGAGGGCTTTTCGAGTCCGAAGCGCACCACGACCATTCATTGGGAGACCGAGAAGGGCAAGAAGAGTACTCTGACAGTGGAGTCACGGCGCATCAAGCAACCCAAGCGCAAACGGAGTCAGCGTCCGGAGTGGCTGCGTTTTCTGTTGGAAGAAAGCCCGGCAACAATCATGGAACGCCGACGTCGCGAGAAGCAGCGCCGGCGCTCAGATATCGAGTAATCAGTTTCTTGGAGTTAGCCCGAGGCACTGAAAAAGTCCGATTTTCGGTAAATTTGACCCTTAAACCTCCAATCCTACCCACTAAAAATGTATGGTTGAGGCTTGTCTCAACCGCCTTCAGCAGGCACTGTAACTCAGCAAGTTATGTATGAGCAACACCCGGGTTTGACGAGTCACACGCCTACATTTGCGGAGGGGCGTTTGCCCGCGAAAAATGCGATTTGCGGAATTTTTCAGCGCCCCGTTCGAAATAAGGCGATTGAGTTTCAGGTGGACTCTCGCTCCCGAAGAAGAAGCGGAGCAGTGAGAAGACGTAGGAGTTAGAGTTTATGTAAAACGAGGAACTCAGAGTCACCTTTAGGAAGAACTGCGATTCTAGTGTCTGAGATTTTTTCATATGTCCAAAAAAAGATTTCTCCTTCCGGAGTAAATATTTTAATCTGACATTCTTCGGGATAATGAATATATGAGGCTTCGTTTGTAAGTGCATCGCCACCCTCGCTTACTATTAAGGTTATCTTTCCATCTTTCGTAAACGTGTAATCTTGAATATAACCATATTCCTCTGCTCCCTGAACTCGCCATGTGCCTATTAAGAAATCGGTGGGGTCATCAGGTCCATCATCTCCACCGCAAGAAGTGAAAATGGGACTTACCAATGCGCAAAAGAAAACCAAAAGGAGAGTGTGAACATGCTTTAATTGAAAGGCTTTTTTCATAATTATAATTTGTGTTAATAATCAAAAATTGCGCGAATATATATATATATATCAGCAAATAAATTGATATGTTCTTTAGCATAAAATCACAGATAACACAAAAAGAAGCGCTGAGAAAGTCCGATTTTCGGTAAATTTGACCTTCATTTTGCGAACTTACCAGACAAATAATGTAGGGGTGGTTGGTTGATGGCACGCTCACGGGGTGTCGCAGCTACGCAGCTCTTGGAGGTGGGAGTGAGCGCTCGATGACCTCACGCTGCGCATCGCTAACGCGCTGCTTGCATGAGGCTACAGAGGAATGCGCCGCGATGCGGCTTTTGGCTGCTACGCAGCGGGTCTTTTAGCGAGAATCGTGGATGGAGTCGGGATTATCAGGCGTGCGAAGCACGATTATGTGACGCAGATATCCTGTTTGTGGAGAATACTGGAATTCAGCGAGTTAGACATTACCAACACTCGGGTTTGACAAGTCAAACCCCTACATTCGTGAAGGTGTATTTGCCGGCAAAAACGTAGTTTTCGGACTTTTTCATGGGGCTATTTCAGCCAGAGGACGGGGTCGTATTTCTCGCGTTCGCGGCGAATTTCGAAGTGAAGTTGAGAGCGGTCGGGGTTTACGGGAGAGGGCGCTACGGTTCCCAAAGTGTCGCCGGTCTTTACTTTTGCTCCTTTTTTGACTTTGATGTCTTGCAAGTTTGCATAGACAGTGAGATACTCGCCGTGGCGCACCAGCACAACGTAGTTCAGTCCTTTTTGCATGAACACGCCGGTGATTTCGCCGGGGAATACGGCTCGCGCAGAGGCTCCGGGAGCCGTTTCGAGGTCAACACCGGTATTGTTTACCTTCAGGGTTTTGATGGAGCGGTGTTGCTGCACTCCGAAACCTTGCGCAACCACATAAGTGTGGCTCAGCGGCGAGGGCAGTTTACCCTTGCACGCCATGAAGTCCGAGCTTGCTTGTTTGTCGGCAGCAGCGGAGTCAATCGGCTTAAACTCCGAATCGGCCGGCTTCGTTTCCGGTTTTGGAGAGCCGTCCTTAGCGGCTTTTTGCTCTTGCTCCCGACGACGACGCTCCTCGGCTTCGCGACGTTTGCGTTCCTCTTCCTCCTTGCGTCTTCGTTCTTCGGCTTCCTTCTGAATCAATCGGTCAATTTCTTGGTCAAGACGATCCAACGTTTGCTGCTGCTCTTTCAGCATCTTGTTGAGTTGCTTTTGTTTGCCTTTGAGCGAGCCAACGGCTTTCGACAATTCCTTGCGGCTTGACTGCAAGCGATTTTCTTGCATTTGCGCAGCCGTGCGCAGAGAGTCGGCTTGCACAAGGAGGACAGTGAGGTGCTCTCGCCGCACTTGCAGCTCGGCGTTAATGGTCATGATTTCGGCAGATTTACGTTGACGCCAATCGGAAAATTCACGCAGATAGGTCATGCGATGCGAGGCCTGTCGGAAATTATCGGCAGAAAAGATAAATACCAATCCCGAGATTTCGCGGCGATATTTTCGTGAAGAACGCACCGCCTTTACGTAGGCACTGCGCAGCGATTCAAGTTGCGCCTCGTTGACAGCAATCGAATCCTCCACTCCGGACTTGAGCTCAGCAATAGAATCTATTTGCTTTTTGAGGGTACGGATTTGTTTTGTTGTGATATCAATGTCGGACTCCAGCGATGCCACCTTGCCGAGTTTTTGGCGCAGTTCCTGCTCGGTTTTTTTTAGATTTTTTTCGGTTTTGGCATACTGCTTTTCGGTTTTTTCCTTTTGACGCTGTGCATCGCCCGAAGTGCGCGGCTTTTTAGCCACTGCCATCAGCGGCAACACCAGCACCAAAAGAAATATAAGCGCGTATCGACGAGTCATGACAACCTAATTCTTTTATATTATATACCTCCCAATGCCTTCAGGACGTTAGAGAGCGACGTCTTCTTATAGTTTGCCCCGGGAGAGGAAAAAGTGTTGGGATTTGAGGTATTCCACTTGGCATTGCCAATCTCCCACGCAAATTTGAGCTCCAACTCTTTGCCTTTGAGTTTGCCTTTGAGCGTTACCTCCGGAACCTCCTCAGTTCCTGCCACCTCCACAGTGAATTGCTTGGGCACCTTGGCGAGAGCATCGCGATTGCCTAACATCACCTCTTGCAACGCGGCAAAGCTGACATCATACGTCTTGAAATAATCGCTGACAGGAGTTTGAATCCACACCTTTGCGGGCTGCTTAACGACCATGTCGGCCACCTCAGGCGTCAGGTGCATCTGTCCGATTTCAAATCCGAGAAAACGCATTGAAATTAACACGTATTCACCGCGCACCATTGTTGCCGTTCCGCTAAATGAAATTTTCTGCGGCTTCACAATGGAAACCTTCACCGGGATCTTCACGTTTCCCCACGTGGGTTCTTCAACAGCGGCGGCAACGACCTGCGGCTCGGTCACAACCTGCTTGGAGCGACAGCCCGACATCGGGACAAGGAGCAATAATGCGAAAATGATTGGTAGTACTTTCTTCATAGGATTTTAATTCTATTCAGTGGCATCGACTATGCGACTGCGATATTCTTCAGCTTTTTCGGGCTGTCCGAGCGCATCATAGATTTGCGCTGCGTGGTCGAGTATTTCGGCGGAAATCTCGGCGACGTCTTGGTTAGAAGTGTCGTTTTCCGACAGAATGGCAAGGTCAATGTAACGCTTTGCCTCTTGAAGGTCTCCGAGCTTGAACATTACCCATGCGTAAGTGTCGTAGTATGTGGCAGAGCCGGGATTATAGAGCACGGCACGAGCAATCAGTTCTTTTGCCTTGAGCAAATCACCGCCATGAGTGGCAAGGAAGTAAGCATAATTGTTCATTGCCAACGAATTGGAGAAATCAGCAGCAAGAGCATCTTCATAGTAGGCGGTTGCTTCACTCTCTCGACCGGGAATATTTTGCATCGCATCGGCCACTGCACACAGCAACCTGCTGCGATCCATGCCGGTGAGACTCTCCGTTTTCAAGGCATCATTAATCACCTCAATTGCCTTATCGTAGTTCTCACCAAGCAAATACACCCCGGAAAGCATTTCTCTGAAGTTCATGTCTTGCGGTGCAAGTTCGATTGCTCGCTCAAGGGTCTCTATCGCTTTCGGGTAATTGTCGGCACTGACATAGAGACGCGCAAGGGTGGAATAATCATCAAGATTCGAGGAATCAAAATCGATGGCCAACGCAACCTGTTCGGCGGCTTCGCTCCAACGACCCAGTACAATGAAATACGATGCATAGACTTTTCTGACACCGTAATCACGAGGATACTGATGAGTCAGAGTGTCAAAAATCGGGGCGAGAGTCGCCTCGAAGTTGGCGGAATCAAGTACTTCGGCAATGTAATAGCGCAGCAACTCAAGTTTCGCCTGATAATCAAGGTCTTCACCCGTTATGGCAGCTATGATGGCATCTTCATATTCTTGTTCGCGCCCTAATGCTTTATAGGCATTTGCGGCATAATAATAGGTCGTGCCGTTCGTTGGGTCAATCTCCTTAGCTCGCTCAAGATATGCAAGAGATTTCTCGGGATAACCGAACACGGAGGCTGCCGATGCCGCCAATTGGAGGGCCTCAACACTGCGAGGTTGCAGAGCAATCAAGGAGTCCATTTCCGCAAAAGCTCCAACAGTGTCGCCCTGCCAAATTTTGATATTGCAGATTCTCTGCGTGATAGCGACATTCTTCCCTAAAGAACGCTCCAAACGCTTATACAAGTCAATTGCCTCATCGAACCTTTCGCCACGCATCAACAAATCGGCATGATTGCCCACCAAGGTGATATTATCGGGTTTGTGCTCCTCCATGATTTCATAGATGGCAATGGCCTTGTCTATGAGATTTTGGTGGACATAGTGATTCGCCAGATATGACCCGGCAAATACGTCGGTCGGGTGAGCTGCAAAATAATTGTCAACCATTGAAAGCGCATTCTTATACCTGACCGAATCGGCTTGCATTCCGGCAAAATACAATCGCCGGACTCCTACTTCGTAGGCTTCACGTCCGGACTTATCGGGCGTCAGCTCATAGGCTCGGCTCAAAAGACTATAGTGCGCATCTTCGTTCCCCAAAGCGCGTTGCCTCATGCCCTCCATGAAATAGAGGTCGGCCTTACGGGCTGCGGCTTCAGCATCGTAATCGGCGAAAGCAGCCGCCACGCCTGCCACAATGGCAACAATGAACAGTCCCGAGCGTTTCAATTCGTTCCTGTGTGGCCAAAGCCTCCGGCTCCGCGCTGAGTATCGTCAAGACGCTCCACTGCGTCCCACTCAATGCGTGCATATTGCTTCACCACCAGCTGTGCCACTCTCTCGCCGGGGTTTATTACGAAGGGTTCTTTTGAAAGGTTAATTAAAATAACTCCTATTTCTCCACGATAGTCGGCATCAATGGTTCCCGGAGTGTTGAGTACGGTGATACCCTTTTTCAGGGCCAAACCACTTCGTGGACGCACCTGACATTCGTAGCCTGACGGCAACTGAATGAACAGCCCGGTTGGCACGAGCATTCGTTCGCCGGCACCCAAGGTTACCGGTTCTTTCAGCGCGGCTCTGACATCCATACCTGCCGCCTCAATGCTTTCATAAGCCGGCAAGTCAAATCCGCTTTTATTTACTATTTTGACTTTCATGGATTTACTTTTTCACCACGGGTTTAACCGCTTGTTTGAAGAAAACTTCAACGGGGAAGTGGTCACTATAGCCGTTAAGCCACATTCCGGACGCAAAAGTGCGCAACGGATAGCCTTGACGAGTCCCATTGGGATCGATTAGGAAATCGTCGTTATAGACGTGTTCCTTGAAGAACTGCAAGCCGGCTTCAGCGGCGTTTTCGCTTACGAGGTTTCCGGAAATTATGATTTGGTCGAAAAGATTCCAGTCGCCTTTATATGCCAAAGTGCCTATGCCCTTGTCGCGCAGCAAACTCCACCAAGGGTTATAAAATCCTTGAGCATCAACTTGCGATGACTTTTTCTTGGCATTAAGAACTTCTTTGATACTCTTATCATCGGGGTCGTCATTGAGGTCGCCCATGATGATGATGCCACGATTGGGGTCTGCCGCCCAAAGGGAATCGGCAATCTGCTTGTTGAGCGCGGCAGCCGCCTCACGCAGATAGCTGCTTTGTTCTTGACCGCCGATGCGTGAAGGCCAGTGGTTTACGATGACCGACACTCTCTGATTTCCGAGAATTCCGGTGACTACCATCTGGTCGCGAGTGCGAAACGAGTCATAACCTTCAATCTTGAGAGTATAGTTCTCAACGCTTTCAAATCGGAAGAAGCGCGGATTATAGAGCAACCCGACATCGACGCCGCGACGGTCCGGCGAGTCATGATGAACCACCTGCAAGCCCCATGCACGAATCTGCGGGTCATTGACCAAATCGTCAAGCACCGATTTGTTTTCAATTTCACTCACTCCGATAATCGCCGGCCCCTTGGGCGTTGTTTTCGACGTCATCTGCGATATGGCATAGGCCATGTTATGGATTTTATTCCAATATTTATGACCATTCCATTGACGCGCACCGGCCGGCGAAAACTCTAAGTCATAGGTCCCGTTGGTGTTGAGTGTGTCAAACAGATTTTCAAGGTTATAGAACGCCACTCCAAAAACCCGATACTGCGTTTTTTGAGACTGCTGAGCTTCAGCCTGAAAATTGCAGGCAGCCACAGCTAATACAGCAGGAAGAATGAATGAAAATATACGCTTCATGGTAAATTCAGATTATTGTCATCTATGATAACACCCGAATGATGATTTTGGTTAATAAACTATTGAATACATTAAAGGCTGGTCCGGTTTCTTCGGGATAAAACCGCCACTTATTCAGCGGCATCTTCCGCTACTTCCTCATCTTCTTCCGAATCGGAAAAATCGGTAATGCCGGCAGCAATCAGCAGATTGTACCAACTCAGGAGTTTGCGAATATCGCTCAAATGCACACGCTCGCGGTCAAAGTCGGGAAGTACCTTTCCGAAGAAATCACGTAAATCGCCATCTTCCAAGGTTTTAATGTCAACTTCCTTGCCTTCAGCCACTTTGCTCAAAGAGTCGAGCACTCGGCTCAGGGGCACATCGTCGCCTTCTGTGTACATTGCCACATCGCTCAGCGAAATCACACGGTCGCGCTGCTGCACGGGCAGACGCTTACCGGTGCCAAGTTGTTCAACGATGAGAGAGCCACGTCCGGATTGAATCAGTTTATAAAGTCCGGGACGTCCGGATATGCTAAGAATTCCTGTAATCATAATGTTTTTATAACGTTATAAAATTAATTTTGCACAAAGTTACCAATTTCTATTCATTTCAACAAATTTTCGGCTCGTACTCACAACAGAAAACTCCGGCAGGATTATGGAATCCCTATGATTTTTTGTTGCGAGGGTGATGAAGGAGGATTTCTTCACGCAAACGCGAGCGGTCGATATGGAGATATATTTGAGTGGTTGCGAGATTTTCATGTCCGAGCATCTGCTGAATGGCGCGCAGATTTGCGCCTCCTTCAAGGAGATGAGAGGCAAAACTATGGCGCAGGGTGTGGGGCGAGACCTCACGCGCAATGCCGGCAGCCTCGGCAAGGCGTTTTATAATCAAGAAAACCCGAACCCGAGTGATTCGCCTCCCCGTGCGCGGAGCGATGAAAACAAAGTTTTCTTCACCGGGGTGTATTTTGCCGTTAGAGCGTTGGTCGAGCCATAGGCGCATGGCATCAATGGTAATTTCGCCCATAGGCACGAGGCGTTCTTTGCTTCCCTTGCCTCGCACCATCAGATAGCCATCGTCCAAGTGGAGTTTGCTGATTTCCAGATTAATGAGTTCACTTACGCGAAGTCCGCAGCCATAAAGGGTTTCCATTAGAGCATTGTCTCTGACGGCTTCACGCGCATTGGGGTCAATTGCTCCTATCATCGCATCAATTTCTTCTACGGAGAGCACCTCCGGCAGGTGAAGCCCTATTTGCGGCGGATTGAGCAACAATGCCGGATTATGCTCAATAAAGCCCTCCGCAGTCAGAAATCTAAACAACGCTCTGACTCCGCTTATCAATCGCCGCTGCGACCGCGGCGCAATTCCGAGCTCCACCATTTCCACCATAAACTCATGAAGGTCATTGACGGAGACTTCGGCAAGGGATTTCTCACCGAGATAATGGAGCAAGCATCGGGCATCGCGCAAATATGCCTCGCGCGAGTTGTCGGCACTGCCCACTTCCAAGCGCATATATGCATCGAAAGCCGCAAGCAGCTTTTTCGTTTCCGGGATTATGCGCATCAGGGATTATAGAGGTCGGTATTGTAGAAGTCCAAGATGCTTCGCATCATATCGGCGGCTGCGGTTCCGGGGCCCTCGGGGTCAATATGTGCTGCCGCCACGAAGTCACTCAGCGCAGCAGCTTGCAGCCCGAGTTTGCTCTTGAGTTCACCGCGACGATAAAACGCTTCGGCATCGTTGGGATTCGCCTGTAAAAGGGCATCAAGTTCTGCTATTTTCTGTTCTATTTCAGACATTTTCGAGGGAATGCATCAATGAAACTATCGGGAGTTGCATTATAAATTTTCACGTCTATTTTCTCAGCCCAACGTTGGATTTGGTGATAACTGCGAAACGCCACAAACCAATGTTGCAGAAGCTCATGGAGTTTCATATTCATTTGAGTCACACGAATGCGCTGCAGCTCGCGCGAGTCTTCCTCATAGAAATGAGGCTGCACGCTCACCACTTCGTTCTGATCGGTCACACTGAGGGTCTTCGGCCACGAATGGTCAGCTCCGGTGAGATATATTTCCTTGAACCCCAACCAAATAGCAATCATAATGGACGGAATCAGCACGTTGCGCGGACGTGGCATTCCTCGGCGTGCATTGTAAACCCGAAGCTCTAACCGCCGCGAGCCTTCCACAGCAATCATCGGAAAATATTCTATCCGAATTTGAGGATTGGCAAGGTTCACTTTGGAGCCGAAGGGCAAGAAAAGCGTCATCGGCCAATCAATGCCGTTAATCGAGTCGATGAGTTTTCTTACGTTAGGGTCGGCTGCATTGTTGAAGAAATGCGGATCTGCCAATACATAATATTCAGGCTTGAGGTCGAAAAACACAGGAGTGTTTGCCGCAAAGTTAACTGCCAGCAGCGGATTTTCGTCCAAAGCATCGCGATGTGATGCCAACGTTGAGTTCAGACTCGGTCCGTTACCCAAGATAATCAAGGGCTTCAATTGATTAACGGACGAGAACGTTGCCTTCCGGGGGTGCAATATGAGTTTTACCAAAGATTTCAGCATGGGATGGCCGTTGTTAGCGTATAGTCAGCTGTTTCAATTGTTTGCAGGGAAAAGCGTCGTCCATCGGGAATTGTTGCGATGCCGGGTTCAGTCAAATCAATTCGACCGAAACCGAGACCGGGGACTCCGGCAGCTTTAAACACGGCTTCTTTGCAGGTCCATGCAGCTAAAAGGCGGTCGCTCCACAGAGGCAATTCTTTTTCACTAAGGAATTTTGAGATTACGCGGCGCAACTGCTCCACTCGCGGCTCCTCAATGTCGATTCCGATTCGCACGGAGTGATGGACCGCCAGAGCCACAAAATGCGCTGAATGGGAAATCGACACGTTCAAAGGCGACCCGACCAGGATTGGCGAGCCATCGGCCTCATGAAGCACTCTGACGTTTTCGCCGAGGTTTTCGCGCACCAGACGTGCCACGTCGTTTCTGTTTCCGGGTGAAATAAATACGTTCATAGCTGTTTGAGCATGTGGGTTATATCTTGAGCCACTGCATTGACATACGGCGCAATAGAATCGGGTGATGCTCCTGCCGGATAATTGCCGACAGCCACGCCCGACAAGACAAAAGAGGCGGAGTCCGTGGCGAGAAATTGCACCGGCGTGCGCATTGCCGCTGGCGCCACGATGATTGTTACGCCGTCCCACTGAGTCATCTCTCCATATTGTCCCTCAAGATTAAGCGCCATGCGCTCGCGGCGATTATCAAGCACGGAGGAGAGCGATTCGGGCGTTATCGGGGTCAGGGTACAATTTACCGTAATGTCATAGGCGGGGTAGCTTATATCGAACCATCCGGGTTTTGTTGAGACCACTTCAGCCGACTTATTGACACTGATTTCCATAGCAGAACCCGATATGGGACAGGTTTTATAGTCGGCGGCATAGAGCGTTGGGCGAGGATAGGCTTTGGGGCGAGGAATTGCCGGCTGACGATCAGCGGCAGTACAAGCCATCAAGCACCACAGGCTCAATATGATGAGGAGTTTACTCATGATTGCAACTCCGGCATCACTTTTACTCTAATGCTTACGATTCGGTGATTGGCAATTTCAAGAATCAAGAAGCGACAACGTCCATAGACAAGGCTCTCTTTCTCGCGAGGGAAGTCACCTTTGATAGCCAAGAGCATTCCGGCAAGGGTTTCGCAATCTTCCATAACCGGACCATAGAGTTCTTCGGCTTCGTCTTCTTGTTCGGTTACTCTGAAAAAGTCGTTCAGCAGCGTTTTGCCTTCAAAGATAAAGGTATCGTCGGGCAGACGTTTATAAGTCTTTTCCACTTCGTCGTATTCATCGTCAATGTCGCCAACGATTTCCTCAAGCACATCTTCGAGAGTAACAATGCCTTGCGTTCCGCCAAATTCATCGATAACAATGGCCATGTGGACCTTCTTGCGTCGGAAGTCCTCCAAGAGGTCATCAATCATGCGAGATTCAGGCACAAAATAGGCTTGACGCAACAGGCTTTGCCAGCGAAACGATTCGGGACGCGATTCAACGTAGGGCAATAAATCGCGAGAGTAGAGTATGCCCTTAATATCGTCTTGAGTCGTTTCATATACGGGGATTCGAGCGTAACCGCTTTCGTTTACCACTTGCATCACCTGCTCAAACGATGAGTCTATGCTTATGGCAGTCAAATCAACGCGCGGAGTCATAACCTCAGAGGCGGTAGTATCGCCAAAACGCAAAATTTCTTGAAGCATGCGCGAGTCATCACGTTTTTCAACGTCGGTGAGTTCCAAGGCTTGACTGAGTTCATCGGTTGATATGTTTTGAGGTTTTTTCTCTACTACGCGGTGCACAATCGATGAGCTTCGCATCAACAGAGAAGAAACCGGGCGGAACATCGAAATCATAACGCGTAAAGCCCCGTTTGCCATTCGTGCCCACTTGAGCGAATAGGTTTGAGCGTAGAGTTTGGGGATGATTTCGCCAAAAAGCAAGATTAAGAACGTGAGCAGAACCGTTTGCAGAATGAAGCTCCAAATCGGAGACATCCCTTTGAATACAGGACCGAGACCATAGTTTGTCAACATCACAATGGCGATGTTCACTGTGTTGTTTGCAATCAGAATGGTTGCCAGCAGACGCTCGGGGGTTCGCAAGAGGCTGCGCACCGCATCATTGGCCTCCGGCCCGTCAGCTTCATCTGCGTCATCAAGCATCTGACGAGTCAGCGAGAAAAAGGCAATTTCACTTCCGGAGACAAAACCGGAAATAATCAGAAGCAATGCCGCAACGGAAAGAGCTATGATTTGAGAAAGTTCCATGTCTCGTATGCCTTTATTACACCGGTTTAACGCTGACGGTGACCAATAAACTTTCGCAAGGGCCGATTTCGCGACGCTTCATGCCGAGAGTGCCGTAAGCAAGTTCATAGGGAACGAAGAACTCTGCGGTTTCTCCCATTTGCATGAGCGGGAGAATATTCATCAGCACCGGATCAAGCGGATTGCCAACAATGACTCTGACGTCGAGACGAGAATAAACTTCAGCTCGGGAATCGATTCGGCGTGCAGTCACGTCAACGCGCACTTCGTCTTGCGGATTAAGCATTTTTCCATTTCCGGGAACCACTGTGCGCATCATCAAGCCCTTTTCGCCAACGGCTGAAAATTCCGGATTACCGATGAGTTTTGCAGCTACCGCATCGCTGAGTATTCGGTTTTCTTTTGCTTCACGAGAGTCGTATATTTCCTGTTCCATTCTCTCTTGAAGCATTACAAGACTGCGTTCAGTCATCGGGTCCAATGTGGCTTTCAGCTCTGCCAATTCCGCATCGGTCAGCGGTTCCGAGTCAAATGTGCGTGTCATTGCATCGATGAATTGCTCACGGCTGCCACCGCCAACTCGGGCTGATTGGTCGCGATAGTAGTTATAGACAATGATGCCCATTGTTATTCCCGACAAATAGCTGCGGCGCGAAGAGTCGGTCAGACAAATCGTGCGGATTTGCTCCATAGCGACTATGGGGTCAACCGTTCCCGGCTGATGATTGTTGAGTTCATTGCGCCCGATGACGCCATATTGCGCTCCGAGTGCTCCACTCAGAGAATCGGCAGCCTCGGAATGAGGTTCAGCTATAGAATCGCCGGTGAATACTTTTTCAAAACCGGCAAGGAAATCATCGATGTCGAGTTCATTTTCCTCCGAATCTTGATAAAAGTAGTAAAATAGGTTCATGCCCATGTCGATACCCAAGAAACGGGAAAAATCTGCCGTGTCAGTGGCCATGACATATAGCAAACCCTCGCGCACTTCGTCCTTGTTGAGTTGGGGCGATTGAGTAAACTCCTTGTTGGCGAGCGCACCGAGATATTGACCCAAGCCGATGTTTATGCTGTCGGTAAAGGTTGTTGCCTTATCGAGGGTGGAGGGTGCGGACTTTCCGCAAGAGGCAAGTACTGCCACCGAAATGGCTACAATGAGGAGAAGTTTTTTCATTTTTGCTCGATTTCTTCTATCGTGATTGTGAAATCCAAGGCCGAATTGCCCGGAATGAGGTCCATGATGGCTTCAGAACCATAGGCTTCAGCCGGCGGAATGAACACTCGGTAAGTACCGCCAACGCGCATGTGCTGTAACGCGCGCGACAGTCCGCTAATCACTCCGTCAACGGGCAGCAGAAACGCTTCTTCGGTTTGGTCAAAGACTTGACCGGAGCTGAGTTGTCCGGTATACATTACCTTCACCCGACTTGTCGGTCCGGGCTGTTCGCCGGAGCCTTCCACAAGTCGCTGAAGCACCACTCCGCCGTCTAATTCTTCAGTGCGAGGCAGTTCCAATTGCGATTTTACCCACGCATTTTCTTCGGCAGCATCCATGGGCGGAACCGCCGGCGGACGCTGAGGGGTCATCGCTCCGATGAGCAGAGCTTCGGCACTCTCAGGCGTAAACTCAACCAATGCGGAATCTACATCATGCGCTCCAGTCAAGACTTTCGCCAACAGTTCGGCGAAGCGTTCGCGATTCAGTTGCAATCCGGATTGCTCCATTTCGGTCAGAGTCCGATTCAACGTAGTGCCAAACAGCACTGCGGCAGCAGCATCATAATCCGGTTCGGAGGGAGTTTGCGCCAATGCGCCAACGCTCACCAGCGCAGCAAGCAATGCGGATTTCAGTCTCACTTTTTGCCGATTACTTCGAGGAGTTCAACGTCGAATATCAGAGTAGCGTTCGGGCCGATTACGCCGCCTGCGCCTTGAGGTCCGTAAGCAAGATTTGAAGGAATGTGCAAACGCCACTTTGAGCCTGCATTCATGAGCTGTAAGGCTTCAACCCATCCGGCAATAACTTGAGTAACGCCAAAAGTGGCAGGTTCGCCGCGCTCAACCGAGCTGTCGAATACCGTGCCGTCAATCAATCGACCGGTATAGTGAACTTTTACTTGGTCCTGAGCCGAGGGCTTCGGGCCGTTGCCTTCAGTGAGCACTTCATATTGCAGACCGGATTCGGTGGTAACCACTTCCGGACGCTTGGCGTTAGCCTCAAGATGGCTTTTGCCGGCTTCTTCGTTTACCTTTGCTGCGGCTGCAGCTTGAGCCTGAAGCTCCTGTTCCATAGCGGTGAAATATTCGCGAATCACGTTTTTTGCTTCATCGTAGGTCATTTTCATGTCTTTACCGTTGAAGGCGGCATCCAAGCCTTCGGCAAAGTCGGCAACGTTGATTTCTTTGATACCCGATGAGCGGAAGTTATTTGCCATGCTCATTCCGAGAGCGTATGAGATTTTGTCCATATTTTATATAGTTACTTTTTTATATTCTTAGATACTGAGAATGCGCAGCGTTTCGAGCAGAGTGCGATCTATGGGTTTGTCGTTTTTGATTGCTTTGGAGAACGGCACATAGACGATTTGGTCATTCTTGATACCAATCATGACGTTGCGTTGGTCCTCCATGAGGGCATCTATTGCCGCCGCGCCCATGCGAGAGGCAAGGATACGGTCGGCAGCAGTGGGCGAGCCGCCTCGTTGGAGATGGCCCAAGATTGAAACGCGCACATCGTACTCGGGGAACTCACGACGCATGCGCTCTGCAAGACCCATTGCGCCGCCGGTTACAGGGCTTTCAGCCACGAGGACAATGCTTGAGTTTTTGCTCTTGCGGAAACCGTTTTGAATCAACTGACCGAGCTGGTCAACCTCGGTGGAGATTTCCGGTATGATGGCAGCCTCGGAGCCGGTGGCTATTGCGCCATTGAGAGCAAGGAAGCCCGCATCACGCCCCATTACTTCGATAAAGAAGAGGCGTTCGTGGCTCGTTGCCGTGTCGCGAATCTTATCGACGCATTCCATGATGGTGTTGAGCGCCGTGTCATATCCGATAGTTCTGTCAGTGCCGAACAGGTCGTTGTCGATAGTTCCGGGCAGGCCGATGCAGGGAATGTTGAATTCATTGGCGAATATGCGCGCGCCGGTGAGCGAGCCGTCGCCGCCAATCACCACCAAGGCATCAATGCCGTGACTTTTCAGGTTGGCGTAGGCTTGTTGGCGTCCTTCGGGAGTTTGAAACTCTTTGCATCGCGCGGTTTTCAGGATTGTGCCGCCGGCTTGAATGATGTTGCTGACGTTTTGAGTCTTGAAATCGACGATTTCGTTTGTCAACAGTCCTTTGTAGCCTCGATAGATGCCTTTTACCGAAAATCCGTTATATATAGCCGCACGGGTGACCGCACGGATTGCGGCATTCATGCCGGGAGCATCGCCGCCCGACGTCAGAATGCCTATGCACTTAATTTCTGCCATATTAAATAGTTCAAAGTTATTACGATTGCAAAGATACGCAATTTTTCCAACGTGCGAAAATCACCAATCCCCCTAAGAAGCAGCTTCGACATCAAAAAAGAGGCTGCGCTTTCGGGCGCAGCCTCTTCATTAACATTTATTATGACTCGATTAGAGGGCGGGACCTGCAACCACGAGGGCTTTGCCGGCGGGGTTGGTTTCAAACTTCTTGAAGTTGTTGATGAACTTTTCGGCGAGCATATTAGCCTTGTTCTGCCATTCTTCAGCGTTTGCGTAAGTGTCGCGAGGATCGAGAATAGCGGGATCTACGCCGGGAAGTTCAGTGGGCACGGTGAAGCCGAATGTGGGAATCTGCTTGGTGGGAGCAGTGAGGATAGCGCCGTCGAGGATAGCATCGATGATGCCGCGAGTGTCGCGGATAGAGATGCGCTTGCCGGTGCCGTTCCAGCCGGTGTTAACGAGGTATGCCTTAGCACCGCTCTTTTCCATCTTCTTCACGAGTTCTTCAGCATACTTGGTGGGGTGCAAGCTCAAGAAAGCTGCGCCGAAGCATGCGCTGAAAGTGGGAGTGGGTTCGGTGATGCCGCGTTCGGTGCCGGCGAGCTTTGAAGTGTAACCGCTCAGGAAGTAGTACTTGGTCTGTTCGGGAGTGAGGATGCTTACGGGGGGCAATACGCCGTAAGCGTCAGCGCTCAGGAAGATTACGTTCTTAGCTTCGGGACCTGCAGAGGGAGTCACGATGTTGGTGATGTGATCGATGGGGTAGCTAACGCGAGTGTTTTCAGTTACGCTCTTGTCAGCGAAGTCGATCTTGCCGTCTTCAGCCACTGTAACGTTCTCAAGGAGAGCGTTGCGCTTGATAGCAGCATAGATATCGGGTTCAGATTCCTTGTCGAGGTTGATAACCTTAGCGTAGCAACCGCCTTCGAAGTTGAACACTCCGTTGTCGTCCCAGCCGTGTTCGTCGTCGCCGATGAGCAGACGCTTGGGGTCGGTTGAGAGAGTGGTTTTACCGGTGCCGCTGAGGCCGAAGAACACTGCAGTGTTTTCGCCGTTCTTGTCGGTGTTGGCTGAGCAGTGCATGGAAGCCATGCCCTTGAGGGGAAGGTAGTAGTTCATGATAGAGAACATACCCTTCTTCATTTCACCGCCGTACCAAGTGTTGATGATAACCTGCATGCGTTCGGTGAGGTTGAAAGCTACGCAAGTTTCAGAGTTGATGCCGAGTTCTTTCCAGTTTTCAACTTTAGCCTTGGAAGCGTTGAGCACAACGAAGTCGGGAGTGAAGTTTTCGAGTTCTTCAGCAGTGGGGCGGATGAACATGTTCTTCACGAAGTGAGCCTGCCAAGCAACTTCAACGATGAAGCGAACGGCAAGACGGGTATCGGCGTTAGTGCCGCAGAATGCGTCAACAACGTAGAGGGGCTTGTTTGAAAGTTCGTTGTCGGCAATTTTCTTCAGTTCGGTCCAAGCCTCGGGAGTGATGGGCTTGTTGTCGTTTTTGTACTCGTCGGAAGTCCACCAGATAGTGTCGCGGCTGGTGTCGTCCATAACGAAGAATTTGTCTTTGGGAGAACGGCCGGTGTAGATGCCGGTCATAACGTTAACTGCACCGAGTTCGGTTTCTTGGCCTTTTTCATAGCCGGTGAGCTCGGGGTTGGTTTCTGCAACGAAGAGTTCTTCCCAAGTGGGGTTGTGGTAGATCACGGGAGTGCCGGTGATACCATACTGAGTCAGATCGAGCTTGCTCATAATTGTTTGTAAATTATAGTGGTTTTTAAATATTTAGTAACTTGACCTTGTTTATCAAGTGCAAAGATACAACAAATTTCTGCAACAACCAAAAGAATTAAGTACAATTAAGGAAATTTTTCCGTAAAAGAAGTTTTTAGGACATTTTTACCACTGCAAAAGCGAAAAAATGGCAGTCACCGTCGGGGTGCTGCCATTCTTTTTGCGAAAAGTTTGTGGGGTCAGAATATTTTAAAGACGCTTCGTCCGGATTTTACGATATAGATACTTTTGGGAGCCGGGATGCGAACCTCCTTGCCGGTAGCGATGCCTTGGCTCACCAATCGCCCGTCAATTGAGTATATGGAATATTCAAACGTGTCGTCAGCGGACATAATCGTGATTGCGCCATCAGCCCAATATGCTTTAACTCCTGAAGAAGGTGTGACGGCCTCGATCCCTGCCGACGGGGCTTCATCTGTTTCTATGAAGGTGGTGAAGTAATCCCAACCCGGAGCATTTCTATACGCCTCGGCAGAACCCACCGGAACATATATCGGAGTATCTTCGGGAGTAAGACCGCCAAAGGCATATTCGTCACAGGTGGGAGGAGTAACAGCTTCAGAGTATATCCACTTGATGTATTTCCAATTACTGCAACTGTCACTCTCTAATATTTTCACAGAACTCGGGAATGTCATAAACCTTATGTCGCAACCAAGAAACGCCGCCAATCCAATCGTTTCAACTCCTTCCGGAAGAATAATGCGTTGCAATTTATTAAAACCGCCATTAACTGCATAGCACACAAATGCGCACGCAGGGATGGCATTATTCTCAAGCACTACGTTGTGTAAACAGATTTGGCTTAACTGCTCATAATTCACGCAGTCGTTCAAGAAATAAAAATCCGTTTCATTGAGTTTTCCACTCAAGATTGTAATTTGATGGATTTTCTCGAAATTTGATGTTTCTAAAGATGACAGTTGGCCGGCGACTACATCCTCATAAAACGCACATCCGGAGAGTAATTCCATGTCCTCATCCGGTGGGAAACTCGGCTCAGGTTTAATGACCTCAGGAGTCATATCTATAGTGAGATCGCCCGTATTGGGGAACTTGAATATTGTGCACTCATGCGCCCAATTGGCAAGGGGTTTTTCATCCACGAATATTTCCCATTGCGCGGGGCGCTGAGTCAGTAACCAATATTCCTCACTCCCGGAAATATTATCTTCATAATAACTTTGTACTATAGACAACGCTTGCTCCAATGTGATGCTCTTCTCTTCTTCAGCGTTTATGGTCATCGGAGATAACAGAGTGGATGCTATTAATAGCGATAATAAATAATATCTTACAAGCATATGAGTTAGTTAAATTTTATTGTTAAAATTGTCCAAAGTTAAATTTTTATACTTAAAGGCCAAAAGTTTTATTTTGAAAATTTGGCGGTGTTTATAATAGTGCCATCTACGACATAAGTCACCGCATACAAGCCTTGTTGCAAGTTTGTCATATCGATTTCGAAATGTTCAATTCCAACAGGGACTGAATATTTTATAGGAGTCATGGCTTGATTTACGGATTGTAAGGTGAGATGGCTGTTTGCCGCAAATGTTTTGCTTAGGAATTCAACGACAATGCTTCCGGCATGATTAGTTGAGTTTGTTACGGACTTAATTCCCAGTGTTGGCTCTAAGGTAATGCTGTCGTTGTAGAGTCCGCCGTCCGCGGTTAAAACACGAAGTGAATATGTGTTGTTTTGAGGAGTAGGAGTAACTTCTACGGTAGTAGAATTGCCGATAATCACATCATTGGCATCGGTCCATTCTGAAATAAGCTCTGTGCCATCAAGATTTGCGCCCAGCGTTATTATGCCGCCTCCAATTGGGGGCAATTCCGGATCTATGGGGCCAATGGGCCCTGGTTCTGTAATATCGCCGTTTGTTATAATAGCGAAAGGGGCCTCTATAACGTAAGTCTGACCACCCACAATAGAGCCATCATTATTTCGCTGAATCAGGTCAAGATTAAAATATAACCCCCGAACTGAAGGTGTGTGGAAATCAAATTTCAGGGATAATAAATCCAATTGCTCTCCGCTCATTGTTATATTTGACAATTTGCTGTTAGCAGAATTCAGGTGTATTGTTAATGGATCCTCGGTTGAGGAATAGGTAATGTCTTCGCCGCTGTAGTTGCCGCTTGCCCATGCGTTTAATAGAGACTGCGTTAGCGTTAGCTCAACGTTGGCTCTTTCAAATAGAAGAGTGTCACGCAGAATATGTGGACGCAGTTCCAACGAATAACATGCCTCTGAATCGCAAATGTTTCGAGTCATGACATTCGCGCTTTTGGCAGTTTCAGTGTTGCTCACCAAGGCTACGCTTTTTAGAGCATAATTATTCATGCCCCTTATATCAAATTGTAGCGGAGAGTTATCAGTATACGATTCAATCGTTGGTGTATCCATAATTCTTGCAATTATGTTCAAATGATACTGCTCGGAGTTTGTATCTTGCTGCATTTGTTCTGCAGGGAGTTCCCAAGGCACTTTTACTATGCAAGAATCACCTGAAGTAAGAGCAGGAATCGTCACCGGAGTCAATGCGCCACCGGTTTGGAGTCCGCCGTAAAGTTCACTGCCTTGCCAAGATTTAACCGACGCCGCCGTTGATGCTAATGCCCAATTCACGTGAATCCATTTAGTCCCTCCGGCATAGTTATCTCTACCTCTGTTATGTACTTTTACATAAACAAAAGCTTCTGAATCATCTGCGGAATAAGTCGGATTCTGATGCTCCGTTTCGTCATCATCATCGTTTCGCACCCAAATTGACGGGCTTAGCCAAAATGCCTCGCTCATTTGATTGTTTTCTACCCCGCTATCCTGAGTGAAGTCTTTGATAAATAAGTCAAGGGACTGAGGCAAATGATTGAACGCCAAATCTTCTCCCAAAGAAATCGGGGCGGATGCATATTGTGGTGTTTCTATTGCGTCATCATTCTGTCCGTTGCTGAATTGGTCGTTAGCTTTTGCGTAATTAAAAGCCTCTAACATTGATATAATGCCATTGTTATCTGCATCGGCATTCACCGCATTGCCATACGGATCTGCTCCATTGATGGCAGATGTCCAGTGAAATACAAATTCATCGTAGTCAAACTCTTGTTCGGAAGTATCTCTTGGTCGAGCATACGAAGACTCTTCAGCACCACATGCGGTAGCTACTACACATCCAATATTTGTTAGTTCTTCCGTAAATCCGCCGGAATTACATTGTCCCATTACAATGTTAACATTAATACCTTTTTGAGTGAATGGTAATAATGCATCCGCAAGTTCGTAATCATATAATCTAGCTTGGTCCCATAAATTTATGTAGGAAATGGATTCTGGCACATTATATGAACCTCCATGGTCAATCACATATAGGAAGAAATGGTCATCTTTGTCCATTACACTCAGTAAACTATTTAAGACGGCATATATATTCTCTTTCGTTGCAGAACATGTAATATCATCTCCATCTTGACAATCTAAATCCAAAGGAGATGAGATGAGACTATAGTCTGGTAATTTTATATCTGCGGCAGGGTCGCATCCGTCCGACATCACTACCTTAATATTAGAGCGAGGTATACCATACGCCTTGCGTAATGTCTGATATATAAATGAACAATCATTCCAATAACGATGATAATTCATATGTTCATAGAATCCTCCACTAAGAATTACGGCGAAAGTTCTATTGGCGATTTCATTGTCAGATACTATCGAACCCGGTTGTATGATAGTCGGCTCCAAAACGCTTACATGTCGAACATTCTTTTTTCTGCCCGTTTCAAGTGGCGTAAATTCTTCGGTTGGAGGCATTTTTAGAGCTACCTTTTGAGGGATTGTGTCAATCGCTAGATTGAATGTGTTTAGGAATGTATATATTGCGCAATCGTGCTCCCAATTTGCAAAAGGTACTTCATCTACGAAAATTTCCCACTGTTCGGTGCGTTCCGTCAGCAGATAATAGTCAACGTCTTGTCCCTCATAATAGCTTTGAACAATTGATAGTGCTTGTTCCATGGTGATGCTCTTTTCTTGAGCAATGGCAAAACTCGATGCGAACCAAAGTGACACCCACACAAAAATAACTCTCGGGTTCATATAATGTTTGATTTAAGGATAATTCGTTCCAAAGATATGAAAATTTATGCAACCGCCAAAAGACTTAAGTACAATTAAGGAAAATTTTTTTCTTAAAAGACTTTTTATTCCCGATTAGATGCATGAGACCTGTAAATCTTATATGATTTATAAGTCTTGCAGGTCACTGCAACACAAAAAAGGCAGCCTTTCAAAGGGCTGCCTTTTTCAGTATGGGGGTTAGGTATTAAGCCTTGTATTTCTTGACGATGATTGTGGCGTTGTGACCGCCGAAGCCGAACACGTTGCTCAGGGCAGCGTTTACGGTGCGTTCTTGCGCCTTGTTGAATGTCAAGTTCAAACCTTCGGGAAGGTTGGGATCCACGTCGTCGTCCTCATGGTTAATTGTGGGAGGAACAATATCGTTCTGAACGGCCTTCACGCTGAAGATTGCTTCGAGAGCGCCGGTTGCGCCGAGCAAGTGGCCGGTCATAGACTTGGTGGATGAGATGTTGAGTTTCTTGGCGTGTTCGCCAAATACTCCAACAACGGCTTTGAGTTCGCTAACGTCACCAACGGGAGTTGAAGTGCCGTGAGCATTGATGTAGTCGATGTCTTCGGGTTGCATTCCGGCATCTTCGAGCGCATTGCGCATTGAGAGCATTGCACCGAGACCTTCGGGGTGAGTTGCGGTGATGTGGTGAGCATCTGCACTCATGCCGCCGCCTACGATTTCAGCGTAGATTTTCGCTCCGCGAGCCACTGCGTGTTCATATTCTTCAAGCACGAGCACTGCTGCACCTTCGCCCATTACGAAGCCGTCGCGAGAGCCGCTGAAGGGGCGCGATGCTTTGGTGGGGTCGTCATTGCGAGTGGAAAGGGCGTGCATTGAGTTGAAGCCACCCACGCCTGCAGGGAAGATTGCAGCTTCGGCGCCGCCGGTCACGATAGCATCGGCCTTGCCCAAGCGAATGAGGTTGAATGAGTCGATGATGGCGTGGTTAGACGATGCGCAAGCACTGAGGGTCACGTAGTTGGGACCATGGAAGCCGTATTGCATTGAAATATGGCCTGCTGCGATGTCGGCAATCATTTTGGGAATGAAGAAGGGATTGTATTTGGGACCCTGTTCTTCACCGTGAATTGCAAAGTAGCCTGCTTCTTCTTCGAAAGTGTGCAAACCACCGATACCGGCAGTTACGATTACGCCGACGCGCTGACGATTGATTCCTTCGTCAGTGAGTTTGGCATCTTCAACGGCTTGCTCGGCAGCTACCAAGGCATATTGCGCATAGAGGTCGAGCTGGCGGAGTTTTTTGCGGTCAAATCGCTCAGCGGCGTTGAAATCTTTTACTTCGCAAGCAAATTGCGTCTTGAATTTTGAAGCGTCGAAGTGTGTGATGGGACCTGCTCCGCTTTTACCTTCAACGGCAGCTGCCCAAGTTGATTCTACGTCATGACCGAGCGGAGTGATTGCACCCAGACCGGTAATAACAACTCTTTTTAATTCCATTCGATGGGATAACAGATTGTTGTTGGAGAAAATGGGGGAGGAGAGGGGTGGAGATTAATTTGGCTTAAGCCTTAAGGTTTTCGATGTAAGAGATAGCGTCACCTACAGTCTGAATCTTCTGAGAATCTTCTTCGGGGATGCTGATACCGAATTCTTTTTCGAGTTCCATGATGAGCTCTACGGTGTCGAGGCTGTCAGCACCGAGGTCAGTGGTGAAAGAAGCTTCGGGAGTTACTTCGTTTTCGTCAACGGCGAGTTTGTCAACGATGATTTCTTTTACGCGAGATGCAATTTCTGACATAATTTTGAAATTTATAAAAATGAATAATAAATTATATTAATTTCGGCTGCAAAGTAACGAAATTTCTATGACATATAAAAACTTTTTGCACAAAAACTCATTTTTTGAGTCGGAAATGTGCATTGTTTCAGGAGTTTTCGAGGATATAGGCTTCGGCGTCCAACGCGGCTCGACAGCCCATTCCGGCGGCAGAAATTGCCTGACGATAGCGCGGATCGGCAACATCGCCGGCGGCAAAAACTCCGGGCACGGAAGTGGCGGTGGTTCCGCCAAACGTCTTAACGTAGCCATGCTCGTCGCGTTCAATTCCGGGGAAGACGTCGGTTTCCGGTTTGTGGCCGATACCGAGGAAGAAGCCGTCGATGGCTATATCAAATCGGCGTTCATCGGCGGTTCCAACGTGTTCTACCAAGTGAGCACCTTCGAGGTATTCTTCGCCAAAGAGTCCTACGGTGTTTGTGTTAAACAGGATTTCAATGTTTTCTTTCTCGGCCACTCGCTGCTGCATTACTTTTGACGCACGCAAATAGGGTTTGCGCACTATCATGTAAACTTTAGAGGCGAGATTGCTAAGATACATGGCTTCTTCGCATGCGGTGTCGCCTCCGCCCACTACCGCCACGGTGCGCTTACGGTAGAAGAATCCGTCGCAAGTGGCGCAAGCACTGACTCCGAGCCCTTTATACTTTTCTTCATCGGGAAGACCGAGGTAGAGTGCGGTTGCTCCGGTTGCAATAATCACGGTTTGCGCGGTGAGTGTTTCGCCGGATTCGGTGCGCACCTTCAGCGGCTTCCCGCTAAAGTCCACTTCAACGATGTTGCCCGGACGAATGTCTGCGCCGAAACGTTCGGCCTGTTTGCGTAAGTCCGCCATCAGTTCCGGGCCTGTCACCCCATTGGGGTAGCCGGGGAAGTTTTCTACTTCCGATGTGGTGGTCAACTGTCCTCCGGGGGTATGACCCTCAAAGAGAATGGGAGAAAGATTGGCTCGCGAAGCATAGATTGCCGCAGTATAGCCGGCGGGTCCGGAGCCGATGATAAGACATTTGGTATTGTTCTCTTGCATAATTTATCGTAAATCTATGATAGTTACGCCGCTCGGGGCTTTGAATTTAAATGCTGACTCCGGGGTTTTCGCCGCCGACACGGTAAACGAAATGTTAGAGATGTCGGCTCTGCCGGATGCGGTTATGACAGTCAGGCTCACGGGCCAGCCGGTCACTTCGCTGAACGTGGCCGCAACCTCGGCAATATCAGAAGTATCAGTCCGGGGAGTTAGCCTGACACTGTTCGGATTTCCGGAAACGACCGTGCCGTCATAGTCCGCCTCAAGGCGTTGAAGAATGCGTAGCGGATTAATTTCGGAGAGTTCTTCTTCGGTAGGCTCGACAATGGTAACTTCCGCGTCCGGCACGTTGTAGGCCCACTGAGTCGTACCGTCATAATAGATTTTTGCCTCGCCGAAGTCCATTATGAAGCAGTTGCCTGACATGGTGAGCGTAGCCGGCATGTCGTTTATGTCACACCGAACTTCCATCGCCGCCGCTTCATTAGCCTGCTTTACGGCGCGCGCCACACTCTGCGGCACCTTGGCAAAACCCGCCAACGTCGTAATGCTGAAAATAATGAGGAGTATTCTTTTCATATTGGTAAGTTACATTCCGAGAATTGAGTCAAGAGTCATGGGGTCAACGAGCACATTGCGCGGTTTGGAGCCAAATGCAGGACCCACAATGCCGGCAGCCTCAAGTTGGTCCATCAGACGACCGGCTCGGTTATAGCCGATGTTGTAGCGACGTTGCAGCGATGATGTTGAAGCCGTGCTGCCGGTAGTAACCAAGAAGCGTGCCGCCTCTTCGAAAAGCGGATCGCGGTCAAACGATGAACCGGGATGTCCTCCAAATGCCGCACTATCGCCGCCGACGGCCATGTCGGGTATGTATTCCGGCAATTCGTAGGCATTGGCAAATCCTTGCTGCTCACTGATACCGGCACATATTGCTTCCACTTCGGGAGTGTCCACAAAAGCACACTGCACGCGCTCTATGCTGCCATTGGTCGAGAAGAACATATCGCCCTTGCCAATGAGTTGATGCGCTCCGCTGCGGTCAAGTATCGTTTTTGAGTCCACCATTTGCGCCACACGGAAAGCTATGCGCCCCGGGAACTGCGCTTTAATCAAACCGGTAATGACGTTGGTCGAAGGTCGTTGAGTGGCAATAATGGCGTGAATGCCCACCGCACGCGCCTTTTGTGCTATGCGACAGAGCGGCACTTCAACTTCCTTGCCGGCTTGCATAATCAAATCGGCAAACTCATCAATAATCACTACTATATAGGGCATATAGCGATGACCCTTCTCCGGATTCAGATGACGAGATATGAATTTCTGATTATATTCACCGATGCCTCGGCAGCCGGCCTTCGACAGCAGCGAGTAGCGATTGTCCATTTCAACACACAAGGAGTTGAGCGTGGTAACCACTTTGTTGCAATCGGTAATCACCGCTTCATCTTCATCGGGCAACTTCGCAAGATAGTGACGTTCCAAAACTCTGTAGAGCGAGAACTCAACCATCTTCGGGTCAACAAGCACAAATTTCAGTTCCGCCGGGTGCTTCTTGTAGAGCAACGAGGTGATAATGGCATTCAACCCGACCGACTTACCCTGACCCGTTGCGCCGGCAACGAGCAGGTGAGGCATCTTGGCCAAGTCTGCAATAAACACTTCATTGCTGATGGTTGCACCGAGAGCCATCGGCAGTTCATATTTGCACTCTTGGAATTTCTTTGATGAGATAATGGTGCGCATCGACACTATTTGCGGGTCGCTATTGGGCACCTCAATGCCTATCGTGCCTTTGCCGGGAATTGGCGCAATAATGCGAATACCCTTGGCTTTAAGTGCCAAAGCAAGGTCTTCTTCCACTCGCTTAATGGCAGCAATACGTTGGCCCTCGGCCGGGACCACTTCAAAGAGCGTAATCGTGGGCCCCACCGTAGCTTTGATGTCTGATATTCTGATGTTAAACTGCGCAAGGGCGTCGATGATTCGCTGCTTGTTCTTCTCTTGTTCTTCTTTATCAACGGTTACTTTTGACCCGGCTCTGTCTTCGAGCAAGTCAATCGACGGGAAATGGAAGTGGGAAAGTTCCGCCGTCGGATCATACGTATCAGTAGAGATAACGTCGGCTTCTTCAATCTGATGAGCGGTAATTTCCATCTCCGCATCGGGATCAAACGTATTACCGCCGCCTTCGGAAGGTGTAGGTTGAAGACGTTGCTCGGCATCGAGCGGTTCATCATCAACCTCATCGTCGAGCACTATGAGAGATTCGGTTGTTTCTTCGGGTTCATTTTCCTCGGGCTGCTCAACCGATTCCGATTCATGAGCGGAGCCGGCAAGTTGCTCGGCAAGTTTCTCTTGCGTTTCTTTCTCTTTTCGAGCATGAGCAAGACGCGCCTCCTTCAGAGCTGCCACCTTATTGCGATACATGGTGATGGCAGCCGTTATTTGCGTCAAATAGATTATGATGACAAGGGCAACAAGAGCAATCGACACACATAGTGCACCAATCCCCGTTGTCCTTTCTATTAGCCAATTATTAACATAATAGCCGTGATTGCCTCCCAGCCGCAACACCAATTCCGAATCATAGGTAAGCAATCCCGCCACCATGCTTATTGTGGTGGTCAACACCAGTGACTTCAAGGTAAACGTCCAGAAATTCAAACGTATCCAATTCCCCAATCGCAAACCGACCATCACCAGCCAGTAAATAATCACAAAAGAGCCGAGGCCGAACGTGCCCGACAGCAAGAAGTTGCTGAGCTTGGCTCCTGCCGGTCCGGCGGCATTGTCAACCGCAGTGCCCGACGAAACTATCTGCCCCACACTGTTATATTGCACGGCAACTTGGTCGGCACCCGGATTTGCGAGCATCGACAGAGTGGCCACGAGCATATAGGCCGCCAACAGCATCATCAATATGCCGGCAAACATCTTGGCGCGACCGTAAAACTCGCTGCGTTGCGCCGTCGTTTCCGCATCGCGCTTGCCCCTTCGAGGCTTGGCTTTAGCCCTCTTGCGAGCATCTATTTCCGCTGCCACCTGCGCCGATTTTTGGCTTAGTTCCTCGGCACGCGCCGCTGCGGCCTCAGCTTGCTCCCGAGCAATCGCGGCTTCCTCCTCATAAGGGTTATAATATGGTGTAGGCATATGTGCTTATCTTATCTGTTATATATTATAATGTGTCTATTTCTGAAAGGCGCGTGCCATGGCGCGTTTGTCATCACGTTCTTTGATGGTCTGACGCTTGTCGAATTCCTTCTTGCCTCGGCCTATGCCGATGACGAGTTTCGCAAAACCGCGATTAGAGATAAACAGGCGCAGCGGCACTATCGTATTACCCGGCTCCTTGCTCTCCTTTTCCAATTGACGGATTTCCTTGCGATTCAGCAGCAATTTGCGTTCGCGACGCTCAGTGTGGTTATTATATGTCCCGTAAAAATACTCGGAGATATACATGTTTTTCACCCAAACTTCGCCGCGGTCAACGTAACAAAACGTATCGACCAACGATGCCTTGCCCAAGCGTATGCTCTTGATTTCAGTGCCGGTCAACACTATGCCGGCAGTGAAAGTGTCGCCTATGGCATAGTCAAACGTGGCTCTGCGATTCTTTATATTGACTTCTTTAAATTTCATTTATAGAGGAGGTTCTTTTTTAAATGTAGATAACTCGACGGAACGGGCAACGAGCCCAAATCATGCCGCTGCACCAACCAAACTGCCAATCAAAAAAACCGGCAATACAAGGCTGAGGGTCACCACCGCCGCAAATTGAAAAATACGTTTCTCATCGATATTCAGAAAATTCCTGCCCAAACACATCACAACGATTACCAACAGCGGCAAAAACTGAAGCAACGACAACTGCATGGGGAGCAGATTCTCAAGCGTGCCTATAACGGCCATAAGCCCGACACTATATGCACAAAATATCTCTACGGATTCACGCTCCGGAATCGCACCCTCCGCCAACCGAGGCAGGGCAAACGTCAACACCGCGACTCCGACAAAGTACGTAATCGAATACTTCGCAAACGTGATTACGGAGCCTATCAACAACGCCCCGAAACTCGGCCGAAGCGCATAGAATGCTCCAATAAACACCGTCAAGGCTGCCACTCCAATCACCGGCAACAAGCCGCGAGTCAACGTGCGCCGAGACGAGTCAGCACCCGCGGCAATGTCCTCCCACCCTTTTGCAGGCGACATTGCAAGTTGTAGCATCAGTTTCAAATAGTGGAACATGGAATTTACATTTGCAAATATACGCACTTTTTTTGACTCTGCAAATTTCAAATTTTGATGAAATCAAATTTTTTCTTAAATTTGCCGGCGAAAAACATTTATCAATCTAAATCAAGTGCTTGACACTCTGAGCCATTCTCATCCTCAATGTGCACAAACCGCTGCCAGCTCAGTGCATAAGTTGCGAACTCGAACCTTCGCGGCTTCTGTTAGTTGTGCGCCTACCTCATCTTCGTAGAACTCCCCCCAAGGGATAGCTCTCACCTCGTTATATCCCCACGCGTAAACAACGTAAACAAATAATAATTTTCAATATTTATCAATCTATTTTTTACATTTCAAAAATGAAAAAATTCTTACTTTCAATGGTGGCAATGCTCGGCATCATGCCGGGAATTACCTCCCATGTTTCCGCTTTGGAAGTAGCGGAAGATCGAACCGACTGGGTAATCGTTGGCTGCAGCCAACGCGGCGGCACCGGTGCCGGTGAAGACGGCGTTCTGGCTCTCATCAAAGACGGCAACGCCAACACCTTCTGGCACTCGAATTGGGAAAGCAATCACTCAATCGAAAAACACTTCTTTGTTGTTGACCGCGGCGAATCGCTTGCCGCAACCGAAATGGTAGCAGTCGGCTACACTCCCCGACAGCTCGCCGGTGGCGGTAACGGCTATGTTACCGAATGTGACATCTACGTTCTCGATTCAATTGAAGGACTCACAACGACCTCCGCAAACCAATCAGGCAATGCCGTGGCTGACGCCGACCACGCTTCGTTGACAACATTCATTGCCGACAAAACCGCTACGGCTCACGGCTCTTTCTCCTATCAAGCATACGGCCAAGATCGCAGCGAGAGCACTGTAAGATTTGAGACCCCGATTGCCGGCCGCTACATCTTGTTCGTTGCAACTACCACCGTGGGAGAAGCCAGCGGCAACTTTGCAAACTGCGCCGAGTTTAACGCATACGTAGATGTTGCAGATCCTGCCGGTCTCTTTGAATTGGCACTGAATGCCGACAACATCGCTCTTGCGCAAAAAATGGCGTTGATCAAGAACGTTATAGACGAAACCGAAATGCCTTCTACGGCAGTTCCCGAAGACATATCTCTTGAAAACTACGAAGCCAAGGCTGCAGAGGTGAACACCGCGATTGCCAACTACCTCAACTCATTCAACGGCAAACGCATCACAATTGCTTCAACTCGCCGCACTAACTATCCCTATCTTGCAGCGATCCCTACCGGTAGCAACATTAAGATGAACACTCAAGCTGCTATCTCGCCGGATGCAGTATGGGAAATCGTAATGCAAACCTCAGGTTTTAAACTCTATAACCGCACCACCGGTAAATATATCGACAATGGAGGTGGAATTTATTTCCCAAAACAAAACGGAGAAGGCCTTGCTCTTGCATTTGGAGATGGTCAAAATGGTCTGAATGTCGATCACGAAGCATACATGAGTAACCTGACCACTTGGGGTTCCGGTGATGACGGTTCTCGCTGGAATATCGCTCCGGCTGAATACGTTTTTGCAGCACCCGAAACGTCAACCGCCGAAGCCCCGAAGTATTTCCGCATTCTTAACGCTCGCTGGATGTACGAAAAGGCGTCACCTTGCTACGCATGTCTGGGTGAAAACCAAGACAATAGCGGTATTAACGAAATTGCCACCCGTGCCTTGGCATCAATCCCCGGCATCTACTGGCGCATTGAAGCAGCCGGAGAAGACGGCGCAGTGAAACTCGTAAACTTGGTAGGATATTCATTGACAATCGGTGTTAGCAACGGTTTTGCCGGAATGACTTCGGAAGGCTCCGTTTTCTACCTCCACAAGCAGACCGCAGAGCAATTTGCCGGCATTGAAGAATGCTACGCAATTGCTTCCGAAAGCACAGTCGGCAGCGCAAACTGCCTTGACGCGACAAACTACGACCCTCGCGGTGCAAAAATTGCATGGAACCCCACAAGCGACAACGCCGGCCACGGCAACAATGGCTCCCTTTGGTACTTCATTCCCGCCACTGAAGGCGAAATCGCAACTGCAACTACCACCTACATCAACAACGTAGCCGCTCGCGTTTCCACTCCCGTGGAAGACGAATCGCTCTCTCAGCTCTTTGGCGAAGAGTTCGTTGCTCAGCTCTATACTGATTATCCCCTTCCCGAACACGACCTGACTACCATTGCAGGTGTAAATACCGCCAAACACTACGACATGAACCCCCTCTGCAATGCCGTAGTTGAAAAATTGGCTGCAACAGTTAGCGGCAAAGCCTACATGCTCCGCAACTGCAACACCGACTACAGCAACTGCTATATGACTGAAGGGCAATGGCGTCCTAACGACCAATCAGAATACTACACTGCAGTTACCCCGGCCGCTGACGCCTCAAATCTTGCCACTCTCTGGGCTCTTGACTTCGTTGAAGGCGATACTCTCAAAATCCGCAACGTTCAGTCAGGACTGTTCGTTGACATCAAGGAAGTAAACAACCAGTCGCAACCCATGACCGAAGCCGGATTTGAATACGTTGTCAACTACAACCCCGAAATCCCCGGATTCAGCTTCCTGGCCAAGGACAAAGACGTAATCAATGGTATTCACCAGTCCGACAACGAAAAGCTCTGCCGCTGGTACATCAACAACATCAGAGGCTCGCACTGGACAATGCTCGCTCTTGCCAAAGCAGACGCTGAAATCGCCGCTACTGCGGAAAACCACACTCTCTCATTCCCGGGACTCACATTGAACACTCACGAAAGCGCCGCAGACTTGGTAATCACTATCGCAAAAGCCTCCGAAGACGAAGAACCGGAAATAGCTCTTGCAAGCGTTGACCCCAACGACGAAGGCACCTACACGATTGCCGCAAGCGACATTGTTGACGGCGTTGCCACTCTCAGCTACATTCGCGAAGGCGACTACGTGATCAACGTTCCCACCGGTATGTTCCTCGCCAATGGTATACCAACAGCAGCATTCACCGACAAATTCAGCGTTGACGCCAATGGCGGCGTTACCGGCATTGACGAAATCGGCGCAGACGCGTTCGCCGGTCAAACCGTAATCTATGACCTTCAGGGTCGCCGCCTGAGCACCCCCGTTAAGGGCATCAACATCATTAATGGCAAAAAAGTTTTGGTTAAATAATTAACCGACTCCAAATGAACGCAAAAGCGGCCGCCCCTCAAAAGGCAGCCGCTTTCTTTTTCTCTCAAAAAAGTGAACGCAACAAGTTTGAATTTTTTTTTGTACCTTTGCACTTCATTATAAGCTCATAACATTATGGAATATAATCACAAAGAAATTGAATCACGCTGGCAACAGTATTGGCAAGATCGCGAAATATATAAGGTAAATGTTGACGGTTCGCGTCCGAAATTCTATGTTTTGGACATGTTCCCGTATCCCTCCGGAGCCGGACTCCACGTAGGCCATCCGTTAGGCTACATTGCATCAGATATTTATGCACGCTACAAACGCTTGCAAGGGTTCAACGTATTGCACCCGATGGGCTATGACGCATACGGTTTGCCCGCAGAGCAATACGCCATTCAAACGGGTCAACACCCTGAAAAGACCACCACGGAAAACATTGCCCGCTATCGTAGCCAACTGGACAAAATCGGGTTTTGCTACGACTGGAACCGCGAGGTGCGCACCTGCGACCCGGAATTTTACAAGTGGACTCAGTGGGCTTTCCAGAAAATGTTTGAAAGCTATTACGACACCAAGTTGAACAAGGCGCAGCCGATTGCCAAGCTTGAAGCGCATTTGGCCGCCCACGGCACCGAAGGACTTACGGCAGCCGAAAGCAAGGAACTGACTTTCACCGCCGCAGAATGGCAAGCCATGAGCGAAAAGCAGAAGAGCGAAACGCTGATGAACTGGCGCATTGCATATCAAGGGCTTACAATGGTCAATTGGTGTCCGAAGCTCGGCACCGTGCTTGCCAACGATGAGGTGAGCGAGGGAGTGAGTCTGCGCGGAGGTTATCCCGTGGAGCAAAAACTGATGAATCAGTGGTGTTTGCGCGTCAGCGCGTATGCCGACCGCCTGCTCGAAGGGCTGAACCACATAGATTGGACCGACTCGCTGAAAGAAACTCAGCGCAACTGGATTGGCCGCAGCGAAGGCGCAGAAATGCGTTTCAAAGTGGCAGGCAGCGATGTTGAACTCGAAATATTCACCACTCGCGCCGACACTATCTTCGGCGTAACCTTCATGGTGCTTGCCCCGGAGAGTGCTTACGTTAAGCAGGTGACGACCGCCGACCGCAAAGAAGCCGTTGAGGCATATCTTGCCGAGGTTAAACATAAAACCGAGCGCGAGCGCATGATTGACAAGAAAGTGACCGGAGCATTCACAGGAGCATACGCCGTAAATCCGCTTACCGGCAAGGAAATCCCGATCTGGGTGAGCGACTATGTGCTTGCCGGCTATGGCACCGGCGCAATTATGGCAGTGCCCGCCCACGACAGCCGCGACTATGCCTTTGCTCGCAAATTTGACCTCCCGATTATCCCGCTGATTGAGGGAGCCGACGTAAGCGAGCAGAGTTTCGACGCCAAGAGCGGAAAGATGATTAATTCCTGCGGCCCGGAACTCGACTTGAACGGCATGGAGGTAAAAGACGCCATCGCCGCCACGAAAAAATTCATCTCGGAAAAAGGAATCGGAAAAGTAAAAGTAAACTTCCGACTGCGCGATGCCATTTTCTCACGCCAACGCTATTGGGGCGAACCCTTCCCGGTGTATTATAAAAACGGTGTGCCCTGCATGCTGCCCGAAGAGCAACTGCCGCTCCAACTCCCGGAAATCGACCAATATTTACCCACTGAAAGCGGCGAACCGCCACTGGGCAGAGCCAAGAATTGGCAAACTGCCGACGGCTATCCTTTGGAACTGAACACGATGCCCGGATTTGCCGGCTCAAGCGCATATTATTTGCGCTACATGGATCCGCATAACAATGAAGCATTGGTTGGCTCGGAAGCTAATGAATATTGGCGCGAGGTTGACCTCTACATCGGAGGTACGGAACATGCCACCGGCCACTTGATATATGCTCGTTTCTGGAATAAGTTCTTGTTTGACTTGGGAGAAATCGTGAGCGACGAACCCTTCCGCAAACTCATCAACCAAGGCATGATTCAGGGTCGCAGCAACTTCGTTTATCGCATCAAGGACACCAATACGTTTGTTTCTCTGGGACTAAAAGACCAATATGACACAACGAAACTCCACGTTGACATCAACATCGTCAACAGCCTGACCGACGAACTTGACCAAGACGCATTCCGCGCTTGGCGTCCCGAGTTCAACGATGCCGAGTTCATATTGGAAAACGGCAAATATATCTGCGGAGCTGCAGTTGAGAAGATGTCGAAGTCTATGTTCAACGTCGTTAACCCCGACGACATCGTGGAGCGCTATGGAGCCGACACACTCCGCATGTATGAAATGTTCCTCGGTCCGCTCGAACAAAGCAAACCATGGGACACTAACGGCATTGACGGAGTGAACCGCTTCCTGAAAAAACTGTGGAAACTCTATGAAGGCGGCGTCAGCGACGCTCCCGCCTCGGCAGCATCGCTGAAGAGCATTCACACGCTTATCAAGAAAGTGGGAGCCGACATTGAAAACTTCAGTTTCAATACCTCTGTGGCTGCATTCATGATATGCGTAAATGAACTGACCGCACAAAAATGCAACTCGCGCGATGCACTCGAACCGCTGGCAATCGTTCTGGCACCATTCGCCCCCCACATTGCCGAAGAACTTTGGCACAACGCCTTGGGCAACAATTCCACAATATGCGATGCCCACTGGCCTGCCTACGATGAAGCACACTTGATTGAACAAGAAGTGACTTACCCGATATCGTTTAACGGCAAGGCTCGTTTCCAACTCACTTTGCCCGCCAACCTCGGACAAGAAGATGTGCTCGCCGCTGCAATGAGCCACCCCAATGCCGGCAAATGGCTCGAAGGCAAAACAGTGGTGAAAACAGTCTTTGTCCCGGGCAAGATAGTCAACATCGTAGTTAAGTAAGCAATAAATCGGATAGTTATCACGTTAATAGAACACATGATAGTATTCGCCACAAATAATGCCCACAAGCTCGCCGAAGTGCGCCAAATAGCCGGCCCCGAAGCGGAAATAAAGTCCATGAGCGAGATTGGCTGCCACGATGACATTCCCGAAACGGCCACCACCCTTGAAGGAAATGCGAAGCTGAAGGCATGCTACGTAAGCGAGCGATTTGGCTGCGATTGTTTTGCCGACGACACCGGGCTGGAAGTGGAAGCACTTGGCGGAGCTCCAGGAGTCTACAGCGCACGCTATGCCGGCGACGGTCATGACTCCAAAGCCAACATGGCAAAACTGCTTATGCAAATGCAAGGAGAAACCAACCGACGAGCTCGATTCAGAACGGTCATTGCCTTGAGTCGAGACGGAGAAGTCAAGATGGTTGAAGGTATCGTGGAGGGAAAAATTGCTGAAACGCCATGCGGAGTCGATGGCTTTGGCTATGATCCGATATTCATTCCCGACGAGGGCTCCGGCTTGACTTTTGCCGAAATGACTGCGGCTGAAAAAAACGCCATAAGCCACCGCGGTCGCGCAATGAGCAAATTACTTGACATTATATGACAACACCAATCATTCATAATAAGATGAAGCAACTTTTCTTATATCTTGCTGCTCTTTTAAGCCTTACTGCCACAGCTCAAAACTACGTTGGGTCGTGGGAAGTGTTTCCCAACTATGGAACGCCGGCAACCGTTGTAGAATCTCCGGAATACGTCTATGTCCTATCGGGAACCAGCCTTTGCGGATACGACAAATCCACCGGCGAGGTGATTGCTTACAACACCTCACACAAACTCAACGGCAACTTAGTAAGCGGTATATGGTATGACCCGGAAGAGAAATACCTTTTTGTGGCATATACAGACTATAACATTGACCTGCTTTACGATGACGGTCGAACCATCAATGTTCCCGACTTGCGTGATGCAGCAATTTCCAACGACAAAAAAATCAACCAAGTAGCATTCAGCGAAGGCAAAGCTTACGTTGCACTAAATTCCGGCATGATTGTCATTGATCCCGAACACGGGGCAGTAACGGAAAGTTGCATTTGGGGCAAACAAGTCAACTTGATTGCCGCAAGTCCGAAACATATATTTGTTTACTATAATGGCGGCGACCGTTGGTATTATTCGCCAAAGAATGTTTCTCACCATAATTTGTCGAAATCCTTCAAACGATGCCCCAACAGCGGACCATACGCGAACAACGGCTTGATCAGCGCCAACGGAATCACAGCTCTTATTGGCAGCGACAAGAGACTCTACACCATGAACATCAACGACGAAGCCACCGATAGCGCAACGGTTCTCACCGGAGCCACGAGTTACTCGGTGCCCGTCTCGCTCGATGCCAAGAGCTTGCAAGTTACGGAATCGGGCATTTCAATGTCGGGCAACGGTGTGGTGTATCTCCTCGACAAAGAAAAACAAATAACCACCATTACCGCCGCAGAATCTAAAGGCAATATAGTGGCTACTTGGAACGGTCAAAGCCTCTGGCTTGCCGATGCTACCGGATATGGCCAATATGACCCGACAAGCAGCTCATTCAAAGTAGCGCGCACCAAGCCGAACAGCACCTCCGGAACCAACGTCGGCATCTTCAAGCAAACCCCCGACGGCACAATCTACATGTCAACCGTCGGAGTCCAACACGCTCCTGTTGCCTACAATATATCATACGGCAAGAACGCCTACTTGGACCTCTACAAAAACGGCAAAATTACCGCTAGCCCGGTAGCTCTGGAAAAATCACTTAGTGAATTTGAATTCTTACCCGGCAGCAACGATGAATTAATCGCAACTTACTTCTCAACGGGAGCAAGCAGAATAAACCTGACGGACAAGACAACATATAAGTACACCAAAGATAACACCAACTTCGACACCAACTACTTGGTACGCGACGTAAAGATAGACTCCGACGGTTCACTTTGGTTTGTTCATCGTTATTATAATAACTACACACTTCTGCTCATTAAAGCAAAGCCGGGCAGCTGGGAAACCGAATCAAACGTTGAAGGTTGGTCATTGCTCGAACTTCCTGATATAGGCCAAAACCACTCTTCTCGAATGGTGATTGATGAGGCAAAAAGGAATATCATAGTTAGCGGATCGGACGGAATAGCAGTAGTAAAAATGCCTGCTGCTAACGAAAATTTAAGCTCCGCCACCAAGATTGCATATAACGACATGACTCGCGACGAAGACGGCATGTCAATGGATGCATGGAAATATCCGTCACTTGTAGTTGACAAATCCGGTTGGATATGGATTGCTTCAGATACCGGCATCAGAGTTATTCGCAACTCCAACGATGCATTTTCTGCCGGGTTCGCTCCGATGCGACCCAAAGTAGCCCGCAATGACGGCACCAACTTGGCAGACTATCTGCTTGATCAGGTTGAAGTATTCAATATACACGTCGACGAAAATAATCAGAAGTGGATTTCTACCCTTGGTTCCGGACTTTATCGAGTTAGCGCCAACGGTTCGGAAATACTTGACCATTTCACCACAGAAAACTCTCAGCTGCCGTCTGACAACGTATTTGCGGCACATGCTGACCGTAACTCCAACAAAATATTTATCGGCACAGACCAAGGGCTCTGCATTTACCACTCAACTACCTCACCCGCAGCACCGGACTTTAGCGACGTGTATGCTTATCCCAATCCCGTCACGCCGGACTACACCGGTTGGATCACCGTCACCGGCTTGATGGACGGTTCATTGGTCAAAATAGCTGATGCCGCAGGCAGAGTATTCTACCAAGGCAAAAGCGATGGCGGAATGGTAACATGGAACGGCTGCGACGCCTCCGGACGCAGAGTTAAAAGCGGTGTTTACTTCGTCTTTGCATCGCAAAGCGAAGAAGGTTCATCCTCAAGCGCAGCTGTCACCAAGATTGTTGTTGTCAATTAAATGAACGCATCGGAATCATTAAAATACACCGACGAGGTCGATAAATCATTCGGCCTCGCCGGTATGGCTATTAGCCTGATGGCGTGGGATGCTGAAGATATGCTTCAGCGCATCGATCTTGACTCGGACGATAGCGATGCCATGCTCATGTCAGATGATTATTATTTCTGCACCTCTCCCAGAGTCAATGCTAAAGCTGTATGGGAGCAAACATTGAAACGATTTCAAATAACCGCAGCAATGACCATCGGCAACTTAGTCTGCCGAGAATTGGCTCACCGCAATCAACGCAAAATATCATCAACCACCGACTCTGCATTGCGCAAAGTCCTCACCGCAGAGGGCGCAGCCCTTTGCGACCTTGAAGACGATGAAGTGAGCCAAGTTTACACCAAATCTCTTGCCTACTGCAACCGACTCTTCGGTCACTCCGGCGTGTGCCGTCTCGCCGAACAACTCGCAGAAACGATCCGCACAAATCGCGCTATTGAAGCCACCCAAATTTGGACCCTGCTCGCCCCCCTAAATAACCTATAGTACTATAGTCACTATAGCCACTATAAAACCCCGCCAAGCTATATGCCAGAAGAATTTCACATCCTTAAACGACAACGTCCTTGGCGTGATGCATTCTTCTACCGGAAAGCCGAGGTGCTTTATCAACTCACATTCTCATTCTGCCGCAAGTTCTTGCCTCCCCATGGAGATCGAACTACAGACCAAATGGTTCAAGCGGCAAGAAGCGGCAAACAAAACATCATTGAAGGCACTGAAGACGGCGTCACGTCTTCTGAAATGCAAATCAAGCTGCTTAACGTAGCGCGCAAATCGCGCCATTGAAGCCGCCCGAATTTGCGAACATTTAGCCACTCTAAACAACTTATAGAACGATGAATCCCCTTTGTTTTAAATAGATTAAACGTGGGGAGAACCAATATGCATTTTATAAACGTATGCCAATCAATAATGCCCAAACATTTGCTGCAATTAATCTTGTAAAAACCATTTTGTTAATCGGAGTTGTTGCCATTCATAGTAACACCCTGAATTTCACACACTCTGCGACTGAGTCTCTAATTGAAATATCGGACCTGATTCGCTACCCGTTGAGCTTTTGCGTGCCCTTATTTTTTATAATTTCAGGATTCTTATTTTTCCTAAATGTTGATCGTTTCAATTCAGTAGTATATCGTAAGAAAATAAAATCAAGGATAGTAACCTTACTCATACCATATCTACTATGGAACACAGCCGCCGGTATTATTCGATTTCTAAAAGCAAAATATTTGGGATATGACGGTGGCGAGATATACGTTAACGGGGAGTTCTCTCTCATTGGATTATTGTGCGGATATTGGGATACTGGCAACACATATCCAATGCTAGTCCCTCTATGGTTTATTCGCAATCTTATCATTTTTCAAATCCTATCCCCAATTTTTTATTTTATCGCGCGCAACAAATACTTAACGCTTGCCGTACTCCTAATATCCGTTTGCGATATTGACCTATATGGCGGAGAGTTTTTTCTCTTGGGATGCGTGATGGGGATCAACAAATATAATTTCAACCTAAACCGCCTCTATTGTTTAGCACTATTCCCGGTAGTTATTATCGCCTCCTATGGGATTCTCTTTATTAACATCCCTACGGTTAATTTTCAGCCGATTTTATGCTATGTCCTCATTATTTTAATAATTCCTATTGCCGGCCTACCGGTAAATAAGTCTCATAACATACGAAATGCCCTGAATCATAATTCTCATATCATTTTCTTTATATATGTGATACATGGAATGTATTCTAACTTAATCACAAGATTTTGTGCATCCATAATTCCTGCCAACTCCTTAATCGGGATACTATCCGGCTCATTAATTAGCGTGATATTAAATATATCCATAAGCTATGTGATATTTTTACTATTAAATAGAATTTCGCCGAGGCTCATAAAACTCCTCACGGGTTCACGCTCCTCAACTCCTAATTACCTGCGTTAAGCTACCATCAATCAAACTTCGATTATTTCTCCCTACTCTCAACCAGTAGATGCAAAATTAGCAATTTTATGGAAATAGAACATAGAAAATATGCTATTTTATGGAAATAGATTGCGGAAAATTTGTTGTTTTATGGAAATAGAATTATTTTTGCCGTAAAATAACGTGAATTATGAATACTCAGACTTTACTATCAATAGTAGCAGACCAGCGTGAGGAGTTGCTCGCGAATGATTACTCGGAGTTATGCTCCCGCCCTGAAGAATCACAGCTTGATTTGAAGAGCAATAGAGCTCAGGTAGTAATAGGTGTCAGACGATGTGGCAAATCTACTCTATGTGAAATGTTCCTTAAACAAAAGGAGGTTGAATTTGCTTATGTGAACTTTGACGATGATCGATTGGAGAATATGAAGGCAAGCGATTTAGACCGTTTGCTTGAAGCACTATATATGACATATGGTGAATTCAAATATCTGTTCCTTGATGAAATCCAGAATATAGATGGTTGGCCATTATTTGTCAATAGATTGCTTCGCCAAAAAATGCATATATTTATTACAGGTTCTAATTCTAAATTACTCAGTAAGGAATTAAGTACACATCTGACAGGAAGAAACAATAAGGTGGAACTCTATCCTTTCTCATACTCTGAGTATTGTGCAATGAAAAAGATAGATACCACTTCGCTATCAACGAAGGCGAAGGGTATTCGCAAAAGCACCTTACATGAATATCTTCTACAAGGCGGATTCCCGGAATTATTCAATGAGAGTAATCGTAGAGGCTACATCAACGGTTTATTGGACGCCATCATCAAGAATGATATAGCAAACCGTTTCAAGCTTCGCAATGTGGAAGCATTACGAAGAATCGCAGCATATCTTGCTGACAATTATTGTCAGGAATTTGTGGCCAAAACGGTAGGTGAACTATTCGGAGTATCAAATCATACGGCTGAGAACTATTATTCCTATCTTAAAGAGTCTTTTCTATTGGTAGGAGTAAATCGTTTCTCATATAAAAGTAAAGATCGCGTAAGAAACGAAAAGGTTTATGTAGTTGATACTGCATTTGTCACTGAACGCGAGGATAATTTCTCATTGGAAAATCTCGGCTGGAAGTTGGAGAATGTAGTATGCATTGAGCTGATGCGTCGTTATAAGCCACTCTTTTGTGATGTTTTCTACTATAAAGAAACATCTTCGCAAGTTGATTTTGTTATAGCAAAAGATGGCAATGTACAAGAGTTGATACAGGTATCATACGATATCTCTACTGAAAAGACACGCAATAGAGAGATTAGAGGTTTGAAGAATGCAGCCAAGAAACTCAAGTGTAATAATCTTACGCTTGTAACCTTTGAAGAACAAGAAACAATTGAAGAGGATGGTTACACCATAAATATCGTTCCCGCTACAAAATGGTTACTAAAAAAATAATTGCATATATTGGCAATCGGCTTATTGATCAACCGATTTTTGCGCTGAAAAGACACATCAAATAACCACAGCTAACGAGAAATATTACCTGATAACAGAGATTTCAGAGCAAGCGACCACAAACATACGACACATAAAACCCTTATAATCACATGATTCGCAAATTCCCCAAATCGGACGTCAGATTTATAATCTTTGTGATATGCATATCACTCTGCTATAGCATTTGTTTTACTCTGTCCGAATTCTCAGATTCCCCAATAAGCGGAGTTCGAGATGCTCTTATTATTGGATTGCAGTGGGGCGCTATCTCTTTTGCCACTTTCGGCCTAATGTATGTTTTAGCATTAAGTAAACTCATTTTCGCAATAATATTCCCGTTACTTACCGGATTTTGCACATTCCTAACTTATTTTAGAATAACATTAAAAGCCACACTGACCCCAATGACAATAGACCTTGCATTGGTCAATGATTGGCAAACAAATGTGCAAGTGGCATCGTTAGAACTGATCTTATACGTAACGGCCGCTTTAGTGTTATCCATAATTATCGTTCATATCCGCTGGAAAAAAGTAACCTACACGAAACTCGCTTTCGGTTGGCTGCCCTTACACGCAATTATCGCATTCGCCATAGTAACCTCCGTCACTCATATTCAACCGCTAAAGCGCCCGCTATCGGAGCGTATGCCATACTCTGTCTATTATAATTTCAAACGTTATCTTGACGAACGTAAATTAATCGCAGAAAATAGGTCAACTTTTACAGAGAATTCAGTTGCAATGCAAGATTCAGTTGCGGTAATTCTGATTATCGGAGAATCATTGCGAAGCGACCACCTCCAATTGAACGGCTATCACAGACAGACAACGCCTCTGCTTTCTGCAGAAAAGAATCTCGTATCATACACATCGGTTTACACCGAACCCTGCTACACCCACGTTTCCGTACCGCATATTCTGACTCGCGCTGATAGCATAAATCCCGATATTGCATATACGGAACAATCATTCGTATCCATTTTTAAGAATGCCGGGTTCCATACCTCATGGATTGCCAATCAAGAATCCGTAGATACTTATGTATATTTCATGAATGAATGTGACACCCTGATTTATTCTAATAGCAGTAAATCATTATACACTTATGACGCATGGTTAGACGAGGACATACTTCCACATTTAACAAAACAATTACAACTACCTCACTCAAAGCAACTTCACATATTGCACGCAATCGGATCTCATTGGTGGTACAATTCTCATTACACCGCAGAATTTGAAAAATTTAAGCCAACAATCAAGAGCAGAGTCGTATCTTCTAATACTCAAGAAGAAATGATAAATGCTTATGATAACACCATTATCTACACCGATTGGTTCGTATCGCAAGTAATTGAAACTATCCGAGACAAAAATGCCATTTTACTCTTCATCTCCGACCATGGAGAAAGCCTCGGCGAAGACGGATACTATATCCATGGTGTTGACCGCCCGGAGCTGCATTATCCGGCATCGTTTGTGTGGTATTCCGATAAATATAAGGAACAAAATCCGGAGTTTATAACTAAATTGCGAGAAAATCGCGATAAACACTGGCGCACCGACTACGTCTTTCATAGCATTTTAGATGCTGCAAGAATAGAATCACCTTATTTGCAGCCAAACTTAAGTATTTTCAGATAAACACTATGCAACAACGACTTGGCTGGTTAGATTACAGCAAAACCATTGCAATATATTTGGTAATATTGGGTCACACCGCAATATGTCCGGCTTTGGAACAATTTATATATGTCTTCCACATGCCACTTTTCTTCTTCATGGCCGGCTACGTTTTCAAATTTGAAAAACAACCTACATATAGGCAATTTCTCAAGAAAAATACGTCCCAACTATTACTCCCCTATCTGCTGCTCAATTGCCTCACCTTCATATTTTGGCTGTTCATATCAAGTCAAGTTGGTTCTGACACAACAGATGTGAAATCCTCTTTTCATATACCCCTGATTGCAATATTCTACGGGCATCCCAAAAGTTTACTCCATGACATCCCATTGTGGTTTATCTTAGCGCTATTTGTCATTCGAAATTTGTTTTATATTCTTTATAGAAACAGCTCCCATACTCGGACAATAACCATAATAGTGCTTTTAGCGGCAATTATCATCTACACGTTTGAAATTTTTACCCTACCGCTATGCTTGGATATAGCAATAATCGTCTTGCCAATCTACGCTCTGGGATATTATGCCCGTGTAAAAGGCTTAAACTTTGACAATGCAATTGTCTTTGGCATATCATTAATTATTCTTGTAATGTCTTACATCCTCAATGGCAAGGTTGCAATACATGTCAGCCAATATAATAATTTAGCCTTATTTTATATGGGCGGCATTGCGGGTTGTTATGCTATAATTTTTATCGCAAAAAAATTTCATGCAATAATTGGAGAAAGAAAACTCATAACATTTATAGCAACTAATACCCTGCTGATTTGTGCATTTCATTTACCATCATTCACAGTAATCAAAGGTGTATTGCTATATGTTTTCAACTTTTCTCCCGATAAAATCAGCGGGTCAATTCTTCCCAATATTTTATTATCGTTGATTAGTTTGTGCATATGTCTTATTCTATCAATATTGGTAAATAAATATACACCCATCTTAAGTGGTTATAGAACCAAACAGAATTATCAAGACACACTGGCGAAAGCTGCCCATTGATGCTGCCCGAATTTGCGAACATTTAGCCACTCTAAACAACCTATAGAACGATGAATCCCCTTTGTTTTAAATAGATTAAACGTGGGGAGAACCAATATGCATTTTATAAACGTATGCCAATCAATAATGCCCAAACATTTGCTGCAATTAATCTTGTAAAAACCATTTTGTTAATCGGAGTTGTTGCCATTCATAGTAACACCCTGAATTTCACACACTCTGCGACTGAGTCTCTAATTGAAATATCGGACCTGATTCGCTACCCGTTGAGCTTTTGCGTGCCCTTATTTTTTATAATTTCAGGATTCTTATTTTTCCTAAATGTTGATCGTTTCAATTCAGTAGTATATCGTAAGAAAATAAAATCAAGGATAGTAACCTTACTCATACCATATCTACTATGGAACACAGCCGCCGGTATTATTCGATTTCTAAAAGCAAAATATTTGGGATATGACGGTGGCGAGATATACGTTAACGGGGAGTTCTCTCTCATTGGATTATTGTGCGGATATTGGGATACTGGCAACACATATCCAATGCTAGTCCCTCTATGGTTTATTCGCAATCTTATCATTTTTCAAATCCTATCCCCAATTTTTTATTTTATCGCGCGCAACAAATACTTAACGCTTGCCGTACTCCTAATATCCGTTTGCGATATTGACCTATATGGCGGAGAGTTTTTTCTCTTGGGATGCGTGATGGGGATCAACAAATATAATTTCAACCTAAACCGCCTCTATTGTTTAGCACTATTCCCGGTAGTTATTATCGCCTCCTATGGGATTCTCTTTATTAACATCCCTACGGTTAATTTTCAGCCGATTTTATGCTATGTCCTCATTATTTTAATAATTCCTATTGCCGGCCTACCGGTAAATAAGTCTCATAACATACGAAATGCCCTGAATCATAATTCTCATATCATTTTCTTTATATATGTGATACATGGAATGTATTCTAACTTAATCACAAGATTTTGTGCATCCATAATTCCTGCCAACGCCTTAATCGGGATACTATCCGGCTCATTAATTAGCGTGATATTAAATATATCCCTAAGCTATGTGATATTTTTACTATTGAATAGAATTTCGCCGAGGCTCATAAAACTCCTCACGGGTTCACGCTCCTCAACTCCTAATTACCTGCGTTAAGCTACCATCAATCAAACTTCGATTATTTCTCCCCAATCTCAACCGGTAGATGCAAAATTAGCTATTTTATGGAAATAGAACATAGAAAATATGCTATTTTATGGAAATAGATTGCGGAAAATTTGTTGTTTTATGGAAATAGAATTATTCCGGCGCAAAAAAACGGCTGTCATCCCGACGGCCGTTAATCTTTAACCTTAAATCTAATATCAAAAAACACAGTGCAAATACAGTAAAGACACCTCTAAAACACCCTTTATGCGTATTCGGTTTGTTATATTAGCATTTTTTAACAATCACCGACTATGTTTCCCCTCCTATTTTCGTTATCTTTGCAGATAATAAACTCTGAAACCTTTTGACTACAGAATATGCGCATAAAAATCCTCGTCATAGACGATGAAGAGTCCATTTGCGAAATCCTCCGCTATAATCTCGAAAAAGACGGCTACGAAGCAGACGTGGCTTACTCTGCGGAAGAAGCCCTCACCAAGGACTTACCCTCATATTCGCTTTTCTTAGTCGATATTATGATGGAAAAACTCAGCGGATTTGATTTTGCTCGCAAACTCAAAAACAATCCCGAGTTGGAAAACAAACCAATCATTTTCTGCACCGCACTGGCCGACGAAGACGACACCGTCATAGGGCTGAATCTCGGAGCAGACGACTACATTACCAAACCATTCTCCATTCCGGAAGTCCTTGCAAGGGTGAGAGCCGTGATGCGGAGAAGCAACATTTCTGACCACATAGCGGCAAACCGCTCCAAATCTCACTATGAAGACGACATCGTCTTCAAAACTCTCAGACTCAACCGCAACGCAAAAGTCTGCTACATTGACGGCAATCCCCTATCCCTGTCTAAAACCGAACTTGACCTTCTACTCTTCTTCCTCGAACACCGCAATCGAATCTACTCGCGCGAGGAAATAATCCGCAACGTATGGGCTTGCGATGTGGTAGTAAGCCACCGCACCGTTGACACAAGTCTCACTCGTCTGCGCAAGAAGCTCGGCATCTACGGTAAGCACATTGAAACTCGCGTAGGCTACGGATATGGTTTCAAAGAAGTCCTTTAGCCTGTTTTGGCGAATATTCTTGCCGCTGATTTTAATCATCTGGATTATTATCGGCATAATGCTCGGCTACGCCGTAACCAACGAGAAGCGCTTGGGCAAAGAATCGTTGATGTCGCGAATACAAAACATCAACGCAACGATAATCGACAGCTACGAGCGCGGCTCGGATCTTCAGCAGACCGTTGACCTTATAAACACTTACTACAACAATACCGCATTCTACGATCTGCGCATTTCCATTTTCGATACCAAAGGAAACATAATCGCACATCAGGGTCACCCAATCGAAACAGACGCCACAGGACAAACCTACGTCATCCCCGACGGCTCTCTTATCGACATTGTAGCTTCCGACAATGGAGAAATTACCGCCATTACCGCAGTTCCCTTAAATGCCAATCTCGTCAAGACCATGGACTATAGCCCCACGGTGTGGTTAATCGTATTTACGCTCGCCGCATTGGCAACTGTCCTTGTGTTCCTCATTGCCCGACGAATGTCGCTCGTGGTTAAAAACCTTCACAAGGTTGCCTCAGACGCTGCACAAGGTAAAACTGTCGACATCGACGAACTCACGCTTCCTCATGATGAAATCGGCGAAATGACCCGAAAAATCGTGTCTCTCTATCGCGAAAAAGTTGAAGCAACCCGTCGAATGCTCCATGAACACGAAGTCGCCTTGAGAGCAATCGAAGAAAAAGACCGGACAAAACGACAATTTGCCGGAAACCTCAGCCACGAAATAAAAACACCGTTAAGCATTATCAAGGGATATCTCGACACCGTGGTAGCAGACCCCGACATTCCCGACCAAACACGATTGGAATTCCTGCAAAAAGCTCAAGAACACGCCGACCGACTCACAAACCTCGTCGGAAAACTCAACTCAATAACACTGCTGGACGATACCGACTTCCAAATAGAGACCGAGACCTTGGACTTCCACGACATTGCCTACAGCATTGCAACCGATATCAATGCCGGAAACCTAATCGGCGACATGAAATTCAAATGGGACATACCATTCGACACAATGGTCATCGGGAACTTCAATCTCCTCAGCGACGCACTGATGAACCTTGTGCGAAACGCCGTTAAGTACTCCAAAGGAACCACCATAACCCTCTCTCTGATTAAATCTACCGACAAGACCTACACATTCTCCTTTGCCGACAACGGCGAAGGAGTAGGCCCCGACCATCTCATACGCCTCTTCGACCGATTCTACAGAATCGACAAAGGGCGCTCCAGAAAATCGGGAGGCACAGGCCTGGGACTGCCTATTGTGAAAAGCACCTTCATAGCCCTCGGCGGTAACATCAAAGTGCAAAACGCCATACCCCACGGCCTCGAATTTATCTTCACTCTCAAGAAATCTTCTAAATCTGAAATAACCTTAAACTCATCCAAAAAATGAACGTACTTGACCGCTTCCTCGACTACGTAAAGTTCGATACTCAAAGCGACGAACTCACCAACATGACCCCGTCAACCCCCGGACAGTATAAATTTGCCGAATATCTCCAACAAAAACTCGTTGAAATGAACCTCAGCGAAATCTCTCTCGATGAAAACGGATACCTCATGGCAACTCTGCCCGCAAACACCGATAAAGAAATTCCAACAATCGGATTCATTGCCCATTTGGACACATCACCCGACATGAGCGGACGCCACGTGAAACCCCGTATCGTTGAAAACTACGATGGTGGCGATATTACCCTCAATGCCGAACAAGGCATACTGCTCAAGCCGGCAGAATTTCCCGAACTCCTTAACTATGTGGGCCAAGACCTCGTTGTTACAGACGGAACCACCCTACTCGGGGCCGATGACAAAGCCGGCATCGCCGAAATAATCTCCGCAGTTGAATATCTCCAGCAGCACCCCGAAATTCCCCATGGCAAAATACGCATAGCATTCAACCCCGATGAAGAAATCGGACGTGGCGCCCACAAATTCAACGTCGAACAGTTCGGCTGCCAATGGGCCTACACAATGGACGGTGGCGAAGTCGGTGAACTCGAATTTGAAAACTTCAACGCTGCTGTGGCAAAAATAACCTTCAAAGGACGCAACGTACACCCCGGCTACGCAAAACACAAAATGATAAACTCACTGCGTGTTGCCAACCAATTTGCAATCATGCTCCCCCGCTGGGAAACCCCGGAACACACCGAAGGCTACGAAGGTTTCTACCACCTCGTCGGCATGGAAGGCACGGTAGAAAAAACAGAAATCACCTACATCATACGTGACTTTGACCGCGACCGTTTCGAACGACGCAAAAAAGAGCTCGAACACCTCACTCGCAAAATCAATAAAGAATACCCCGAATGCGCATCTATTGAAATAAAAGACCAATACTACAATATGCGTGAAATGGTGGAACCCGTGAGCCACATCGTTGAAATTGCCGAACAAGCCATCAAAAATGCCGGACTAACCCCCAAAGTAGTGCCCATTCGCGGAGGAACCGACGGAGCCCAACTCAGCTTCAAAGGACTTCCCTGCCCCAACATCTTTGCCGGAGGACTAAACTTCCACGGTCGCTACGAATTCATTCCCGTGCCCTCGCTCCAAAAAGCCGTCCAAGTCATCGTAGAAATCGCCGCCCTGACCGCCGCCCGCTAAAACTCAGCACCAAACACCGCAAACACCGCGACTTCCTCCCGACTCTTACAGTCCGAGAAGGTCGCGGTAGAGGTCAAGGGCTATGCGTATATTCTTCGGTGAGGCGGTCTGATCTATCTCAACGCTGCCGGGACTGCGAAGAAGCGTAAAGTTGATTGCCGATGCCGAGGTATTTTTCTTGTCGTGACTCATCAGTTCGAGAATATGAGGATAGTCATCGCAAGTAATCGCCGGAGCGGGCACGTAAGCTCGTTTTAGTAACTCTGCCATAGGATAGAGTTCCGACGAGGGGAAGCCCACCATCAAGTGACTCAAAACCATCTCAATGAGCAGCCCGTGTGCCACTGCAAACCCATGAGCAATCGGCTCATTGCGCTCCAATGCCAAGGTTTCAAGAGCATGGCCTGCCGTATGTCCCAAGTTCAAAGCGCGGCGTATGCCTTGCTCCCGAGGGTCTTGCTCCACTATGGTTTTCTTCACCTCTACACTTTCTTCAAGCAGAGGCAACAATGCTTCGAGATCGGCTTCCGCGATGTCAAAATTAAGCAACCGGCGGTATGTCTCATTGTCGGAAATAAGACCGTGTTTCAACATCTCCGCAAAGCCGCTGCGTAATTCCTCAGCCGGAAGCGTTGCAAAATAGCGAGTGGATATGACCACGGCCTCTGCCGGACAAAACGCCCCGATTTCATTCTTGAAATTCAGAAAATTTATGCCGGTCTTACCGCCCACGGCAGCATCGACAGCGCCCAACAGCGTAGTGGGCACATTAATGAAACGTATGCCGCGTTTAAATGATGCCGCTGCAAAGCCTCCCAAATCGGTAATCATTCCGCCGCCAACGTTTATCATAACCGAATGGCGCGTAGCTCCGCTCATCGATAGTTCCTCCCACACTTTGGCTATCGACTCCAAGGTCTTGCATTCATCGCCGGAACCGATTGTGATGAGTTTGCCGCCAAAACTGTTGAGTTCTTCGCCAATGGTTCGAGTATTCGTATCGGTGAGTATATACACCCCCGAAGGGCTCATCTCGGCAACAAGCCCGGCCAAGGCGTCTTTTACTTCATTGGTAAATATTAACTGTTGCATAGCATTTCGGGAAGTTGCGCCGCACACTCCGGCATCGACGAGAATATCAAATCCGCACCGGCCTCGGCAAGTTTTTCATGCGGAGTCGGACCCGTGGCAACTGCCACCGTGAAACAGCCGGCACGATCGCCTGCCATAACGCCCAACGGCGCATTTTCAATAACCACACACTCCTCCGGCTTCACTCCCGCGAGCTTTGCGCCCTGCAAAAAAGGATCGGGATTCGGCTTTCCGCGCTTGACGTTCAGAGCGGTCACCCTGCGCTCTATCGGGAAAGCACCGGGGAAGTCGCTGTCAAGCATCCCGAGCAGAGACCCTTGAGCCGAACCGGTCACCAAGATTGTTTGCGGCTTCCATGGCAAGGACTCAACGGCTCTCACCAAGTCCAATGCTCCGGGCATCACTCCGGGAGCCGGTTTTGACCGAAATATCTCGGCTTTACGCTCATAATAACTCTGAACTTCCTCGTCGGTAGCATCCCGACCAAATGCGCGACGTATCAACAGGTTAACGGTAAAATGGCCCGTAGCTCCTTCATAGAGATAAAACTCCTCGGGAGTACAAGGAATGCCGTGTTCACATATCATCTGATACCACGATGAGGCATGGTTGGGCATGGAGTCATAAAGAGTTCCATCCATGTCAAACAAAAATGCTTTGGGGTGGTGGGGTATTTGGCGATTCATTATTTGTTTCTAAATTGAGTAATGGTGTCTGTCGTTTCGAGAAGCCCTTCTTGGCGCAGATACAAAGAGTCTGATGCCGAGAGGGTATCTGTCTGCAAGTTTACTGAAGGCAACACTTTTGGACGACGCAGGCGAAGCGGAGCCATGCGCGCGGCATTTGTGCCTCGAGTAAACACTTCTTGAATTTCGCGAGCAAGGTTCATGCGCACCGTATCGCTGATTGCAACGCTTTCCGCTGCCATCTCTTCCTTAAAGCGTGCCTTGCCAAGACGTATTTTCATGTTATCGGCCGGACCGCTCACGTTAATACCGAACCGGAACGGCAGGGGGGATTTCAGAACAGAAACGTGATAGTCCAGGTTCAAATCCAAATCATTATAGCCCATGACCCCCAAGCGATACCTGTCGAAGTCAAACATGAAGGGATAAAGGCTCAGAGTGTCGTTTTCCAACACCAATTGACTCTCAACGTGATCTATCAGATTGCGATTCTTATTCTTAAACATCAGCCATTTGCCAATGGTCTTGTAGGTCTCCGGGTCTATAAGCGTCAGCGAGTCTCCCTTAATGCTCAGCATTGCCTTCATCTCCGGAAGATTCACGTTGAGCATCGAATCCGCCGGAGTGGTCGCAGTAATCTTCACATCAACCACGCCCGACAAAGTGTTGAGCATCGGCATTATGGTGTCGAGCGCAGGAATCACTTCGCTCACCTTGCCTATATTGAAGCGGTTTAGGTCAAGACCGAGCCCGACGCTAACTTCGCTGCGCTTCGGAGCATAATAGAGCATATTCAAATCGACTGCTCCAAGTTCAGCCGACGACGCATGAAGACCTCGCAGCTGTGCCGCACCGCGTGCCATCAGCACATCTCCCTTGAAATCATGAAGAAGCATCGTGGAATATATCACATTCTTCGCGTTGAACGTGAATTTTGCGTCAATATTCATCGGCACCACCGGTGCCATCGTTGGCATCGTATCGGCTTCTGCCAAGACCTCGTCTGCCGTGATGTCATCTATCTCATCTTCATAGCTAACGTTCGCTTCGCTCGCTCCCGCTCCCTTAAACAGAGCTTGAGTAATCTCATTAATATTCAAAGTGTCGCTCCGAAGTTCCAGATTTAAACGCAGTGGACTCGCTCCACGGCGACGCCCCACTGCTCTCTGTATGTTGCTGATCAGTCCGCGCAGCGCAAAATCCGTATGACCGGTCGTAAGGTCCAGCTGTTTAAGAATTAGCGAGTCGGCATTGAACGAAAAATCAAGATTGCTCATAGTGGTGCGCAACGGGAAGGACGGAGAAACATACCGCCCCCTTGCGGCCTTGACTCCGCCGGTAACGTGCCAACGGCGTAAAAGGTTTATCGATGAGCGAGCAGCTCCGAAGTCCACTGTCTCAAAATCTTTTGTTGCGGCAAGGGCGGAATCCCGGCGCGAACGCATACGCAAAGAGTCTGCCGCCGTCCTTGTCCGCCGTCGCTGTTTATCCGGCGCATTGTGGCCCGAAACGTGTAAGCCGGCATCGCTTAGACTGATGCGCGTAGCTCCGTTTGAACAAAACACACGACCGATATTCAAGTTCACTCCCATCTGCGGTATGCTGTCTTTGCCGTTAAATCTCCTGACGGAAAAGCCTCCGGCAAGATTACGCAACATTGCTCGCGAGGAATCGGCGTGATTGCGGAATCGCAATGAAGTGAGCCTGATGCCGCCGCCCATAGGCGTCACCGTCGATGTGTCGCCCGAGGCTGCGCGATTTTCTATACCAAAACCCATTGCCAAGCCCGATAGTTGCGCATTTAGCTCGGGCATCTCTACCCATGCGGAGTCGGTCTTGAACGACACTGACAGCAACGAGTCAACCGTGACCTCTCCGGCAGCAAATTTACGCGACGAGCCAAACGACAGCTGAGCATAATTCAACCCGGCGGCAATGGAATCATCGGGTAGGTATGCCATAAAATCATTCAGAGTGGCGGATCCGGTCAACTTGGCCTGATGAAACGTATATGGTGTCAAGTCTTGCAAATGCAAATTGAAATCCACATCGGCATTCAACCTCCCCTTCATCTTCATGCCGAGAAGTTGCCATAAGCGAGAATTGATACGCGAAAAGTTAACCAATCCGCTGAAGTTGCCTCTAATCTTCGGATTCTCTCCGATATTGCTCACGCTTCCGCTCATAACGAAGTTCGCCGCAGGAAACTTAACCTGCACTCGCTTAATATCTACTCTCGACTGTTCAAGACTTTTGCCTATGTCGGCACTGACTTCTACTCCAAGATTCTCTAATTGAACAAGAAACTGCGGAACCGATAGCGGAGCATCGCTCAAGCGTGCATCAATGTGCATCTCCGGAAACTGAAAATTTTCCGGATCTACTTTATACGGCTTTTCCAATCGAGCCGAAACCGATAGTTCGGCATCACTCTCAAACAAGGGTAATTGGTTTTTGTCTGACGCCGATGCCGTGTTCATGGCCTCCAAAGCCATGTTCAGATAATGAAGCGGTACATGTGTGACCTCGACATTCAGACTCTCCACCTCCGGCAAATCTCTAAAATTCAGCTTTGCCGAAAAAGTTGATTCAAGTTTATCAAGATTAACCTTGAAGCCACCCAACTCCAAGCGTTCGGGCTCTTTGGGACTCCACCCTATATTTCCGTCAATGCCTATATTCAGGGGCGCCTTTATCATCTCTGCCATACCAAAGTCTCCGCTGAATTGAACCGAATATCCGGGCAACTCATCCAAACCGGCCACGGCAATGCGCTTCAACGTAATCGAGGCATCAATGCCGCTCGCGAGGCTGACGTAGCGAAAATGTCCATCGCCCTCAATTGCCAGCCGACTCAGCTTGATATCAGGAAGCACCAACGGCGTCTTCTCCTTATCTTCTTCTGTCGGTGCAGTGGGCAGAATGCTCAGCGACGTAATCCCGTCAGTGCCTTCCCACAGAGTGGCATGAGGCCTCACGAGTTCAATCCCTTGAATCGAAATCGCACCGTTCATCAGTTCCATCAAGTCCAAGCGACCGGAAAATCGCTCAACGCTCGCCACCGTTCTGTGTTCCTCCGGAATGTCGGACCGAAGATTTGCCACCTTGAGGTTATCAATATGCACTTCAACATTCGGGAACGTTGACCATACGAAAAGTTCAATCCGATCCGCTTCCACACGGCCGTCAACCAAATATTCCGTACCATAGTCTTCCACCAATTTGGTCAAACGTTCAGGGGTCAACACGTAACTTAGCGCAGCCAATACGCCGACGATAATAACCGCAATGACGCCGACCAAGACCAACGGAATCTTCCACAACAGTCCGCAACGCTTTTTCCTCGGTTTCTTCTGCGCTTCTTCCATCATATTTCAAGACGGGCAAAAGGTGCGGCATCCAACGGACAATAAACCCCTCTGAGAAACTTGAAATATCCGGCAATGGCCACCATGGCAGCGTTATCAGTAGTAAACTTGCGAGGGGGAATCCATGCGCGCAAGCCACGCGATGCGCAAAACTCCTCAACCGCTGCTCTTACTCCTGAATTCGCGCTTACTCCGCCGCCTATAGCCACGGCTTTCACTCCCGTTTGCTTCACTGCGGCCTCCAGCTTATGCATCAAGGTTTCTATGATGGCGCGTTGCACTGAGGCTGCCAAGTCTGCACGATTGTCGTCTATAAAACTCTCCGATTGCTTCAGCCCGTCGCGTACAGTGTAAAGAAACGATGTTTTCAATCCGCTGAAACTATAGTCCAAGCCTGCTATGTGAGGCTTGGAAAACTTAAAAGCCTTCGGATTACCCTCGGCGGCAAGGCGGTCAATATGCGGTCCGCCGGGATAGGGCAAACCCATAACCTTTGCACACTTATCAAAAGCCTCACCGGCGGCATCATCGATTGTGCGACCCAATATCTCCATATCGTCCGATGACTTCACCAATATCAGCTGCGAATTGCCGCCCGAAATCAGAAGCGTCAAATAAGGAAACTCCGGCACCTCATCGCCCTCTTGCTCACGGATAAAATGACTCAAAACGTGACCATGAAGATGGTTCACGTCAACAAGCGGAATCCCTAAACCCAAAGACATGCCCTTGGCAAACGACGTGCCTACGAGCAATGACCCCAACAAGCCCGGGCCCCGGGTAAACGCTATCGCGCTCAAGTCGCCCTTTGTGATGCCGGCACGCTTCAGAGCCGAGTCAACGACCGGCACTATGTTTTGCTGATGCGCACGCGACGCCAACTCCGGAACGACGCCGCCGAATTCCTCATGAACAGATTGCGATGCTATTACGTTACTTAGTAGCAACCCATTGCGAATCACGGCGGCCGACGTGTCATCGCACGATGACTCTATGCCCAATATTACTATATCCTTCATAAGCGCAAATTTAAGCAAAAAAATCTACTAAATATTGTAAAATTTAAAGTTTTGTATTATGTTTGCACTTGAAAATTTGTTAACCCTTAAATTTAGATTTTAAAAAATGAAAAAGAACATTATTCGTGTAGGCGTGGTGCTTGCAATCTGCGCTTCATTTGGCCTGTCATCATGTATTGGAAGTTTTGCAATGTCAAATCGTGTTCTCTCTTGGAACAAATCAATCGGCAATAAAATCGTTAACGAACTCGTATTTATCGGACTCTGGATTCTTCCCGTTTATGAAGTGTGCGCCCTCGCCGACGTGCTCGTTCTCAACAGCATTGAATTCTGGAGCGGTGATAATCCCATGGCTTGCGGAACAAAACGCATCGAAAGCACCGACGGAATGAACTATCTCGTGAAATGTGACGGCAAAGGCTACGACATCATCTGCGAAAACGACGGCACAAAAACTCGCCTTGATTTCAACTCCGATGCAGCTCGTTGGGACATCTCGGTGGGCAACGAAACCTACGAACTCTTCTCCATCATTGACGAGAACCACGTTAGCATGCCTACTATCAACGGTGACCACACCATCGTACCCCTCACCGAAGAAGGACTCCTCGCTTATCGCGCTGCAAACACCCCCACCCTCTTCGCAGCTCGCTAATATTTCCCTGACTCAAAAAAACCACGCGGTCATTTAGCCTCCTCTGTGCTAAATGGCCGCTTTTCTGTTGCTGTCCGCTAAAACTGCACTTATTTGGCTATCTGATAGCCGAGAAGAGTGAGAGCTATGCCAACGATGACGCTAACGGCAACATATCCGATAAAACTCCCGATGTTTCCGTTTTGCAGCATCTGCAGGCTTTCATTTGCAAAGGTGGAAAACGTCGTAAACCCGCCGCAAAAACCGGTGGTCAAAAACAAGAGAAGCGAATTGGATGCCCCAACTGTCTTTGAAAACAACCCATAAATCAAACCTATGAGCAAACACCCCGTCAGATTGACCGCCAATGTGGCCCACGGAAAACCGCCGACGGCATAATTCTTCATAATGCAAGAAATGCCATATCGCACCACACCTCCTGCAAAACTCCCGACGCCGACAATCAATGCGGATTTTATCATGACCCTTTCGGCTACTTGACAACGCTATTTAACGGAAGCAAAGTCCTGAGTTCGGCGCGGCTCCCTTGATGCCACACACTCATCGGCAACATGCCGTCTGACGACAACACCCCGATAGCCTGACCGGCTGCAACGTGCTGACCAACGTCGATATAACCCAAGCGCAAACCGCCATACACGCTGATAAAATCATTCGTATGCTGTATGATAACCGTGGTTTGACCCGTGAGCGGATCTATACTCGTTGAAATAACCGTGCCCTCTTGAATTGCCCAAACCGTGGCGCCATTAGGCGCACGAAAACCCGTGCCGTCATCAAGCAACACGGCCGCCGTGGCAGGCAATCTGAACATCATTCCTTCGGCAACGATAGGGGTCAACACCGACAAGTTGCCTCGTTCGCGTGCCATCCAGTTGTTAACAAACTCGCGTTCCGTGTCCGTTGTCGCCATCAACGTATCGTTGACTTCAGTCGGGATGCTTGTTGCTTCAGCGTTAAGTTTAGTCGTGTCGTCGCTTAATATAGCTATGAGATTGCCAAGATATTGCTGCTGAATGCGGCTGCGGTTTTGCAGAGAATCAAATCGGGCGGTGTAATCCACAATCTGACTCCTTTCTGCCGGCCTGATATGACCCGGGAGAAACCGATTAAGCGGTGACCAAGCCATGATTGCCACGATTAGAGCCGCTATTGACACACAAATAAGCGCAATCAGAGCCCACACCTTAGTTCGCGTAAGCTTCACGGACCAGACGGCATTAAACGTATTTTCGTTCACAAACGTCAGCCTGTATTTTTTGCGTCTCTTAAACTTCTTTCCCATAGCAGCAAAGTTAAAAATTTTTCGCTAAAATGCCAATCGTTTCAATATTTATTTCCCTCTCAAACGGGCTGACGGAATTCCAAGGCGAGTGCGATACTTCGCTACCGTTCGGCGTGCCACTTTGTAACCGCGTTCGCCCAAGGCGGCGGCTATGGCTTCATCGCTCAAGGGCGAATCTGTGGATTCAGCGGCGATAATCTCGCGCATGGCGGCATCAATCTCGCGCGCCGAGGTTTCTTCATCGTCCGCTCCGGAGCGATGATTGAAAAACGACTTCAATGAATAAACACCCCACTGCGTGGCAAGCCACTTACCCGACACCGCTCGGCTTATCATCGTAATATCCAAGCCGGTTGAGTCGGCAATCTGGCGCAACACCATTGGTCGTATCCGACTCTCGTCATCACCGTTCTGAAAAAACGGGGCTTGATATTGAACTATGGCGCGAGCTATGATCATAAGAGTCTGAGTGCGACGCTTGAGCACGTCAATAAACGACTCTGCCCTGAGTCTGCGCTCTCTGACAAATTTCGCGGCAGCGTCGCTTCCGGGCGCATCTGCCCTGAAGCTCTCTTCAATCTGCAATTCCGGCAGTGAATTAATCATGCTCACGGTTAACTGCTCGCCATCGGTTTCAACCATAAAATCAGGCGTCACGGCGGCATTTCCCATCGCTTGCGTGGGGTCTGACGCAAACGGAGCTCCGGGCTTGGGATTGAGCGAGGTGATAACCTCATGTGCTGCCGCAATTCTCTCTTGCGACAGACCTGAATACTCCGATAGTTTGCGGTTGTTTCTCCGCGAATACAAATCAAAGAAATGTATCGTAATTTCCAACGCATCTCTCACTGCCTCGCGCTCGCCGTCAAGTCGCCGCAACTGAAGTATCAGGCAGTCGCGCAAGTCTTGCGCGCCGACCCCGGCAGGTTCAAGCCCGCGCAGTGCGTCATAAGCGGTCCTGACTTCTGACTCAAGTGGCTTGAGAGTAGTTTCCTCCGAGGCAATCTCAATATCAATAATCAACTGCGGCAGAGTTCGCGTTAAATAGCCGTTGGAGTCCAGTGCTCCTATCATGTATGCCGCCGCCATGCGAGAGCCGGACGACAATCCGTCTTGCTCGGCAAGTTGCTCCGCAAGATATTCTCCGAGTGTGGGCTCTGCATCAGCAATTTGTGGCTGAAAATCATTAGAATCACCGCCCGACGACGCCACATAACCGGAGCGCACAGTGCCGCCCCCATAGCGCGACTCCTCATCTGGATTTACTCGCTCAAGTGCCGGATTTTCATCAAGTTCCGCAAGGATTTCTTGCTCCACTTGCTCTGTCGGAGCCTCCAACAAAGAAACCAACCGCAGCTGCTGCGGCAATAAGCGTTGTCGTAGCAGCTGCTGTTGTGTTAATGTGGATTTTTGCGGCATAAAGCCCGATTATTTTCGGTGCGCTATGATGTACTGTGCGATCTGCACGGCATTCAGCGCTGCGCCTTTCTTGATTTGGTCGCCGACCACCCAGAAGTTCAATCCGTTGGGGTTCGCAATGTCTTCACGAATACGACCAACGTACACCGAATCCTTGCCGGCAGTAAACAGGGGCATCGGATATTCCTTTTCAGCCGGATTATCCATAACCACTATTCCTTCGGCGGTTTCAAAGGCTTGGCGCGCCTTTTCAGGGCCAATAGGCTGCTCGGTTTCAACCCAAATAGCCTCGGAGTGAGCTCGCATAACCGGAACGCGAACGCAAGTGGCAGAAACGTCAAGACCGGGAGCATGCATGATCTTCTTCGTTTCGTGATACATTTTCATCTCTTCCTTCGTATATCCATTATCCATGAACACGTCGATGTGAGGTATCACGTTGTAAGCCAATTGATATGCAAATTTCTCCACTTTTGCTTCTTTGCCTGAAACGATGTCGGCATACTGCTGCTCAAGTTCCGCCATGGCACTCGCCCCTGCGCCCGACGCTGCTTGATAGGAAGCAACGTGCACGCGCTTTATCGGCGAAATGTCATTGATGGGCTTCAATGCCACTACCATTTGAATCGTGGTGCAATTGGGATTCGCAATAATGCGGCGCGGAGTGTTAAAAGCATCTTCACCGTTAACTTCGGGCACTACCAAGGGCACATCGTCATCCATGCGGAATGCGCTGGAGTTGTCAATCATCAAAGCTCCGCGTGCTGTGATTGTCTTGGCAAATTCCTTCGATGTTCCGGCGCCTGCAGAGGTAAACACGAAGTCAAGTCCGTCAAAGTCATCTTCATTGTGAGTCAGCTCTTTGACAACGATGTCTTGACCGCGAAAATTATACGTTCTGCCGGCTGAACGTGACGAGCCGAACAGTCTAAGTTCGCTGATGGGGAAATCTTGCTCGGCAAGCACGCGCAGAAATTCCTGACCTACTGCGCCGGATGCCCCTACTATTGCTACTTTCATTTTTTTCTTCTTTTTATGAGAAATTAAAAACGTACCTTGCGAGTTTCCGAACCGCGGCGTTCAATGTAGATTTGACCATCTTGAGGAGCTGCCACTTGACGACCTTGCAAGTCGAAATAAACAGCCTTTTCATTATTCAATTCCGCCTCAACGCTTTCAATACCGGCTGCATCGGTCACGGGAACCTTAACGGCATTTTCAATCCTGCCGGTTTTGCGATTGATTACCATCAACACCACGCTGCAGTTGTCGATGTTTGAAACGGCATTGGTTGCCACGGCTCCATTGTGAGTGTATGACTGACCGGCTTCAATAGTTGCGGGAATCGAGTTCTTAACGCCGTTAAAGGAATAAATATAACGAGCAACGGAATTATAAAGCATTGAAACCGAAGGACCTTGCTGATCCCACCATTCCAATTCCATACCGCTGTCGTATGCGGGAGCATAATGGTTTGTTTGGCTGTAAGGACCTACTTCATCTTCGAGCAATACATAGGCAAACGCATAATCGCCGGTAACTCCGATTGCAAACTCTGCAGATGCTTCAACGTTGACTTTCTTGGTTTCTGCATTAAATTCAATGTTCTTAACCTCGGGCTTCACTATGGCGCGATAACCCTTTTCAAGGTCATAAACCTCTTTCAGCAATTCAAACGAAGGATCTTGTGCTCCATAGCTCTTGGTGTTGCGGTTAATCAAAACTGAAGGATAGACGCTGATATAACTCATCAAACTGTTATAAGACGTAGCCGACATCGGGTCATCACCGTGTACTGCAATCGGAATGAAACGGCCTTCGGTGTCATATTCCGCCATCTTTTCTACGGCAACAATGCCGCGCGGACAGTAGCCGCACCATGTGCCCGTGGCAATTTCTGCAACCATCGTCTTGTCATAGCCGCCGCTGAAACTATGAACATTGTTTGAGTAGTTCTTATAAATATATGCGGCATTATTCTTCGCATTTTCTTCGTTAACGCCCGAAAGTTCAATCTTCACGGGAATATCTGCACCCTCAAGTCCGCCACAGTCAATGTCGAAATACATCGGCGACAGTGTAAACTGATTGTAATACAGAGGAGACTCGAGTTCCTTGGTAATCATAACAGGCTCGTTTGTACCAACAGTGCACTTAAACGTTACGGAATTCACGGTATTGAAAGCGGCATTGCTCAAATAAACACCGAATTCCAACGGCTCGCCGGGAGCCACGTAAGCCGGAAGGTTGCCTTCCATGATTTGCACATTGTTGGCCTTCAGGTTGTCGGCTTCAATCTTTACGCGAACGCAGTTCATGCCGATCTGTTCGCGAAGCTGAGCCCACTCCCATTTGCCGGTCTTTGAGTTCACCTCACCGAACCAGTCACCGGGGCCGTCAGTCTCCGGGTGGTAGTTATAATCTACCGCAATAGGATTTGCAACCTTAGTGTCGCATACCACTTGGAAACCGAAATAAAGCGGAGTCATCGCATCGTTGATTTCAATCGGTTCGGGAAGCGTGTACTCAACGTATTCCAGCGGTTTGGTCAAGTCCATAACGCCTTCGAATGTAACGGCATCGGTCAGGGTTGCATCCAACGCATTGGCAACAAACAATGTAATCGGCATTTCAGTTGCAGTTGACCCCTTTACCGGAGAGCCGTTGGGCACTGCTATGGCTGTGATTTTTCCGCCCTTGAACGCGCTGATATCAGACGCCGTGAACTGCATTGCCGCACCGCCGCGCACTCCCGTGTCATACGAAACAGTCATGTAAGGCGTATAGCCGTAACCATAGAGCGTTGAGCCGGAATAAGTAGAACTGTCGGCCATCGCTGTCATCGACGTGCTCATTCCGAGCACCGCCGCTGCAAGAATCTTGTAGAATTTCATTTTAATCTAAAAAATAAGCTTATTTATATTGATTTATTATTGTCTCACTCTCTCCACTCTCCACTAAAAACCCCTCCGTGGCTGAGTGGCTTGAAAATCCTTCAAATACTGAGGTGTGGAATACGCCACGTCTATAAAATCTCCGGCTCGGAACGCCTTTTCGCTCAGCGCAAGCATATCCGACGCCAGCGGCTGCACTCCTTCGACCCATCGTGCATTAGGGTGCGTTATCACCGTACGCGCTTTCTCTATGGCGTTACCCATGAAATAAAGCGGACCCTTTTCCAACTCCTCTCGGTAACTTTCCTCCGTGAGAATCAGCGGCTGAGGAGGCATCAACTCCTTGAGCCACATATCCAACACACTGGTGTAAACCTCCATTCTACGGGCATCTATCATCGGAGCAAAACGCGATTCAAGGTCAATCCCGTGATGATTAAACATCACACTCGTTGCCATGATTTGCAACGTCGAAACCCCAATCAAAGGAACTTCTAAAGCGTAGGCCAAGCCTTTGGCTTCGCTCAACCCAATACGCAATCCCGTATAGCTCCCGGGACCGATACTGACGGCTACGGCATCAATCTTGCGCTCCTGCTCCTTGGCTGCAGCAAGCGCATCGCGAACAAAACCGCTCACCAATTCGGCATGACGCCTACCCGTGCGCTCCTCAAAATTGGCTAAAACGGAGCAATCGCCGGTCAGTGCCACCGAACAAGCCTCTGTCGAAGTCTCTATGTTGATAATATTCGCCATATCACCGCAAATTTAAGCAAAATTTTTCGCATTGTAAAACAATGCCCGAAAACGCCTAATCTTCCAAGCTATATAAAACTCATAAATATTATAAAATTTCATACATCTTAGAGTATGATGCTGATTCGTCAGTTGGCAAAACCGCGCGGTCTCACTTCCTTAAAAGCAAACCGACGATTGCAACCCGACAACACCAAACGCCCGTCGGGAAGCACATCTTCAATACCGGCCTCAAAGATGTCGCCCTCAGCTGTTTCCCATTGCCACTTTCCCTCGCCGCGCCATAGTCTGCGCCTGTATTCCGAATGATTATCTTGACCCACACGCCTCAAAACGAAGCGAACCAATTCCTCGCCGAGCTCGCAAACATCATAATCCCGTCCGGTCAGTTGCTTGAGCGATACCGGATTGGGTGCGCCGCTCAAAAACTCCGTCTGATTCACATTAAGCCCTATCCCGGCTATACTCCTGCCAATATTATTGCCGTTGACCACATTCTCTATGAGAATACCACAGATTTTCCGGTCGCCTGCATAAACATCGTTAGGCCATTTCACCCTCACACCGTCAATCCCCAAGCCGACGAGCAAATCAGCCACTCCAAGCGCCACTGCCTCACTCAGCTCAAACTGCCTGCTCGCCGGCAGCTGCTCCGGACGAAGCATAATGCTCATCGTAATATTCTTATACGGCTCTGATTCCCACGTATTTCCACGCTGACCTCTCCCCGCCGTTTGCACACGGGTCATCAACGCCTCCCCATGAGCCGCCATGCGGTCAATCGCCTCGTTTGTACTCTTGCATTCTTCGATTATCGTCATTTCTGCGACAAAGTTACGGATTTTTTCACTAACTTTGCAGTTATCAAACGAATAATAAAAAACACTAATCTATAATCAATGAAAAAATTTCCCTTTTATTTAGCCATCGCCATGACTCTCGTCGCAACGTCGTGCTCAAAGGCTCCTTCAACAAAGAGCCTTGACCTCTCTAAACTTAGCACTGAAATTTCTCCCGCTGAAGATTTCTATCTCCACGTTAACCAAACGTGGATGAACGAACACCCTCTCACCGGTGAATATGCACGCTACGGCAATTTTGACCTGCTCCGTGATGCCGCTCAGGAACAAGTGCGTTCTTTGGTCCTCGAAGTTGCAGAAAGCAACCCCGAAGCAGGAACCGTTGCCCATAAGGTTGCCACTATCTACAACCTCGCAATGGACTCCGTGCGCCGAAACAACGAAGGTGCTGAACCCCTCAAACCGCTCCTTGCAAAGGTCGAAAACGCAAAACCCGAAGAAATGACCGACCTCTTCCTTTGGATTCACAAAAACTACTCCAGCCCTTTCTTCGGAGCCGGACCGATGGAAAACCTGATGAACAGCAATGAATACTCAATGTATGTTTCATCGGGTGCTCTCGGTTTGGGCGACCGCGATTACTATCTCCTTGATGACGAACGCAACACTGCCGTGCGCAATGCCTACAAACAGCTCATCGTCACTCAAATGCAAAATGCCGGCTATTCTGCCGAAGATGCCGAACGCATCATGCAAAACGTGATGAAAATCGAAACCGCAATGGCGGAAAAGGCGTGGACTCGCGAACAAAGCCGCAACATCCCCGCAATGTATAACCCCCGCACTCTCGCCGAACTCAAAGAAATGTATCCCGCAATAGATTGGGACAACTTCTTCCCGGCAACAATGGGAATCGAAACTCCGCAAAACTTCATCGTGACCGAAATCGAACCCATACAGCGTGGCATGGAGCTATACACGTCTCTCTCCGACCGCGAAAAGAAAGACTACTATCTTTGGGAACTCACCTCCGGTGCCGCTCCCTTCCTCAGCGATGCATTCTCCGATGCAACTTTTGAATTCAACAAAGTAATGAGCGGAGTAACCGAACAACGCCCCCGTTGGAAACGCGCTCTCAATGCCACTGAAAGCACCCTCGGCGAAGCCATCGGCGAACTCTACGTCGCAAAGTATTTCCCCGAATCGTCCAAGCAATACATGCTCAACCTCGTTGAAAACCTGCGCGAAGCCCTCGGGCAACACATCGACAATCTCTCTTGGATGAGCGATTCCACTAAGGTCAATGCGCGCGAAAAACTTGCTGCATTCACCGTTAAAATCGGCTACCCCGACAAGTGGAAAGACTACTCCTCGATGAACATCGACCCCGAACTGAGCTACTACGAAAACATGCACAATGCGTCAATGTGGCACCAAGCCGAAATGCTCGCCAAGTGGGGCAAACCGGTTGACAAAACAGAATGGGGCATGACGCCGCAAACCGTAAACGCCTACTATAATCCCATGGCTAATGAAATCGTGTTCCCCGCCGCTATCCTTCAAGCTCCGTTCTTCGATCCCGAAGCTACTGACGCTGAAAACTATGGCGGCATCGGCGTGGTTATCGGCCACGAAATGACCCACGGATTTGATGACCAAGGTCGCAATTTCGACAAAGACGGCAACATGATCAATTGGTGGACTGAAGAAGACGCCGCCGCTTTCGAAGAACTGACCAAAGGACTCGTTAGCCAATTCGATGAGGTTGAGGTGCTGCCCGGACTCAACGCCAACGGAACCTACACCCTCGGCGAAAACATTGCCGACCAAGGCGGACTCCGCGTAGCAATGACCGCATTCCTCAACTCTCAGCAGAAAAAAGGTGTTGACGTAAACGCCGAAGACCAAAAAATCCAAGGCTACTCGCCCATCCAAATCTTCTATATGAACTACGCCAACCTTTGGGCACAAAACATTCGCGATGAAGAAATTCGCTCTCTCACAATGGCCGACGTTCACTCCCTCGGCAACAACCGTGTAAACGTTACGTTGAGAAACATCGAACCCTTCTTCGAAGCATTCGGAATCAAGGAAGGCGACAAACTTTTCCGTCCGGAAAACGAACGTGTAATAATTTGGTAATCTCTGGAAATGAACATCATAGAACCCGGCAAATTCGTTGCCATCAGCTACGACCTATTCGACGTCTCCGTCGATGGTGAAAAAGTTCTCCTCCACCAAGTTCCCGCCTCCGAACCGGAACGAATGGTGTTCGGCGTAACCCCTCATGTACTCGAACCCCTCGTGGCGGCAATCAAAGGTCTGAAGGAAGGCGACAACTTTGAAGCCACAGTTAACCCCGCAGAAGGATTCGGCGAATACAACGAAAACTTGCTCCGCAATGAATCGCTGCCGCGTGAAATATTTGAAGTAAACGGAAAACTCGACGAAAAAACCATCTTCGTCGGAGCACAAATCTTTTTGCAAACCAATGTCGGACAAGAGGTCCCGGCTGTGGTGCTCGCCGTTGAACCGAAAACAATCAGCGTGAAAGTGGACTTCAACCATCCGCTGGCTGGACGCACCGTACGCCTCGAGGGAAAAATCGAAGAGGTGCGCCCGGCCACTGCCGAAGAAATCGCCGCTCAATCCCAAATCCCCTCTTGCGGCGGCTGCGGCGGCTCTTGCTCTTGCGATGGAGACTGCTCCTGCAACGGCTGTGGCTGCTAATCTCCCCGAAAAGTTCGTCGAAAGAATTCTCGGCGACGGCAATATTCCCAACCCTAAAGGGCTTCTCGACGCTCTCGCTTCGGGAAGCCCTTCCGTAGCTATTCGCCACAACAAAACAAAAGGGTGCAGCAGACCCTCGGAGTGCCGCCCCGTGCCGTGGTGTCCCGAAGGAGAATACCTTACCGAACGACCCAACTTTACCTTCGACCCCGAATTTCACCAAGGGCTATACTATGTTCAAGACCCATCCTCAATGGCCCTGTCGGCCGTAATCAAGTCCTTGAACCTATCCGAACCGGTTTGCTACCTCGATGCTTGCGCAGCTCCCGGAGGGAAAACAACTGCCGCAATCGACGCCCTGCCCCCCGATAGCTTCATCTTGGCTAACGAAGCTGATGCCGCCAGAGCAAACGTACTGTGTCAGAACCTCATGAAATGGGGATATCCCAACGTGGCCGTCTCGCTCGGACCGGCACAAAAACTCGCAAAGCTCCCGGCTGAGAGTTTCGACATAATAGCAGCCGACGTCCCCTGCTCCGGCGAGGGCATGATGCGCAAAGACCCCAAAGCCATCGAACAATGGTCGCCCGCCCTCGTCGAATCATGCGCCCGACTGCAATTCGAAATCATCGAGGCTATTTGGCCGCTTTTGCGCCCCGGGGGCTTCCTCATCTACTCCACGTGCACCTTTGCTCGCCAAGAAGATGAAGACAACGTCAACCGCTTCTGCACTGAGCTCGGCGCAGAACTCTTGCCCCTACCGGAAATGCCGGGAACAGTCAACGGCCACTTCTACCCTCATCTCATCGAGGGCGAAGGGCTCTACATTGCCCTGATGCGCAAACCCGGCAATTCGCCCCGAAAACCCATCTCGCTCAAAAAAGCACACATAATCCAAAACGGTGTCGGCGAAGAGTTCGAACTCAAAGGACGCAACAAAATCCCCACCCATGCCCTTGCCATGCGATGCGATTTTGACCCGGCCGAATATCCTGCCGTCGATATCGACCTGCCTACCGCCCTGTCGTTCCTTCATCGCGACTCGCTGACATTACCCGCTGACACTCCGCGCGGAATCACCCTCCTGACCTACAAATCCCGTCCCCTCGGCTGGGTCAACAATCTCGGCTCGCGAGCCAACAACCTCCTCCCCAAACACCTCCGCATCCTCTCCCAACTCCCCTGACCGAGTTCCCCCATGATAAAAACGAATTTCCGGAGTGCCTCACGGCTGTCCGGAAATCACAAATACACAATTATCTATAAAACAACTATTTATCAATTATGTTTCTGACCGGAATATCGCGGTCGCGGCAAAGTTAGTAAACAAATATTAATATAAAGAATATTCTCAGTTAAAATCTGTTAAACTGAGGGTATTCTATTTTTTTTCTCTTACCTTTGTTAGCGAATATGGACAATTTGACCAATCATAAAATCATCGCTATCGCCTCTAAGGGCGGTCATTGGACTGAACTGCAACGAATCACAGAACAATTAAAGCAGTTTTATAACATAGTGTATATCAGCACCGTGGACTACTCCACTATGCTCCCTGAGAACGCAAACCTCAACATTGTCACTGACTTCAGCCGATGGGATTGCTGGAAAATTTTGCCGACTTTTTGGCAAATCGTCAAAATAATTCGCCGCGAACGTCCCAATGCCATAATTACCACAGGAGCCGCCCCGGGACTGGTCGCCATCCTTGCAGGCAGAATCTTTAAAATAAAGACAATTTGGATTGACTCAATCGCCAATGCTGCCGAACTCAGCGGCTCGGGACGCATTGCGCGTAAAATAGCTCACCATATCTTCACTCAGTGGCCACACCTCGCCGATGAGCGCGTTGAATACCACGGTAACACTTTCGGACTCAAACAAAAATGATTTTCATTACTGTAGGGACTCAAATACCTTTCGACCGACTGATTAAAATGGTCGACGATATCGCTCCGATGCTTAACGGCGAAGAAATAATTGCGCAAAGTTGCAACGGAAAATACATTCCGCATAATTTCCCCACTCGCCGATTCTTTCAGCCCGCCGAATTCGAGCAAATCATGAACAATGCTCGTCTGATTATTGCTCATGCCGGAACCGGATCGATAATCGGCGCAATGCAGAGAAGAAAACCTCTGATCGTCGTGCCGCGAAAAGCTGCGCTCGGCGAGCACCGAAACGACCATCAACTCGCCACTACCGAGTACCTCTCGAAAACTTCATCTATTTGCGTCGTAAACTCAAAAGAAGAACTTATCGATGCAATTAAAGCCGCTCCGGTGCCCGACCCGCTGCCACAAGCGCCAACCCCGGAACTAATTGCTGCACTACGCTCAATTATCGATAAAACAACTATATAACACTATGATTGAATCTGTCTCCCTCAACCAAATGCAGCGACTCCATGAGCTTGCTCACTATGACGCCCACCGAGTCAACCAAGACTATGTCTATGTCCACATCTCGACCGACAGCAAAGACGTTCGCCCCGCGCTGCAAAAGGCAATTCGCTTCAACGGCATGATTTTCCTTATTGTAAAATCAGGAAAAATCACGTTCAACATCGACATGGAGCGCTTCACGCTGAAGCCTAACGACCTGATGATCTCGGGCGCGAACTCCATTATCACAATTGACTCCGATTCCATCGAAAACCTCGATGCCCACGTCCTTTTCGTCTCAACCGAGTTCATTCATGACCTGAACTTCGAAATAATTATTCTAAACAACCTGCCGCTAACCTCCCATCGCTCTCCGCTGATTAGACTCAACCAAGATGACGTCGAACACCTCATCGGATACCTTGAACTCCTCGACTACAACGCCAAACGCAATGCCGGCGAATCAACCCGGCTATTCTCAAAAAGCATTTCCCGCTCATTGCTGACGGCCACTCTCTACCAAGTAATGATAAACCACATTCGTCGCCGCGAAGTCATTGCCATGACCTCCGGAGACAACGATGACGATGAGGAAAACTCGACAGTTCGACGCCCGCGCTCGCGCAGAATGCTCTACACTCACGAATTTATCAGCCTTGTCCGAAAGCACTTCAGACTCGAACACTCCGTCCGATTCTACGCCAACAAGATGTGTATATCGCCTAAATACCTGTCCCTCGTAGTAAAAGAAAGCACCGGACGCTCGGCAGCCGAGATAATCGACGAACACCTTCTCCTCGAAGCAAAAAATCTGCTCCGATTCTCCGGGAAAAACATTCAGCAAGTAGCCTACGAACTCAACTTCTCAAACCAAAGCTCGTTTGGAAAATACTTCAAGCACCTCACCGGCATGAGCCCCAGCGAGTTCCAAAACTCCTGAAAAGTAACTTATTGCTCGCCGTCGCCGCCGCAGGCATAGCAACTGATTGTGCCCTCACTGCCACACGCATAACACATCGACTGATAATATCCCCAACCGGAATAGCCGCTACCGCCACACGTTGAACACGAAATGCGACCCTTGCCGTTGCAATTTCGGCATTTACCTGACTGAGTGACGTAGATCGAGGCAGAAACGTCGTCCTCACTGATGGTGATTGTTCCGGTGCGCGAATATGACGTATTCTTCTTAACTCTTACGGTAAACCCTTCGGATGTGAGGTCTTCTATCTCGCAAAATCTCGGATACCTAACCTTCGGATCCACGCCGTCAGTGTCCATGTCGATATAGATATATCCGCCTTCGGCATCGCTGCTGATTGTCTTTTCCGACAGCCGCATATACTGCACCGAGCCAAACTGCCCGACCGGAAGCGTCTGAACCACCTTGCCCGATTTTATCGTAATGTGATCCTCTCGGTCTCTACCGCTCTGATTCTCCTCACAATACATACGGAATTTGTCGCCATAGTCGTTAATCGTAATCCACGAGGGCTTGTAGCTCACTTCCCATACGTTCCCGTCATAGTCTATATTCACGTCTGCCGAGCCGCCTCCCTTGGCAAATAGTTCGCCCTCCGTGTTGAAGCGCATATAAGTCGTTGCGTTCTGATAATGCGACCACCACAAATATCCGCCAACGGCTATTACAACTAAAATCGCAACCACGCGCTTAAATATCCTGACCATAAGGCCACCCGATCTGGGTTTCGAAACCGGTGGAGAAACCGGAGAAACCGGAGGAACAGGCGGAACAGACTCAGCCGGCGGAGGAGCCGGAGTCTCTTTTTCTTCCAACTTTCCGCCACACTTGGTGCAGAAACTCAAATCTTCCGCATAGTCGGTATTGCAGTTCTTACAGTGTTTCATTGCTCATGCTTTTTAATCGTTTTGCCTCATCTAAACCCATGTTGATAAAGATAAGCACTACTATCCATACCATAACTATCAGTGCGGTCATCTTTAGGTATCCTTCCAAAATCGGAGCGTCCCACAAACCGTGAAGCACCACCGGAATGGCAAATATTTTCCAAAATTGCGACTTCTTAAAAACGTCTGTGGTCAACGGTCCGGCTCCTTTGGCTATAACAAGTGCCGCTCCGCTTATCGCCGCCCACGCTACGTGACCCCCGGGAGCAAGCACTCCGCGAAGATAGATGATTTTTGTGGGTAATTCTACCATGTCTCCAATTGGCAATCCCATGCCATACGCGCCGGCCAAATTCGCAATTTCAAGCATCGGACCCATCGCATAGCCTGCCGACTCAAACGCTGCAAACCCGGCACCGACACATGCCCCCACTAACAATGCACTCAGTATAAAGTTGCATGACGACAATCGCTTAACCAAATAATAAACAATTGCCAACTTGCCCAACTCTTCTATTATGCCGACCATCATTGCACCCCACGTTGACGACAAATCAGTATCTACAAGTTCCAAATTATACAGGAACAGCGTCACCACAAGCGATGCACAACCGCCTACCATGAAAAACTTCATAACGTCATAGACGCTGATATTTTTAAACGCATTCACCTCCATAAACAACACCAATGTTGTAAACGGAACGGCAAAAGAGCCTATTATAATCAAACCCGGAAACGCATTGGGATTTTCAAACCACACGCTGCACACATACAGTAATAAATACGTCATTATAAACCCTAAAAGCACGCGGCTGTAAAGCCACGGCTTAGGCCAACTGTCCGACACTTCCGACAGCTTGGGCGTTGTCTTCGTGGTTCCGCAAATAAATATATCCTCGGCCTCCTCGCGAGTATGCTTCTTAAACACATCGGTAAACAAATCCTTCCAGTTCAACTTAACCGAACCCTTATTACCGATATAATCGTTCAGTCCGTCAACAAACGATGACGAAGAAGACTTCGTCCCTCCGGCTGACGGAGTGCCGTTTACTACACGATGACCGCAATGACCGCAAAAAAGGCTTCCTTCAGCCAATTCATGTCCGCAATTACTACAATACGCCATATCCGAATAATCTGTTTTTCTTCTTTGATAATTTGGTTTACGCAAAATTAAAAATTTTTTTCGTAATCCCAACCATATTCTCTCCATCTTTGATGATTACCTCATAAATTTCTTTGTCAGCCAACACCTGACCGGCTCATCATACAGTTTCAAACACCCGTAGGCAAGTGCTATACTGATTGCAAACACCATTATTACCACAGGCCACGTCTCTCCAAGCGTATATAACTCCTTTCCCCTGAGCCACGCATAAAAAAGATACATCACCGGATAATGAACAATATAAAGAGGATATGAAATATCGCCCAAAAACCGACATACAGCCGGCATTGCCTTACCCGTCAAACGCCCCGAAGCCGCCAACCAAACAATCGCCGGAAAGATCATCACAACACACAGCAACTCATAAACGCCATTCATGCTGATGCCCCCAACCTTGACAAACACAGGCACCGAAAACAGCAAAAAAAGCACTATTATCGAGATATGAAATATTCCGGCAATCCTATACGGCTTAAAATTTCGAGCCATAAGCATCCCTGCCGAAAACGGGAACAACATCCTGATAAGTCCGCCGAAAAAATTAACCCCATCAAGCGTCCACCCGACTCCAATCATATCATAGCCCGACACGTCAGTGACAACATACCATGCCCATACACAACCCGTCAACGCAGTAAAAGCCCCCAACGCCCTATTACTTAATCGCCGAATAATCAGAGCATAAGCAACATTGCCGATATACTCGAAAAAGAGCGACCAACTTGGACCATTGAGCGAAAACATCTCTCCGTTACCGCGAACATCATAATCCGCTCCGGGATAGGCGGGAATAAGAAGCATAGCAAGCAAAAGAGCCAACAATGTCATCGAAAACGCCGTTGCCGTACCGTCCCACTTCACCCCGCCTTGAATCAGAAAAGAAACAAAACCTATCACCGCTCCCATAACGAGCATGGGTTGAAGTCGAATCAAACGACGCCTGAAAAAGCCCCCCATAGTCAAACGATTACTCCCCGGCGCTCGCCAACGCCCGTCATACGCATAACTTATAACAAACCCCGAGAGCATAAAGAAAAAATCCACCCCCAAATGCCCGTGCGCAAACACGTCAATTCCCCTGTCCTCGGCAAAGGCAAAACCCTCAAACACGTGATACCACACAACCATCAGAGCCACCATACCGCGCAAGCCGTCAAGCAACAAATAATGAGGTCTGCTGTCCGCAAATCCCACCGACAATCCCGTAAATCTCCTTGATACCATCATTCTGTCTTACTCCTTTTGGCAAAGTTTTTGCAAATATACGAAATCCCGCACTACAAATCGAGAGAAAAATTAAATTTCAAATCCCCTTTACTATGCTTTTTTAGAAATCTTTCTTAATTTTGCATTTGCTGTTGGACTCTACATCTCCCTCCGAAGAGTAGATTCAGAAACGAAGTGCAAAACCCTACTCCTACAAAAACCATAGCATGATTTTTCCAACATCAATGACTCGTATTTATACTGATAAACGGGCAAAAACTCATGAATTGTGTAAGTTTTCGCCCGTTTGTTGTTTTTAAAGTTTAGTCCAAGAATTCCTCTATTACATTGGAAATATTTTGAAAAAACATAATATAGTAGATAGGGATATAGGTAATGCCATTATCAACAAAGACCTCTCTCTCATTTGACAATACATATGCTTTCTTGATATTATAGTCATCGTTAGATATAAACTTATCCAAAGCACTATGAACCGTATAATCTTTTCCGGATTTCACTTCAATTGGGATATTTGAAAGATTGTCGGCATCATCAATCAAAAAATCAACCTCACCATTTTTTTTATTGTCATAATAGTATAAGTCATATCCGTGAGCTCTCAGCTCTTGTGCTACGACAGTTTCATAAACGGAGCCGAGATTTATGCTTTTGATATCAGACATCACTGCCTTGATGTTGTTGCGATAAAATATACCGGAGAGGATACCTACATCATTCAGATAGAGTTTTAACAAGTTCTTGCCGCTATTCTCTACCAAAGGATATGTTGGGGCACTAATTGCCTTTACCTCTAAAGCTATGCCGGCAGAGATTAGATAATCAAACTCATCTAAATAGTCATTTGACCTTTTCCACTTTTTGTCTTCAATATCCTTAATGACAACCCTCTTCTTTTTGTTTTCAAGGTTTGAAGGTACCATATCGAAAATACGGCGTATCTTCAGCTTTTTATCATGTTCCTCCTCATATTTGGAAGCATCAACACCATATAAGTCGTGAGCCTCTTTCTGAATAGAACGGAATTCAACGACATTACGACTCTCCACGAATATCTCAACGGCCTTTGGCAGGCCACCTACCAACAAGTATTTTTTGAAGAGATTCAACATTTTGTCATGCATCGTATCAGACAATGCCCGGTTGTTGTTGAACCTCTCCCTCATAGCTTCAATTGCCACTTCTCCTACACCATTAGCATAAAGAAACTCTTCAAAATCCATCGGATACATATGTTGTATATCCAAACTACCGATAGGAACCGATTGGGTGTTTTTCAAAGTTACTCCAAGCAGAGAGCCGCTGGCAATATAGGTAAACTTCTTCTCTTTCATCAAGAACTTAACAAGAGTAAGAAGGTGGTCGTATGCTTGAATCTCATCAATGAACACAAGGGTGTTATCCTTCTCCTTCATCTTGTCGCCTGCGACAATACTTAAGGCCATATAGAAATCCTTTGTGGTTTTAGCA
>SUXJ01000005.1:92278-195056 GCA_015061005.1 Bacteroidales bacterium
TATTTCAATATAGTTCGAGAACATCTTTTTTCCCACATGGCGGATAATATATGACTTACCTATTTGGCGTGCACCATCAATCAACAGCATTCTATCAGAATCTGAAGAGAGATATTCCTCAATCCGGTTTTTAATCTTTCTGTATAACATGTTACTGCCTTTTTGTTAGTGCAAAGATAGTACATTTTTTGACACGAGGTGCGTTTTCCCATGAAAAACTTTCATAAAAAACAGCGTTTTCCTATAAAATACACCCCAAAAAAACAGCGTTTTCCGATTGATGTTTAATCATTGGAAGCAACGTTCATGCAAAAAACTTGTTTTAATTATGCCGTGGTGAGGCCTGTTTTATGTATAGTGGAGAGAATAAGATTCAATCTCTAATTTTCAATTTTGACTCCTATTTCCATTCAAAATCCACACTCTCTTTCGTTTTTTTGTCGTATATTTGCAACTGCAAAGATATGAATGACATTATCAAACTCCTCCCGGACAGCGTTGCAAACCAGATTGCCGCAGGCGAAGTCATACAGCGACCAGCCTCTGTGGTAAAAGAACTCGTGGAAAACGCCGTCGATGCCGGAGCTTCCGAAATAACCGTCATAATAAAAGATGCCGGACGTTCGCTCATCCAAGTAGTCGATAATGGCTGCGGAATGAGCGCAACCGATGCGCGACTCGCTTTCGAGCGACACTCCACTTCAAAAATCCGACAAGCCGACGACCTCTTCGAACTCCACACAATGGGATTTCGCGGCGAAGCACTCGCCAGTATATGCGCCGTCAGTCAAGTAGAGCTCAAAACAATGCGACCCTCTGACTCAATTGGAACACGGCTGATTATCAGCGGTTCAAAAGTAGAGAGCCAAACCCCGGAAGCATGCACCCCGGGCTCAAACATGATGGTGAAAAACCTGTTTTTCAACGTACCGGCGAGGCGCAAGTTCCTTAAGAAAGATGCCGTGGAGATGAGCAATATCATTCATGAGTTCGAACGGTTAGCATTGGTCAACCCCTCGCTTGAACTAACGCTGATCCACAATGACTTGACCCTCCATCGCCTTCCGCCGGCAAACCTCCGACAGCGCATCATCGACCTCTTCGGAAAACAGCTGAACGACAAACTCATACCCGTTGAAACCGACACCGATATGGTCCGCATCAATGGGTTTATCGTGCGCCCGGAACACTGCCGTAAACGAAACTCCTTGCAATATCTGTTCGTCAACGGACGCAACATGCTTCACCCCTACTTCCGCAAAGCAATCCTGCAATGCTACGAAGGTTTGATTCCTGCCGACGAACAGCCGTCTTACTTCTTGAATTTCACCGTTGACCCGCAAACAATCGACGTCAACATTCACCCGACCAAAAACGAAATAAAATTCGAGCAAGAACAAAGCATCCGACAGATTCTATACGCCGTAGTAAAGGAAACAATCGGTCGCTTCAGTGCTGCTCCGGAAATCGACTTCACGAACCTCAACGATGAACTCAGGCCCGAAATCCCTGCGCCCGGAAGCGTTGCGTCGCCGTCTCGCCCCGTAAGTTCAACCCCGAGCGGTTACAACCCGTTCCGGAGCTCTTCGGCAACCAATTGGGACGAACTGTATCGCAACTTCACCTCGGCTCGAAACGAAGCTCTCTCATCAGAACTCGCCGGCGAATCATCGTTGCTCAACTCCCTCCCGGAAAACGAACCCGACATCTCCGACCCTCTGCCCCTCACCTCTAATCAAACCGAAGCGATAATCCCTATTGGAACACGCTTCGCTGCACTCCCCGACTCTCGCGGACTCAGAATCATAGACCTTCGCAGAGCTCACCAAACTATCCTCTACGACCGATTTCTGACCGCTCTGACATCTAACCAAGGCCCCCTCCCGGCTCAACGACTCATATTCCCCGGACGAGTAGCCTTGGGAACGGCCTATGAGCCGATTATTCAAGAATTGGAACCTCAACTCGCTGAAATAGGATTCGATATCGCACCCCTTGGTGGCGGTGAATGGTCTATTAACGCCGTCCCTGCAATTGTTGACGCGGCAAACCCCGAAGAACTCATCAAAGCAATCATCGACGAAGCCGCAACAGATGTTGAAGCCGCCGACTCACCCATACGCCCCATCGTACGACGTATTGCCGCAGGAATGGCTCGCGCGGCGGCCGTCAAAGCCGACCGGAAATTATCCGCTGCCGAAATTTCTCATATCGTGGCTCAGCTCGCCGCCCTTTCAGCTCCCGGATTCAATCCCGCCGGCAAACCAACGTTCACGGTCATTAACGAAGACGAAATAGCCAAAATGTTATGAGTAAGCATATCCGCCGATGCCGACTGATCGTAAATCCCAGAAGCGGCACTTCCGAAAAAGGCAAAGTAATCAAAAAAGCTATTGAGCAACTTCTTGCTGCGCAATGGAACGTTGAAGCGGCCTACACCGAACGCCCCGGACATGCCACCGAGCTTGCCGCCCAAGCTGCAGCCGATGGGTTCGATGCGGCAATAGCCGTTGGCGGAGACGGAACGGTAAACGAAACGGCAAAAGCTCTCGTCAACTCATCTACCGCACTCGGAATCATACCCATGGGCTCCGGAAACGGGCTCGCTCGCCACATGAACATCCCCATGAATCCGTTCAAGGCAATCGAAATCCTATCTGAAGGCCACATCGAAGAATGCGACTATTGCACCGTCAATAATATCCCTTTCTTCTGCACTTTCGGAATGGGATTTGACGCCGCCGTAGCCGACCGCTTTGCCGCCACTCCCGGTAACCGCGGATTTGTCAACTATCTGCGTTCAACGTTTCTCGAACTCATCGAATATAAACCCGAAAGCTACACAATATATTCCAACAACGAAACCATTGCCGAACAAGCATTCGTTGTGGCTTGCTGCAATGCCGCGCAATATGGAAACAACGCATTCATCGCGCCTAACGCAAGTATTACCGACGGACTCATGGACGTCACGATAATTCATAATGGAAACATTCTCAGTCATGCTCTGAGCGGCATCGACATGATGATTGGAACCATTCATGAAAACACAAGAATACACACCTTCAGAACAGCCGAGGTAACCATTGAACGCTCCGGAAACGGACCCGTTCAAATCGACGGCGAACCAACTCAGATGGGACAACACCTCACTATCCGATGCCACCACAAAGGCATACGCGTAATCTCTCCCGGTGAAATGAAGGTTAAACCGATTTTAAGCTCGATTGGACTGTAATTTATGAAAAAACTCATTATCGAAACATACGGCTGCCAAATGAACGTGGCAGACAGCGAAGTGGTCGCTTCTGTCATGCAAATGGCAGACTATGAACTGACCGACTCCCTCGATAACGCCGATGCAATCTTCCTCAACACTTGCTCCATTCGCGACAATGCCGAACAAAAAATACTCAGCAGACTTAGCGCACTCAACGCATTGCGCCGCAAGTCCGGCCGACCCAAAATTATCGGTGTAATCGGGTGCATGGCAGAACGAGTGGGGCGCGACTTAATCGACAACTACGGAGTAAACCTCGTGGCAGGACCCGACAGTTATCTCGATCTTCCAGCCCTCATAGCGTCGGCCGAACAGGGAATCCCGGCAATCAACGTCGAACTCAGCACCACCGAAACATACCGCAACATTATTCCGCGTCGAATCGGCTCCAACGGCGTCAGTGGATTTGTCTCTATAATGCGAGGCTGCAACAATTTCTGCACTTACTGCATCGTCCCATACACTCGCGGACGCGAACGCTCTCGCGAGCCGCAAAGCATTCTCGCGGAAGTGCGCGACCTTCGCGACCGTGGATTCAAAGAAGTGACTCTGTTGGGTCAGAACGTCAACTCCTACAAATTCGAGGAAACCGACTTCGCTCAACTCCTCAAAATGGTAGCCGACGAAGCTCCGCAAATGCGAATTCGCTTCACAACATCACACCCTCGCGACATGAGCGATGAAATAATCGCGGCAATTGCCGCCCGACCGAACATCGCCCACCATATTCATCTGCCAGTCCAAAGCGGCTCCGATTCAGTACTCAAAGCAATGAACCGCCACTATGACCGCGCGCTATACTTGGACCGCATTGCTGCAATCCGACGCATGATTCCCGACTGCTCTATCACCTCTGACCTATTCACCGGCTTCCACTCCGAATCCGACGAGGACTTCGAGCAAACTCTGGATCTGATGCGAACCGTCGGATTCGATGCCTCATTTATGTTCAAATATTCCGAACGACCCGGCACGGTAGCAGCCCGGACAATGCCCGACAACATTCCCGAACCCGTGAAAATCGAGCGACTCAACCGCATGATTGCCTTGCAAAACGAGCTCAGCCTTGCCGCCAACCGTCGCGACATAGGCAAGACATTCAGCGTCTTGATTGAAGGAGTGAGCAAACGAAGCTCCGAGCAGTGGGTGGGACGTAACGGACAGAACAAAACCGTGGTGTTTCCGCGCAGACCCGACACTCGCATCGGCGACACCGTTCAAGTAACCATAACCGACGCAACTTCAGCAACTCTCCTCGGACAATGAAGCATCTACTGACCCTATTCCTTTCTATCATTCTCCTCTGTGCCTTTCGAACTCCCGAAGCACCGGACATGGAGCAAATTCACCGCGAAGTCACCGACCCCGAGTCGCAATATTATTACCCCGACTTGATGGCTCGATACGAGCAAAACGAAACCATTATGACTCTCGATGACTACCGGCGGCTTTATCTTGGCTACGTATTCGAAGAGGACTTCAATCCGTATCGCACATCCAATTATGCTCCGGTGGTGGAACAACTGTATTACAAATCCCAACACACCAAGAGCGAATGTGACGAGATTATCAAATATGCCCAACTCAGTTTGAAAGACAACCCCTTTGATTTGCAGCAAATCGACTATCTGATTTATGCGCTGCGCGAAAAGAAGAAAAACAACCTTGCCAACATCTGGCAATATCGATTAAATCATATCCTTGAGGCAATTGTCAGCACCGGAACGGGACTCAGCCCCGAACAGGCTTGGTACGTAATCTGTCCTCAACATGAGTATTTCATACTTAACCGCATGGGCTGCACCGCTCAAAAATATGAATTCCTGCCTCCGTGGTTCGATCACATCACCGTGGCTGCAAAAAGCGAAAAAGACTCAACGGAATATTACTTCAATTCGCGCTATTTCTTGAAAGAATATCAGCGAAAATATCTTTACGGAATCGAGGAAGCCGACTCAATCGCCGAGGCCGAAATAACGACGCAGGGTGAGTAACGCCGCGGCGAGTTCAATGCGCAGATTGCGAAACCGGGCAACGTAGGCATGATTGTTCCTAATCATTTCTTCGGCTTCTGCCGGACGACTCAGATAGTAATCCATCTTGTCGAGCAGATCGGAATAGTCATCACGCAGACCAACGTAGTGCTCTCCGGGTTGTAACAGCCCCTCCATGAACCATGTCTCCATTGTCGGTCGGGGCATCACCGGAAGGGAGTTGCTGCTCATGACCCATTTCAGGTTCGTGGCAACGTCGTTGCCCTCAATGCACGCAACGAATTTATAACCAAGCTGTTGATCCACAGTCATGCGCTCTCTGAGCCACAGTTCCGACCGTCCTCCCGAGGCGTTCACCTGCCCCAAGTCAGTGCGCTCATGTCCGAACCATCGGTCCATAAACTCCACTCGCGCCTTTCGGTGCACTTCATTGCGGCTCACGATTATCGGCAGTTTTTCAGCCCATGGCGTTTCGTCTGCCACAACAAAGCGAAAATGGCGCACGGCATTGAGAGGCAACAGCGTTGCATTCTGCGACCCGATCGGGCGCGCCTTTATCAGCGTCGGAACGCCAACGTCGTCATAGACGTCGCCGAAGTGATAGTTTAACGTCAGATTTTGCGGAAAGTAGTTCAGCAGCCTGCGCAAGGGAAAAAAATAACCGGTGTGGCGCGGTTTTGAGCGCGGAAAGCGCAATTCCGATGCTGCGATACTCCCAGTGCCGTCAAGGCTGCGCCGACAATAATACTCAGCGCGTTCTTCAGCCGTGCGCAGGTCTTCGGAAGTCAGGGAGCGAAGCACTCGCCCCATATCATAGAATTGTCGCGGAGCTATGCAATGCCATAGTCCGGCAATCATTTCCCGGCGTTTTCTGCTGCGTTCTAAGGGCATAAAAACTCAGACGTTGAAACGGAAGTGCATTATGTCGCCGTCTTGCACCACGTATTCTTTGCCTTCAACGCTCATCTTTCCGGCTTCTTTCACTGCGGATTCCGAGCCGAGGGTGACATAGTCGTCGTACTTGATAACTTCGGCTCGAATGAAGCCTTTCTCGAAGTCGGTGTGAATGATTCCGGCACATTTCGGAGCTTTGCTGCCGCGTGTGAATGTCCATGCGCGAACTTCGTCGGCTCCGGCAGTGAAGTAGGTTTGAAGGTCCAGCAAGGCATAGGCTGCACGAATCAGACGCGAAACGCCGCTTTCTTCAAGCCCGATTTCAGCGAGGAACTCTTGACGTTCCTCCCAAGTGTCGAGTTCTGCAATTTCGCTTTCGGTCTGAGCGGCAACAATCATCAACTGTGCCCCTTCGTCTTTAATGGCTTCGCGAACGGCTTCAACATAGGCGTTTCCGTTAACGGCCGATGCGTCATCGACATTGCAAACGTACAGAACCGGCTTTGAGGTCAGCAAGAAGAGTTCGCGTGCAAATTTTTGCTCATCGGGGGTGTCGAACTGCACCGAACGCGCCGGTTTGCCGGCATCGAGGGCTTCCTTAAAGCGTTGCAACACTTCGGCTTGCAGCTTTGCGGTCTTGTCGCCGCCGGTCTGAGCCGCTTTCAGTGTTTTTGCCAATCGAGCCTCCACGGTTTCAAGGTCCTTTATTTGCAATTCATAGTCAATGATTTCCTTATCGCGAACGGGATCGACCGAGCCGTCAACGTGTGTGATATTGTCATTATCAAAGCAGCGAAGCACGTGGAGAATGGCGTCCGTTTCGCGAATGTTGGCCAAGAACTTGTTGCCGAGGCCTTCACCCTTGCTTGCGCCCTTCACCAAACCGGCAATATCCACGATTTCCACCGTTGCCGGCACTACCGATTTCGGATTACACAGTTCCACAAGGCGAGTCAGCCTGTCGTCGGGCACTGTTATCACACCGACATTGGGTTCAATCGTACAAAAGGGGAAGTTTGCGCTCTGAGCTTTTGCGTTGCTCAAGCAGTTGAAAAGAGTGGATTTACCCACGTTGGGCAATCCTACTATTCCGCATTGCAATGACATATCTTTATTCTTTCTGTTTAGTTTCTGTAAATCAACTGCAAAGTTAAGAAAAATATCAAAACTTAAAAAATTTATGCCCGAGGGGGTTAGAGGGTGAATTTGGGGCGTTGGGTGCGTGAGCGGGGTCGATGTTGGCGCACGGCGTAGGCGGCAATGGCTCGTGTCATGACCATGTCGTCGTTTCCACCGGGTGCGGCTTCCATTGAGCCGCGGCGAGTGCGCACGAAGTTGCGCATCTCAGCCAGCGCGGCGGCAGAGCGTTCGATGTAGCGACCGTCGCGCAGGGCAGCGGTCAGGTCGGTGATGGCTGCCGTCTTTGTCTGCGCGTTGGTGTGGAAACCGAATCGTTCGGAGGGCTGTCCGGTCACCTTGTCGAGCCCAATTCGTCGGAAAATGTTGGAGTAGCCTGAGCGTGCAATTCGTTCGAGGGCATCGAGACCGCGCGCTTCCAAGGAGTTGCTTTCCACGACCAGCAGCGCGTTGTGGTAACGGCGTCCGAGGGCTTGCGCAATGTCGCAGAGTCGGTCGGCATCGGCATGCCCTCGCCATTGCGCCACCAACTCCATCTGCTGCGGCTCGCGGCAGTCGAACACTGCAATCACGCTCCAGTCCGCGCCCTCCCAATTGCCACCCACATCGACGGCGATGACGTAGCTGCTACGCCCGGCAAGTTCCGTTGGGGCACAAGGCTCGCGCCATACCTCCAGCCGCCCGTTTGCCGCGTCGGCAATGCGTCCGTCGGTGAACGACACCTCGGCGCGGCGTTGCGGTTCGCGAATGTTGGCGTTTTGCGCATCGAGCACCTGCGAGGGAAACACTCCGGGGAGCTCATTGCTGAACGCCTCGTCGGCAGTGGTGGGATATTCACGCATCATCATGATGCGCGAGCCTACTTCGAGAGTCTTGTTGTGATACCAATTAATCTGCTCCAGGGTCAGCCCGATGTTCCACAGCGAGCGTTCGTAGTCGTCGAGCTTTTCCCAAAGCTGCTCGGGAGGACAATCGAGGTCCTCGGTGTTCATCTCCACGTCATACCACGGCGCAAAAATCGGCGTCTTGTCGCTTTCGCCCTCCTGAGCGCGCTTCCACTCGGCGTGGAAGAAACCTCCGGCGCCGTTTGCGGTACTCTCCATGACCACTGCTGTCAGCGGCACGCGAGGCACGTTTGAAGCAATGGAGCGAACCACATCGTAAGGCGAGTAGGCACGCGAGTCGGGCCAATAAGCCACCTCGCTCAAGTGGGCCATCGAGATCGCCGCACCGCGAGCGGCATCGGGATTCTTTGCGGTGACGGCAATGACTTGCGCCCGAGCCGACGTCAGCTCATAAGTGGGCGAACCCGCCTCGGCGTGCTTAAACTTCATCTTTTCGGGTCGGAACTCCTCGGGATAGTTAGCCACCAAATCCTTATAGTGGCTGCGAATGAGAGTGGCGGCATTCAGACAGTGGGCACAGATGGCCGAGTGCCAACTCTCGGTGTGCATGAGCTGGAGCCACGCCATGTAGTAGGCAATCAGAGTAGAGCAGCCCCATTGGCGCGACTTCAACACGATGGCCCTGATTGGCCGCTCAGCCAAGCGTTGACTCTCGAGCACGGTGAGGACCTTTCGCTGCGCCCCGTTGAGAACGAACGGCACCGATCGGCCCGTGAGCTTATGGCGAATGCGCACGCACTGCTGCGCCCAAAACTCGAAGTCGTTGCGCATACGCTCATCGAGATTTTGGTCGGGCAGAGACAGGAAACGCGGCCGCGAGCGTCGACGAAACGCCTCCCTCCGCACCCGATTTTCTTCAATAAAAGCATGATTAAAATCCATGAGCGCAAAGATACGCCGCACAGACACCCCCCAAGCGTAGATTTTACGAAGGGGGGCTTATGTATCTTATAAGTCTTATGTATCTTATAAGTTTTATAAGACAGTTAACGTTATTTTGTGGAGGGGGGGAGGGGAGGGTTAGTTGGCTAATGCGGAGATTGCGGCAGTGTAGTCGGGTTCTTCGGTGATTTCGGGCGACATTCTGCTATAAATCACTTCTCCGTCGGGATTTATGATCACCACGGCGCGCGCCAAGAGCCCGGCAAGTGGTCCGTCGGCCATCTGCACTCCATAGTCAGCACCGAATGAGGAGTCGCGGCGGAAATCAGAGAGTACGACAACGTTTTCCACGCCTTCGGCTGCACAGAAGCGGCTTTGGGCAAAGGGTAGGTCGCGGGAAATGCAGAGCACAACAGTGTTGGGCTGTGCAGATGCCAAGAGATTAAATTTCCTCACTGACAGGGCGCAAACTCCGGTGTCGATGCTTGGAAATATGTTGAGCACCACGTTTTTGCCTTTAAAGTCAGCCAACGATACGGGAGCGAGTTCGGCACTGATCAATTGGAATTGCGGCGCTACTTGACCTGCGGCGATGAAATTACCGTCGATTGCAACCGGGGAACCTTTGAATTTAGTCTGATTAGCCATAATTTATTATTTTTTTATAGGTTTTTGTTTACAGAATGCTTAGTGGCAGTTCATTGTTGAACTTTCGTGAACAAAAATAATGGATTTGATTGGCATGTTCAAATGTTTTCGTTATTTTTGTGCATGTTTTGCACTTGTTAACTAACTAATTAACCGGATAAAAACAGTTTTCAGACAACATATCGGTATGGGCTTTTGGAATTTTTTTCGATTTTCACTCTTGTATGACTACCTGTTCGGAGAAGACAACAGGGAGCCGCGTTTGGTCGTTGATGAACATCAGCGTCAATTTGACCATGAGGATTTGACCATGAGGCATAAAGAGCTCTCCGACAGACTTTCCTCGCTTGAAGAAAAAATGGCAGAGGCAGATCCTTTCGATGAGGATTTGCAAGACGAAATTAACGGGGAACTCGATGAGATAGATGAAGAATTGGATTATCTGGACATGGACATGGACATGGACGATTACGAGAACGAATATTTTTAGGAATCGGAAAAGCAATTCGGGAATTGACGTAATTATGCTATTGAGAGGGAAAACTACGCGGATTATTGAGAAAAATGAGTAAATTTGCGGTATGATTGAACGCATTATCATCATAGACAGAGCCGACCCCGTCAGTTTTTATGGGGTTAACAATTGCAACATGCAGCTTATCAAGAACTTATATCCAAAGTTGAGGATAGCTGCAAGGGGCACTGTCATCAAGGTGGTCGGGGAGGACGGCGAAACCGCCGACTTCGAGAAAACAATTAGATTGCTTGAAGAGCATTGCTCGACGTATAACAAGCTGACCGATGAGGCTATTTTGGATATTTTTCACGGTTCGGAGCCTAAAGAAATGAAGGGCGATGAGCCGATTATATATGGAATAAACGGCAAACCGATTCAGGCTCGGTCGCCTCATCAGCGCGATTTGGTCAGGGCATTTGCGGCAAATGATTTGGTGTTTGCGCTCGGTCCGGCGGGTACGGGCAAGACCTACGTGGCGATAGCCCTGGCGGTCAGAGCATTGAAGAACAAAGAGGTTCGCAAGATAATCCTTTCGCGTCCGGCAGTTGAGGCGGGCGAAAAACTCGGTTTTTTGCCGGGCGATATGAAGGATAAAATCGATCCGTATTTGCAGCCGCTGTATGATGCATTGGAAGACATGATTCCTCCGCTGAAGCTGAAAGAATATATGGAGTCAAACGTGATTCAGATTGCACCGCTGGCATTTATGCGCGGACGCACTCTGAGCGATGCCGTCATAGTCTTGGACGAGGCTCAAAACACCACTACTCATCAGATAAAGATGTTCTTGACGCGCATGGGCATGAATGCGAAGATGGTAATCACGGGCGACGTTACGCAGATTGACTTGCCGCGCAGCCAATGTTCGGGCCTTGTGAGGGCACTGAACGTGCTTCGCAACGTTGAGGGCGTCGGGCGCGTTGATTTCGACAAGAAAGACATTGTCAGAGCCAAGTTGGTTCAGCGCATTGTCGATGCGTATGAAAAATATGACGAGCGCACAAAAGACGCCTCGGAGACAGAAGAAAATCAATAACCAAACTCTATACATAACTAATTATGGCAACACTTCTCACAACTGATTTCAATTTTCCCGGACAACAGAGCGTTTACCACGGCAAGGTCCGCGACGTTTACAGCATCGCGCCCAATACGTTGGTGATGATAGCATCAGACCGCATTTCGGCGTTTGACGTGGTACTTCCGAAAGGTATTCCGTTCAAGGGTCAGGTTCTCAATCAGATTGCGACCTATTTCCTTGATGCAACAGCCGACATTGTTCCGAACTGGAAGATAGCCACTCCCGACCCGATGGTCACAGTGGGTCATCGCGCCGAAGGCTTGCGCGTTGAGATGATTATCCGCGGATATCTGACCGGCTCGGCATGGCGCGAGTATCAGGCAGGCTGCCGTGAAATCTGCGGCGTGAAGCTTCCGGAAGGCATGCGCGAAAACGAAAAGTTCCCCGAACCGATCATCACCCCGACCACTAAAGCAGAAGCCGGCCATGACGAAAATATCTCAAAGGAAGAAATCATTGCCCAAGGTCTTGTTTCTGCTGAGGATTATGCGAAAGTAGAGGCATATACTCGCGCCTTGTTTGCTCGCGGTCAGGAAATGGCGGCAGAAAAGGGTTTGATTCTCGTTGACACCAAATATGAGTTCGGATTGCTCAACGGCGAAGTGATTCTCATTGATGAAATCCACACTCCCGACTCATCACGCTACTTCTATGCCGAAGGCTATGAAGAACGCTTTGAAAAGGGCGAACCTCAGCGTCAGTTGAGCAAGGAATTCGTGCGCCAATGGCTCATTGAAAACGGCTTCATGGGCAAGGAAGGTCAGCAGGTTCCGGAGATGACCGAAGAGTTCGTTGACAGCGTTAGTAAGCGTTATATCGAACTATATGAGCACATTACGGGTCGCAAGTTTGAACCCGCAGTAGATGCGAACCTGACCGAACGCATTGAAGCGAACGTGGTTGAATGCCTGAAAGGTATCAATGCCTGAAGTAGAAAAAATCACCCCATACGGCGGAGATGCACCCAAGGAGCAGCAAGTGGAGCAAATGTTTGACTCCATAGCTCCGGCGTATGACTTCATGAACCGCGCCATGACCCTCGGCATTGATCGCCTGTGGCGACGCAAGGCCGTGGGCATGCTCCGCGCGGATAAGCCCGAAATGGTGCTCGACGTGGCCACCGGCACGGGCGACCTTGCCATTCTTCTGGCACGCAAACTACCCCAAGCCCGGATCACGGGGGTTGACCTCAGCTCGGGAATGATTAAGGTAGGGCAAGAAAAAATTGCAGCCAAAGGGCTATCGAACCGAATAAGCCTCCAAGTTGGCGACTGCCTTTCCCTGCCGTTTGATGACGGAACTTTTGACTGCGTCACAGTGGCCTACGGAGTGAGAAATTTTTCGGATTTGGAAGCCGGATATCTGGAAATGCACCGCGTTATGCGCCCCGGAGGAAAGCTTTGCGTGATAGAATTGTCCACGCCGAGAAATCGCATAGTCAAGCCGCTTTACAACCTTTACACCAAGCATATAATCCCATTGGTGGGGCGCATGGTCAGCAAAGACACTCGGGCCTACAGCTACCTGCCCGAAAGTATTGCCGCAGTGCCCCAACGGGAGTCTATGTGTGAGCTGATGCGTCGCGCCGGCTTCAAGGAAGCCCATTTCCGGAGCATGACGTTTGGGGTCTGCACAATCTACATCGGGAGCGTATAGAAAAATTTTGTGTTACAATTCGGTTACAGCGGCAACAATTGATAAATTTGTTTTGTTCAGCTATCGAAAACAAATTTTTAAACCATCATTTATGAATAAACCGAATATGATTAACAATTTGATTAAGAAGTATAATTCAATGCCGAGTTCTGCTGACGCGTGTAAGGATCGCCAGATGAATCAGTTGATGAATTTTGCACTCGAAAGTGAACACTTGGACTTCGACGGCGATAAGCTGATAGTGGTCAATGCCGAAGCCCCATTTCACAGCATAGAAATAGAACGCATCACGGGTGCGGAAGATTTCGGAACGTATTTTGGCATTTTCTTGCCGGCAGCCGCAGTGCTGATTGACAAAGCAAGCGGCTCGGTAAAGATAGCGCTTGGCGAGGGCGACGAAGCTTAGAATTGATTTGCGGCAAGGGCTATGCGGCGAGCGGCATCGATGTCGGTGTTTGGCCCGACTGGCAGCGAAACCACCTCGGCAGCCAATTCAACTGCCACGGGGAGGGAGAGCGAACCATAAACAGGTGCATAGCACGGCTGAAGATGCGGCGGAGTCGGGTATAACACGTCGGTTTCTATGCCACGGGCGAGCATGTGGGCACGGAAGTCATCGCGCTTCCCTCCGGGAACGCGCACAACGAACTGATGCCACACGTGTTCGTTCGGGTCAGCCGGAATTTCGGGCAGAATTAAACGCGGATTGTCTATCTCTGCGCAATAAAAGGCAGCGAGAGCCTGACGTCGACTACTTTCGGCGGCAATGTGAGGGAGCTTGACGCGCAGCAAAGCCGCCTGCAAAGTGTCTAACCGACAGTTTAGCCCGGCATAAACATTGTGGTATCTGCGATCCGAGCCGTAGTTGCTCAGAGCGGTGATGGTATCGGCGAGTTCGCTATCGGAGGTTGTTACCGCACCGGCATCACCGAGTGCCCCAACATTTTTGGTCGGATAGAACGAGAAAGCCGCGGCATGGCCGAGTGCGCCCGTCGGAGTGCCCCGGAGCGATGCGCCGATGGCCTGAGCGTTGTCCTCAACAATGATGAAACGCTGCGAAAATTCCTCGGGGAGATCTACCGCTCGCCCATAGAGGTGGACGGGAAGTATGGCGCGAGTGCGCGGAGTGATTGCCGCATAGATTTTATTCGGGTCGAGATTGAAAGTGACCGGGTCGGGTTCGACAAAAACCGGTGTAAGTCCGCAATCAGTCACTGCAAGTACAGAGGCTATGTAAGTATTTGAGGGTACGATTACCTCATCGCCGGGCTTCAGGCGTCCGAGTTCAATGTAGGCTCGGAAAATCAAGCGCAGAGCATCGAGTCCGTTGCTGACACCGACAGCACGAAGGGTTCCGACAGAGGCGGCAAGCTCGCGTTGGAATGCTTCGACTTCTTCTCCGCCAATGTATCGACCATTGGCAATGACACGGACAGCCGCAGCTTGCAATTCGCTGATAATCGGCTCGTTTGCGTCTTTCAGGTCAAGAAAACGATGAGGGCGAGAGGAACTGTTCATTGCTTGATACGCTTGAATTCAGAGTAATCGCGAACATAGTCAGCCTCATCGTATAGCTCGGAAGTGAGAACCAAGCAAACTGAGCCTGATGAAAAATTATTGAGTTCACGCCATATTCCGCAAGGGATATATAGGGCTTGATAGGGGCGATTCAGGGTGAATGTGCGCCGATTGTGGCCGTCGTCGAGTACCACGTCAAATGCGCCACTGGCACTGATAATGAACTCTTGGGCTTTATGGTGAGAATGTCCGCCGCGCTCGCTGTCGCCGGGCACATCGTAGAGATAAAACACGCGCTTTACGGCAAACGGCATTCCGGAGATGTTTTCCACCTCGGTCAACGAGCCGTTTTCATGGCGGTGGCGCGGCAGGGCGATTATGCGGCAGTCATCAAGAGTTGACATATTCTTCGAAGTTTTCGATGTAATCGTCGGGGTCGTAGAGCGTAGAGCTCAGCACCATAGCAACGGAATTGGTGGAGAAATTTTCGAGTTGTCGCCAAGTTCCTTCGGGGACATACAGGCCGTAATAGGAGCGCGACAGGCGATGAGTCTCGGAAGTTCCGTCGGGGAAGGTCACCACCACGTCGAACGCGCCGCTGAGTGCCACAATCAATTCTTTGGCTCGGCGGAAGGCATGACCGTGGCGCAGACGTCCGCCGGGCACGTCGTAAATCCAATAGACGCGCCGAATAGCGAACGGACAGCACGGGGCATCGTTCTGAATGAACGAGAGATTGCCACGCGGATCCTCCACGCGAGGGATTTCAAGGATTTCAGGCTTACTCAATTCGGTCAACAACCTGAGTTATTGAAGCAAAAATCTCATCAACGGAGCCGGAGCCTTTAATGGCATGGTATGAGCCGCGCGAAGTGTAGAACTCCTTGAGCGGCGCAGTTTGGCGGTGATATACTTCCAGTCGCTTGGCAATGGTTTCGGCATTGTCGTCGGAACGTCCTGAAATTGCACCTCGCTTGATGAGTCGGTCGGTAAGTTCTGCTTCGGGGACCTCAAGGCCTATGACGGCATGAATTTTGGTGCCGCGCTTCTCAAGAATCTTGTTGAGCGCTTCAGCCTGAGGAATGGTGCGCGGAAATCCGTCGAAAATCACACCTTTCACCTCGGGGTGTAGGTCGAGTTCGTTTTCGAGAATGTCGAGCATGAGTTCATCGGGGATGAGATTGCCTTTTGAGATAAACACGTTGGCCACCTTGCCGAGCTCCGTGCCATTAGCGATATGAGAGCGCAGGAGGTCACCGGTTGAGATGTGATGAAGCCCATAGCGCTGAATGAGTTGTTCGCTTTGTGTGCCTTTACCGCTACCGGGAGCTCCGAAAATAATCAGGTTCATATCATTAACAGTATTAGAAGGTTATAAATGCGTTGAATGGGGGAATGGATTAGACGGGATCGGTGCTGAGGACGTAGATGTCCTTCAGATTTCGAGCCAAGCCATCGAGATCCAATCCATAGCCGATTATGAACTTTGAGGGGATTGAAAAACCGACGTAATCGGGTTTCAGAGGTTCTTGGAGTGCATCGGGTTTGAAGAGCAGAGTGGCAACTTTTACTTCTGCGGGCTCTTGGGCTTTGAGTTCCTCGAGGAACTTGGCCATCGTGCGCCCGGTGTCGATAATGTCTTCCACAACGATGACTGCTCTGCCCTTGACGGATTCATCGAGCCCGATAACTTCGCGCACGCTCCCGGTTGATTCGGTTCCGGAGTAGCTCTGCAAACGCACAAAGGCGATTTCGGCGTCAATACTGAGGTTCATGAACAGATCGGAAGCAAAGGGAAATGCGCCTTTAAGCACGCAAATAATCAGAGGATTACGGTCTTTGTAGGCATCGGACACCTCCGCAGCAATTTCGCCGACACGTTTTGCTATCTGTTCGGAAGAAATGAACGGTCTGAATGTCAAACCGTTATAAGTTACTGTATTCATTGTGCACTAAATATTTTCGCAAAGATACGAAAAAATTTTGCAAAGTACTACTATTGCGATAAAAACCTTTCTCGTCAAAAAAATCGCAGCAGGGGGAAATCAGTGGATGGTTGGCAGTCTGAGCGATTCGTCGGAAAGCTCTGCGCCGAGTTTTTCTGCCACCGACCTCATTGACACAATGCTGATGCCAAAGATTTGATGCGGTTCGCGTCCGATTCCGCGAATCACCACGTCTTTTGCCCCCGGTCGCACCATTGCTTCAATCCAATGGCTCACTCTCTCTTGCGTATTGACGGCGTCGGCAATGGCAAACACCCCGGAGCGTCGGCGCTGAGATTGCGCACTGAGAGTGTTGAGATAATTAAGCAGGAAAACGGAGTCCATTGAGAGCATGCGGCGATAATCTTCCTTGGAAATCATCATGTAGCTCACCGCCGATATGGCTTTCACGGTGCAAGGAAACGTTGTTGACAGTCCGAAAAGATTTTCGGGCGCGATTACCTGCGGAGCCTCAAGAGTCTGCTCCAAGCTGAAATTCTCCATGGGGTTTTCCAGCCTTACGCTGCCGGAGAGGATGAAAATCAGTCCGTCGCATTCTGCCCCCACTCTGCATATTTCTTCATCGGGAGCCACTTTGGAGAACCGAATCTTCATTTGTCCGCATACTTCGCTTAAACGCGAGGGCGAAGCCCCGCGCAAGAGCGGCAGCTCGGCGAGGATTTCAAACATTGGATTTGAGCCGTTACGGCTGCTTGACGAGTTTTTCATTGACATCTTAACGCACTTTCATGGCCAAATGTTGGCTGCAAAACAAATAACAAAAAACCGCGAATCATCAAGTTGGCTGAAGACTCGCGGAACTTTGAAATGGTAGCGGGAACGAGAATTGAACTCGTGACCTCCGGGTTATGAATCCGACGCTCTAACCAACTGAGCTATCCCGCCGTTTTCCGTTTTCGGGTGCAAAGGTATGAATTATTTTCCAAATCCCCAAATTTTTTATCAACAAGTTTCCAAACTGCATTTTCTCAACAAACTTTTGTTGCAAAGCATACGTTTTGTTTATGCGTTGTTAAGAAAATTTTGCTATCTTTGACGGCTTAATTTCGTATAGCGATTAAACCGATTTTAAATCACTTAAATTACACCATAAACTAACCTTATGAGAATCAAACTTTTAATGCTCATAATGCTCGTTACGACGCTTCCGGCTCTGGCGCAAAACGCCTCAGTTAGCGGCACACTCGTCGATGAGCAGACGGGCAATCCCATTTCGGGGGCAACTGTGATGTTGCGTCAACAAGGGCTTAAGGCCGTGACCGGACCTTCCGGCAATTTTGCGATCACCAAGGCGCAAGCCGGTCAGGACTACGTTTTGGCAATGGCTTTCGGGTATGACGATGCCGAAATTGCCGTGTTGCTCACAAACAACAAAAAAATAGACCTCGGAGTAGTAAAGCTGACCAACAGCGATGATGCCGCCGCCGATTTCTATTCCGACAGTCAAGACATGCTTTTTGACGAGCAAGCACTTGACGATGAAGAGGGTGCGGCTCAGTCCATCAACGCTCTGACCGGCGCGAACGACAACATTTTCTACAGCGCATCGAACTATAACTTCTCGCCGATGTATTACCGAATGCGCGGTTACGATTCATGGTATCAGAAAACCTACATCAACGGAATGGACATGAACGACCCCGTGCGCGGTCGCTTTAACTATTCAAGTCTCGGCGGCATGACCTCACGCGCCTTCCGCAACCGCACCACCACAATCGGGCTTGCAGCTGCGGACTACGGTTTTGGCGCAGTTGGCGGTTCAAACAACATATCCACCATTACCGCCGACTATGCTCCGGGCTTTAACGGCTCAGTGTCATACACGAATGCAAACTACATGTTTCGCGCCATGGCCACCTACGCCACCGGTATCAACTCAAAGGGTTGGGGCTTGACAGTCAGCGCAGTCGGTCGTTATGCCGATGAGGGAGTCATCGAAGGCACGTTCTACAATAGCGGCGGCCTCTTTATCAGTGCCGAAAAGGTGTTTAACCAACATCACTCGCTGACATTGACCGCCTACGGAGCACCCACTCAGCGCGCCACTGCTTCCGCATCTTATCAAGAAGCCTACGACTTGGCCGACAATAACCTCTACAATCCGAACTGGGGTTGGTATCAAGGCAAGAAACGTGCGTCGCGTATCGTTGAGAGCTTTGACCCCACAGCGATGCTTAACTGGATTTATAAGGACACGAAAACCACGGTCAACACCGGCTTGATGTTCCGTTCGGTTTACTACTCCAGTTCTGCGCTGAACTGGTATAATGCCCTTGACCCCCGTCCGGACTACTACCGCAATCTTCCCTCCAATTTCCTTGACGATGACGGCAATCCTACCGCACAGAGTGAGTTCGTCAAGAATCTATGGCAAACCGATGAAAGCGTTCGCCAACTTGATTGGGATCGCCTCTATCGCGTTAATGAACTCAACAATATTGCAAATGAAGGACGCCCCGATGCCGCCAAAATCGGCTCAAGCTATATTCTTGAAAACCGCGTTAACAGCAATATTCAGGTTCAACTTGCATCAAACGTGAACCACCGACTCAGCTCCACCATGACCCTTCAAGGCGGCGTGAGCGGCAGCTATACAAAGGCATCGTACTATAAGACGATTCGCGACCTTATGGGCGGCGACTTCTGGGTTGACATTGACCCCTTCTCCGACCGCGAAATGACCATTGCTCCCGAAAAACTTCAAAACGACTTGGATAACCCCAACCGCAGAGTATATAAAGGAGATAAATTCGGCTACAACTACGAATATCACGTAGCAAAAGCCAATGCTTGGCTCCAAAATCAAATCACACTGCCTCACTGGGACATCAACTACGGCATGAATTTGAGCTACACTCAATTCCACCGCTACGGTCACATGCGCAACGGTCGCTCTCCGCTCAACTCCAAAGGACGCGGCAAGACTCACATCTTCACCGATGGCGCACTCAAGGCCGGTGCAACTTACAAACTCGACGGCCGCAACTACTTTATGGGCCATATTGAATACGGCTCACATGCTCCGCTGATTGAAAGCGTGTATATTTCACCGCGCGTCAAAGACGATGCCGTTGAAAACATACAGAGCGAACGCATTCTTGCCGCAGACATAACCTACGGATTTAACTACCGCAAATTCCGCGGTAGCATTACCGCCTTCTGGACCGAATTCTACGGTGCGACCGAACGCACGGCATTCTATGACGACAACGTCTCGGCATTTACCAACTATGTTCTCTCCGACGTGCGCCGCCAGAACAAGGGTATCGAGTTAGGCATCTCTTATAAGATTCTGCCCTCGCTGACCGCTACCTTTGCAGGAAGCATCGCATCGTTCCGCTACAAAAACAATCCTCAGGGCACTCGTTCATACGAGAACGGTCTTTTCGACGATAAGACACAAACCGTTTACCTGAAGAACCACCGCGTTGGCGGCACTCCCCAACAAGTCTATTCTATCGGTCTGGATTGGGCAGCCCCCAAGAGCTGGTACTTCAGCATTGATGCAAACTGGATGCGCGACAGCTGGGTAAAACTTGCTCCCGTTTACCACGAAGAACTTCCCGGCATTTGGGGCGCACCCGGCATCAGCTCCGAACAAGACGTGATTGCCTTAATCGAAAAGATTTCCACACAACCCAAGATGAACAATGCGTTTACCCTGAACGTGAGCATCGGTAAGGTGATTAACATTAACCGCAAGGTTTCGATGAACATCAACCTCAACCTTGATAATATCACCAACAATCGCAATATCATGCAAAATGCTTACCAGCAGGGCCGTATTGACACCAAAGACTGGAATCTCAATAAATATCCCAACAAATATACCTACGCTCAAGGATTCAAGGCATTCCTGAATATCGGCGTGCGTTTCTAATATATTTCTCACCATTTAGCAACACTGAAAAATGAAATTCCTGAAATATTTCTCCGCAGCATTGCTTGCCTCGCTGCTTGCAGCGTGCTCCGAAGAGCCGGAAATGCCACCGGTCTATCAATTCACGCCTAACACCACCATACTCCAACTCAAGCAGCAGTATTGGAGCACGGAACGCAACTACGTTGAAAGCGTTGCGCTGACCAACGGCGAACCCACAGTGGTCAAAGGCAGGGTTGTTTCCTCTGATGAATCAGGCAACATCTATAAATCCATTATCATTGCCGATGAAACCGCAGCATTGACCATCGCTGTTAATGCCACTGAAACTTATAAGAACTATCAACTCGGACAAGAGGTTTACGTTGATGCCACTTATCTGAAAATCGGCGGCTACAACGGCTTGATGCAACTTGGCGGAGAAACCACCTACAATGGTGCACCCTCCATGACATTCATGGAAGCCGACTCGCTGGCAAGCCATGTGCACCAAAGCGGCGCACCCGATATGGCAATCGTTGAAAGTTTGACAAAGACAACCACCATTGCCGAGCTGAACAACGCCAAGTCAACCACCGAGGGGCTCATTGCATGGCAGAGCCAACGCGTCAGAATCGAAGGCCTCACCTTTGAAGATGCCGGAACCGAGTTTGCTCCAAGCGGCAACACCAATCGCTACCTCAAGGACGCCACCGGCAACCGCATCAATATGCGATGCAGCAGCTACGCTTCGTTTGCCAAGACAAAAATTCCGTCGGGAACCGGCACAGTAACCGCCATACTCAGCTATTATGGCACAGATTGGCAACTTCTTCTCGTTGACACCACCGACCTTGAAGGTTTCACATGGGACGACAGCGGCTCCACTCCCGATGACGGCGGTTCCACTCCAGATGACGGTGCCGGCTCGCAGGAACAGCCTTACACGGTTTCAGAGGTTATTGCCATGAACAATCCGGGCACAACCGGGAAATGGGTTACGGGCTACATTGTTGGTCTGATGAACTACATTGAAGGCACAGGCAACGTGTTCTCCAACACTGAATTGACTACCAACTCAAACATTGTAATCGCAGAAACGCAGTCCGATTACGGCACAAGCTACGTTGCCGTACAGCTTCCGGCCGGTGCACTTCGCGATGCTATCAACCTCGTTGACCACCCCGAATTCCTCGGCAAGGAAGTAAGCCTCTGCGGTGACTTGCTCAAATATTGCGGAATTGCCGGCGTGAAAAACACCTCGGTTGCGATTATTGACGGCGAGACCTACGGAACCGCCCCGGTTGCTCCCGGTGAAGGAGTCACGATGACCAAGGCAACGGAAATCACTTCAGGCGGAAAGTATGCTTTCTGGACCAACGACAAAGTAGCCCTACCGATGCCTACCGGCAAGAATTACAGCTGGCTCACCGTGGGCGATGCCAAGCTTAATGCCGACGGCACACTGAGTACCGCCGAGACCAATGTATATACGTTCACCGAAACCGCGCAAGGCTGGACCATTCAAGATTCTAACGGAGTTTACCTCTATATGGAAGGCACGTACAACAGTTTCCAACTCTCGGGAACTCTTAATGAATCCGTTGGCACATTCTTCTGGGATGTTACGGTTAACGCCGAAGGCAGAGTTGAAATCGTCAATAAGTCAAACGACAAGATGATGCAATATTCCACTCAGTATAACTCCTACGGCGCATATACCGACCGCACCACCGGAGTGCTTCCCTACCTCTTTCAACCCGCTCAATAATCATAACAGAACCCCAGAAATATGAAACGTAACTTTTCAAAATATTTAGCAGCAGGGTTTATCCTTCTTGGAGCGATAGGAATGGCGGGCTGTCAAGACAACTTTGACGACCCGACAGCCGACGTTCCGACCGCAACCCTGCGTCCGAACATGACCATTGCGGAGTTCAAAGCCGAATTTTGGCAAGACGAAAACAACTACTGCGTCGAAATTCCCGCTCGCGAAGACGGCTCACACTACATTGTGAGCGGACGCGTCATTTCATCGGACTATAACGGCAACATCTTCAAGTGCCTTTACATCCAAGACGAAACCGGTGCGCTCCCCATGAGCATCAACCAATATAACCTCTATACGACCAATCGCGTAGGTCAGGAAATAGTGGTGGACCTCACCGGAATGTATTGCGGAAAATATAACGGCATGTTCCAACTCGGTTTCCCCGAATGGTACGAACAGGGACAGGCTTGGGAAACTTCATTCATGGCGCCCGAACTCTTCCGCAACCACATTGAATATAACGGCAATCCTCGTCCCGAACTCGTTGATACGATTCTTATCAACGATTTCAGCGAATTGTCGTCGGACGTTGCCAACCTTCAAAAACTTCAAGGTCAACTCGTTCGCTTCAACAATGCAACCTTCGTGAATGCCGGAGTGGCCGGCAACGACCAACTTTGCATGACTTACCACTCCAGCGGTGAGAACCAGAGTCTGAACGTGTGTAACAACGGCGGTGCAATCAACGTTCGCACCTCCGGTTATGCCAAATTCTGGAACGCCAAGCTCCCCACTGAGGCATGTGACGTGGTAGGTATTCTCAGTTTCTACGGCACTCAAGGCTGGCAACTTCTGCTCAATGACCTTGAGGGACTGATGAACATAGGCAATGCCACTTCTCTCGGCTCACATCAACAGCCCTACTCAATCAGCGACGTAATAACACTGTCGGAGAACGGCACGACCAACGCATGGGCCAAGGGCTACATTGTCGGCTCCGTTGCTCCCGAAGTCACTGAAGTGACCTCAAACGACGACATTACATGGACTCCTCCGTTCATTCTCGACAACACTCTGGTTATTGCCGCTCAGCCCGACGTTCGCGACTTCACACAATGCGTTCTCGTGCCCTTGGCAGACGGCTCCAACCTCTTCACAATCGGTAACCTCGCCGACAATCCCGATAACCTTGGCAAATGGCTCAACTTGCAAGGTCGCTTCACTCGCTCCATGGGCATGGCAGCGATTACGGGCAACACCGGCAAACCCGGCACATTTGAACTTGAAGGCGTTCCGTTTGAAGACACCACAATCAAAAACGGCGACGGCTCGGAAGCTAACCCCTACAGCGTTACTCAAACCATTGCTTTGGGCAATCCCGGCTCTACCGCATGGGTGAAAGGCTACATTGTCGGCGTTATCAACTATGACAACAACTCTCAGCTTGAAACCGGAGTGCCCACCACAGTGGCCACCTGCATTGCCATAGCCGATTCGCCCGATGAAACCGACAAGAACAAGTGCGTGGCGGTTCAGCTGCCCGTCGGCGATGTGCGCACCGCTCTGAACCTCGCGAACAATCCCGATAATCTCGGTAAGGTGGTTCAACTGCAAGGCACGCTTGAAAAATACTTCGGCATGGCCGGCCTGAAAAACACCTCAGCCTACAAACTTGACGGCGAAGGTGGCGGCGGTTCGGTAACACCTCCCACCCCTCCCGCGGGCGGTGAAGGCGACGGCACGGAAGCAAACCCGTATAATGCGGCAGCCGTTATTGCTCTGGGCAATCCCGGCTCTACTGCATGGGTGAAAGGCTACATTGTCGGCGTTATCAACTATGACAACAACTCTCAGCTCGAAACCGGAGTGCCCACCACAGTGGCCACCTGCATTGCCATAGCCGATTCGCCCAATGAAACCGACAAGAACAAGTGCGTGGCGGTTCAGCTGCCGAACAATGATATTCGCGCAGCCCTGAACCTCGTTGACCACCCCGAAAACCTCGGCAAGATGGTTCAGTTGCAAGGCACGCTTGAAAAATACTTCGGCATAGCCGGCCTGAAAAACACCTCAGCCTATAAACTTGACGGCGAAGGTGGAGGAGGCAGCGATGACGGCGGCGGCAGCGGCACAGACACCCCCACTGACGGCGGCACGAAAGACAACCCATACAGCGTTGAGCAGGCTAACGCTCTCGGAGCGACCGGAGCAGAAGCATGGGTGGAAGGCCACATCGTCGGATTCTCCACAAACGGCACATTCTCGGCTAAGTTCACCGCTGAAGGAGCTATCGCCGCCAATATCCTCCTTGCCACATCAGCTGATGAAACCGACCCGTCGAAGGTTATCCCCGTACAGCTCTCATCGGGGACCGACATCCGCGCAGCCCTGAATCTGCTCGATCACCCCGAAAACCTCGGCAAGAAAGTTAAAATCCTCGGTAAACTTGATTCTTACTTCAGCCGCACGGGATTGAAATCGACTACGGAATACGTAATTGAATAAACTGAAAGCAAGAGGCTCCGCAGTGCGAAGCCTCTTGCTTTTTTGGAGGGGAGAGCATTTGATGAAAGTGGATTTATAGCTGATTATAGACTTGGATTACTTGTCGGGCAGCACCGACATCGTGAACTCGCAATATTGAGGCTCCGCCTTGCAGCGCCAACAGATTAGCGGCACAAGTAGCCGGCAAAACATCGTCAGGAGTCAAGCCCAGGGGCTTATAAAACATAGACTTACGCGAAAGTCCGGCCAATAGCGGTCGCTTAACTGCCGAAGCAATCAAGGGCAGATTCTTGAGCAATTCATAATTTTGGTCAACGGTTTTTGCGAATCCGAATCCGGGGTCAACAATGACGTCTTTAATTCCCATGGATTCCAATTGCGCCACCGAGCTCGCAAGGCGGTTTATCACGGCGGTGACGACGCCTCCCTCATCGGCATAATCGATCAGGCTCTGCATTGTTTCGGGAGTGCCGCGCATGTGCATCACCACGTATGGCACACCGGATTCGGCGACCACATCGAGCATATTCGGGTCCATAGTACCCCCGGAGATGTCGTTCACCATATCCGCACCCTCTGCCAAGGCTCGGCGCGCGATCTCGGCACGGAAAGTATCGACGCTGACCGGGATTTCAGTGTTGAGTTTCCTTACAGCAGTCAGCACCTCACGCAAGCGCGTCCACTCATTTTCCACATCGACATCGGCAGCACCGGAGCGAGTTGAATATGCGCCAATATCGAGTATGTCGGCACCTTCCGCCAATGCGTTTTCAACATCGCGGAGAGTTGCATTCCGTCCGCCGCTATAAAAGGAATCGGGCGTTGCATTGATTATTGCCATCACTGCCGGGTGCTCGAACTCAACGAGCCGTCCCCTAAGATTCAAACTAAACATATTTGCAAAGTTACGCAATTTCCGGCACGCTCCCCACACCCTTTTGCAATATAAATCTTATAAATCATATAATTCTTATAATTCCTATAACTCTCTCTCCGGTTTTTTTTCGTAAATTTGCGGAGGTAAAAATTTTAAGAAAATCCTATGACACTTTTATCCATTATTGACGCCGCGGCTCTCTATGATTTGGTATGGAACCACATGAGCTACTTCTACGTGTTTCTGTTCATGACCATTGAGAGCTCGTTTATTCCATTTCCGAGTGAAATAGTAGTTCCTCCGGCAGCCTACATTGCCGCACAAGGCGGAGGAGGCATGACAGTGGTCGGAGTTGGCATCGCAGCCACGCTCGGCGCGTTGGCCGGATCGATATTCAACTACTTCCTTGCCATGTGGATTGGTCGCCCCATCGTTTACCGCTTTGCCGGCAGCCGCATTGGTGCGGTCTTTATGCTCTCGCCCGAGAAGGTGAAGCAATCAGAAGATTATTTCAACAAACACGGCAATATATCCACGTTTATCGGCCGCCTCATACCGGTAATTCGTCAGTTGATTTCGATTCCGGCGGGTATTGCTCGCATGAACTTCGGCAAGTTCATTGCGTTTACCACGTTGGGCGCCGCCATTTGGAACGTTGTGCTCTGCTGGTTAGGCGTTTTCCTTGCCGGATTCGTGCCCGAGGAGTCACTACGCGCGCAGATTGAGCACTACAACAGCTATCTGAGCTATGCCGGCTATGGAATCGGCATCGTGTGTATTTGCTTTATACTCTGGCAGTTTTTCAAACCTAAAAAAGATACTAAAACCAACGCCTGATTCCAATGGTACAGATTGCGCCCTCACTGCTATCGGCCGACTTCGGCAATCTTGATCGCGACGTTGAGATGATCAACAACTCCGATGCCGCACTTTTTCACCTCGACATCATGGACGGGCGTTTCGTGCCCAATATATCGTTCGGGTTTCCGATAATAGAAGCCGTTAGCCGCAAAGCCAAAAAGCCGCTCGACGTGCACTTGATGATTGTTGAGCCCGACAAGTGGATTGACCGCTTGGCCAAGATTCCCGGGGTGGAATACATGAACGTTCACATCGAAGCATGCACTCACCTTCACCGCACGATTCAGGCCATAAAAGCCGCCGGAATGAAGGCAGCAGTGACCCTTAACCCCGCCACACCCGTTTGCTTGCTTGAAGACATCATTACAGACTTGGACATGGTGTTGCTCATGAGCGTGAACCCCGGCTTCGGCGGTCAAAAGTTCATTTCGCGCATATTGGACAAGACGGTTCAGCTGCGTGAACTCATTGCCCGCACCGGCTCGAAAGCCTTGATTGAAATCGACGGCGGAGTCAACCTCGAAACGGGTCGCCTTCTTGCTGACGCCGGCGCCGACATCCTCGTGGCCGGCAGCTTCGTTTTCAACGCCGAAAACCCCACAGAAACTATCCAAAAACTTTCACAACTCAAATAAAATCCCCCTCGTCATGAAACTCGGAATTTGCTGCGACCACGCCGGCTTCGAACTCAAAGAATACCTGAAACAAGAACTCGGCAAACGCGCCGACATTGATGAAATAATCGACTTCGGCACTAACTCAACCGACTCATGCGATTATCCGGACTATGCCCACCCGTGTGCCGAAGCACTCGAAAAAGGAGAAATTTATCCCGCTATCGGCATCTGCGGCTCCGGAAACGGCATTTCGATGACTCTGAACAAGCATCAAGGCGTGCGCGCCGCAATCTGCTGGAACAAGGAGCTTGCCGAACTTGCCCGACAGCACAATGACGCGAACTGCTTGGTTCTGAGTGCACGCTTCATTACGCGCGAAACTGCACTGGAATGCGCTCAAGCCTTCCTTGACACTCCCTTTGAGGGCGGACGCCATGAACGCCGAGTGGCAAAGATTGCCTGCTCGAAGTAATCTTCTTGCGCCATGCTCTTCTCGTTCATCGTAGAGATGATTGGCGCATTGGCATGCGCCATTTCCGGAATCCGCCTTGCCGCATTGAAACGCTTTGACTGGTTCGGGGCATACATTGTGGGGTTGGTGACTGCACTTGGCGGCGGCACTCTGCGCGATGCCATGCTTTGCCAGCCCTCGTTTTGGGTCAGTGACCACAGGTTTTTTCTGGCATATTTCATAGTTACTGCCCTTGCCATGGTCTTGGTCATCGTTTTGTCCAAGCAATTGGTTCGCCGCGAGCGCATGTTGCTAATATTCGATGCTATCGGCTTGGCAATGTTTACGGTTATCGGCATAGAAAAAGCCTTGGCAAAGGGTTGTCCAATGTATACGGCCATCTGCATGGGCTTGATTACGGGAGCGTTCGGCGGAGTGCTTCGAGATATTTTGCTCAATCGCGTTCCACTTATTTTCCGTAAAGACATCTATGCAATGGCATCGCTGCTCGGAGGTATATCCTATTGGTTGGTGAGCCTCATAGGGGGCAGTCCGATTGCGTGCGGACTGGCGTGTCTGGCAGTGACTGTGACGGTTAGAATGCTTGCCGTGCGCTACTCATGGCATCTTCCGTTGCTGAAACATAACTCATAATCAACAAAAGATAGCGATTGCACATGTTTGTAAAAATATTGTTTGTAGTAGTTACAACTATCTCAGCCATTGCATATTGCTTGGCAAAGACTCCGTCAACCAACACCACTACGTCGGAATCAACCGTCTGCGTTCTGCAGGCAAAAGATTCCACCTACGTTGCCAAGGTAGGCACTCGCTTTGAATACACTGCTGAAATCCACGGCTCAGTAGGCATAAACTTCTACGTTGAATATGAAGAAGGGGCTTTCAAACACGATTATTCGGTTAAATATGACAATCCCCAAGCTGTGAAAGTCGGGATGTGTGGCGGCGACTCGGGGAAGAAGACGTTGACCCTGACCGCACTGAAAAAAGGGAAACACACCGTTAAAATCATTCACGATTTCCGGGGCAAAACGGAAAAAGAAATCACCTGTCAAATCCGAATAAAATAGCTTTAGCCCGGAGATATGAAAATGACGCAGATTCGGCACATATACCTGATTTCAGCGTGCATTCTATGTCTTATCGGGTGTAAAATTAATCCTGTGGAGCGTGAGCTTTTTCATGCTGAGACTCTCATGGAACACGCTCCGGACTCCGCACTGTCAGTTCTTCAAGCAGTTGACTCACAATTTCTTGAAGGTGAGCTTCGGGCACGCCATGCCCTTTTGTTGAGTCAAGCCTACGATAAAAACTATATTGATGTTGTTGATGACTCATTAATTAATGTCGCTTTTGACTTTTATCGCTATACTGATGATGATTATCGGCTTATGCAGTCTGCTTACTATAAGTCTGTGGTCGCTCAAAACGGGCATAAATTTTTGGAGAGCATGAATTATGCCGCCATATCCGATACTCTGGCATCTCGACTTCAGAATCATAAGTTTATAGGGCTCTCTGCCTCAATTATGTTGTTTAACAGCAAGTATTTGTCTTGGAACCAATCAGCAATTGATTTCGGATACAGGGCTCGTCGGCATTTTAAGTTAGCTAACGATGCAAAAAACACCAATTTAATATCTCGACATCTTGCAAATTCATTGATGAGTTCAAATAGGTTCTCCGAGGCAATAACAATCATAGACTCAATTGAGGATTCTCGGGTTCAAACAGAATTGCGGGCATATCTGTTTTGCATGATGCGCCAAAGCGATAAGGTTGATTCCATTCTTGACATCATGCCATCTTTGCACAACGATTCATGGCTTTGCAGTTACCGTGCCGGTAATATTATTGAATCGGGCGGCAATCTTCGAGAAGCCGAGCTGCTATTAGATCATGCAATAAAACATGCCTCAGTCAGGACCGACACCACCATATATGTATGGACTAAATCTCGTTTAGCCAAGGCAGAGGGTCGATTCCAAGATTATATTAAAGGAGTGGAATGGTATGAGAATCATTTGGAAGTAAAAAATTGGAGGTATCAGCAAACTATGATGCCGAAATCATATGCCAACGGTTTTGATTTTATAAAAGAGCGTGATGCCATTAAGTTACAGCAGGCGGAACGCGAGCTTAAAAGCAAACTGTATTTAAGTCTTGCCATTGTTATTTGCCTGATTATTTTATTATTTGCACTTGCACAATATCAAGCGAGAAAGAAGGCTGAACTTAAACAAAAAATCTATGCACTTCAAACGGAACTATCACAAAATTCCGATTTGTTGAAACAAGAAATAAGCCCCAAGGAAGATAATGCCGGAATTTTTTATAGTTTAAACGAACGCATAGACACCCTGCTCACCTTGAGTAATTTATATAAATATGCAGAAACGGAAGTTGAGAGAAATAAAATTTCGCTTCAGATTAAACAGGAAATAACCAAGCTCTCTGATAAAACATTTTTGGGAACACTCCAGCAAGTGATTAACGAGAAATATGACGGACTGATTAACAGAATAACTGAAAGCAAACTGTTGAAGGAGTCCGAACTCGAAATACTGACCTATATTTATGCAGGGTTGTCAATAAATCTAATATCTATAATTTGCGAAAAAACATATAATGCGGTAACCGTAACCCGTCATAGGATTAAAGAACGGTTAAAAAATGCAGGATTTGACATGGAATTTCTATGCCAGCCGCTTGAAATAGCAAAAAAAACAAAAAATTAAATATTACATAAGGCTATTTTGAATATCCTTAATTCGCTGAAATTCAGCGGTTAATTGAGAGGGACAAATAAGGTGTAATATTTCAGGCGATTTTGCACAACATATTCTGCTGATAATCAATATATTATAATCTGCCTGTAATATCAACTTTATGCGGATTTTATTTGCAAATCAAGAAAAACATGTAGTAAATTTGCCGCAGATTTTGAAAACAACACAATGAAGCACTTAATAAAATTTATTGCGTTAAGTTTGATACTAAGTAGTTGCTCTTATGTGAAACCGACTGAAGAACCGGAGGATTCTAAGAAAGCTACGATATATATGCGAGATTGGCAAGACAAAGAGCCGGCTGATGGGCTTAAAGGGCGTCCCCGCAGTCCCGAATATAAAGACATTGCGAAATATTATTCAGGCTGTTATTACTCAGGAGATACTCGCAATTATAATAATTTAGTCAGAATCATAACTTACGATAAACCGATATGAAAAAGATTGCGAAATATTTGTGTCTGTTGTTTATCCCGATAGGGTCATGTGAGTATGAGCAGGATCCTGAAGAATATGGCTATCCGGAAGAAATTGAATTTCCGGCAGAGGGGGGATGCTACTACTTTGAGGCTTGTGATAACGCATATATTACCCTTACCATATTTAGCGATAACGAGGAGAAAATTAGTTCAAATGCATTTAGAGAGAGTGTAGGCGAGGGAGAGTTATACGTGGAGTATGAATGGCTGACAGTTAAGATGAGCGAGATCGAATCTGACTTGACTGTTACGGCAGCGCCAAACACCACCGGAAAGTCGCGGAAGTTGGAATTGGAAATTTCGCGTCCGATTGAGGGTTATTCATTCATCAAGATTAAGCAAGCCGGGAAATAAACCAACCGAGAATGTCGGAGTGCGGGATTTGTGGAGAGCACTAACGGCGGACGGCACCGCTTGCGCGTAACGTGTTGACAATAGTTATTTTGCGGCGGCAATGCTATTGAGCAGGCTGTCGATAACGACTGTCATGCGGTTGAATTCTTCTTCATCATAGAGTCGGGTCATCATCACAATCCGGCCATCGGTATCGACAATAACATTGCGAGTAATGCCGGCATTTTGATGGGCATAACGGCAGAAGATATTGCCTGCGGGGTCAAGAACGATAGGATAGGTAACTCCGGTCTTGGCAGCAAATTTCACCACGGTGCTATCGGGTTCATCGCGATCTATGCCCACAAGAGCAAAGTGAGGATTATTTTTGTGGCGCTGCCATATTTGCCGCTCAATATCGGGCATTTCGCGACGACACACGCCGCACCATGACGCCGTAAACTGCAACATCACAACTCGTTCGCCCCGAAATTCCGACAGCGAAATAGTATCGCCGCTCCCGGCTGCCACAGCCGTAAAATCCGGCGCGACATCTCCAAGCTTCACAATGTAACCGCGTTCGTCGGGGATAATGGTGTCGGCCGGAGTTGACTCGGTCGGCGTTGTGGTAGATTCGGCAGATTTATTTTCATTGCACCCTGCGATAAGAGCCAATGAAAGAACAGCAAAAAGTATTTTCTTCATAATGGAGTGAGTATTAAGTTATCGTGTTGCTTATCTATTCAGTCTTCCCACATGTCCCAAATCTCTTTGACGCGAACAAAACCATCTTCAAGACGTACCATGTTGTTGACCATGAAGTCGTAAAATTGAGGCCACTGTTCCTGTCGATGAATATCAAGACCTGCTTGCATGCAGTAGATGCGAATCACCTGCTTACCGCATTCACGAGTGTAATGTGTGTCCCAAGTCAGGGGACTATCAAATGCATCTTCGAGCATGGCGCGATTTTCGAGAAAGTGGTTAAACAGCTTCGCTTGCCGCTCTTTGTTTCGGTGATCGATTTCCAATATCACAAATGCACCTTCGCGAGTGGCATCGAACTTCATTGTCACACCCTTTAAGCGTGTATTATGCAGCAAGAACTTGTGCTTACGGTTACGCAAACGGGGGTGAGTTTCCGCATAGTCGCTCAAGCCGTCCCAAAACCGCTTCTTCAGGTCCTTAATTTCATCGCGTGAATACATTTTATGCAAAGGTAAATTGGTTATAATCGCTACAGCTCTCCACTCTCCACTAAAAGGTTATTCCTCGTAAGGGGTGAGGGTCTCGCGCAATCGGGTTGCCAACATGGCGCGTAGCTCTTGCGGAGCGAGGACGGTTACCGACGGGCCCATGGACATGATTTCAGTGACCAAGTCGGGGGTGATGAGCATTTCGTAATTGAAGATGGAGAACTCATCGTGGATCATTTCGGTCTGGGAGCTGTGAAGGGGCAATGCACGTAGGTATTTGGCTTGCTTGGAGTCGGCTCGGAGGGCAATTCGGCGCGGCCGAGAAGAGTCAACAACGATGCCGAAGCTATATTTGAAATATTCTTGAGCATCGAAGTCGGAGGGCATCTCAAAAGTTGCCCCGGTTGCCTCGGGGAGCGACATTCGGTCCAAGGCGTAGGTCTTAATTCGATTTTCGGCTACGTTGCGCCCTGCAACGTACCATCGCTGACGAAACAGCTTGAGCAGATATGGTTCGAAGATGATGCCTTCGGTAGTCAGGCTGCGAGTGAAGGGGAGATATGAGAACTTAAGGACTCTGTTTTCCTTGATTGCCGAGATGATAGGCGATAGGTTCACTCTTGCCGACGGCACTTGTTCCAAGAATATTCGCGAAGATATGCTGCGTGCATCGGCGAGCATACCGCTCATTGCCGCCGAGTTGAGCAACCAATCGGTAACCGATGAGGAGGAATTTATGTCGGAAACAGCGTCGTCACTGTCGATGTAATACTCTCGCGTGGCCGCATCATAGAGAATTTCCACTCCGAACAAGTCAAAAACGGCAACGCGATAGTTATAGAACGTGCGGCGCGGCATCGGACTTCCGGAACTGAAATCCGATTCCATCCAACGACGATTAATTTCTGTGCGCGTCAATCGTCCGGCACGGCGCAGAGTGTCGACCAGCCAAGTGTAGCGCGCCAGCAGGTTTCCGGTCATCGGCATAACGGGTCAGTCTTGGCGGATTATTTTTGCACCCAAAGAGGTAAGGCGGCCTTCGATGTCTTCGTAGCCGCGGTCTATTTGCTGAATGTTGTCGATGACGCTGGTGCCTTGAGCCGACAGGGCGGCAATCAGCAGCGCAATGCCGGCACGAATGTCGGGCGAAGTCATATCGTTCGCCTTCAGGTCATGCTGATGGTCATGGCCGATAACGACTGCGCGGTGCGGATCGCAAAGAATGATTTGCGCACCCATATCAATCAGATTATCCACGAAAAACAGGCGGCTTTCAAACATCTTTTGATGAATCAACACCGAGCCTTTGCACTGAGTAGCCACTACGAGCATCACGCTCAAGAGGTCGGGGGTCAATCCGGGCCACGTTGCATCGGCAATGGTCATAATTGAGCCGTCGAGGGCGGTTTCAATTACGTAGCTTTCCTTGGCGGGAACGAATATATCATCGCCATGCTGCTCCACGGTGACGCCGAGTCGGCGGAAACTCTCGGGAATGATGCCCAAGTCATTGTAGCTCACGTCTTTGATTGTCAGACTGCTGCGAGTCATCGCCGCCATGCCGATAAAGCTACCTACTTCAATCATGTCGGGCAAGATGCGGTGATGAGCTGTCGCTTCCGAAACTTGCGAGCCGATGCCGTGAACGGTGAGCAGATTGCTGGATATGCCGTCAATTTTAATGCCGAGCTTTTCGAGCAATCGACATAGCTGCTGAACGTAAGGTTCGCACGCTGCATTGTAGATTTGCGTTACTCCTTCAGCCAACGCCGCCGCCATGACTATATTGCCCGTACCGGTAACCGATGCCTCGTCGAGAAGCATATTGCAGCCGCGAAGCCCACCTTCGGGAGCAGTGAGCAAGAATGCTTCCATTTCGGGGACATATTCCATGGTTGCGCCCAAATTCAGCATGCCCTGAATATGAGTGTCAACCCTGCGACGGCCTATTTTGTCGCCACCGGGCTTCGGGAAATATGCCTTACCCAAACGCGCCAAGAGGGGACCGACGAGCAAAACGGAGCCACGCAATCCGGCACACGCCTTGATGAACTCATGCGATTCAATGTAGTCCGAGTCGATGCTTTCGGCACAGAATGTGTATTTTCCCACTCCGCTTCGGGTAACTCTGACACCCATCGACGCAAGGAGATCGATCAGATTACGCACATCGAGAATTTCGGGCACGTTTTCGATTTCCACCTCATTGCGCGTCAGCAACGTTGCACAGATAACTTGCAGCGCTTCATTTTTAGCACCTTTCGGAGTGATCGTACCGGAGAGGCTGCGCCCTCCTTCTATTATAAACTTGCTCATAAGTGTTCTACTTCAGGAGTCAATATTATGGAAAACTTTGCCTCAACGGCTGAAATGATTTTTTGTTCAAGGGCTACGACGTCGGCAGCGGTTGCGCTTCCGGCGGCGTTTACGATGACCAGCGGTTGGTTGACCCACACGGATGCTCCGCCCACTGAGGCTCCTTTGAGTCCGCATTGGTCAATGAGCCATGCGGCAGGGACTTTGAAGAACCCATTGCCCAAGTCATAGCGCGGCATTTCGGCTTGCAGCATTTCGGCTTCAACTTCCGGATTGCGGAAGAACGAGCCTGCGGAGCCGACTGACATCGGATCGGGCAACTTGGAGTTGCGCATTTTCAGAACGGCCTCGCGAACAGCCATGGGAGTCGCCTCCCGGTCGCCGAGTTCACTGTGAAGATGACCATACGCCAGATTTGCCGGGGCTTCAGCCGGCAAGAAGCGCATGAGTGCATCGATGATTACGTATCTCTCCGGTTCTTCTTTCAGGCGTGATGACCGATAGGCATAACGCATCCATTGGCGATCCACGGTGAGCAATTCGCCGCTCTGCAGGTCATAGAGGCGAGCACTGACTAAGAAATCGCCGGTTTCAGCACCGTAAGCTCCGGCGTTTTGCACCAAGGCTCCGCCCAACGTGCCCGGAATGCCGCTCAAGTTCTCTGCTCCACGCCAGCCGGCGGCTGCCACCTGTTCGCACAAGGCATCGAGTTCGCAATGCGCATCAATCGTCCAGTCTGACTCGTTGCGCTGAATGCTCGCCGCTCCGCTACGAACCAACAAAGTGCCGCTAAACTTCGCGGTAAACAGCAAATTGCTGCCTCCGCCCAGCACCTTAAACGGGCGCGGCAGAGATTCGTCGGCTGTCACCGCGCGAAGCTCATCGAGATTGCTCCACCGCACCACTGCTGCGGCAGTAGCCGGGACTCGAAACGTGGTCAAGGAGGTAATATCGGCATCATACTCTATCATCATAGCGCAAATTTAGCGAAAATTTCCGTTACCCACCCCACTATCGCCGAAAAATATCGGAAAATCCGATGGGAAAGATAGTTGCGTATCGGCGGCATGAGTCTCCACTCCTCGACCAAAATCTATATTATGGCCTCATATTTTCTGCTTTTTCTATGCAGTTTTGACAAAATTTATTCACAACTTACCGAATGAAATCGCCACAACTTACCGAATAAAATCGCCACAACTTACCGAATGAATTCGCCACAACTTACCGAATTTTATTCGTTTTTCTTTGGAAAATTAAAATACAAATGCTAATTTTGCTGCAAAAATAATGAGTTATGGCAAAGTATAAACAGCGTATTTCGGATAGAATACTCAAGCGTAAAGTCCTTGGCAAGGGTGCGGTATTGATCGAGGGACCAAAATGGTGTGGCAAGACAACTACAGCAAGGCAGCTGGCAAGGAGCGTTCTCGATCTGGGAGATTCTTCTGTCTTGAAACAGAGTGCCCAGTTGATAGAGCTAAGTCCTAAAACATTGTTAGAAGGAAAGACACCAAGATTGATTGATGAGTGGCAGGCTTTGCCTCTTATTTGGGATTCCATACGTAGTGAAGTGGATAATCGAGGAGAGCCCTCACAATTTATTTTAACAGGCTCTTCGGTTCTACCGGAGGCCGATGAAACCATCCATAGCGGTACGGGAAGGTTCGCATATATCAAGATGCGCCCAATGAGCCTATATGAATCAGGTGAATCAAATGGCACAGTTAGTCTGACCGACCTGTTTGAAGGGAAACCGTTTAAGACGCAGAGTAATGATTTGACCATTGATGACATTGCTTTTCTAACCTGCCGTGGAGGTTGGCCTTGGGCAACATTAATTCCGAAAGAGGTAGCCCTTGATCAGGCTTTTGACTATGTGGACTCGGTTGTAAATAGGGATATTCAGCGAGTTGACGGTGTTAAACGCAATCCTGAGAGAGCAAAATCATTGTTGCGCTCCTATGCGAGAAACATCTCACAACCTATTCCATATTCAACCATCAGAAAGGATATGTTAGCCAATGATTCCAGTACATTGGACGAGGATACTGTAGCAGATTATGTAAAAGCTATAAAAAAACTCTATGTCATAGAAGATTTAGCGGCGTGGAATCCGAATATTCGTAGCAAGGCTGCGATTAGAACAAGTGATACACGACATTTTGTTGATCCAAGTATTGGAACAGCTTCATTAGGTCTTGGACCCCAAAACTTGATTAATGATTTAAAATCGTTCGGATTTTTCTTTGAGGATATGGTAGTAAGAGACCTTCGAGTTTATGCAGAAGCTTTAGATGGAAAGCTCTACCACTACAAAGATAGTACAGGCTTGGAGTGTGATACTGTTCTTCACAGACGCAATGGAAGCTATGCTTTATTAGAAGTAAAACTTGGAGGGGAGGATAATATCAATGAGGGTGCTGCAAATATGCTTAAGCTCGCAGCAAACATTGACACAGATAAGATGCCTGCTCCGTCGTTTATGGCGGTAATCATTGGAGTTGGCAAGTACGCCTTTCGAAGAGACGATGGTGTATATGTAATTCCTATTGGATGCCTTAAAGATTAGCAAAACTTGAAACATTGCAACTGAATCGAAGGTTATGTTGACTATTGATTCGTAAATTGAGAAAGGGAATTGGAAGGAGTGTTTGGGGGATCGGGAAAAATTTGTTACTTTTGTGAACGAATTTTTATGGGAGAACAGGCATGACTTTGCAGCAATTGGAATATATTATTGCGGTGGATAGGTTTCGTCACTTTTCGAAGGCGGCGGAGCATTGCCACGTAACTCAGCCCACTCTGAGCGCAATGATTCAGAAGCTTGAGGAGGAGTTGAATGTGCGCATTTTTGATCGAAGTCAGCAGCCTGTTTGTCCGACGGCAGTCGGGTCATTGCTGCTTGTTCAGGCGCGCGAGATATTGGCACAAGCCGGCAAGATGAAGGAAATAGTTGATGAGGAGAGGGGGGCGATAGATGGCACGTTCCGAGTGGGGATTCTACCCACTATTGCACCGTATTTGCTACCGCGTTTTTTCCACACTCTAACGGAAAAGCATCCCCGGCTTGATATCCGCGTTTCGGAGATGAAGACTCCGGAAATTAAGCGGGCATTGCAGACGGGCGATATCGATGCGGGCATTCTTGCCAACCTCGATGATATGAGCGAGGAATATGCTTTGACTACTTTGTTTTATGAGCAGTTTTTGGCGTACGTTTCGCGTAATAGCAGACTTTTTGAGAAAAAGGTGGTACGCACGTCGGATTTAGTTGATGAACGGTTATGGATGCTCGATGAGGGTCATTGTTTTCGCGACCAGATGGTGAAGTTCTGCCGTTTGGAATCATCGAAGATGAGCCAGATTAAGTATAATCTCGGCAGTATGGAAACGTTTATGCGCATGGTTGAGGGCGGCGACGGAGTCACGTTTATACCTGCATTGGCCTCTTTGCAACTGAGCGAGAAGCAGAGAGAGTTGGTACGTCAATTTGCATTGCCTACACCGACGCGCGAAATCGTTGTGCTGACCAATGTCAACTTTATCCGTCGGAGAGTTCTTGATGCCATAGTGGAAGAAATTCGGTCATCAGTGCCAAAAGCCATGTTGTCTTTAACGACTTCTCAAGTGGCTATTTAAAGACTCATTATCAGCAATTTATACTGCAAGATAGATTGTTCCTATAGGGCAATAAATTCTTTCAATAGGAAATATTGGGTCGTTGTTTGTTTTAAGTATAATTTTGCATCGAAAAACAAAATTATTAATACTTAAACAGACAAAAACGATTATGAAACCGATTATTAATTCTCAACTTCCGGAGTTTAAAGTTCAGGCGTTCCACAATGGCGATTTCAAGACCGTTACGAATGAAGACGTGAAAGGAAAATGGGCGGTATTCTTCTTCTACCCTGCGGACTTTACGTTTGTATGCCCGACAGAATTGGTTGACATTGCGGAAAAGTATGATTATTTGCAGTCGATTGGTGTGGAAGTATATTCAGTGAGTACCGATTCACATTTTGTGCACAAAGCATGGCACGACGCATCGGAATCAATCCGGAAAATAAAATATCCAATGCTTGCAGATCCTACCGGCGCACTGAGCCGCGCATTCGGGGTAATGATTGAAGAGGACGGCATGGCATATCGCGGTACGTTCTTGGTAAATCCCGAAGGACTAATCAAAGTTGCGGAAATTCACGATAACAATATTGGCAGGAACGCCGATGAATTGGTTCGCAAAATCGAGGCGGCACAATTTGTGGCAACACACGACGGTCAGGTATGTCCCGCCAAGTGGGAAAAAGGTAAAGAAACCCTCAAACCCAGCATTGACCTCGTAGGCAAGATTTAATGCCTACATGCCCTTCACTCCTCACGAATGAAGAAATAGTGCAGGTGAATCAGTGTTCGTTACCCTCTTAAAATTTTAAATAATATGCTTGACCAAAATATTCTCGACCAAGTTAAGGGAGTTTTCGGTTCTTTAGAAAATCGCTATGTTCTGAGTGTCAAATATGACTCGCAACGCGAAGAAGCAGAGGAATTTATCTCATTCTTGAATGACTTTGCCGGAACATCGGACAAACTCGAATGTCGTTATGAATCGATGAATACCGGAGAACTGAGTTTTTCTATATTGAAAGAGGGAAATGACACCGGAGTTTCCTTCCGCGGCATACCGGGCGGACACGAATTTACCTCCCTATTGTTGGCAATACTCAATGCGGATGGAAAAGGCAAGAACCTGCCCGACAAAGCCCTGCGCCGCCGCATAGAATCACTCCGAGGAAATACGGGACTGAGAACGTTCGTATCCCTGTCGTGTACCAACTGCCCTGACGTGGTTCAAGCTCTCAATGTAATAGCACTGCTCAATCAGTCGATAAGACATGAGACTATAGATGGGGCACTTTGGCCGGAAGAGGCGAAACGCCTGAATGTTCAGGCTGTGCCATCGGTATATGCCGGCGATACCCTTATTCACGTAGGTCGCGGTTCATTGGGCGAGCTGATTGAAAAAATGGAATCGACATTCGGCAGCAACGCCGCCGGCGATTTCGCCGATGAGCCTATGAGTTATGACGTGGTGGTTCTCGGCGGAGGTCCGGCCGGAGCATCGGCTGCAATCTATTCAGCTCGCAAGGGTCTGAAAGTGGCAGTGGTGGGCGAGCGCATTGGCGGACAAGTAAAAGACACCGTTGATATAGAGAATGTTATATCCGTACCTCACACCACCGGTGCACAACTTGCCGATTCGCTGCGCACACACATGAATCAGTATCCCATCGATATATTTGAAAATCGTAAAATCGACCGCACCGACCTGCTTGGTCAAGAGAAGCGCATAACGGTTTCGGGCGGGGAAACGTTTACAACTCCGACAGTCATCATAGCTACGGGAGCGGGCTGGAGACGCCTCAACGTGAAGGGTGAAAGTGAATATATAGGCCGCGGAGTAGCGTTCTGCCCCCACTGCGACGGTCCATTTTATGCCGGCAAAGATGTGGCGGTTATCGGAGGAGGAAATTCGGGCATAGAAGCCGCCATTGACCTTGCAGGGATATGTCGCCATGTCACCGTGATTGAATTTGCCGACAAACTCGCTGCCGACGAGGTTTTGCAGCAAAAAATTCGCAACCTTGGCAACGTCGAAATCCACACCTCATCGGAAACTACCGAAGTGATAGGAAACGGCAAAAAAGTGACCGGCATCAAGGTGCGCAATCGCATCACCGGCGAGGAAACCGAGACACCACTTGACGGCATTTTCGTGCAAATTGGCCTTACCGCCAATTCGTCACCATTTCGCGAACAATTGCAAACGACGCAATCGGGCGAAATAATTGTTGACACCTCATGTCGCACAAACATTGCCGGAGTTTATGCTGCAGGCGATGTAACAACCGTGCCCTACAAACAGATAGTTATAGCCATGGGCGAAGGCGCCAAAGCAGCACTCACGGCGTTCAAAGAAAGATAAAATCATAAGTTTTTTCATAGTGATTGAAGCGAGTTGGCGCAATGCGGCGGCTCGCTTCTTTGAAGTTTAATGGCATACGGTTAGAATGAACACAACGAGAGTCAAAACACATTACACTCATAAACGGTTTGATAATCAGGCGATTTGCGCGACTGATAAATAATTCGTAAATTTGCGCGTAAATATTATTATAGCAATGAAATTCAACGAATATAAGACTCCCGATATGGTTGGAGTCAACAAGGAAATCTTGGAGCGCTGGAATGGTATCGGCCTGTTTGAGCGCAGCATAAAGGAGCGTGCCGGTAGCCCCTCGTTTGTGTTTTATGAAGGACCGCCTTCTGCCAACGGTCACCCGGGTATTCACCACGTCTTGGCACGCACGATTAAAGATATTGTTTGCCGATATAAGACGATGCAGGGTTTCCGAGTTGACCGTAAGGCCGGCTGGGACACTCACGGTCTTCCCGTAGAATTGGGCGTTGAAAAGACCTTGGGAATCACCAAGGAAGACATCGGCAAGAAAATTTCGGTTGATGAGTATAACTCAGCATGCCGCAGAGAGGTGATGAAGTATACCGATGAGTGGGAACACTTGACTTCGCTGATGGGTTACTGGGTTGATATGACCGACCCATATATTACTTACGACAATCGCTATATCGAGTCTGTATGGTGGCTCTTGAAAGAGGTTTACAAGAAAGATTTGCTCTATAAGGGCTATACTATTCAGCCCTATTCGCCGGCAGCCGGCACCGGTTTGAGTTCTCACGAGCTGAACCAGCCCGGTTGTTATCGCGACGTCAAAGATACCACGTGCATTGCACAGTTCACGTGCACAGACCCGATTGAAAGCATGAAGGGCTGGGGCACTGCGAGCTTCCTTGCATGGACCACCACCCCATGGACCTTGCCAAGTAATACGGCACTTTGCGTAGGTCCGCAGATTGATTATTGCATTGTTCGCACCTATAACCCGTATAGCGGCGAGAAGGTTACTTGCGTAGTGGCTGAAGCACTGCTCAATTCAGTTTTCAATGCCAAAGGTGCCGAACAAGACTTGGAAGCATATCAGAAGGGCGATAAGATAGTGCCTTGGCAAGTTGTGGATAAAGTGAAAGGCGAAGAACTTGTCGGACTTCACTATGAGCAACTCTTCCCGTGGGTAAATCCCGGTGAGGGCGCATTCCGCGTTATTCCGGGCGACTACGTAACGACCGATGACGGTACGGGCATTGTTCACATTGCCGGCACCTTTGGTGCAGATGACTTGCGAGTTAGTCGTGCTGCCGGCGTTCCTCCGCTTCACCTGACAGACCGCGACGGCAATATCCGCCCGATGGTAGATCTGAAAGGTCGCTTCTTCGTTATCGAAGACCTTGATCCGGAGTTTGTGAAGAATAATGTTGACACGGAAGCATACGGCGAATTTGCCGGTCGCTACGTTAAAAATGCCTATGATTCATCAGCTACCGATGAGACCGAGACGCTCGACGTTAGCTTGTGTATGTGGTTAAAACAGCGCGGATTGGCTTTCAAGATTGAAAAGCATACTCACAACTATCCACACTGTTGGCGCACAGACAAACCGGTGCTTTACTATCCGCTTGATTCATGGTTTATCCGTTCCACAGCGGTCAGAGAGCAACTGATGGCAGCCAATGAGGGCATTCAATGGAAACCGACATCAACCGGCAGCGGTCGCTTCGGAAAATGGCTTGAAAATCTTCAGGATTGGAATCTGAGCCGCAGCCGCTATTGGGGCACTCCCCTGCCTATTTGGCGCACTGAAGATGCACGCGAAGAAATATGTATCGGCTCAGTCGAAGAGCTCAGCAATGAGATAGATAAGTCTGTTGCTGCGGGCTTCATGAAAGAAAATCCGCTGACAGCCAAAGGTTTTCAGCCCGGAGTTTACACGAAAGAAAACTACGAAAAAATAGACCTTCATCGTCCATACGTTGACGACATCATCTTGGTTAGTCCCTCGGGAAAGATGATGAAGAGAGAATTGGACTTGATTGACGTATGGTTTGACTCGGGTGCGATGCCGTTTGCTCAGCAACACTATCCGTTTGAAAATAAGGAAGCGGTTGATAACGGCTCGGTATTTCCTGCCGACTTCATTGCAGAGGGCGTGGATCAAACTCGCGGATGGTTCTTCACGCTTCATGCAATCAGCGGCATGGTTAAGAACTCAGTAGCTTACAAGGCCGTTATTTCAAACGGCTTGGTTCTCGACAAATTCGGCAATAAGATGAGTAAGCGATTGGGTAATGCCGTTGACCCCTTCCAAACAATTGAGAAATACGGCTCCGATCCGCTGCGCTGGTACATGATTTCCAACTCCTCACCGTGGGATAATCTGAAATTTGATGAAGCCGGCGTCACTGAAACCGCACGTAAGTTCTTTGCAACTCTGTTTAATACTTATTCATTCTTTGCACGTTATGCCAACGTTGACGGTTTTGACCCGAAGGCAGAGAAAATAGCAGTCAGCGACCGCCCGGAAATTGACCGCTGGGCAATTTCAAGGCTCAACACACTTGTGGCAACAGTGCAGAGCAACCTCGACAACTATGAACTGACCCCTGCCACACGCGCCATTGCCGAGTTCGTTGACGAACTCAGTAACTGGTATGTTCGCCTGAACCGCTCACGCTACTGGGGCAAGGAAATGACTGCCGATAAACTTGCAGCCTATCAGACACTGTATGAATGCCTGAACACAGTGAGTCTGCTCATGGCTCCCATGGCACCGTTCTATGCTGACCGCTTATGGCTCGACTTGAATCCCGGAGCCGGCGACTCCATCCATTTGCAACTTCAACCGAAAGCAGATGAGTCACTGATTGATAAAGCCCTTGAAGATCGCATGGCACTTGCACAGCAAGTCACATCGATGGTATTGGCATTGCGCAGAAAAGCCAATCAAAAGGTTCGCCAGCCGCTTGGCAAGTTGATGATGCCACTCGTTGATGAATCTCAGCGCGCCATGATAACTCCGATTATACCGTTGATACTCAACGAAGTAAACGTTAAGGAGTTGCAGCTTTTGGATCCGTCGGAAACGGTGTTGGTAAAGCGCGTAAAACCTGACTTCAAGAAACTCGGACCCGTTTTCGGCAAACAGATGAAGCAAGTGGCAGCCGCAGTTCAAGCCATGACTCAAAGTCAAATTATTGAACTCGAACGCAACGGCGCAATTGAGTTGACACTTGCCGACGGCACTGCAGCTCGCGTCACCTCCGATACCGTCGACATCTTCTCAGAGGACATACCGGGCTGGCTCGTGGCAAATGAAGGCACGGTTACAGTGGCCTTGGACATCACCGTGACCGACGAGCTGCGCAGCGAAGGCATGGCACGCGAACTCGTTAACCGCATCCAAAATATTCGCAAGGGACGCGATTACAACATTACAGACCACATAAACGTTGTAATTCAAGATGTTGCTGAAGTGAAAGAAGCACTTGCAGGCTTTGGTGATTACGTTGCGTCACAAGTGCTTGCCGACTCCATCACCACATCGAATACCCTTACAGAAAATGATGATACGCTTGACATTGACGGCTTGAAAGTAAACATCAGCATAGAAAAAGCATAAGAGCAATGACTGAAGAAAAACTGAGATATTCCGAAGAGGAACTTCAAGAATTCAAGCAATTGATTCTTGAAAAACTGGCTACGGCACAAGCTCAATACGACAATTTGCGCTCCAGTATAGTGGCAACATCCGGCAACGACACTGCCGACACCTCGCGTTCATTCAAAACCCATGAAGAAGCAGCGTCAGTGCTTGGCAAAGAAGAGACGGCACAACTATGTGAACGTCAGCGCAAATTCATCGGCCACTTGCAAGCCGCATTGGTGCGAATTGAAAACGGCACTTACGGAATATGCAGAGCCACAGGTAAACTCATTCCCAAGGAACGACTTCGCGCCGTACCCCATGCAACATTGAGCATCGATGCAAAACAAGGCTAAAAAAGCTGCTTGGATATCCGCCGCGGTGATTTTACTGATCATCTTGGCGGATCAAGCATTGAAAATCCACGTAAAGACAACGTTCTATCTCGGCGAACACGTTGACATCACATCGTGGTTCAAGTTGCTCTACGTTCAAAATCCGGGCATGGCATTCGGATGGAGTTTGGGCAATAAGTTACTTCTCACATTGCTTCGACTCGTTGCCACGGTGTTTGGCTTTTGGTATTTATCGCGCATACTTAAACGCGAAAAACTATCGATCGGACTGTGCGTATCAGTTGCTCTGATACTTGCCGGCGCCATTGGTAACTTGATAGACTGCATTTTCTACGGAGTCATATTCGATAACCCCATGCCTCCGGCTACCGCCACCCTCTTTCCCGCCTCCGGCGGATATGCTTCGCTATTTCACGGCCAAGTGGTCGATATGCTTTATTTTCCTCTATTTTCATTCCATTGGCCGGACTGGATGCCACTGATAGGCGGTAATTACTTTGAATTCTTCCACCCGATATTTAACATTGCAGATTCAGCGGTTACTGTCGGAGTTTTGCTTTTAATATTCTTTTATTCCGGGCAACTCAGCCTTAAAAAAGAAGAATAAACCAGCATGAAGATATTGCCATTGCTCACGTGTATGTGCTTGCTGCTGTTCGGCGCATGCAAACCCACACCCGAAACGGTGCTTGAAGAAAAGGCAATGGCATATCTGCTTTCAGACTTGGAATTGGCCAACGCCATGAGCGAAAGTCAAAGTCTCGGTGCATTTCATAATGATTCACTTCGACTTGCACTTCGCAGTTCCGTGCTTGCCAAACATGGCATTAACGAAGCCACTCTCGATTCGTGTCTGCGCTGGTATGGCGCACACCTCCCGGAGTATATGAAGGTAATTGATTTGGCTGATTCTATTCTCAGCGATACATTGCAGGCATTCATAGCTGATGAAAACACAAAAATAAAACTCGCCGCCGGCGATTCGCTAAATATATGGCCACACGCCCCGTCGGCAGTATTTGCAAGAACACAACCTACCGACTTCATAACGTTTGAAATTGCGGCCGACTCTACGTGGAAGCGCGGCGATATGTTCACCCTGCGCATGGCATCAGACAATACCATGTCGGAACTGAAAGCAACCCTTGTTGTTGACTATCAAAATCGCCAACGTACCACCGATGCCGTTACTTCAACACTCAATCCCGGCAATAAACGCAGACTTGAGGTGAAATTGCAACTTGATAGTAACATAAGTGCACAAAGAATCTACGGATATATCCAACTATCGCCCAAGCAAGGTGAACGCGCCTTTATTGACAGCATCAAACTCATGCGCACAAGATTGGTAGTAACAGACTATAACAAATATCGCCGTCAAACACACCGCATCACTCGCAATGAAAGATAAGCGCATACTTTTGAGGGGAATCATCGACAACGAAGGTAAAAGAAAAATGCGCCCGGTTATAGTAACGCTCAATGCAGATGACCGAGTTATCAAATATGAATTTTTAGACGGCCACGAACCTCACTCCACCACATTCGAACCAACTCGACTGCTCGACATTCAGCAAGGGAAAATGGTGTGATCCTTTCTCTATTCTTCGTCGCATCAATAGCCGTGAATTGATGCTTTTTTTGTGTTGAAAAGGTGTTGAAAAGCGGTTAATAACAGTGTTGAAACCGGGTTGAAAATGTAGATAATCTGGAGAGGAAAAAAGTTGTTGAAAATAATTAACAAGAAATTAAGAGGTTTTCTACGCTGAAAGTCGGATAAATTTATTAACTTTGTGCGTTGTTAACATAGTGTTGATAACCTTACCTATTGTTTGATTTACAGATGATTGAAGTGTTGATAAGCGTTTGAAAACCGTTGATAATCATTGATAAGTCAAAAAATCAAGGTTTCAGCTGAAAAGTTATCATCGTAATTAACAGGTATTGTTCTTTTTTTATTTAAATTCTTTTTAAAAGAAACTTACTAAAAAATAAAAAACATGAGCCGAAAAGAAGAGCTTATAGAAAAAATAGAGCGCTTGAAAAAGGAGCGTAATGCAGTGATTCTCGCTCATTACTATACTCGAGCAGAAATACAAGATCTTGCCGATTATATAGGAGACTCTTTGGCTCTTGCTCAGATAGCATCAAAATTGGAGCAGCCTGTAATGGTTATGTGTGGCGTTAACTTTATGGGCGAAACAGCCAAGATACTATGTCCGGACAAGACTGTTCTTCTGCCCGATATGGAGGCGGGATGTTCGTTGGCCGACAGTTGTCCGGCTGATAAGTTTGAAGAGTTCATAAAGGCACATCCAGACCACACGGTTATTTCTTATGTTAACACTTCGGCAGAAGTGAAAGCATTGAGCGACATACTGGTCACCTCGGGCAATGCTCGCAAAATAGTTGATTCACTTCCGGAGTATGAAAAAATAATTTTCGGTCCTGACAGAAATCTCGGAAACTATATAAATTCAGTTAGCGGCAGAAATATGGTGCTTTGGGACGGTGCATGTCATGTTCATGAGCAATTTTCGGCCGAGAAGTTGGCAGAACTTAAAAAGGAATATCCGACAGCTAAAGTTTTGGCACATCCGGAGTGTAAGAAGCCATTGTTATTGATGGCTGACGTTGTAGGCTCAACAGCAGCACTGCTGAAAGCAGCAACTGAGGCACCCGATGGTTCGGAATTTATTGTAGTTACCGAGAGTGGCATATTGCATGAAATGCGTAAGCTCTGTCCCGGAAAGACATTTATACCGGCTCCTCCGTTGGACAGCACCTGCGGCTGTAATGATTGTGCTTATATGAAGCTTAACACTCTTGAAAAGCTTGCTTCATGTTTGGAAAATATGGCTCCGGAAGTCAAAGTGGATTCAGAAGTTGCAGAGAAAGCACGTAAGCCGATAGAGAGAATGTTGAAACTGAGTTAAAACTTTATGATGTGAACAGGCATTATATATAAAGATATACGAATAACAAAAAATTAAATATAATGGAAAATATTGATAAATATCATCAGGCGGTTATAGACTCGTCGATAAAATTGAGCGATGATGAAGTAAAGTCGGCAGTGGAAAAGATTATATCCACGAAGTTCAGTGAGAATATGAACAAGGAAGTGTATAAGACTATTTTAAATAGTATTGATTTAACTACCTTGACTTCAACAGATTCTCCTCAGAGTGTAGCGGCATTTACCGATAGAGTCAATGAATTTGAAAATGAATATCCCGAGCTTCCCAATGTGGCGGCAATTTGTGTCTATCCGAACTTTGTTCAGGTGGTTCGCACAGTGTTAGACGTAAGTTCGGTTGAAATAGCTGCAGTAAGCGGCGGATTTCCTTCATCGCAAACTTTTCCGGAAGTAAAAGTTGCCGAAACAGCTTTGGCCATAGATTCCGGTGCAGATGAAATAGACATAGTATTCTCCTTGGGAAATTATCTTGATGGAGATTATGAAGCGGTATGCGATGAGATAAGCGAATTGAAGCAATGTTGCAGAGACGGAAAACTGAAGGTCATACTTGAAACCGGCGCATTAAAGACTGCTGAAAACATTAAGAACGCTTCGGTTCTTTCACTCTATTCGGGTGCAGACTTCTTAAAGACTTCGACCGGTAAGGAATTTCCGGGAGCAACGTTGGAAGCCGCTTACGTTATGGCACTTTGCATAAAAGAATATTATGAAAAAACCGGAAACAAAGTAGGCTTTAAGGCTTCGGGCGGCGTTCGCACCACTGAAGATGCCGTTAAGTACTATACGATAATAAAGGAAGTGCTTGGAGAAGAATGGCTGAGCAATGAATACTTCCGTATTGGCGCAAGCAGCTTGGCAAACTCCGTTCTTGCCGATATTACAGATCAGCCGGGATTAAAATTCTTCTGAAAAACTGAATGAAAAAATATTGGATAATAGAAAATGGGAAACCGATAGGTCCGTTCACTTCTGCGGAACTGAAGGTGAGGCGTGACTTTACGGCAACACTGCCGGTGTGGTATTCGGGATTGCCGGATTGGACCACTGTTGGAGAACTTGCGGAATTGGCATGTTTGCTACCCATTCCCGAAGAAACAGACAGACTTGAAGCCGCACCAACTGAAGAAACTCAAGGTCAACAACAAGAAGAGGCTCAACCGCAGCCGCAATATGACTTCGGATTTAACAGTCAATGGATCAGACCGCAGCATCAGCCGGTCAATACTCGCCCTAATGTTATGTCTGTAAACGGTAATCAACCGTCAACGTACATAGGTTGGAATATTTTGATGACTATTTGTTGCTGTTTGCCGCTTGGGTTGATAGGTATTGTTTACGGCAATATGGTCACACGGCGCTGGATGGCAGGAGATACGGAAGGCGCGAAGAAAGCATCGGAGATTGCCGCATGGTGTTTGATACTATCAATAGTTATGAGTCTTGTTACCTGGCCTTTCCAGATGATTTATTCATTCATTTAAAATTAGAATATAGTTAAGACCAATCATATATTAGTCACTAATTTCATATAATTCATAATTTTTAGGGGTGCTCACGGAGTAGTGAACCGGGAGCTGAGATTAAACCCTTTGAACCTGATCCGGGTAATACCGGCGTAGAGAAAAAAAGTATGAAGAAAGTATTTCTTCCGGTTTCTGTCAGTGCAATGTGCATGATAGTAACCACAGCGTCCGTAAGTGCTCAAAAGGCTGAAAATCAGCCTTCGGACTCAATGAGCGTAAACCTTATGCAAGTGGAGGTGATGGCTAATCGTGCCAATCAGAAGACTCCGGTAGCTTTCACTAATGTTGAGAAGGCGGAACTTCTGAAGAATAACGATGGTCGAGATATTACCTACCTTTTGTCGGCCACTCCGTCGGTTATAACGACGTCAGATGCCGGTTCAGGCATTGGTTACACATCGATGCGCATACGCGGCACAGATGCTTCCCGCATAAACATTATGGCCAATGGCATACCTATTAACGACGGAGAAAGTTCGGTTGTTTATTGGGTAAATATGCCTGATTTTGCATCCTCGCTGAGTAATGTTCAAATACAGCGCGGAGCCGGCACTTCGGCTAACGGAGCCGGAGCATTCGGCGCTTCGGTCAATATGATAACAGATGCACCCTCTGAAGAGGCTTATGCAGAATTATCGGGCAGCTATGGCATGTATAATACCAATCGAGAAACATTTAGAGTAGGAACCGGATTGCTTGGAGGTCATTGGAGTTTCGATGCACGACTTTCGCACATGGGTTCTGACGGGTATATAGAGCGTGCTTCGTCTGATCTTTGGAGCTATTTTGGTCAAGCTGCTTATTCGAGTCAGAATACCAATATCAGATTCTTGGCATTCGGAGGCAAGGAAAAAACGTATATGGCATGGGATTATGCTTCGAAGGAAGATATGGAAAAGTATGGCAGGAGATATAATCCGTGTGGTCAATACGTAGATGATGAAGGAAATATTGCGTATTATCAAAATCAATATGATTACTTTACGCAACATCATTTCCAACTTCACGTTTCGCAAAAATTGTCGGATAAGATTAATCTCGGAGTGGCGTTGCACTATACTGATGATTACGGTAATTATGAACAGTATAAGACAGACCGGTCATTAGTGGAATATGGTCTTGACGCATCTGTTATCGAAGAATCCGATTTGGTTAGATTGAAGTTTAATGATAATAGTTTCGGAGGCGGATTATTCACCTTGAACTATAAGAATAAACGTCTTGATGCTACCCTTGGCGGCGCTATTAACTATTTCCATGGCAGTCATTTCGGTCAGGTTGCATGGGTGAGAAATTACGTAGGTCCGATAGATCCGTTGCAGAAATATTATGATAATACGGGCAAGAAACTCGATGGAAATATTTATGCGAGAGCAAATTATGATATTTCGAAGAAATTTTCGGCATTTGCGGATTTGCAATATAGAGGCATCCATTATACGATAGACGGACAGTCAGATAATTGGGATTGGAACACCGGGTCTATGGCAATGTTGAATGTCGATAGGACATGGCACTTTTTCAATCCTAAATTAGGAGTGAATTTTGTTAGCGGACCTCATAGAGCGTTTGCATCATGGAGTGTGGCACATAAGGAGCCTGTTCGCGATAATTTTACTGACGGGGATCCCAATCACGTGCCTAATTCCGAGCGTCTTTATGACTATGAGTTGGGATATTCTTTCAACAGTAAGATAATATCGTTGGGAGTGAATCTTTATTATATGGATTATAAGGATCAGCTCGTAGTTACCGGCCAACTTTCCGATACCGGCAATCCATTGAGCGTAAATGTGCCGAAATCATACAGAGCCGGAATTGAATTTCAGGGAGCATTCCGTCCGTGGTGTGATTGGTTTGAATGGGAGGTGAATGCCACTTTGAGCCGCAACCGAATTAAGGATTTCGTTGAATATATCTATGAAGATGAATGGACTAATCCGATAGCAATAGAATGTGGTGACACTCCGATAGCATTTTCGCCCGACTTTATATTGAACAATAGTTTTAAGTTTAATTACAAAGGATTTGAAGCGAAACTCAGCAGCAAGTTTGTCAGCAAGCAGTATATGAACAATGCAGCATCAGAAGAAACGGCGTTGGATTCATATTTCGTGACAGATTTGCATCTGAACTATACTCTTCCAAAGTTGCCCGGCATAAAGAAGATGACACTCGGGCTGAGCGTTTATAATCTTTTCAACGAAAAGTATTGTAATAATGGCTATGCCGGGGCGGGATATTACGTTGACGGTAACGAAAAGGTGATATATCGCTATGCCGGTTATGCGGCACAAGCACCCACTCACGTTGCCGGTACAATTACACTTAGTTTCTGATGGATCTTATACTTGAAATTTTAGCATTCGTGGTTGGCCTGTTATACCTTTATTGGGAATATCGGGCCAACCCGAAATTTTGGATAGCATCGCTCGTGATGCCATGTATATCCTTGTGGGTGTATTTTTCAAAAGGCATATATGCGGATTTTGCTATTAATATTTATTATTTATTGATAGCAATTTACGGGTATTGGAATTGGACTCGCAAAATACCGGGCGGCAAGAGTAAAAAAACTCTGCCCATACGTCACATAAATTGGAGAGTTTTAGTCGGGTCATCAATTTCGGTGATGGCGTTGTGGGCTTTTATAGCGTGGGTGCTTATAAATTTTACGGATTCCACTATACCCTATGCCGACGGGTTTACGACGGCATTGTCAATAGTGGCAATGTGGCTGGGAGCCCAAAAGTATGCCGAACAGTGGATAGCATGGTTGATAGTAGATGCGGTGACAGTTCCTATTCAACTGTCAAAAGGTTTGATATTCTACCCTATTCTTTACGGAATATATACTGTGATAGCAATTTACGGTTATAGAAATTGGCTTAGAATAATGAAAACTCAGCAGCAGAAAGTGGAATAAGTGTAAACTTGAATATGATTATTGGTTGATTTTAAAGGCTAATTGATATGAAATTAATAATGAAGTTTATCTTTTTGGTTTTTATCTTGGCAGTGTTGTCGTTAGTGTTTTTGTCAGGGATTTACTTTTATGTTGAGTTGAGCACCAAGTCTGATAGATACACTGAAGTGAAGAATATACCATATAACAGAGTGGCTTTGGTTTTGGGCACCAATCCCATAAGCAGATACGGCGGAACAAATTATTATTTCAAATATAGGATTGATGCTTGCGAGGAACTTTATAAGGCCGGCAAGGTATCGAAAATACTTGTCAGTGGAGATAATCACGTTAAGGAATATGATGAACCGCAATATATGAAGGAGGCCTTGATGGCACGCGGAATACCGGAGGACGATATCGTATTGGACTATGCCGGCTTCAGAACGTTGGATTCAGTGGTGAGAAGCAAGGAGGTTTTTTGCCAAGAGAAGATAACAATCGTTTCGCAAGGTTTTCACAATGCCCGAGCTTTGTGTTTGGCTCGTTGGAACGACATAGATGCAGTGGCATACGATGCGCGTGATATTAAAGTGACCGAAACGTATTTCACATTCGGAGTTGTACGTGAATCCTTGGCACGAGTGAAGATGCTTATCGATATTGTTTTTAATAAGCAACCTAAGTTTTTGGGTGAAAAAATAGAAATTTGATTATTTGGAAGAGAGGAATTGAGTTTGTAACCACCATTATGTCAGAAAAAAGCGGCAGCATGAATGTATTACTGGTAATACTTTCATTTTTAATTCCAATCGTTGGCTTTGTGCTTTATTTTGTTAAGAAGTCGGATGAGCCTGAAGCAGCAAAGAATTATTTGTGGGCAGGACTTGCCGGATTTATATTAGGTACTTTGATGACCTGTGCATAAACAAAATCGTTTAAGAATTAAAAGCCTGCGGTGTGAATATACATCGCAGGCTTTTTAAATTTATAGTCGGGCAGTATAATTTCTCTAATACCTTTACGATTTATGCAACGTAACAACAGAGGTGCGTCATTTGCCGTTACCAGCGATGCTGAAAGTCATCTTCTATGGCCTTTTGAAAAACATCTGCCATTGCCTGCAATGTATCTCTTACCATTTCATACTTCAAGCCATATGAGTTCTCAATCATTTGATTGATGAGTCGGCTTTCTTCCTCTTTTGTTAGTTCTGCCTCAATAACCTCTTTGTAGTAGTTGAGTTGTCCGGTATCCAGCAATGCCACTAAATCATGAGCCAACCAATAACCTCCTACGATATATTCATCAAAGTTCTCCCAATCATAAACCTCTTGATGTATTTCTCTATCAATATTGGCCATAAAGTAGTTAGAAAGGATAAATGACATATCCTCTGCATCCTTGCTGGTTTTCGCATTTCTATCAAGCCACGCATTGAACTTAAGTATGAACAATCCGTGCAATGAGGCAATCTTAACCTTAAATTCATTATCAATGCTTACAGTAATGGCCTCAGACAAGACTTCATCAAAGCCCTTCACTGACATAGCAATAACCTCTTCAGGTGGCCAATAGATATTGTCATCTTCTTTGGCAACTACACCGTATGGAACAATATCAAGTTCATATTCTCCATAATAGAATCGTTGCTGCATATCCCTTGACTTTTCAAAACCGTCAGCAATAAGACTTTGTTTTACTCGCTCAAAAGTATTCCAATCGGGTATTGAAATGGCAATATCCAAATCTCTGGTTCTTCGCTTTGACTCTGTGTCAAGTAGTTGCTGCATGATAATATCTCGTGCAGTTGCCCCAATCACATAAAACTCTTTATCCATCTTGTTGAAACTATCGGTAAGTTTTCGCAATAGTTCCACCAATAATGGATTACCAATCTTTTCACTCGAAATCGTTAAGTCCATGTTCCATCAATCTATTCGCTGCTTCCAAGCAACGGCTGTTACCACTACCCATTAGATCTGCATAAACAAGAATAAGTGGAACAAGGTGATTCTCTGTTTCCCATTTCCAGAACTTTTGGTAAACCTTTATCTCGCCATTGGCATCTTGCCTGACAAATCCAGTCTTCATCAGATATGCCGTAGGTACATCGGTATATATGTCAAATGCTCCGGGCTCCAAATAATTATCAATCATATTTGCCGCACTTTCACCTCCCCAATACATCCCTTCGGGCAATTCCATAACTTTCCATTTATTTCTTTGTTCATTGGTGCGAAATGCCATTCTACCCATCAAGAGTTTAGGCTTTAACACTTGATTATAATTCTCTACCCAGAGATCAAGTAGAGACTTTTTGTTTTTCAAAAGTCTCTTTTTGTCTTTCGTGAGCATAAAATTTCTATCAGCCAAGACATTAAATATATTTTTGATAGCACCTAATGATACATTCGTAGCATCTTGTATTTCTCGATATGGCTTGCCTATATTGCTGCTATCTTGTAACAAATAGAATATTACCTTAAGACCTGCTTCTTGAAATATCGGATATGCCTTTTCGCTCGCATAGGGATTCTTCTCACCTTTATTGACCAACTGAAATATCATGCTATCATTCTTCATATATCTGATATGACAATTGCCAGCGCAATCTATACAGCTTATACCATTCTCCACTAATTGCTCTACTATGGCAGGGCTAATATATCTAGCGATTAAGAGTAAGGGACTTTTTGACGTTGATAGATACTTACGCATATTATTTATTATACTTCCAACGGTAGCATTAGTTACTGTTGTTTTTATTTCACATAAGAAATCGACATTCATAATTTGAATCACAGCGTCATAGCCTTCAGGTTTTTCCCTCTCTTTATGAGCAATTGTCACATTTGGCAAAGCCAATTTGTCTTTTAATGTCTCTAATGCCAAATTTAATGTTTCACGTTCCAAAAGTTTCATCTTGTTCATTATTTTGTTATGTTCATTAAAAATGAACGCTGCAAATTTAATGAACAATTATTATTTCTCAAAATATTCTGTTCTTTATTTGTTGCTGTGTGGAAAATTTAATGTTTTGGGGCCGAGCGAAGTAGTGCATGGCCCTAAAACATTAGATTTTTCAGTATATGTACCAACCACTTATCAAATTTTACCCTCATCCTGCCATTATTACGCATGTTTTTTGCTATCTTTGCAGAATGAAAGTATTTACAGCTGAACAGATACGCGAAATAGACCGTCATACTATTCAAAATGAAGGTGTTTCGGCTTTGCAACTCATAGAGCGAGTTGCAGAAGGAGTTGCAGCGGAAGTTGTTAGCAGAATGAAGGCCAACAGCCGGATAGCAGTTTTTGCGGGTTCCGGCAATAATGGCGCTGATGCTTTGGCAGCTGCGCGCATGCTCTATGAACAGGGTTATAAGCCGGAGGTTTTTCTGTTTAATATCGGGGGCGATAAGCTCAGTGCGGAGTGTGTGATATGTCGCGATCAGTTACTTGAATCCTTTCCCGATGCTGATTTTACGGAGGTTACAAAGCAGTTTAACAGACCTCATTTGAGTCAGAATCATATAGTTGTTGACGGACTGTTCGGTATCGGTTTGCGAGAGGCTCTGACGGGCGGATTTCGTGAGTTGGTGAAGTTTATCGTTGACAGCGGCGCAACGGTTGTCAGCATAGATGTGCCGTCGGGATTGTTTGCGGATTGGAATCCGAATAGTGTTGACCGGAACATAATGCATGCCACCGTGACTCTATCGGCGCAGTTTCCTCATTTGGCTTTTTTCATGGAGGAAAATGCTCCTTTGGTAGGTGAGTGGAAAACGATAGATATAGGTCTGAGTCAGACGGAGATACGCAAGACTGCAGCACCTTTTTATTTGGTGGAGCGTTCAGACGTGAAGAAGTTGCTCAATGCGCGGAGCAGTTTTTGTTCAAAACGGGATTTCGGTTCCGCCATGCTTGTTGCCGGTAGTTATGGCATGATGGGAGCTGCAATATTGAGTGCACGCGGAGCTTTGAGAGCCGGAGTTGGCAAGGTTACGGTTTATTCACCGCGCTGCGGTTATGATGCAGTGCAGACGGCAGTACCGGAAGCCATGTTTGCTGCATCTAATTCAGATATAAACTTGGCTGATATCAGAGTTAATTATCCGTATGATGCCATAGGTATAGGTCCCGGAATAGGCACTTCGGAATCTACGTTGAATGCTTTGGAGCGTTTTTTGATGAACTATGACAAGCCATTGGTGATCGATGCAGATGCTTTGAATTGCTTGTCGATGCGTCAGTCTTTGTTGCATCAGGTTCCGGTGTTGTCGATTTTGACTCCTCATGCCGGTGAGTTCGACAGAATTTTCGGTCAGCATGCAACTGCTGAGGCCCGATTGGTAAAGGCGATAGAAATGGCTCGATATCATAACGTTCTGATTGTTCTCAAGGGCAAATATACCACTATTGTTCGTCCTGACGGCAGGCTTTATTTCAATTCGAGCGGTTGTCCGGGGATGGCAACTCCGGGTTCGGGCGATGTATTGACGGGAATTATTACCGGATTGTTGGCACAAGGTTACAGACCGGAGGTGGCTGCATTGGCCGGAGTTTATATTCACGGAGTTGCCGGAGAGATGGCTCAAGATTCGGAGGGAACATACGGCGTGACAGCCGGAGATATAGCCGCTAATGTAGGTCGGGCCATAAAATCAATTGCATTTTAAGAAAAATGATAGTTCGAAAGTATTTCAATATGAAGACTACTCTTTTGTCGGGTTTGCTTCTTTTATTGGCACCCGTTGTTTCGGCTCAGTCAGTAACAAAACTTGCGGCAACAAAGGCAAATGATTACGGATTGGTTTATTCCTTGCCTCGTACTGTTACCGAGGTTACGTTGCTTGCGGAGTGCCGAATAGAAGAGCCGGGCGAATTTTACAATTATGCCGAGCGTTATTTGGGGTCTGCAGCAGCTGATAAGGCGGTAGAGAAATCGTCGATCCGTTGGCAGCTCACCGGTGCAGAAATCTGCGTGTTGGCAGATGTTCCCACCGGTTCGGAAACATATTTGATGCAGTTTAAGAGCGGCAATCCGGTTTATATCACTGTTAATGAACAGGGCACTCCGTTGACAATAAATGCCGAGTTCGAAGATGAAATAGAGGTGGAGGAATCAAGTCTGATAGGTAAGGATTTGACTCGCTCACCGCTTGACGGAAAGTCGGCACGTTATGCTGTTACGGAGGAGATGTTGTCGGGCAGTTCGATAGCCAAGCGTGCGCAGCTTGCCGCGGATCAGATTATGCATTTGCGTCAGAGTCGTCAGGATTATTTGACCGGACAGGCTGATAATATGCCTGACGGTAAGGCTCTTGAGATGATTTTAGCCAATATAAATGCACAGGAAGAGGCTCTGACGGCAATGTTTTTAGGCACAGTGCAGACCAAGTCGGAAGTTATCAAGGTTGGATATATTCCGTCGGGTCAGTCGGAGAATGACGTGGTAATATCGCGTCTGAATGTTGTTAAGGGATTTGTAGCAGTCGATGATTTGAGTGGCGCGCCCATTTATTTGCAGTATCAAGTTAAAAGTCGCGGCGAATTGCCCAAGACTGAGAAGGGTGAGGATAAGAAATTTCCTAAGGGCGGAGTGCCTTATTGCATACCCGGCAGTGCGGAGATTTCGATTGAGTATGACAACGCCGTGAAGGCCGAGAGAGAGTTTGAGGTGTCGCAGTTGGGCGTTGTTTTCGGTCTTGAGTCGCAGTTCTTCACCAATAAGAAGGAGCAGGGTTACGTTATCTTTAATCCGCTGACCGGAGGTATCCGAGAGATGGGTACAAAAGAATAATTGCCTCGAAATCAGAGATTTGAGTTGTCGGCATAGGAATAGTAGCCGGTGGGAGATATAATCAGGTGGTCAATCAATCGAATGTCGAGGGTTTGGCACGCGGATTTTATTCTCTGAGTTAGAGTATTGTCGGCCGCTGAAGGTTTGAGGTTACCGGATGGATGGTTGTGGACCACTGCGATAGCCGTGGCATGAGCGTCGAGAGCTTTTTTCATGAGCATTCGCATATCGACCAATGTGGCATCAAGTCCGCCGGTAGATATTAGTTCGCGACATTCAACTCCGAGTTGCCGGTTTAGCATTATTGCCCAAAATTGTTCGTGGTCAAGGTCTTGCACTTTGTCGCGTATGTATTCGTATATGTCGCGGCTTGAGCTCAGAGTTTGTTTTTTTACAGCCATGGCCCCTCGGCATCGTGAGCCGAGTTCGAGAGCTGCTATTACGGTTATTGCTTTAGCGGGTCCGATGCCGGGAACGAGTTGCGCTAGTTCGCGAGGGGTAGCTCTTGCCAGCCGCGCCAAATCGTTGCCAAACTTAGCGAGAATATCGCGGCTGACTTCAATCACGTTTTTACCTGTTACTCCCGTTCGGAGCAAGATGGCGAGCAGTTCAGCATCGGAAAGTACACCGATGCCTTGATTCAGAACTTTTTCGCGCGGTTTATCGTCGTCGGCAAGGTTGCGTATCATAGTCGATGTGGTTATTCATTTTTTCCGGCACGTATGCGGCGTTCTGCTTCTGGGTTTCGACCCGTAAAGCAGGCTTTTAGGAATCCGGCCCCGTAACCATAGAGTTGAATCAGCGATGCCGGGACAGCGAGGAGTGCAACTTTTAGGGATTTTGTAGAGCATAGAGCCGCAAAGAACAGTGCAACCAGGTAGATTGCCAACGGAGCTATGAACCAAGGCGAAAGTACGACTCCAAGGGCGAGAAGAACGACGGAGCCTATGAGGAAGAGTGCCGGGAGAGTGTGGACAAGTTTCATCGAGCCCGGGTAGAGCCGGCGGAGTGTTATTCTACTCATTCCGAACACGTAAACTTGACGCAGAAATTTGCGGAAACTTATGCGGCGTTTGTGGAATACTTCGCAAGAGCGGAGCAGAGTTAAAGAGAATCCGGCATTGCGAATGCGCATTGACATGTCAATGTCTTCGGAGAACATTTCGCGGAATCCCCCTACCCTTTCATAGACTTCACGCGAAAATCCCATGTTGAAAGTTCTGGGTTTGAATTTTTCGAGTTGTAGTTTTCCTCCACGAATACCTCCGGTGGTCAGAAATGATGTCATTGCGAAGTTTATGGCCTTTTGGAGTGGAGAAAATGATGAATGGGCAGCGTCGGGTCCTCCATAGCAGTCAATAGGAGCGTTTTTAAGCTCATTTTCGAGGATTTCGAAGTATGAGGGAGGAATTATGCAGTCGGAGTCAAAAAAGACGAAATAAGAGCCCTGAGCGCGTTCCATTCCGTAGTTACGCGCCGGGGAGCGTCCTTCGTTTTCTTTAAAGTAGTATTTAACGAAGTCGGCGTAAGGAGCACACTCGTTGATGCACGGGTCTGTTGAGCCATCATCGACAACGATTACTTCGAAGTTTCTGACGGTTTGGTCCGCGAGGCTTTTGAGCAGGGCTGCAACCTCGTCACGACGATTATAGACCGGGATTATTACGCTGAACATTTTAGTGGAGGGTTATGACATGCGAGATTTATAGTCGGCGTAGGTGAAGGTTCGGAGTGTTTCGCAGCTGCCGTCGGAGTGGCAGAGGACTATTGCGGGGTGACTGATGCCGTTGAACATGTTGGTCTTTACAGTGGTGTAGTGGTTCATGTCTTCCAAGGTGAGTCGTTGGCCCGGTCGCAGGGGTTCGGTGAATTGCCAATCGCCTATGAAGTCACCGCTGAGGCAAGAGTTTCCGCCGAGTCTGTAGGAATAAGGAGCATCGGGGGTAGATTCGGATATGAGGGGTTGATAAGGCATTTCAAGGGTGTCGGGCATGTGGCAGGCGAAGCTGACGTCGAGAATAGCGGTTTTGATACCTTGATTTTCGACTATATCGACCACTTCGGTTATCAGGTCGCCGGTGCGCCATGTCCAAGCCGATCCGGGTTCGAGAATTACGTTTAGATTCGGGTAACGCTGCTTGAAGTCTCGAAGGATGGAGATGAGCAATTCGATGTTGTAGCCCGAGCGCGTCATAAGGTGTCCGCCACCCATGTTCACCCATTTAAGTGAGGGGAGGAATCTGCCGAATTGCTCTTCGAAGGCGCGAAGCACTTTTTCGAGGTCTTCGGCACTGCTTTCACACAGGGCATGGAAATGGAATCCTTCGATTCCTTCGGGGAGCGATTCAGGCATATCATCGGCCGAGACGCCGAATCGCGAGCCGGGAAGAGCCGGATTGTAGATGTCGGTTTCAATAACCGAGCATCGCGGATTTACGCGGAGTCCGGCAGAGACTTCCCCACCCTTCTGTTTCACTTTCGGGAGAAATCGTTCGGCTTGGCTCAAGGAGTTGAAGGTTATGTGGGAAGAGCCGTCAAGGTATTCATCGATAGTTTGTTCTGTATAGGCCGGGCAGTAAGAATGCACCTTGTTGCAGAGTTCTTCGCGAGCGAGTCGGAGTTCGTTGAGCGAGCTTGCCGTTGCGCTGACTCCATATTCGCGAAAAATGGGAAACGTGCGCCATAGTGCGTTGGCTTTGAACGCCATAATTATGTCAACGTCGGCAGATTTTGCCACACTCTTGATCAGTTCGATGTTTGAGCGCAGTTTTTGTTCGTAGACTATGTAGAAGGGAGTTTTGATATTGTCGGCGGTCATTTCAGGAGAATATTAGTTAGGGTTTTCATTCCCATGGTAGCTGGTTCTGCAATAATTTTGATGTTGGTATTTACCGATGCAGGGTTTGGGTCGATGTAATAGATGGGTGTTCCCGGTCGGGCATAGTGCATTAGCCCTGCAGCGGGATATACAGCCAGAGAGGTGCCGATGATGACGAGGATGTCGGCATGAGCCACGACTTCGGCGGCCGGTTCAATCATTGGAACGGCTTCTTCGAAGAAAACGATGTGGGGTCTGACGGGGTGTCCTTCGATGCGAGTTTCGGGAGACGTTTCGAGGTTGCTTTCCGATAGTTCGAAGATTTTAGATTCATCAGCGAGTGAGCGCACTTTCATCAGTTCGCCGTGGAGGTGAATTATGTGTTCGGCCGGAGTGCCTGCCATTTCGTGTAGGTTATCAACGTTTTGTGTTACCACCATGACGTTGAAATGTTTTTCTAATTCAGCAATGGCGCGATGAGCGTCGTTGGGAGAGACTTGGAGTAGTTGCTTTCGGCGTTCGTTATAGAACTTATGGATCAGGGCCGGGTTACGGGCAAATCCGGTAGCCGAACAAACGTCCATTACGGGATATTGCTCCCAAAGCCCATCGGCATCTCTGAATGTGCGGATGCCGCTTTCGGCACTTACGCCGGCGCCGGTAAGAAATACAAGATTCTGCTTCATAGACTCCAAAGTTACGAAAAAAAGTGGAGAGTTGAAAAATGTGGGGAGTGGAGGTCAGTCGGATTCGTGGAGGAGGCGGTCAGGGGGGATAGCGGCAGGTGTCCGGGGGTTGAATTTGGCGCCGAGCGAGATGTGGAAGCCTGCGGCGATGAGTTGGGCAGCGAGTTGGGGTTTGCCGCGAAATCCGTGTATTATCCAAGGTTGAGAGGGGTTGATTTCGCGGCGCAGGGCTATGATTTCGTTCCATGCTCCGACAATGTGGAGCAGTAAAGGCTTCCCTACCCTTTCGGCAAGAAGGGCATGGCGTCGTGTGAGTGCTATTTGAGTCGGCAGGTCCCCCACCCCCTTGAGTTTGTCGATGCCGCACTCTCCGATGATTACGATTTGAGGGTTTTCGGCGAGCGAACTCACCCAATCAAAATCGGGGTCAGGCCACCACGGATGCCAACCGACGCTATACAGGGCATCGGGACGCATCTGCATGTCGGGCAGTAGGTTTATTACGGCATCGGAAGCGTCGGGATTGTGGGTGTGTATGTCTGCAACGAGGGGAATCACTCGGCTGCGGCAAGTTTAGCGGCGTTTTCAGCGATGGTGAGTTTGTCGATGACTTCTTGAATGTCTCCGCCGAGAAACGCCGGGAGATTGTAGATTGTGAGGTTTATTCGGTGGTCAGTGATGCGCCCTTGCGGGAAGTTGTATGTGCGGATTTTAGCAGAGCGGTCGCCGGTGCTGACGAGTGATTTACGTCGTGAGGCAATGTCGTCAACGTATTTCTGGTGTTCGCGGTCGTAGATGAAGGTGCGCAGTCGGCTCAGTGCGCGTTCTTTGTTTTTGGGTTGGTCGCGCGTTTCGGTGCATTCAATGAGAATTTCTTCAACGGTTCCGGTGATCGGGTTTTTCCAATTGTAGCGCAGTCGGACGCCGGATTCAACTTTGTTGACGTTTTGTCCCCCTGCCCCACCGGAGCGGAAAGTGTCCCATTTGATTTCTCCTTCGTTGATTTCCACGTCGAATTCTTCGGCTTCGGGGAGCACTGCGACAGTGGCGGCAGAGGTGTGGACTCTACCTTGGGTTTCGGTGGCAGGCACGCGCTGTACGCGATGTACGCCTGATTCATATTTCAGCGTGCCATATACGTCGGTACCGCTCACGGCAAACACAATTTCTTTGAAACCGCCGGCAGTGCCTTCGCTTACGGAGGTAACGGCGAGGTCCCAGCCTTTGGTTTCGCAGTATTTTGCATACATTTTGAATAAGTCGCCTGCAAATAGAGCGGCTTCGTCCCCGCCGGTGCCACCGCGGATTTCCACGATGGCATTTTTAGAGTCTTCCGGGTCGGCGGGGATAAGCATTATTTTGATTTCCTCTTCGAGGGTGGGTATTGCTGAAGTTGCTTCATCGATTTGCTCACGCGCCAGAGCGCGAATGTCTTCATCGCGTTCCGTTTCAAGCAGAACTTTAGCTTCCGCAAGGTTACCGAGCAGGGTGCGATAGCGTCGCATGGCTTGAGTGAGCTTTTCAAGGTCTTTATATTCCTTGGTAAGCGCAACGTATCGCTTCATGTCGGCTATTACAGCGGGGTCGGTGATGAGGGTTGAAACTTCTTCGAAGCGTTCATCCACGCCATCGAGTCTTTTAAGGAGATCGTTCATTTGGGTGGGCGGGTCAGTTGTTATGCGTCTTCTTCGATAGAGAATTCTTCGTCGGAATCGGCATTGTTTTCCGGTTCGCCGGGTTCATCGGCAGAAATCGGGCGTTTGAATTTGATGGTGCGAGTGGCGCGTTTTTTGTCGGGATTTTCGCGGAGCGCTTCGAGGATTTTTTCTTCGAGTTCGTCGGCGAGTTCGGGGTTGTCGGCAATTACGCGTTTGGCAGCATCTCGGCCTTGTGCGAGTTTGGATCCGTCATAGCTGAACCATGAGCCTGATTTGAGTATGATGTCGAAGTCGCAAGCCAAGTCGAGGATTTCGCCTGAGCGCGAGATTCCTTCGCCGAACATGATGTCGAATTCAGCGCGTTTGAACGGGGGCGCAACTTTGTTTTTCACCACTTTTACAACTGCTACGCGTCCGATAGGTTCGTCGCCGTTTTTGATAGTGGTAGAGGGGCGTATTTCGAGGCGTACGCTGGAGTAGAATTTCAGCGCATTGCCACCGGTGGTTGTTTCAGCCGGGCCGAACATTTGACCGATTTTGGCACGCAGCTGGTTGATGAATATGCAGCAGGTTTTTGTTCTCGAAATCGTTCCGGTAAGTTTTCTGAGTGCTTGGCTCATGAGTCGCGCTTGTAGGCCGACGTTTCGGTCGCCCATTTCGCCGTCGATTTCGCTTTTCGGCGTCAGAGCGGCCACAGAGTCAATTACGAGTACGTCGATAGCTGCGGAGCGGATGAGTTGCTCAGCGATTTCAAGGGCTTGTTCGCCGTTGTCGGGCTGAGAGATGTAGAGCGAGTCGATGTCTACTCCGAGGTTTCGAGCATAGTAAGGGTCAAAAGCGTGCTCGGCGTCAATGATTGCAGCGATGCCTCCGGCTTTTTGGGCTTGGGCAATAGCGTGAATTGCAAGGGTTGTCTTGCCGGACGATTCCGGGCCGTAGATTTCGATCACGCGGCCTCTGGGATATCCGCCTACTCCGAGGGCTTGGTTAAGCGCAATGGAGCCTGTGGGAATCACGTCAACTTTCTCAACCACTTCGTCGCCCATCTTCATGATGGCACCGCGGCCGTAGCTTTTTTCAATCTTGCCCATAGCTTGTTTGAGGGCTTCGAGTTTGGCTGCTTTGGGATCGGCAGCGGCACCGGCGGGGGTGATTTTTTTTGCCATAGTAGTTTAAAATTTAAGTATGTTTATAAGGGTTTGTATCAGTCAGGATGCATTGAGCGTCCTATGGTGACGCAAAGTTACGAAATAGTGAGGGCAAATACAATGCCCGTACGAGTTAAAAGACTTTAATCTACAGCTAAAGGGTCAGAACAGGTGGCCGGAAAATCCCGGGGGTGTCTGTTCTGCACCGACAGCAACGATAGGGGTTTCCACCTCGGAGAGTGAGTCGGCCATTTCAGAGGAGGGTAGGGTGAAGTAGTCAATGTCGAGATTGGCGAGTGCGAGGATTTCGTCGGCCGAAGATGCTGAGTATCCGATAATGGCGTGAGGTCCGAGTTTTTCGCGGATTTCGGCTGGTGAATTCTCGGAATTTTTGATGCAGATGCCGCTAACGCGAACGTCGTTTACCAAGGTGTTGAGCGCCATGTCGGGGTTTCCTTCAATCACGAAGATTATTCCGGCGGAGTTGCAAAGGGGAATCAACTCGGAGATGGCTTCGGGTGTGGGGTTGGCGAGGGTGAGCCATTGAGCTCCGGATTCGATGGCACGCAGGCCTTCGGCGGCATTGTGGATTAGGAATTGTCGCATTTTTTGTTATTCTAAGGAGAATAAAGAAGGGGACTTTTTCGGGTCCCCTTCTTTTCGTTATTTAAATTGGTCGGTTTATGCTTTTTTGCGGTAGGTGAGGTAAGCAACGGGGGCTGCCACGAAGATAGTGGCAAGAGTGCCTACGATTACGCCTACGCTCATTGCGAAGGAGAATGCGCGAATTGCTTCACCGCCGAGGAGGAAGATGCAAATGAGCACGATAAGAGTTGAGAGCGAAGTCATCACAGTACGTCCCAAAGTGGAGTTAATCGACTTGTTAACGAGGTCGAAGAAGTTCTGTTTGGGGAAGAGGGTGATGTTTTCGCGCACACGGTCAAACACTACCACGGTGTCATTAATCTGATAACCGATAATGGTTAGGATTGCGGCGATGAATGTTTGGTCAATTTCCATGCTGAAGGGCACGAATGAGTGACAAACACTATAGAGACCGATGATGAAGAATGCGGTGAACGAAACGGCTGCGAGTGCACCGAGCGAGAACGCCATATTATTGAAGCGAAGCAAGATGTAGAGGAACATTGCCAACAGAGCGAGAGAAACTGCGATGTAGGCTGCTTGGCGCATATCGTTAGCCACTGTGGGTCCTACTTTCTGTGAAGCAACGATGCCATGGTCTGAGTCAGTTGTAGAGAACTGCTCCGGAGTCATGTTTTCGATGAGTTTGGCATCGGAGAACGCTTTAAACATTTTTGCTTCAATGTCGGCTTCGATGTCGGAGTCGCTTTCGTTGATGCGGTAGTTTGTGGAGACGCGGATTTGGTCGCGGTTTTCAATGTTGATAACCGAGAGCGAAGCATCGCCGAATACCGGAGCGAGCACTTCTCTAACGTCTTGCGGATCTACGTTCTTGGCGAACTTCACGGTGTAGTTACGACCGCCGGAGAAGTCAATGCCGGGTTTGAGTTTGAGAGTGAAGAGGCTGGCAACGAATGCTGCAATGATGATGCCAACAATTGCGAACGAAACTTTGCGAGCACCGAGGAAGTTATATTTAGCGTTAGCAAATATGTTCTTGGATAGCTTGGTGGAGAAGGTGAGATTTTGGAATGCTTTTTTCTTAGTGCCGATAACGAACACGATACGAGTGAGATAAACGGCAGTGAAGAATGAGCAGCAGAGACCGATAATCAGAGTGGTTGCAAAGCCTTTGATGGGGCCTGTACCGAACAACAGGAGGATGATACCGGTGATGATTGAAGTGAGGTTACCGTCGAAGATAGCGGAGAACGCATTGGAGTAACCGTCGAAGATTGCAGTGCGAGCATTCTTGCCGGCGCGGAGTTCTTCTTTTGTGCGTTCGAAGATGAGCACGTTGGCGTCAACGGCCATACCGAGCGACAGCACGATACCGGCAATACCGGAGAGGGTGAGTACGGCTTGGAATGAGGCGAGGATGCCGAAGATGAAGAAGATATTGAGGATAAGGCCGAGGTTAGCTACGAGTCCGGGGATTACGCCATACATTGCCATCATGAAGATCATGAGCAGCACGAGGGCAACTGCAAACGACATCATGCCGTCTTGGATAGCTTGCTGACCAAGGCTGGGACCGATTACCATTGAGTCAATCACGGAGATACGAGCAGGCATACGACCGGATTTGAGCACGTTGGCAAGGTCTTGTGCTTCCTGAAGGGTGAACGAGCCGGAGATCTGAGATGAGCCACCCTTGATGGGTTCGTTGATGTTGGGGTAAGAGTAAACTTGATCGTCGAGTACAACGGCAACGGGTTTGCCTACGTTGCGAGTTGTGATGTTGCCCCAGAGGCGAGCTCCTTCAGAGTTCATGCGCATTGAAACAACGTTGCGGCTCATTTGGTCGAGTTCGGCGCGAGCTTCAACCACGTATTCACCGCTCATTGCGGGGAGTTTCTGACCGGTTTCGTTGTCAACTGTGGTCTTGAGCATCACGATTTCGTAGATGTTGTCAGTGCCGTTAACGGGCTTGTTGCTCAAGGCGAGTTTCAGGTCGTTGCGGATGGGATATTTGTTGAGAATGGCGAGCACTTCGTTGGCGTTGTAGCCGTTAACGTAGCCGAGGACGGGGTGAGCACCGGGTTGCATAACTTGGAGCTTATCGCCGAGTTCAGGCATGGCTTTTTCGAGGCTCTTTTCGAGAGAGGGAAGGATGTATTCGTCGCCTGTGAAGTACATTTCGTAGAACTCAAGGTTGGCTGATTTTTTCAGCAGGCTGAGCATACGGTCGTGGTCTTTAACGCCGGGGAGTTCAAGGAGGACTTGACCTTGCTTGCCTTCGATCACCTGAATGTTGGGCGAAACAACGCCGAATGCGTCAATACGATTGCGGAGCACGTTGGCTGAAGATGTTTCCACGCGAGAGTGAACTTCAGCTACGAGAGCCTTTTCTACTTCGCCTGCGTCGCTACCGTTTTTGAGGATAACGTCGCTGAAGGTTACCGAGAAGTCAGTGTTGGGGTTTCCGGCTGCAATGCGATATTGATTGATGAATTCGTTGATGTAGTTGAGTCCGGAGTTGGTGAGGGCGATAGAGTCGGTAGCTGCGATTGCGCGGTTGAGGGTAGTGTTGCGCGGGTTGTTTGACATAGAGCGGAGCATGTCGCCCATGTTAACCTGCAGAGTTACGTTCATGCCGCCCTTGAGGTCGAGACCGAGGTTTACGCTCCAACGGCGAACGTCTGCACCGGTGTAGCCGAGGAATACACTTTCTTTGCCAATGCTGTCAAGGTAGGTCTTGTAGCTTTGGATGTAAGCGTCAGTGGTTTCGTCATCACCGGCAACTGCGTGAGCATAAGCTACTGCGTCTTTTTCCAATTGGTTACTTTTGAAAGTAAACGAGAGATAGAACGAGCAGATGATGACAAGGAAGACGGCGATAACGCTCGCCACGATGCTTCCTAAGGAACCTTTACTGTTCATTTTGTAGTTAAAAATCTATTGTTAATTGGTTTATATTGAATTTTCAAGTAGGTGCAGTTTTCTGCAAAATGCGTGCAAATATACGAAAAAATCTTATAGTCCGCAAATATAAAGGCAAGTCCGACATTTTTCAGGTGTCGGACTTGCGGTTATTTTAGAGGTTATCAGATTATGCCGAGGCGAGTTTTGACTTCGTCGGTGATGTCGGTGAAAGAGGCACCGGTGTAGAGGGCAGAGCCTGCGGGAATAATCATGTCGAAGCCTTGGTCAGCGCCAACTTGCTTGATTACTTCGTTGACTTTCAGGCGAATTGGCGAAATGAGTTCTTCCTTGAGGTTCGCAAGGTCTTCTTGAGCATTGAGCAAGAAGGCTTGGAATCTGGAGTCGAGGTCTTGGATTTCTTGCTGTCGGCGTTCGCGAATGGCCAAAGGCGTGGAAGCCGGAAGTGCTTGATATTCTTCGACTTTTTTGTTGATTTCAGCGGCAAGACGGTTGTTTTCTTCTTCGTAAGTCTTTGACGCTTCGTCAATTTTGTTTTTGGCGTCGAGGGTTTCGGGGAGCATTTCAACGATGGCATCAACGTTTACGATGCCGAATTTGGCTTGACCGAAAGCACAGACCGGTAAGGAAACAGCCAGCGCCAAGAGTATTTTTTTGAACATGATTGTTTGGAAAAACGGGGTAGGGGGGATTAGATTCCGAGTTTGGCTTTAACGGCATCGGTAACGTCGATTACGTCAGTGCCGGTGAAGAATGCTACTCCGTCGGGGAAAATCATGGTGTAGCCTTGTTCGGTGCCAACGGCTTTGATGGCGTTGATGACTTTTTCTTGGATGGGTTGCATGAGAGTTTGCTGCTGGCGAGCGAGGTCTTGGCGAGCTTGGTTCTGGAATGCTTCGATACGAGTGTAGAGTTCTTGAAGTTCAGCTTCGCGAGCAGAGCGGATTGCTGCAGGAGCATCAGCACCGAGGGCTTGATATTCTTGTTGTTTTTTAGTGAATTCTTCGGCGAGTTTGTCGCTTTCGGCTTCGTAGGTTTTTGATGCAGCAGCGAGTTGTTCTTCGGCGGCTTTGGTTTCCGGCAGGAGGTTCATGACGCTTTGAGCATCGATAACACCGAATTTGCTTTGAGCGAAAGCTACGGAGGGGAGGATAATGGCAAGAGCCACGAGGATTTTCTTAATCATAGTGAATTTTGATTTGATTAGATATTTAATTATTGATTTGTTAGCGGATTGTGTGCGGTTTACTTGGAGTAACCGAGTCGGTCGAGCACTTCGTTAGAGATGTCGATTCTGGGCGAAGCGTAGATGATGTTTGCCGATGATGCACGGTCGAACACTGTTTGATAGCCTTTTTCTTCAGCGATTTTTTTGATGGCGTTGTAGATTTCATCTTGAATGGGTTCCATCAAGGTTTGACGCTTTTGATAGAGTTCGCCTTCGGGGCCGAAGTATTTGTATTTGAGTTCAGTTGCGGCTTTTTCTGCGGCTACGATTTCTTGCTCTTTGGCTTTTTTCTGTTCATCGGTCATGAATACGAGTTCGCTCTGATAGTTTTTGTAGAGCGTTTCTGCTTCGGCGCTTTTTGCCTCAACTTCTTTTTGCCAGCGCAGGGAGAGTTGGTTGAGTTGTTCGTTGGCCATTTCGTATTGAGGGTAGTTTTTGAGGATGTATTCCATGTCAACGAGCGCATATTTCTGTGCAGAAGCTGCGAAGGCTATGCCGAGAGCCAGAGTCAGTAGGGTTAGAATCTTTTTCATAATCGTTTCAGGTAAAAAAATAGTGTCGGTTTTTCTATTTAGACAACTAAGCGAATGAAAGGTTTAGAATTCTTGTCCGAGGATAAAGTGGAAGTGTGAGCCTCCGCGAGTGCCGTAGGCGTCTTTGTCGAAGCCATAGCCCCAGTCAATGCCGAGGAGTCCGACCATGGGCAGATATACGCGCAGACCGACGCCTGCGGAGCGTTTCATGTCGAAGGGGTTGAAGTCGCTGACTGAGCGCCATGCGTTGCCGGCTTCGGCGAATACGAGGCCGTAGATTGTCGTTGTCGGCTGGAGAATGAACGGGAAGTGGAGCTCAACTCCAAATCGGGTGTAAGCGTAGCCTTCGCTGCCGTAGGGGGTGAAGGCACCGTTGTCGTAGCCGCGCAGGGCAATTGTTTCGGTAGCGTAGGTATAAGAGCCGCTCATGCCGTCACCGCCGACGTAGAATGTTTCAAACGGGGTTTTGAGATATTTGTTCCATGAACCGATAAGACCGAAGTCGGCACGAGTCATCAGCACGAGGGTATATTTTCCGTTGGGGTTAATAAGCGGAGTATAGGTGCGTGAATGGAAGCGTATTTTCCAATATTCAATCCATTTGTAGCGTTGCGCAATGGCTTGTTCGGAGTTGTCGTTCGCCAGAGCTTCCCAGTTTGTGTTAGGCATGAACAGGGATGCCGGGGGCGTGATTTGGGCGTTGAGTTGGAACGTGGAGCCGGAGCGAGTGAACAGCGGGTTGTCGATGCTGGAGCGCGCGAGGGTTAAGCCGAGAACTATGGAGTTTGACTTACCGTTTTTCATGTAGTAGAGGTATTCCCAGTTCTTCAGAGAGTAGAAGTTGTAGCTCAAATCGGCGTTGAACGTGAAGTAGTCGTCGGGCCAATTCAGTCGCTTGCCAAATCCGATTGTTACGCCTGCCATTTGCAGGACTTTATTGGGGTCGTAGGCGTCTTCGTAGTTGTAGCTTCCGTTGTAGTATCCCGAGCCGTAACCATAGCCATATCCATAGCCGTAGTTGTACATGTTGCTGAGGTAGTTTTTGTTGTAGAAGCTGGAGGAAATGCCGGTTTGGCGACTGTAGTAGCCCGTTACGGAGAATGCGTTAGGGCGTTTACCGCCGAACCAAGGGTCGAGGAAGCTGATTTGGTAAGCTTGGTAGTAACGAGCGTTCGTTTGCACGCTGAGCGAGAAGGTTTGCCCGTCACCTTGAGGAATCAGGCCTTTGTAGCTCTTTGGGTTAAATAGGTTTTTGATTGAGAAGTTAGTGAACTTCAATCCAACTTTTCCGATTAGTCCGGATTGTCCCCAGCCGAGCGACAGTTCGATTTGGTCATTGGCTTTAGAAGTGAGGTTCCAGTTAATATCGACCGTTCCGTCTTCTTGGTTTGGTTGGACATCGGGGTTTACGCTTTCGGGGTCAAAATGGCCCATTTGAGCGATTTCGCGCATTGAGCGCATCAAGGCGTCGCGGTTGAAGAGGTCGCCGGGGCGGGTGCGCAGTTCGCGGCGCACCACTTTTTCATACAGGCGGTCGTTGCCGTAGATGTTTACGGCGTTAATTCGAGCTTGAGGTCCTTCGATAACAGTGAGTTCCAAGTCGATGGAGTCTCCGTCAATGGTGCGTTCTCGCGGTTCGATTCTGGAGAATATGTAGCCGTTGTTATAGTAAACGTTTCCTACGGCATCTTCATCATCGGTGAGGCGTTTGCGGAGTAGTTTTTCGTTATAGACGCCTCCGGTTTCAATGTCGAGTACATCGCTGAGTCGATTGCCGGGGTAAACGGTGTTGCCCACCCAATTAATTGAGCGCAAGTAGTATTGTTTGCCTTCGTCGAGGTGGATATAGACATCGACTTTGCCGTTGGGGTTGGGGACAACGCTGTCGGCAACGATGATAGCATCGCGATAGCCGTGTTCGTTGTATTTTTCAAGGATTCGCTCCAAGTCGGCTTCGTAGTCGGCTTCGGTGAATTTTTTTTGCGAGAAGATTTTTATGATGTCCTTGTTGATGTTGGTTTTTTTCATCGTATTTCTCAGGGTTCGATCCGAGAATACGGTGTTACCGGTGAAAGTGATGGAGTTGACTTTGACTTTGTTGTTTCGGTCAACGTTGATTTTTACTATTTGTTCGTTAGGTGCGTCAAGAGCATCAACGAGATCTACTTCGACTTTTGCGTTTCCGAATCCTTTGTCTTTATAGTAGTCCTTGATGGTTTTGACGATAAGGTTTACGATGTTTTGAGATATTTGGTTTCCGCGCGCGAGGTGAAGTTTTTCTTGTATGTCTTCTCTTTCGTTTTTCTTCATGCCGTTGTATTCCACGCTGCGAATTCTGGGTTGCTGACGCAGTTCGTAGACGAGCCACGCTTGGTTGCCTACGGTTTTTTCCACTCGGATTTTTACGTTGGCAAAGAGCCCTTGAGCCATTAATCGTTTGGCGGCATTGGTCAACTCTGTTCCTGGGATTTCCAAGCGTTCGCCAATCGAGAGTCCGGCATAGTTTTTGACAATGTCGGGGTTAAAGTTCGGTGCGCCTTCTACGCTTATGCCGGCGATGGTGAACGTGCGCGGCATGGTGCTGTAGATTACTTTGGGGGAAGTAACCGTGTCGGTGGCTGCGGTTTGAGATTGGGCGTGAATATGAAAACTTGCTGCGGTTAACAAGAGCACGGCGGCAAGTGCGGTGGAGCGGATTCTGTTGAATATACGCATGAGTGACGAATGAGTGCTGGTAATCATTTTGCGTTGTCGGTTGTTACTTGGTCGCCTGTCAGTCCGAAGCGGCGTTGGCGATGTTGAAATGTGAGTATGGCATCGAGGAATTGCTCTTTGCCGAAGTCGGGCCAGAAGAGAGGCGAGAAGTATAGTTCACTGTAGGCAAGTTGCCACAGAAGATAGTTTGAGATACGGAAGTCACCTCCGGTGCGGATGAGCAGGTCGGGGTCGGGGAGTTCGGGGCGACACATTGCCGCGCTTACCGTGGCGTCGTCAATGCATTCGGGAGAGAGTTCTCCGGAGGCTGCTTTACGGGCTATTTTGCGTACTGCATCGGTTATTTCCCATCGGCTGGAGTAGCTGATGGCAAGGTTTAGGTTCAGTCCGGTGCAGTGAGCTGTTTGATCCATACATCCGCGCAGGCATTGGAGTGTCTCGTCGGGGAGGCGTTCCAAATCGCCCATTATGGTCAGGCGCACGTTGTTTTTAATAAGGTCGGGTGTTTCGCGAGCGATGGCTATTCCGACGAGTGCCATCAGGGCGTTTACTTCAGCCTGCGGACGGTTCCAGTTCTCGGTGGAGAAGGTGTAGAGTGTCAGGTATTTGATGCCTATTTCCGAAGCGATCTCGGTGATTGTTCGCACGGTGTCGACTCCGCGCACGTGGCCTTCGGAGCGGTCAAGTCCGCGTTGGCGTGCCCAACGTCCGTTTCCGTCCATGATGACGGCAACGTGTGCAGGAAGACGATTTTGGTCTATTTGTGAGATTTTTTCGGTTATAGTCATGGCTTGTTTAGTCTTGATAGTGGCAGGTTTCGCACCGTTTGCCAAATTCGTAGGAAATGCCGATTAGTATTGTGGAGTACCAATCGGTGTTTTTTATAAAAGAACTCTTAATGCCTTGCAGGTCCGAGAGTTTGCCGTCGAGGTGGTCGCCTATGGTTTTCGCCATTGCGAATTCCGCCGACAGGTTAAGGCGTTCGCTGAGTTTGAATTTCACGCCCACTGCCATCGGTATGCTCATGGTGACCCAAGTGCCCCCGTCGGCCGCCGACAAACATGCGCCAACGCCTACGGCGAGGTAGGGAGTCCAACGTTTCAAGCGTTTGAATGTTTCGCCCATGCCGTAGGGGAGAAAGTTGAATTCCACTTGCGCTCCAAGGTCATAAATTTGCGAGGTGAAAGAGTAGTCTTGCAGTTCGGGGAATTTATTGGAGAATTGGGCGGAATTGCCGCTGAGTCCGGCGGTGGTCAGGGTTCCTCTGATGGCCCATCGAGTGTCGGCAATGTAACGGAATGACACCTGTCCGGCAAAACCCGGTTTTTTGAACAGGTTTGTTTGGTTGACATCGCCCAGATATCCGCTCATGCCTACTGCCGCTCCGAGGTCGAATTTATAGGTGGCCTGCTGCGCATGGCAAACCGACGCACTCTGCATCAATGCGGGCAGGAGCGTTACGGTCAGGAGTATGCGCGTCAGGAGTTTCACTTTATTGGAGCGGTTTGAATGTGAGGCGGTTGATTACGCCGATGTGCAGTTCGTTAAATATTTGTCCGGTGGTATTATAACCGCCAAACATGTAAATATAGGGAGCATCCCACTCGGTGATGGGTTTGACGGCGCGTGAGGATGCGGAGAATGTGCGATTATTGAGTATGACGCTTGCAGCGGCTCTCGGCTTAATGGCCGCGGGTAGTTGCAGTTCTTTGGGTGCTATGGTCCAGTTCACTCCGTTGTCTAACGATACGTAGAGTTTGGTTTGTGGCTCCCCTTTTGCTGTTATGCCTCCCAAGGCGAACCATGCACTTCGGTTGTTGACAAAGAAACTGCCTTTGTCAACACGGAACGTGAAGTATGGGAAGAGGATATAATCTGAGGCTTCGGGGAGTTCGCGCTCGTTGATGCGATTGCTGAGTCGCACCCAAGATTGTCCGTCAAAGGCCCATGCGTTGCCGCTATAATTCCCGTCAGCCTTGATGCCGCCAACGAAAAGTGACTGAGGAGTTATTGCCCATTCATTTACATAGGTCCACATTTGTGAGGTCCCTTTGATCGGCATTTCGGCGTCAATTACACCGGTGGTGCCGCTCGGATAGGCAATCCAACTATCTCCTTTAACGCCGATAATGTCGGCTTGATAAGCTCCATATATGTGGCTCCATCCGGTTTCCACTTCCGCCCAATTCAAGCCGTCGGAACTGCTCCACAATGCCCCGGAGTCTGATAGGATATAGAGAGCATCGGAGGTGGCGGTAAAGGTGTTGACGTTGACGTCGGAGGGTAGGGTGGTGACAGCGGTGTTTTCCCACTGAGTCTGATTGGGCGCAGATGCGGTGGAGAGTATGAGCTCGGACGCTCCCATGCTCAGGGAATAGAACGTCTCGTTTAGTTCGGCAGTGCGTTGAGCGCGGAGTCCGTCGGGCTGAGCCGGCAGTCTATAGACGTCAGATGACCATTGCAATGAATCGGAATTGCATTGGTGAACGTTGACTTTAACGTTATAGATGCGTTCGTAGTTGCCGTCGCCTGATGCAACGCGAAGCCACACTTTGCCATGGGAGAAGTTGATTGAATCGTTGGCGTTTTCGAGTAGGTTGATAATGGTGTCGGTTCCGTCGCTGAGTTTTGGCATTATGACTTCCACTGCGCTCGTTGAGGGCACGCCAACGTTTATGGTAAGCTTTCTGACGTCAGTTCCCCAAGGGAGTGAGTCGGCATTGAAGATTTCGCCTTTTACTTGGTCGATACTGAAGAATACCGAGTCTAAGTTGCTCAGCAGCTTGTAGTTTGGCTTGAGCGAAAAGCTCGTCACCAATGTGCTGGTAGCGGAATCGGTATAGCTAACGTCATCGGTTTCTTCGTCCGATGAATTGCACGCTGAGAGGCTTACGATGGCACCCAGCGCAAGTATGAATAAACGCGAAAAATGTCTTTTCATTTTGATGAAGATATAATTATCAACGTGCAAAGTTAGTGTTTTCCTTGCAATTTCACGCTAAATTTTAAATTTTTAACCTTATCAGAGGAGGTCTGGAATGTGGTTGTTCAGCAATATTTTGATGTTTTTAGCCTCATTGATGATTTTTGCGACTTTTGGAATGGTGGGCGCAGCTATGCCGCTCGGAATAGAGAAGTCGGCGGTTTCGATGCGAATTTCGTCCCAGAGATTTGCATCAATAAATGACTTTTGCAGAGTGGGTCCGCCTTCAATGAGAATAGATGTAATGCCGTCGGCATAGAGGGCTGATAGTTGGGTGAAAAGGTCGCCGCGTGTGAATGTAACTCGCTTCGGGTCTCGTCCGCCGGGCCAGAGGCGTGTATCCAAGCGTGGGCGGTCGAGCCTGAGAGTGTTAGATCCGCAGGAAATGGCATCAAAGCCGGAGCGATAGCGGTGGACTGCTACTTGGCTCTTGGGTGTTGATATTTTAAGAGGTGGAATAGTGGGAGAGGTGCGCAGATTATCGACAAATCCGTTCGTCGTCTGTGCCCATTTCAGGGCAATGTAGGGGCGGAGGAGGGTATGGGCTGTGAAAAAACGGCGGTTGAGTTTTCGGCAACTGTCGGCAATTTCTCCTTCGAGGACGGTTACTTCGATTCCTGCCTCGCGAAGCATGGCAATGCCGCGTCCGCACACTTTAGCGAACGGGTCGATAGTTCCGATTACGACTCGCGGAATTTTCCGGTCAATTATCAGCTGTGCACACGGAGGAGTTTTGCCATAGTGCGCGCAGGGTTCGAGGGAGACGTAGATAGTGGAGTCGGAGAGGTCGGCAGAACCGGCATTGGCAATAGCATTGACCTCGGCATGAGCTTGACCGCAGGTCATGTGGTAACCTTCTCCGATGATATCGCCGGAGGAATTTACAATGACTGCGCCAACCATTGGGTTAGGATGTGCACCTATTTCCCCCTTTCGGGCAAGCTCCAAGGCGCGGCGCATATATGATTCGTTAATCTTCATGGAGGGCTTTGTGGAGTATTTGAGCTTTAGCGGGTCCTATGAGGTCGATGAGTTGCTGCAGCTCGGCTTTTTTGATTCGGGCCACGGAACGGAACTCTTTGAGCAGCAGCTGTTTGGTTTTGTCTCCGATACCGTCGATTTTGTCTAATATGCTGGTTGTCTGACTTTTGCTGCGTCGGTTGCGGTGAAATGTTATGCCAAATCGATGGGCTTCATCTCGCAGATGCTGAATAACTCTGAGGGTTTCTGAATTTTTGTCGATGTAGAGCGGAACAGAATCGCCGGGGAAGTAGATTTCTTCGAGGCGTTTTGCGATGCCTACAATAGGAATTTCGCCCCGCAGTCCGATTGATTCAATTGCTTCAACGGCAGCAGAGAGCTGTCCCTTGCCGCCGTCAACGACGATGAGTTGCGGCAGATCTTCGGGAGCTTCGCGAAGCACTCGGGTGTAGCGTCGCGTCAAGATTTCTTTCATTGACGCGAAGTCATCGGGTCCTTCAACGGTTTGTATGCAGAAGTGGCGATATTCTTTTTTTGCGGGTTTGGCATTCCGAAACACCACGCAGCTTGCCACCGGGTTTGTGCCCTGAATGTTGGAGTTGTCGAAGCATTCAATGTGGCGCGGCAGTTCCGGGAGTCGGAAGTCTTGTTTGATGCGCGTGAGTACTCGCATGGTCCTCTGTTCGGGATTGAGCTTTTCGGCTCGTGCCGTTGCGTCGGCTCGACTTTGGGCTGCATTTTGCTTGCTGACTTCAAGGAGTTTTGCGCGGTCGCCGCGTTGGGGAATGGTGAATTTTATGTCCGGGAAATCTGTTTCGGGTATTTCTTCGACAATCACTTCATCAAAATTCGGCTGAAATCGTTGTTGAATTTCGTTGATAGCGTAGGCGAGTAGGGTGGGAGCGGATTCGCTGAGCGAACGGGAATAGTGCAGAGTCAGTGAGCGAACGACGGCACCTCGGCGAACGTGCATATAGTTGATATACACGTCTTTATCTCCGGTGTCGGAAATGCCGAACACGTCTATTTGGTCGAGTATCTGGCTGATTATCACCGACTTGGCTTGATAGCGTTCAATGAGGTCGAACTTCTTTTTAAGCTCGTAAGCTTCCTCGAATTTCATCAGAGAAGCCAAGCGATCCATTTCGGTTTTCAGGTACTGAAGGAGGCTTCCTGTTTCGCCGCGCAAGATGAGTTTGATGCGGTCAATCGCTGCTATGTAATCATTGTGATTTGCCAAGCCAACGCAGCAGCCTTCGCATTTCTTCATGTGGTATTCAAGGCAGAGTTTGCCTTTGCCGCGCATCAGGTATTCCGGGGTGATTGAGTGGCGACAGTTGCGAATGGGGTATAGCTCATGAATGAGTTTCAGAACTGCTTTGGCGGAAGCGGTGTCTGTGTATGGTCCGAAGTATTTGGAGCCGTCTTTCAGTCGCTCGCGCGTCATGAATACGCGAGGAAAATATTCTCCGGTCACCACAATCCACGGATATGATTTGTCGTCTTTGAGCAGAACGTTATAGCGCGGTTGATACTCCTTAATCATGGAGTTCTCAAGGTTGAGCGCGTCTTGTTCGGTTGGAACGACTATATAGCTGACGTCGGCAATTGCGCGAACGAGCAGATTGGTGCGGGTGCTTTCATGTGTTCGGTTGAAGTACGAACTGACCCTGCGTTTGAGGTTGATAGCTTTTCCTACATAAATCACCTTACCCTCGGAGTCATAGTAGGTGTAAACTCCGGGGGTAGATGGCATGAGAGAAATCTTCTCATGCAAGTCGGCTGTTTTTTTTGATGCTGACAATTAGTAGGAAATGAGCGATGTTATTTCTGCGTCTTTAGGAAGACGGTCGCGGCCGCCTAATGCCGTAAGTTCTATAATGAAGTTGACGTAGATTTTCTTGGGGTTCATCGATTTGATGAGTTCGTAGGCCGCCGCCATCGTGCCACCGGTGGCGAGCACGTCGTCATGGATTACTACGATGTCGTCCTCCGTGATTGCGTCTTTGTGGATTTCAATAGTGTCGGTGCCGTATTCTTTTTCGTAGGTTTGGGTGATTACGTCAGCCGGCAATTTCCCGGGTTTACGGCAGGGCACAAAGCCTGCTCCGAGTTCAAATGCGAGAATAGAGCCGCCTACGAATCCGCGGCTTTCGATGCCCACGACTTTGGTCACGCCTTTGTCGCGGTAGAGTTGACCGAGGTCCCAGCCGATGATGTGGAGGGCGCGAGGGTCTTTGAACGCGGTTGTGAGGTCTTTAAAGAGAATCCCTTTGGTGGGGAAGTCTTGAATGTCGCGAATGCGTTTCTTGATGTATTCCATTTGATTTGATATGTTTTGTTAAGTTATTGAATTGTTGTATTTTGTGGGTGTTCCACGTGGAACAATTATTTGCCGAGCATTAGCAGCAACACGTTGATGTCGGCGGGACTTACTCCGGGAATTCGGTTTGCACGTCCCACTGTTTCAGGTTTTATGGCTTGCAATTTTTGGCGTGCTTCGGTGGAAAGGGCTGTTATTGTCGAATAGTCGAGCTTGTCGCCGAGGGTGATGTGATCGATGCGGGTCATGCGTTCGGCAAGTTGTCGCTCTCGGTCAATATAGCCGGCGTATTTGAGTCGAATCTCAACCGCTTGTCTGACCTCATCGCTAAACATTTCGATTTGCGGAATCACACGACATAATGATGATAACTCCATTCCCGGGCGCAGAATTATATCAGCGGCTTTGGCGCTTTGGCGAGTCGGCGCGGAGTTTATTTCTTCCAGAATAGGATTTGCGACTTCGGGTTTTAGGGAGGTGTTGCGAAGCAGTTCGGTGAGTTCGCGGATTGCGTTTTCTTTTGCTTTGAGCAATGCCATGCGTCGGTCGGAAGCAAGCCCATGACGATGGCCTACGGGGGTGAGACGCGAGTCTGCATCGTCTTGGCGCAAGAGTATGCGGTATTCAGCTCGTGAGGTGAACATGCGGTATGGTTCGTCAACCCCTTTGGTGACGAGGTCGTCTATGAGCACTCCGATATAGGCTTCATCGCGTCCGAGGGTGAGCTGTTCCGTTCCTCTGACAGCCGCCGAGGCGTTGAGCCCGGCAATCAATCCTTGTCCGGCGGCTTCTTCATAGCCGGTTGTGCCGTTAATTTGTCCGGCAAAATACAATCCGTGAATCAGGCGGGTTTCAAGGGTGTGGTAGAGTTGAGTGGGAGGGAAGAAATCGTATTCAATAGCATATCCGGGCCGGAGTATTTGCACGTTGCGTAGGGCGGGAATGGTGTGGAGCGCGCGCATTTGAACGTCAAATGGCAGTGAGGAGGAGAACCCGTTGAGGTAATATTCCGTGGTGTTTGCGCCTTCCGGCTCCAAAAATAGATGGTGTTCGTCTTTGTCTGCAAACGTTACTATTTTCGTTTCAATACTTGGGCAGTATCGAGGTCCGATGCTTTGAATTTGACCGTTGTAGAGGGGGGATTCGGGGAGCCCTTCGCGTAGGATTCGGTGAGTTTCCGAGTTAGTTTTCGTGGACCAGCAGGGCAGTTGTGGCAGTTCGGATTTGCTTTCAGGAAGGAAAGAGAACTTATCGGGAGTCTCATCGCCGTCTTGACGCGAGCATTCCGAGAAGTCGATTGTGCGTGCATCGAGTCGTACCGGAGTGCCGGTTTTCATTCTGTCGGCAGTAAATCCGAGGGAGCAGAGTTGCTCTGTGATGCCTGTAGAGTAGGGCTCGCTTACGCGTCCTCCGCGAATTTGTGCGCGCCCAACGTGCATGAGCCCGTTGAGGAATGTTCCGTTGGTCAGGACCACCGCTTTGGCGCTGAATGACACTCCCCAAGCTGTTTTCACTCCGGTAACTTTGTCACCGTTCAGAATCAGTTCGGTCGCAGAGTCTTGCCAGAGGTATAGCCTTGGCGTGTTTTCGAGTTCTTGTCGCCATCGCATACTGAATGCCATGCGGTCTGCTTGTGCACGCGGGCTCCACATTGCCGGGCCTTTGCTCCTGTTGAGCATTCGAAACTGAATGCTTGCTGCATCGGTGACGATGCCCATTGCACCGCCGAGAGCATCAATTTCTCGCACTATTTGTCCCTTTGCAATACCGCCAATAGCCGGGTTGCAGCTCATTTGTGCGATCTTGTTCAGGTCCATTGTAATGAGCAGCGTTTCGCAGCCGGTCAGGGCAGCGGTTCTTGCGGCTTCAGCTCCGGCGTGGCCGGCACCAACAACTATTACATCAAAGTCAAATTTCATATCATGTCAGATAGAAGTTGCAAGGCTGCATCTTCATGTTGTTCCATAATTTTGCGTTCTCCGGGGGCTTTATCATTGATTCCGCAGAGGTGTAGCAGACCGTGAACGATTACGCGGTGAAGTTCGCGAACGGGGTTCTGTCCGAATTGTTCGGCGTTTGTTGCCACGGTTTCCAAGGAGATGTAGATATCGCCGTTCACCATTCCACGTTTGGAATAGTCAAAGGTTATGATGTCCGTGTAATAATCATGCTGAAGAAATTCGCGGTTCACTTTGAGTATTCCTTCGTCATCGGTCAGGATGTAGGTCAGAGTACCCGGAATTTTGTTGTGAGTCATGGCTACTTTTGCCAGCCACTGCTCAACAATGCTTTTTTCTATTACTTCCGGAAATTCAACGTGTTCGGTTAACCAATTGATTATCATGTGTATATGTAGGGGTGGTCGCGGCAGTTTGATCGGAAACGAAGGGTCGTTTACCGGTTTTGCAGTCCAAAGTTAAGAAATTTTTCTGACAAAAAAGCTGAACAAAGTAAAATTTAGTCTAACTAAGTAATTTTTAGGCAAATAAGTCGAAAAAATAGCCATTTAGAGCCTCTGAGAGTTGAAAATTTAGGGCAAATCGGGCAGATGCACGGTGAAAACGGCACTATTTTCCGGCAAGTCGAGTCTCGGACGGATTTTCTGCGGGCTGCCAGAATCGAGCTGACAAGAGTTGGTCGGGGAGGTATTGTTGCTGCACGAAGTGGCCGGGGAAATCGTGGGGATATTTATAGTCCGCTCCGTAGCCCATTTCTTTCATAAGCGAGGTCGGAGCGTTTCGCAGATGAAGCGGTACGGGGAGGTCTCCGCTTCGGCCCACTTCCTCCAAGGCTTTGTTTATGGCGCAATATGCGGAGTTGCTTTTCGGCGAGCGCGCCAAGTAGATAGTGCACTCGGCGAGCGGAATGCGACCTTCGGGCCACCCGATTTTACGTATGACGTCGAAGGTGGCGTTTGCAAGGAGCAGGGCGTTGGGATTAGCCAACCCGATGTCTTCTGCCGCGAGAATGACTAATCGGCGTGCAATGAATTCGGGGTCTTCGCCGCCGGCAACCATTCGAGCGAGCCAATAGATTGCGGCGTCGGCATCGGAACCTCGCACGCTTTTTATGAATGCCGAGATGATGTCATAGTGCATCTCTCCTCCTTTATCGTAAGCAGAGGGATTTTCTTGAAGTCGTTCTGTTACGACGGCATCTGAAATAATCAGGGGTTCGCCTGCTGCGGTGGATTGTTCGAGCAGGTCGAGAATATTGAGTAGTTTTCGGGCATCGCCGCCGCTGAAACGGAATAGGGCGTCAGTGCTTTCAACTTTGACCTCCATTTTCGATAGGATTTCATCGTTGTTAATGGCATTGGAGAGCAGCGTTTGGAGTTCGGTCGCATCGAGGGGCTTGAGAGTATAGACGCTTGCGCGCGACAGCAAGGGACGAATCACCTCGAAAGAGGGGTTTTCCGTGGTTGCTCCTATGAGTGTTATCACTCCGCTTTCCACTGCGCCGAGCAGGCTGTCTTGTTGGCTTTTCGAAAAACGATGTATTTCATCGATGAAAAGTATGGGTCTGCCTTGGGAGAACATAGAGTTTACCTCGGTTCGGCATCGGTCAATTACGTCTCTGACTTCTTTCACTCCCGAGTGAACTGCGGATAGGGTGTAAAAGGGTGCATTGGTGGTGTTTGCAATGATGCGTGCCAGTGTGGTTTTGCCTACTCCGGGAGGCCCCCAAAGAATGAAAGACGACACTCGTTTTTGTTCAATCATGCGGCGCAAGATTGAGCCCGGGCCTACGAGGTGGGTTTGACCGATGTAGTCATTCAGTGAAGTCGGGCGCATTCTTTCGGCTAAGGGAGCTTGCATAGCGTTTGGTTCTTAAGGGTTATTTCTCCGCGGTCAATCATGCTCCGCAGGGTGTTAACAATGGATTCGGGGCGCAGGTTCAGTGTTTCGGCGAGTTCGGTTATGGACAGTTCGCGTCCGTTATTGAGCGCATAGCGAATCTGTTCTTTGAGCTGCATGGGCGCGGTCGTGGAAACGCTTGAGCGCGCTGCCTCGCGACAAACATCGCAAGTTGAGCACGTTTCGGAGGTGATCTCGCCGAAGTAGTTCAATATGGTGTTGGCACGGCATTGATTGCCGAACGCAAGGTTTATCAAGGCGTCAATGCGTTCTTTCATGCGTTCGCGTCTGACGTCGTAGATTTCGCGAGGGATTTCAATATGCTTTTTTTGAATTCGACGGGAGGGGAAATAGAGGTAGGGTTGTTGACGTCGGGGAACGTAGTGAATGGCGTGTTTACGGCTGAGCGCAAGCAGGGTCTGATAGACCGAGTCCGGGGTCATCGACAAGTGTGATGCTATGACTGTTTCGGTAATATTGACGTAGTCGGCAAACAGGCCGGGATAATTTCGCAAGAGATATACCATTACTTGTTCTTCGGTAGGAGTGAAGTCCATGTCGTAGAGATCTTCGCGGCGGCAAACCACCATGACCCGAGCACGAGCATCGGGGTCTTCCACGTATTCCAAGTAGCCGGCAAGGGTAAGAATTTGGAGTGCGGAGCGCACTGTGGCGGGCCAGCCCTTCGCGTCGCGGCAAAATTCTTCGATATTGAAGTCAAAGACTTGATTATATCCTTCGCCGAGCGATAAATCAATAAAAAGGCACGCTTTCTCGTAAATGTCGGCAATATATTCCCGGGAAGGAAATGCTTCGGCAAGTCTTCGAGAGAGTGTGGTCCGGTCCGTAGGGGCAACTAATGCCACTGCAAATGAAGGCTGTCCATCGCGTCCGGCACGTCCGGCTTCTTGATAATACTCTTCAATTGATGAAGGCAAGTCATAATGAATGACCACCCTGACGTCCGGCTTGTCTATGCCCATGCCGAAAGCATTTGTAGCGACCATAACGCGTACTTGTCCGTCTTTCCAACGTTGTTGGCGTTCGTTTTTGTCTTCGGGGCACAGTCCGGCATGGTATGCTTCTGCAGATATGCCAACGGTGATTAGCGAGCGGGAAATTTCGGTGGTTTTTGCTCTTGAGCGGACGTAAACAATGGCACTTCCGGAGGTGTTGCGCAGCACTTTGAGCAGTCGCTCGGGTTTGTTGACGTCGCGCCGCACCAAGTAGTGAATGTTTTTCCGCGCAAAACTCATTGAAAACTTTCGAAATCCGGGTCTGAAGTTCAGACGTTGACAAATGTCGGCTGCCACGGCCGGTGTTGCGCTGGCGGTTACTGCCATTACCGGAGCTTCCGGGAAGTATTTTCGGAGGGCTGCAATTGCGAGATAGCTCGGTCGGAAGTCGTAGCCCCATTGTGAGATGCAATGAGCTTCATCGACCACAATCAGACTGATATTCCACGTCTTCAATTCGCCGATAAATCGCTCGTTTTGCAGTCGTTCGGGCGACAGGTAAAGGAATTTTATCTTCCCCAATTCAGCTTTTTGCATCGCTAATCGGGCTTCGGCGCGCGTTAGTCCGCTATGAAAGCATGCTGCCGGAATGTCGTGGGCGCGCAGATTATCTACTTGGTCTTTCATCAGAGAGATGAGAGGGGTGACCACAATAGTGAGTCCCGGGAACATCAGTCCCGGGACTTGAAAGGTTATGCTTTTTCCTCCGCCGGTGGGCATCAAAGCGAGAGTGTCGGCGCCGCCGAGAACTGCGTCGATAATGTCGGCCTGCAGGGGTCGGAAGTCATCGTACCCCCAGTGGAGGCGCAGAGCTTGGAGAGGAGAAGAGTAGTTCAAAAAATCAGTTCTTTGACAAGAAGTTGAAGCGGATGTCCGGCGGCGTGGTGTTTGTTTTCTTCAATGGTGTAGATGATGGAGAACGGCTTGCCTTCTTCGATTAACGGGAACTTATCAGCCATGTTAAACGCTATTGCAGAAATGGTGCGTTCGCCGGTTTCATCTGTGATGTCGAGTTTGATGTGTTCGCCTTGTTTCCCTACTATTTTTGAGGATCCGGCATTGCGAACATTGAGGGTGCGGAACACGGGTTTTTGGTTTCCGGGTCCGAACGGGTTCAGTCGGCGCATGAAGTTCAGCATTTCAAGGTTGATTTCGCTAAACTCCAAGTCGGTGTCGATTTCGTGGACGGGTTCCAGCTGAGCTGCGGTGATGTTTTCTGACACGTAGCGTTCAAAGCGTTCAGAGAACTCTGCAATGTTTTCGGGCTTCATGCTAAGCCCGACGGCATAGGTGTGGCCTCCGAAGTTTTCCAAGAGATCCTCACATGATTCCACAGCGCTGTAGATGTCAAATCCCTGAACGGAGCGCGAGGAGCCGGAGGCAAGTCCGTTGGTCAGAGTAAGAACCACCGCGGGCTTGTAATATACTTCCGTCAGACGCGAAGCCACAATACCGATGATGCCGCGATGCCAATTTTCATTATACATAACGATGGCCTTCTTGGGCGAGTTGATTTCGCCGCGAGCTTCAAGAATGGCTTGAGCCTCTTCGGTAATTTGTTTGTCGAGTTCTTTGCGGTCTTGGTTGTAGCGGTCAATGTCTTGTGCCTTTTCGAGAGCATCGTTGGCATCACGAGCCACGAGCAAGTCAACCGCCTCGCGTCCGCTTTGCATTCTGCCTGAGGCATTGATTCTGGGCCCGATTTTGAATATTACGTCGCTGATGGTGATTTCCCTTCCGGTCAGTCCGCAGATTTTCATGATGGCGCGGAGGCCCATATTGGGGTTGTTGTTTAGTCGGCGCAAGCCATGGTAGGTCATGATTCGGTTTTCGCCAATCATGGGGACTATATCGGCTGCAATGCTGACTGCCACAAGGTCAAGAAAGCCGTCGAGCACGTGTTCGGGCAGTCCGTTGCTCCTTGCAAACGCCTGCATGAACTTGAAGCCCACTCCGCATCCGCTTAGGTGGCGGAAGGGGTAGGTTGAGCCTTCAAGTTTGGGGTTTAGAATACTTACCGCCGAGGGGAGCTCGGCTCCTGCCACGTGGTGGTCGCAGATAATGAAATCTATGCCAAGGGTTTTGGCATAGGCGATTTCATCGTTTGCTTTGATTCCGCAGTCGAGGATAATAATGAGGCTTACGCCCGATTCTGCAGCGGAGTCGATAACGTGGTTTGAAATTCCGTATCCGTCATCGTAACGGCCGGGGATGTAGTAGTCGATCAGTGAGTAAAACTGCGACAGGTACTTATAGACTAACGCAACGGCAGTGGTGCCATCTACGTCGTAGTCACCATAGACTAAAATACGTTCCTTTGCGCCCATAGCTTCATTCAGGCGAGCTACTGCGGTCTCCATTCCGGGCATCAGGAATGGGTCATGGAGATCCGAAAGCTGAGGCTGGAAGAATTTCTGAGCTTCGGCGGGTGTGGTTAAACCTCTGTCACGCAGGATTTTGGCCATCACCGGGGAGTCGAAATATCTTTCGGCCGCGGGGCGTCGGATTTCTTGAGTTTCAGAAGCCGGGTGGGAGTCGTAGTTGTCTGTGGTTTTTAGATTCCATTTGTTGTCGGTCATTTATGTTTATTTTTAATTTTTATCGCATCAATAGGATTCTGAGAGTCTCTAAACCCTCAAAATCACTAACATAGCCTGACCGAGAAGAGTGGAAAGCAGAACTGTGCGGGCTATTGTTAGCCTCAAAGTTACGAAAAATTGCGTTCGTTTCCTAAAGTTTTAACGTTAAATTTTATTTTTTTCTCGGCGATATGAGTGTTTTTAATGAGTGAAAGCAATAAAAAAATTGTATATTTGTGAGCCGGAAACGTATGGTGTGTAGTTATTTGATTCATTCATGAATATGGACACTAAGAATATACTGGCAGCAACTTTTGCTTCGCTATCGACGGCGTGTGCGTTTGCCGCCGATGAAAAACCGAACATTATCCTGTTTTTGGTTGACGATATGGGGTGGCAAGACACTTCGCTGTCATTTGGCTCCGAGAAGTCACCGCTCAATGCGCACTTTGAGACTCCGAATATGGAGCGGCTGGCGGCTCGGGGCGTGATGTTTACCAATGCCTATGCTTGTTCGGTCAGTTCGCCGTCTCGTTGCTCTCTGATGACCGGCATGAACGCCGCCCGTCATGGCGTTACGAATTGGACCCTGCGGTATAATGTAAAAACCGACGGTAATGATAACGTTACAACTCCCCCGGACTGGAACGTTAACGGCATTCAACCCGTTGGCGGAGTGGAACACTCCGTTGAGGTAACTCCTTTGCCTCGCTTGCTCAAGCAGCGCGGTTATCGCACGATTCATTGCGGAAAGGCGCATTTCGGTGCTATGGAAACTCCGTCTGCCGACCCTTTAACAATGGGTTTTGACGTGAATATCGCCGGCCATGCAGCCGGAGGCTTGGCAACGTATTCGGGTTTGCATCGGTTCGGTCACGATGCTGACGGGACTCCGGTCAGTGATTTCGCAGTCCCCGGACTTGAAGCATACTGGGACAAGGATATTTTTGCCACTGAAGCCCTGACGATTGAAGCCCTTAAGGAACTGGAAAAAACGAAAGAACTAAAGGATACACCGTTTTTCCTCTATATGGCTCACTATGCCGTTCATGTGCCTTTCGAGGCAGATAATGGATTCGTGGATAAGTATCGTGCCATGGGTCTTTCAGAGCGCGAAGCGGCTTATGCTTCTATGGTCGAGGGTATGGATAAGAGTCTGGGCGACATTATGGATTATTTGAACGAGAATGATTTGGCGGATAATACCATAATTATGTTTATGAGCGATAACGGCGGATATACGGAGCCTACTCGCTCGGGGGCTTATAATGCGCCGCTGCGGTCGGGCAAGGGTTCGATTTATGAAGGGGGAATCCGAGTGCCGATGATTGTCAGTTGGCCCGGGGTGGCCGACAGGGCTTCCGTGAACGATGTTCCGGTGATTATCGAAGACTTTTTCCCTACTATATTGGAAATGGCAGGACTCAAGAATTACGAAACTCTGCAAGCGGTTGACGGTCGCAGTTTTGTTGGGTTGCTGACCGGTGCGGAGTCTCTTGATGACTGTCGTGATTTGGTATGGCACTTCCCTAATGTGTGGGATGGTATCGCTCTTGATAAGAATTTAGGTTATGGCTCGACGAGTGCGATTCGCTGCGGAGATTACAAGCTGGTCTATTGGTATTTCGACGGGTCCAAAGAACTTTATAATCTACGCGAGGACATCGGCGAGGAAAATGACATCGCTGAGGAAAATCCCGAAGTCGTAGATGAATTGAGCCGTAGATTAAGCGAGTACTTGCGAGAAGCCGGTGCTCAGCGCCCGTCGCTTCGCACTACCGGCGCAGCCTGCCCATGGCCCGACAAAAACTGACTCAGTCACTTTGTTGGTTGCTATTAGGGTCTTTGCATGCGGCATTTTGGTATTCAGCCGGGGTAACACCATACATGGCGGTAAATCTGCGAGTAAAGTACGATGGGGAAGCAAATCCAACGCGATATGCCACTTCGTTGATGCGCAGTGTTTTCAATTCGAGCAAAGCTGCAGCTCTTTTTAGGCGCACGGCGCGCAGGTAGTCGTTTGGTGTTTGATTGGTTAATTCCTTGACTTTAGCGAAGAAAGAACTACGCCCCATGCACATGAAAGACGCAAGGTCGTCAACGGTTAATGACGAGTTATCAATATGTTCGTCAATGACTGAGTTTAGTTTTGAAAGGAAGTCTGCCTCGGCAGGAGGAATGTCGTCGGCCGATAGGGTGTTGGCAGGTTGGTGTAAGACTGTTGATCGACGAGGTTGATGCTTATGACGAATAAGCAAGAATATTGCTGATGACAATATAAATATTCCGAGAATGAGTATGGTTATTTTTAGCGGTAGCGACGATTTTGTCGTCGGTAGAATAACAATAGTTATCCTGCGCTCATCGCTGTATAGTCCGTTACCATTCGATGTGCGCAAGCGAAATGTGTAGGTTCCGACCTCCAAGTTTGCGTAAGTCGCCGAGGGCTTGCGATTGTCGGTGATTTGCCAAGTCGTTTGGTACGGTTCGAGCATGAACTCAAAGCGATTTTTTGCAGGGTCGGCATTGCTCGACGATGCAAATTGAAACTCAATGCTGTTTGCGTCATGCAATAGTTCAAGGTAATTAAGAACCAGAGCTGTGCTATCTGCTTCAAGTTCGCTTTGGGGGTGAATAATGGCGGTTAAGTAAGCCGTTGGCAGAGACTCATTGCGCAGTATTTCTTTCGGGTGAAATGAATAAATGCCGCTAACGCTGCCCATTAGGATTTGTCCGTCCGGAAGTTTAAGCGCGGAATTTATTTTATGTTGGTTGGAGCGTAGCCCGTTGGCTTCTGTATATTGTTCCACTTGATTGTTTTCAGGGGAATAGTACATCAGCCCTTTATTTGTGGAGAACCAAACGGCCTCGTTGTCAGGTATAATGGAAAAGACCATGAGTCTTTCCGGCAGAGAGGCCGGCAGAGGTTTGGCTTGACCGGTCTGTTTGTCGATGATGAAGAGCCCGTTGCCCTCGGTGCCGGCATAAATGGTGTTTTTAATTGGACATACAGACATTACCAAGTCGGAAGGTAGTTGATAATGTCTTATTTCTCCTTCCGGAGATATGCTGAAGAGTCCGGCTCCCTGTGAGGGTGCCCAAATTGTGCCGTCGGAGTCTGTGACCAAGCAGTGAAATATTGCTTTGGGTATATCGGTCACATCTGAGAACTGCATTGTTAACGGATTGAATGTGAACAGACCGCTCATTGTGCCAATCCAGATTAATCCGTTTCGGTCGCAAGCGAATGAGTAAACGGAGGCAGGCAGTTTGGTTTCGCTGACCGCTCCTTGAAATCGGCAGTGTGACATTGTTTTTAGATCAATGACGTCCATTCCTTGACCGGCGGTGCCGACATACAGAGTTGTTTCGTGAGCAAATATGGTTTGAATGTTTGAAGTAGCGGGTTGATAAACCTCGGGCGAGTCAGGACGGGTCGTGAAATTTTTAACTTCGCCGGTTAGAGGGTTGTAAGAAGATATGCCGCTATCTTCAATGCTGAACCAGAGGAGTCCGGCAGAATCGCGAGTGATGCCGCTAATTACGTGGCCGGAGAGTTTTGAATTGAGTTCCTTGCAGTCGTAAAAGTTTTTCGGGGTGGGCGAGAGGTAGTTTATGCCTCCGTAGAATGTGCCAATCCATAGCCCGTTTTCATCGTCAACGGCCAAAGTGGTAATTCGTCGGTCGTTTATTCCGTTGGGATTTGAGTAGTCAATTTCAACCTGTTCGATTCTTCGTGTGGTGGGGTCATAGACGGTCAGCCCGTCATTGCTGCCAAAGAGAATTTTGCCGTTATGCTCTGCAATTGAACTTGCGGCCGCATCGCAATGGTGTAGTTTGTGGAATATGTGGTCTGAGCCGGCTTCAAAAATGTCGCCGTTGCGAGTTGCGGCCAAAACGCGGTTTCGCGAGTCGGTGAATGCAATTTTTGTGTATTCGGGAAGATTTTCGTAGCCGGCAATTCTCCCTTTGGCGTCCGTAATACTAACCGAATAGTCGGTTTGATCAAGAATCTTGTAGATTCGGTTGTTTTCAACGAAGTGTATGTTGTTTAAGTCATCGCAGTGTAATGATGTTATAGAACCTTTTGATTCCGGTATGGGCTTGAATGAGCCCGTTGCCGGATTGAATTTCATCAAGCCCCTCGATGTGCCCACCCAAATGTTGCCTAAAGAGTCTTCAGTTAGGAAATTGACGGTATGTACGTACGGGTGAATCTGCCGACGGAGTAAATATGATTTCGCTCACCGTTGATCCGTTAAGAACGAACAGTCCGTCCCAAGTGCCGATATACACGGGACCGCGCGAACTCGGCAAAATGGCAAATACGCCATTTCGAGGCAAGCCGTCGTTGACCGTTATGTGGCGAAATCCTGTAAGAGTTGTCGCCGGGGAAGTCAGTCGGCATAGGAGTAGCAGGCAGATGGTTATCAGTATGCGGCTCATAATCATGTGCAAAAGTATAAAAATTTTGTGTAAGTTAGCGAATATGGACGATTGAGATATTGTTTTGTACAAATTTGATATGCGGAGGGTGGTTAAATTATGATATTTGAGGGCAAAAACTCTTTACACCATAATTTATATAAACCAATGAAACGAAAACTATTTATTTACGGATTGATGACAGCCATTGTGACATTGTTGCCGGTGGATGTCAGCGCAGAAAATTGGGTGCGTTTTTCTCCTGAGGGAGAGTATGCCATTCAATGTAGTACAAATAATCGATTTTTGGCTAATACGCTTTATTTGGGAGGAGCGGATCAGTCTTATGTAAGACTCGTAGATGAGTTTGATGAAATTGCATGTACTTGGGTGCTTAATGATGAGCGAGAAATGAATATTTCGGTACGCAATACTCAGGGAGGTCTTAACGAAGGCGATTATATTCGTTTTGACAGTAAAATTCGCTTGGCTTCAACCGTGAATTTTACCGATTACTTGATGAATCAGTCATTTCAGTTTTATTATGACGCGGATAGCGATACTGAAAGTGACGAGATTGCAGTAAAGGTTTGTTCGCAAGGGAATCAAAAGGGTTGGTGGAAATCGCGTCCAGCCGGCGATGAATTGGGTTATGAACCAACTCATACGATAGAAACTGCGACCATTTTTTATTTAATACCGGTTAATGATATTGAAGTTCCCGATTATGGTCAAACATCATTGACTCTGACCGGTGATGTTTCCGATGAACAAATCTATGACATACGCGATAACATGTTTAAGTTGCGAGACTTGGATCTGACGGCAACAACATTAACCTCGCTCCCTGCTCATGCCTTTTCCGGCATGACATCGCTTGTGAATGTGTACCTTCCGGATGGGCTCAAAGAGATAGGTGATGCCGCTTTTTTGAGTTGCGAGAAGCTGACGAATTGTGAGTTGCCGTTATCGTTGACGCGAATAGGGACGATGGCATTTGCGCGAACAGCCGTTAAAAAAGTCGAGTTGGGGGCATCTGTCAGTGAGATTGGTAGAGGAGCATGGAGCGGCTGTAAGCAACTTGCAGAAATATCAGTCGATGATAGCAATAGTGCATTCATAGCCGTCGATGCCGTGTTGTATAATATAAGCCCGAACATCAATGTTGATATGTGCGGCTGCTCGGAAAGGGGAGCTAAATATCCCTGAATCACTAATCAGAATTGAAGACTATGCGTGTGAAGGTTGTCGGAACTTATCAGGTGATTTGCTCTTGCCTGATGGTTTAACTTATGTCGGCGACTTTGCATTTGCCGGATGTGAGGGGCTTACAGGAGAGTTGAAAATCCCCGAATCCTTGGTCCATGTCGGGCGTGCAGCATTTTACGGTGTGAGCGGTCTAACCGGAACTTTGTCGATTCCTGATGGGGTAACTTTGATAGGCAATTATGGGACCTATGCTTATATGGAGGGCGTTGAACATATTGAATTGCCGTCGAGTGCGCAAGCGTTGGCCCCATCAGTATTTGAGGGTTGCGTATCCGTTGTGCATATTAAATCTGATGCGAATGAGCCTCCTGTGGTCGGAGCATTTGGGCTACGTGGAATAAATCGATCATCTACCTACATAGAAGTGTCGGACGAAGACTCTTATCGGGATGCTGATACTTGGTGTGAGTTTGAAAACTACTCTTTTATGCCGCGCGTGTATGAGCGTTTTGCAACAGATGGAGATTTTTATATAGCGACTACCAGTGGTTTCTATTTGACATATAATAGTTCGGGTGCCGGCGCAATGGCTTTACTGACCGGAGCGGAGCGAGCCTCAAAATGGGGACTAATATTTAGCGACGTTTCGGATCCGGTGGTGCCATTTGGTGCAGGTAAGGCAACCGATATTGCTTACATTAAAGGAAGAAACGTGTATCATATAAACATGGCCGGTCAATGTTGGCAAGATCCGGTTGAGGGATATGTGCGCAATCCGAATCGCACATTTGCGATTTGGCATGATCCGGATTTAGAGCTATGGGCAATTCAGAGTAATGGTTATGTATGGTTATATGAAAATGATGAATTTATTGCCGAACCATATACCGGGCGTCAACCACTTGCAGAGCATTTTGTATGGAAATTCTCGTCTGAAGTGACTGAAATAATTGAAATAGAAGGGCTGCCGGATATTTATAATCGGTCTGAAATATACGATTTGAGTGGGCGCAAATTAAGAAAAACGAATGCGCCGGGAATCTACATTATCAACGGAGTTAAAACATTAGTAAAATAAGAAAACAATGAAAACTAAAAATATATTCACTACTGCATTTGCGTCTCTGACTGCAACATGTGCACTTGCAGCTGATAAACCTAATATAATCCTTTTCTTGGTTGACGACATGGGATGGCAGGACACGTCGGTCCCCTTCTGCTCGGAGAAATCACCGCTTAATGCGCACTTCAACACTCCGAATATGGAGCGACTTGCGGCGCAGGGAACAATGTTCACTAATGCTTATGCAAGCTCGATAAGTTCGCCTTCGCGTTGTTCGTTGATGACCGGCATGAATGCCGCCCGTCATGCCGTTACGAATTGGACTTTGAAATATAACGTAAAGACTGACGGTGATGATAACGTTACAACGCCTCCGGAGTGGAATTATAACGGAATTCAACCCGTGGGCGGAGTAGAGCATTCTGCGGAAGTTACTCCTTTACCTCGCTTATTGAAGCAAAAAGGGTATCACACGATTCATTGCGGCAAGGCGCATTTCGGAGCACTGACAACTCCTTCTGCCGATCCTTTGACAATGGGTTTTGACGTGAATATTGCCGGTCATGCCGCCGGCGGTCCCGCTTCATATCTTGGAGAGTTGAGATTCGGCCATGATGGTAGCGGCAATGCAAACAGTGACTTCTCAATTCCCGATATGGAGAATTATTGGGATAAAGATTTGTACGTAACCGAGGCCTTGACGCTCGAGGCAATTAAGGAATTGGATAAGGTGAAATCTCTTACAGATACGCCGTTTTTTCTCTACATGGCGCATTATGCCGTTCATGTGCCTTTTGAGGCAGATAGCAGATTTGTTGACAAGTATCGCGCCATGGGACTCTCCGAGCGCGAAGCGGCTTATGCTTCAATGGTCGAGGGCGTGGATAAGAGTCTGGGCGATATTATGGATTACTTGGAGCAGAATGATTTGGCGGACAATACCATAATTATGTTTATGAGCGACAACGGCGGCTATACCGGACCGGCTCGAAACGGCGAATATAATGCTCCTCTGCGCTCCGGCAAGGGCTCGGTCTATGAGGGTGGCATCAGGGAGCCCATGATAGTCAGTTGGCCCGGAGTTGCCGATAGAACTGCTGTTAGCAACGAGCCGGTGATTATCGAAGACTTCTTCCCGACAATTCTTGAAATGGCCGGAGTGGAAAGCTATGAATCGGTTCAAACGATTGACGGCAGGAGTTTTGTCGGTCAGTTAAGCGGCGAGGCTGCTGCCGGCGAAGTGCGCAATTTTGTTTGGCACTTTCCGAATGTGTGGGGTGAAGGTGGTCTGAATAAGCAAAAGGGTTATGGCTCGACGAGTGCAATTCGCTGCGGAGATTACAAGCTGGTCTATTGGTATTTCGACGGGTCTAAAGAACTTTATAATCTGCGCGAGGACATCGGCGAAGAAAATGACATCGCGGCAGAAAATCCGGAGTTAGTGGCGGAACTTAGCCAACAATTAGGTGAGTACTTGAGGAGCGCAGGCGCGCAACGCCCGACTCTCCGCACCACCGGCGCAGTTTGCCCCTGGCCCGATGAACGGTAATAGAATAAGATGATAGAATGAGCGAGAGCGGATTGAACTCAATCAACTCTCGCTTGTTTTAGTTCTGTTTGCAACAAAACGCTTCAAGAGGAAAGTTAGGAAGTAAGGGAATGTGTAGAATTTGCCATTAAAACCGATGTTTTTATATCCTAATTTAATGCCATACTTCACATCGGAGTAGTTGTTATCATTTAAAAGTCTGTTCAGTGATGCTGTTGAACCATCTGTGGCTTTAACTTCAATCGGAATGAGAGAATTGGTGTCTCTGATGAAGAAATCCATTTCGACAGCCGGCTTGTCGCTGTGGTAATAATAAAGGTTATAGCCTTGTTTTACGAGCATATCTCCTACTATATTTTCGTAAATGGCTCCCTTATATGTGCCTAAATTCTTATTGGCTCTTAAATCCTCCTGAGCTTCTTCATCGAGTGATGCAATCAAAAGGCCGGTATCTTTATAGTATATCTTATATAGTTTTGGATCATAGTTCCCCTTAAGAGGAAGCTCCGGTCGATTCAAACAATAGCAGACGTTTATAACGCCGGCATCTGAAAGCCAATCTACACAACCAATGTAATCTCTATTGCGTGCATTCTTTGCAATCTTGGTAATCTGGAAGCGTTTGTTCTCTTTTGCCAAGAATGTGGAAATATGGTTATACACAGCCTTGACCTTTGCCTTGTCCAATCCATCTACGTATTTGGAGATGTCCTCCTCATAGTCTTTCAGCAGCTGCTTCTGAATGCCTAAAGTCCCGCTGAAATTTTTGTTTTTTACATAAGTATTCACTACCTCGGGCATGCCGCCGATAATGGCGTAATCTCGGAACAGTCCGAATAGGACATCCAGTTGCAGAGTAGCGAGAGGCGTAACCTCCAACATGTGCCGGTAGAGTTCATCAATAAAATCATCAGAGTAGCCGTTAGCCCATAGAAATTCTTCGAAGTCCATTGAGTACATTTCATAATCTTCTTTGTGCCCAACGCTATTTGATTCGATCTCATTATAATTGATGCCCATTAGTGATCCGGAGCATATAACATCGAATCTTCCATCAAGTTTAAAAAATTTCAATGAAGTTGCGCAATTGGGGCAGGCTTGTAGTTCGTCAAAGAAGAATATAGTTCTGCCGGGAATAAACTCAGTTTCAGGGTTAAGGAGTGAGATGTTTTTCAGAATGGAATTTACCTCAAAGCCGTCATTGAAAATGTTGCAATATTTCTTCTGCTCTATGAAATTTATCTGTATGACGCTTGAATAATTTTGTTTGGCAAACCACTCAATTGAGCGGGTCTTACCAATCTGGCGTGCTCCTTTAACGATGAGGGGTTTCCTGTCCGGATTCTGCTTCCATGCGGTCAAAAAGGCGTCGATTTTTCTTCTGAGTAGCTTGTTCATGGGTAAAGTGCTTTGTTTCAAGCGCAAAGATAATAAATTTCACATAATTCGCCTTGTTTTTGGCGAAATTTTCACACAATCCGCCTTGTTTTAGCTAAAATTTTCACATTTCCCCGGGATTTTGTGGCTATCAGAAGCTGAGGGTGACGGAGACGGAGGCAAGGGGGTAGGGTATGGGCGGAGCGAGTTTGGTGAGGGTGAGAGTGCCTGATTTGACGGCGGGGAAGTTCCCGAGAATTGCGTTGCACAGGCGCGATGCGGCGTGTTCAATGAGGTCGGAGGGGATTTGCATTTCGCCTACAATGAGGTCGCATACTTCGGCATAGTTCACCGTGGAGGCGAGATTGTCGGAGCCGTCGTAGCTGTCAACGTTGAGAGTGACGCTTACTTCGAAGTCTTGCCCAACTGTGCGCTCCAGCGGCATGACTCCATGGTTTGCGCGGACAAGGAGTCTGTTAATGTTGATTTGCATTTAAAATGGTTCGTTGAGGGGATTGCGGTTTTTAGGTGTCGGGTGTGTGGAGGGAGTGGATGGTTTCTTTTTCTCTTGGATTGAATCGCGGGTTTGGATTATTTTCGGAATTTCGCTGACGGGTTGAGCCCCTCGGCGAGGTATAACTGCCGTTGCGATGCAAGCAAGGATTATGAGTATTCCCGTAAGGAGAAGCCCTATGCGTTCGTTAGAGGTGAGTTTTCTGCTCATAGTGAATGCAAAGGTAGTGAAGTTTTGCAAAATTCGGAAATTCTTTATAACTTTGCAGCGGTCTAAAAGGGCAGAAAATGCTCGAATGGTGAAATGGTAGACACTGGGGACTTAAAATCCCCTGGCCATTGCGGCCGTGCGGGTTCGAGTCCCGCTTCGAGCACGGACGGAGGCATCCTCAAAGGAGAGGGTGCCTTTATTTGTGAAGTTGCGGACTTGAATTTGGGTGATAAAGATAATTTTGATAACTTTGTCTGCACATAAAAGTATTGATTAAAAAAATAAAGGTATGAAGAAGACACTTTTGACAATGTTGATTGCGGCTGCTACAACTCTTACGGTTGCTTGCAGCAGTAGTACAACCGACGAACCGAGAACAACGGTTACGCTGTCAGGCAATGCGTATGTAACAGCGGCTGAGGAAGGCGCCTCAGCGTTTATTGACGAGTCGCGTTGCGAAATTGCGAATTGGAACAATCCCTCCACGGTTATCAGTTTCTATTTCAAGCCGCAGCAGAGCGGCAAAATGAGCGTGGCATTACAAGCTAAGGGTCATTCGCGCATCGAGGTTTCGCTTTTGGGCAAAACAAAGGAGGTGAAGCTCAACAGCGATGAGTTGCAGACGGTTAAAGTCGGCGACTTCAAGGTTGATAAACCGGGCTACGTGAAGATGGATATTCGCGGTTTGAAGATTGAGCAAGGCGAGACCTTCGGCAATGTGGCGGCTGTAGAGGTCGGTGGAAATGTCGGAGAGATTATCAACGTTTCGCCAACGTTTAGCACTCATTTCGGTCGTCGCGGTCCATCGACTCACTTCGGTTATACCTTGCCTAAGGACGAGGATATCGAATGGTTCTATAATGAGGTGGTTGTGCCCGAGGACGGAGATATGCCCGGCAGTTACTACATGGCATGCGGCTTCGGCGAGGGATATTTCGGAATGCAGAACAATAGTCCCTATCCCCGCAGAGTGCTCTTCTCGGTTTGGAGTCCCTATCAGACCGACAATGCCGCCGAAATTCCGGATTCTCTGAGAGTTAAGTTGGTGAAGAAGGGCGCTGACGTGACGGTTCAAGACTTTGGCAATGAAGGCGCAGGCGGTCAGAGTTTTATGCACTATGATTGGAAGCCCGGCGAGCGTTGCCGTTTCCTCATCGGCGTAAGACCCGACGGGAAGGGAAACACCGTCTATACGGCATATTTCTTTGATAACAACAAGGAGAAGTGGGCGTTGGTGGCTTCATTCCGTCGTCCGCAGATTACGACTTGGTACACTCATGCTCATTCATTCTTGGAAAACTTTGTGCCCGAAATGGGCTATTTCACGCGCAAGGCGCTGTATCAAAATCAGTGGGCTCGCACGGTTGATGGTCGTTGGCTGCCGGTAATGCAGGGTAGATTTACTTGCGACACTACCGGTCATGAAAAGCAGCGTCAGGATTATACCGGCGGAGTTGAAGGCGAAGGCTTCTTCTTGAAAATGGGCGGATTCTTCGATGATTTTACGGAATCGCGCACCATGTTTGAGCGTGGAGGCAACGTTACTGAGGCTCCGGAAATCGATTTCTCAACGCTTGAGTAAAAACTTATAATAATGTGGGTTCGACGAATTTTAGTTAAAGTTCGTCGAACTCACGTTAAATACGTATCCGACGGTAGCGGCACACACGACATGATACGAAATGCCGAGAAGAAACACAGAAATGCTATGCATAAATAACAGTAATAAAAAAGAATGAACAGTTATTCAATGACATACAGCCTATGAAATACATAGCCACTGCCCTTTTGGCTTTTATGACCGTTACTTTGGTCACCGGTGGTGTTCTTCTGTGGAAACGTCGTAAGGAAACGGGAGATTATTCACGTATCATTTGGGCCGTATTCAGCTGGTTCTCGGCGTTCTTTGCTCTGACATTCATCATGCGTACGTGGCAGGAGACTACTACGGCTGACGGAGCATTCTTCGAGCCGGAGCATACCTTTGTGCCGATTCTCATACAGATGGCATTCTTCCTTTATCCACTTGAGGTAATCCACCCGACAATCAGCAGAGCTAGGGTTTATGTGCTTCTGTTTACTCCTTTGATATTGTTGGTTGCTATTGGAATGTGTGCCGGCATTGAATATACTCCTATATATACTTATGCAGACCTGTGGCAACATATCGGAAAATTTAATGTATGGTTCCGATTGTTCTCACTTATGGTGATGTTGTTCTATTGTTTCTCTCTTTTTCTTGTGCCGTATGACTGGCGGAAGAGCAGCGCCGACAAGAGGTTCATAACGTTCTACTCCTGCGGATTCTGCCTGATTGGTCTGCTTCATTTCGCCATACAGATGTTTCACGCCTATTTTCTCGTGCTTGCCCATCAGATTGTGTGGATATCATTCTTCCTGTCTGTGGTTTGGTATGAGTTGAGAGAGCGTCTGCTTGTACCGCCGGCAGCCCTGAAACAGAAAGAGTCCTACGATTGTGACTCCACAGAAGATGGTCTTTGGGGAGAGATAACCCTTTTATTGGATAACAAAGAGAAGTGGAGAGATCCGAATCTGAGCCTTAGTTCTCTGTCAGAACTGCTGGATTCAAACCGTACATATATAGGAGAAGCCTTCAAACAAAACACAGGAATGACTTTTGTCGAGTATATGACCAAACGTCGTATCGACTATGTCATGGCCGGAATGAAAGATAATCCAAAGGCAGATATTCATGAACTTTTCAACTATGTCGGTTACCGTCAGCGAAGCACCGCATGGAGAAATTTTCAGAAGATAACAGGGATGACACCAACTGAATTTGTCGATAATCTGAAATAGCAGAATCGCCCGTTTCATCGAAGAAATCGGGCGATTTTCTTGTTTTTGTAAAATTGCAACGGGGTTTTGTAAAATTGCAACGCCTGAAATTTCCCCATATTATTGCATCACCGTACCTTTGTGAATTGAATATTGTAATAAGGTATGGAAATCATCAAATCTATCCACAACAGATGGCTGCAGACCAACCTGATGCTGCGTATTTTTGCCGGCATCGTCGTTGGCTCTGTGCTGGCACTCACCGTGCCGGGCGTTAGTGCAGTATCTATGTTGGGCGACCTCTTCGTGGGTGCCCTCAAGGCGATGGCTCCTGTATTGGTGGCGGTAGGATTTATCATCGGTGTAGTTCAAGACTCCGTAGAAACCGCTCTCAACTCCAGCGGCGATGCGATGTTCACCATCGCTTCGGAGATGCGCGAGCGGCTGAAACGCGGCGAGAAGATTGAGTTATAATTAAAGGTATAAGTACTATGAAAAAGTTATCATTATTAAACGTAACTCTCTTGGTAGCTCTCTTGCTGGGTGTTGTGTCCTGCAAGGAATCGGACGATGCTACCGAAAAGGCGGTGTTTGCGGGCAACATTGTAGATGTCGTGTCGCAAGAGATTTTTCCCGCAGAGATAACTATCAAAGAGGGTAAGATTGCCTCCATTGTGAGGACCGAGGACGAGTATGCAAACTATATCCTCCCAGGCTTCATAGACTCCCATATTCACATTGAGAGCACGCTGATGACCCCAGAGAATTATGCCCATGTGGCAGTTGCAAATGGCGTTGTTGCTGCTGTGTGCGACCCTCACGAGATTGCCAATGTGCTGGGTGTGGATGGTATAGACTATATGATTGAGAATGGAAAGAAAGCACGCTTCCACTTCAACTATATGCTTCCTTCGTGTGTGCCCTCCACGACTTTCGAGACTGCAGGCTACACAATCAATGCCGAGCAGGTGGCACAGCTGATTACTCGCGATGATATTGTGGGTCTTGCCGAAATGATGAACGCTCCCGGTGTTATTTATGAGGACGCTGAGGTTATGGCAAAAATTGCGGTGGCAAAGAGCGCGGGCAAACCCATTGACGGTCATGCCCCGAAAGTTACGGGCGAGGATTTGCGTAAATATGTTGCAGCAGGCATCTCTACCGACCACGAATGCTCGTCTGTTGAGGAGGCCAAGGAGAAGTTGGACTTGGGTATGAAGATTATCATCCGCGAGGGCAGTGCCGCTTGCAACTTCGAGTCACTCCACACGATTATTGCCGACTACCCCGATATGACAATGTTCTGCTCGGATGATATGTATCCCGATGATGTTAGCGAGATAGGCTATATCAATGGCTTGGTTAGGAGGTCGGTAGCCCAAGGGCATCCTTTGTGGAATGTGCTGCGTGCTGCTTGCTACACCCCCGTTAAGCACTATCAGCTCAAAAGTGGCTTGTTGCAGGTGGGCGATCCTGCCGACTTTATCGTAGTGGACAACCTCACGGAGTTTACAATTTTGTCTACCTATATTGGTGGTCAAGAGGTTTATAACTCCCAGAGTGATGTAAGTGGCAACATCAGTACGGGATATGTGCCTTCGAAGAGTTTTACTCTCAATAAATTCAACGCTAAGGAGATTTCTGCCGAGCAGTTGCAGGTAAGGTGCGAGGGTAAGAAGATGAAGGTCATCACCGCCACCGAGGGCTCGCTGATAACTGGCGTGGAGATTGTCGAGCCCAAGAGCGATGCAGAGGGTAATGTTATTACCGATGTGGAGGCTGGTATTGCCAAACTCGTGGTCTATAATCGCTATTCCGATTCCGAAAATGTTGTGCCCCAAGTGGCATATATCAAGGGCTTCGACTTGCAGAAGGGCGCATTGGCATCGACCATTGCCCACGACTCGCACAACATCATTGCGCTGGGCTGCAACGATGAGGATATCGCCAGTCTTATCAACCTCCTCATCAAGGAGCAGGGTGGCATTGCTGTTTGCGATGGCAAAAATACCAAATGCCTACCTCTCCCCATTGCGGGACTGATGACCACGCTCAATGCCGACAAGGTGTCCGAAAAACATATCGAGTTGAAGCACATGGCAAAAAGTATGGGCTGCACTATCAATGCTCCGTTTATGACGCTTGCATTTATGGCACTACCCGTTATCCCCAACCTGAAACTTACGGATATGTATCTGTTTGATGGCGTTACATTTTCGCCAACATCACTATGGGTTGAGTAAAATACTAATATAAAAACTATTACAAAGATGAAGAAATTGAGTTTGTGGCTGATGTTTTGCCTCTTGGTTGGCTTGGCATCGTGCAGTACAAATCAGAAAATCCAAGATAAGGGGTATAGTGAAACCACCAGGGAACTGATTCAGATGGTAGAGGAGAACAGCGACCTGAAATCGCTGCTGACCGAGGCCATCGAGAAGGGCAGGAGTATCAACCCCGACAAGAAGACCAACCCCGTGCAGTCGTTGGAGGAGTATTACGACTTCGTTGACTACTCTCAGAAGGTGATGCCGTGGGATGTAATCCTCTGTCCCGGCCAGCCCACCATCTTCGGACGCATGTATCAGGCACTCTGCTACTGCTACTTCATCAACTGCATGCCGCTGGAGTCATTAGAGGGCAAGGACCTCTTCACCGCCTCGGTGCAGTACACCGAGCCTTACCGCAACTGGCTTGTCAAGTATTGCCGGTCGTGGGGCAATTACCTCTCTTCCACCGAGTCGTGGAACAAGGAGTACGAAGATCTAATGATGGTGCAGGAGGAGTTGGGTATGACCAACGGCTGGTACGAGGACCCCTCAAACTGGCATTCGTTCAACGACTTCTTTGCCCGTCGCCTCGCTTCGCCCGACCAGCGTCCCATTGCCGAGCCTGACAACGAGGCCGTTATTGCATCGCCTTGCGACAGTGAGCCACAGGGCGTATGGGCCATTGATGAGGATTCGTATATCGTGACCGACAGCAAGATTGCCGTCAAGTCACGCGTGTTCAATTCCGTGCGCAACCTCATCTCTCCCGAAAGCCCCTATTGCGAAGCCTTTGCAGGTGGTACCTTCTACCACGCCTTCCTGAACGTGAACGACTACCATCGCTACCATTTCCCCGTGAGCGGTGTACTCAAGGAACTGCGTGTAATCCCCGGCGACGATGCGCTGGGCGGAAGCATCACTTGGGAACCCGAGTTGCAGCAATACGTTGTCGATTGCTCGGTACCCGGTTGGCAGAGTGTAGAGACACGCGGTTTGGCTATCGTCGAGACCGAGGAGTATGGCCTCGTGGCAGTGATGCCCATCGGTATGTCGCAGGTGGCATCCATCAACTTCGAGGAGAACCTCAAGGTGGGCGACAGAGTGGAGAAGGGCGACATGCTGGGTTACTTCCTGTTCGGTGGCTCCGATTTCGTTCTGGTATTCCAGGAGAAAGCCAACTTCAAGCTCACTGCACCGGCTAATGACGATAATGGTTGGCAGCATATCCTGATGGGCGAGAAATTAGGAGAATTAAACAAATAAGATACAAACTTTTCAAGATTAATTTAAAAACATTAATGCAATGAAGACATTCAGAATCTTAGGTATGGCCATTATGGCTGTGATACTCGGCTTCGCGATGAGCAGTTGTGAAAATGACGATGATGTGGACCCATATAAGGATTATCCGCAGCTGATTGTGGGACAATGGTTCGACTTTACTCCACAATCGAGCATGTATCTGGTTTTTGAGTCGGACAACTCTTATTCTCAGGTGGGTTATGGAGTAAGCAATGGTTGGA
>SUXJ01000014.1 GCA_015061005.1 Bacteroidales bacterium
GTATCTATGACCTTCAGGGCCGTCGCCTGAGCGCACCCGTTAAGGGCATCAACATCATCAACGGCAAGAAAGTACTCGTTAAATAATTCCCAAGAAATCAGAAATCAAGCATTTATTTTAGTAATCGAAGCAGGCCGCTCGCGAGAGTAGCCTGCTTCTCTTTTTTTTGGGGGGGGAGAGGGTGGTTTCTTATGTGGCTTATGTATCGTATAAGTCTTATGAGTCTTATAAATATTATGGGGGCGGCACATTTATTTGCAATGGAGGAGAAAAATTCGTAACTTTGCGCGATTTTAGACGATTATAACCTTTTTTTAACCAAATGAATCCTATTAAGAAAACCATCACTCTGCCCGATGGTCGCGAGATTACGCTCGAAACCGGCAAACTCGCCAAGCAGGCTGATGGAGCAGTTGAATTACGCATGGGCAACACCATGCTCCTTGCAACGGTAGTTTCTGCCAAAGAAGCAGGCGAAGGCGTAGATTTCATGCCCTTGACCGTTGAGTACAAAGAAAAATTTTCTTCAAACGGACGTTTCCCCGGCGGCTTCCTCAAAAGAGAGGGTCGCGCCTCGGACTATGAAATTCTGACCGCGCGCTTGATTGACCGCGTTTTGCGTCCGCTCTTCCCCGACAATTATCATGCCGACACAATCGTTCAGGTAACGATGTATAGCGCAGACGGCGTAGATTGCCCCGATGCACTTGCCGGACTTGCAGCCAGCGCAGCTCTGACCGTGAGCGACATACCTTTCCAAGGTCCCATTTCGGAAGTTCGCGTGGCTCGCATCAATGGCGAGTTCGTTATCAACCCCACTTTCGAACAGCTTGCCAACGCTGACCTCGAATTGATGGTAGGCGCGACATACGATAACATCATGATGGTGGAAGGCGAGATGAACGAAGTTTCCGAACAAGTTCTGCTCGACGCCCTCAAGGCCGCACATGAGGCAATCAAGAGCCAGTGTAAGGCACAGGAAGAATTGGCAGCCCTCGTTGGCAACGCCAAGCGCGAATATTGCCACGAAGTCAACGATGAAGACCTGCGTGCCGACGTTCGCGAAAAGTGCTATGACAAGGTTTATGCCATTGCCAAGCAAGGCTGCGCCGACAAGCACTGGCGCGCCGACAGCTTTGCCGCAATTTGCGATGAATATATTGCATCACTGCCTGAAGAGGAACAAGACGAAAAGGCACCGTTAGTGAAACGTTACTATCACGACGTTGAGAAGGAGGCCATGCGTCGCTGCGTGCTCGACGAAGGCATTCGCCTTGACGGCCGCAAGACCACTGAAATTCGCCCCATCTGGTGTGAGGTTGACTATCTGCCCGGACCTCACGGCTCGGCAGTGTTCACTCGCGGCGAGACTCAGAGCCTTGCAACGGTGACCCTCGGCACCAAACTCGACGAAAAGATTGTTGACGAAGTGTTGGATCAGAGCCACGAACGCTTCTTGCTCCACTATAACTTCCCTCCGTTCTCTACCGGCGAAGCACGCGCACCGCGCGGCACCTCACGCCGCGAGATCGGCCACGGCAACCTTGCACACCGCGCCCTCAAGCGCATGCTTCCCGAAGGGTTCCCCTACGTTACTCGCATTGTGAGCGACATTTTGGAATCAAACGGTTCGAGCTCAATGGCCACTGTTTGCGCAGGCACGCTGTCGCTGCTCGATGCAGGCGTTAAAATGCGCCGCCCCGTTGCCGGCATTGCTATGGGCCTGATTTCCGACGGTCAGAAGTGGGCAGTGCTCTCCGACATTCTCGGTGACGAAGACCACCTCGGCGACATGGACTTCAAGGTGACCGGCACTACCGAAGGCATCACCGCCACACAGATGGACATCAAGTGCGACGGCTTGAGCTACGAAATCCTTGAAAAAGCGCTGATGCAAGCTCGCGACGGCCGCCTCCACATCTTGAACAAAATCAACGAAACCATTCCCGCACCTCGCGCAGACTACAAACCCAACGTGCCTCGCATCGTGACGATGACCATACCCAAAGACCTCATCGGTGCGGTTATCGGCCCGGGCGGAAAGGTTATCCAAGGCATACAGGAAGAAAGCGGAGCGATTGTCAGCATCGATGAAATCAACAATGAGGGCTACATTGAAGTTGCCGCTCCCAATAAGGACGCCATTGACCGCGCATTGTCGATGATTCGCGCCATAGTGGCACAGCCTGAAGAAGGCGAAGTTTACAACGGTAAGGTTATGACCATTCAAGACTTCGGCGCATTCGTGCAGTTCATGCCTAACCGCGACGGCTTGCTCCATATTTCCGAGATTTCATGGGACAGACTTCCCGACATGGAAGCCAGCGGCCTGAAAGAAGGCGACGAAATCACCGTGAAACTCATTGAAATAGACAAAAAGACCGGCAAATATCGCCTGTCGATGCGTGCACTTCAGCCCAAACCCGAAGGCTGGGTTGAACGTCCCCGCGAACCTCGCCGCCCCCGTCCCGAGGGTGCGGAAGGTGAACGCCGTCCGCGTGGCGAACGCGGCGAACGCGGCCCTCGCTCGCCCCGCCGCCAATAATTCGGGCGTCGATTCGATAAGTTAATGACTTCAAAGGAAGCTGCGTCTGAATCAAGGCGCAGCTTCTTCGTTTTTTAAAAAAAATGCCGCCGAATGTTACCGATTCATTTTGCCCCTTTGCAGGGATATACCGATGCCGCTTATCGCAATGCTCACTGCGCCGCTTTTGGTGGAATTGAGGCTTATTACACCCCGTTTTGGAGGATTGAGCGCGGCGAAATTCGCCGGAAAGACATTGCCGATTACTCCAACGACACTACGGGGCGAGTCATTCCGCAAATCATCGTGCGCGATGCCGCGGAGTTTTGCCTCCTCGTCGAGCAGTTGCGTCAACTCGGGGCACGCCATATTGACATCAACATGGGCTGTCCTTTTCCGATGCAGACAAATAAAGGGCGCGGCGCCGGACTCTTGGAGCGAACGAAACAAGTCGGCGAGATACTGAAAGAAGTGAGCCACTCCTCCGACATTGACTTCTCCATAAAGATGCGCCTCGGCAATCAAAGCGGCGAAGAATTCAGAGCGTTGCTGCCGATGCTTAACGAAACTCCGTTGACGCACATCACCGTGCATCCGCGCATTGGCAAGCAGCAGTATAAAGGAGCGGTTGACATGGACAGATTCGGCGAATTTCTTGCTCAATGCAATCATTCGGTTATTTATAACGGAGACCTGACTTCGGTTGATGACATAAAGCGCATAGAGCGCGATTTTCCCGATGTGAAAGGCATAATGCTTGGTCGCGGACTGCTTTCTCGCCCCTCGCTCGCCGCGGAATATCATAGCGGCGAAGAATTGGAAGAATCTGCGCTCAAACGAGGCATCATGGATATGCACCGCGAAATATTTGCCTACTATTCAGCAACTCTGCAAGGTGAGGCGCAGATTTTGAGCAAAATCAAGGCGTTTTGGGAGTATTTGGAGCCGACAATAGGCCACAAGGCACACAAAGCCATTCACAAAGCCGGCAATCTTCACAAATATACCGCCGCGGTTGACGGTATGAGGTATGAAAATTTGTGAAAAGTGTGAAGTTACGCATTTTTTTTTCTAACTTTGCAGAAATATAATCAAAAGACGATGAAAATTAAGACCTTACTATATATTGGCGTGCTGAGTGTGGCAGGCGCAGTGAGTGCAACCGGACCGGAGGACAACGTTGCCGAAGAAGTTATTTGGATGATTGGCGACCAGCCCATTTGGCGATCGGAAGTAGAGTCGAGCTGGCAAGAGATGCGCCAAGAACGCTATCCGATTATCGGCGACCCGTATTGCTTCGTGCCGGAGCAGATAGCCCTTGAGCGCATATATTTGCATCAAGCGGATTTAGACACGATTGAAGTGTCGCCGAGTCAAATCGCCGCGGAGGTTGATTCACGCATCAATGAGTGGGTGGCACAAGCGGGTTCTCGGGAAAACTTGGAGATGTATATGCACAAATCTCTGCCCGAATTGCGTCAATTTCTGACCGAGAGCATGACGAACAATTATAGGGTTAGCGAGGTGCAGAAGTCATTGGTTTCGAAAGTGAAGCCCACACCGGCTCAAGTGCGACGCTACTTTGAGCGTTTGCCACAAGACTCCATCCCCTTTGTGCCGACTCAAGTTGAGGTGCAAATCATCACGCTCAATCCGGTGATACCACGTCAGCAAATTGACGACATAAAAGAGCGTTTGCGCGGATATGCCGATAGAGTAAACAACGGGACATCGGAGTTTTCGACCCTTGCGGTGCTGTATAGCGAAGATGGTTCGTCGGCCTACGGCGGCGAGATAGGCTTCCGCACGCGAGCCGGTTTGGCACCGGAATATGCAGCGATGGCCTTCAGTTTGACCGATCCGAAGAAGGCATCGGCAGTAGTAGAAACAGAATATGGTTTTCATATTATTCAGCTGATTGAGAAGCGCGGCGAGAGAGTGAACTCACGCCATATATTGCTAAAACCAAAGGTGGACTACAAGGACCTTGAAGCAGCTCGATTGCGTTTAGACTCTATCCGTAGTGACATTCTTGACGAGAAGTTCAGTTTTGAGGATGCCGCCTCGTATATTTCGCAAGACAAGGACACTCGCAATAACCAAGGGTTGATGACCCAGATGACCAACACCGGCACTACAAGCCTGTTTGAGATGAGCCAGCTTCCGGGCGAAGTGGCGCGCGCGGTTGCAGACCTTAAGCCCGGACAAATCAGCAAAGCTTTCGTCATGAAAGACCGCACGGGTCAAGACAAAGTTGCGATTGTGAAACTCAAAGAGCGAGTAGAAGCGCATCGCGCCAATATGACGAATGACTATCAGCTGATACGCAACATGGCAGTTGCCGCCGAGTCGCAAAGAATCCTCGACGAGTGGGTTGACAAGAAGATCTCCACTACCTACATTCGCATAGAACCAGGATGGCAGGATTGTCCTAACTGGCGTCATAATTGGCTTAAAAAATGAGCCATTGGAAACAATTGTTTGTTCCCGTCGGCGCAGTTTTGATGCTGACTGCGGCATTGTTTGCCGAAAATCCGCTGTCGCGCCCTGACACAGTGCCGATCACGCCACAAGTGCCCCAAGCCGATCGGCATGCTCCCGGTCGCATCTTTTTGGAGCAGGCGGACTCATTGATAGTGGACCGCGATGCCCCGGATGTGCAAATCGTTGTGGGCAACGTTATGTTTCGTCGCGGCGACATGTTGATGTATTGCGACAGCGCGCGATTTTATACCTCGTCTTCCATGCCAACAGACTCGATGGAGGCGTTTGGCAACATACGCATGGAGCAGGGCGATACGCTGTTTTTGTTTGGCGATTTAATGGAATATTCCGGCTCGGAGGAGTTGACCACAGTGTGGGCGGAATATGGCCGAGAAGTTAAATTAATAAATCGCGACGTAACGCTAACGGCTCCGATATTGTATTACTCCTTGCGCCAAGAACTCGGGTACTATGACCAAGGAGGCACGCTGTCAGACCCCAAAAATCAGCTCACCTCATGGCGCGGAGAATATGCTCCATCGACCAAAGACGCGAATTTTTATGATGACGTGGAATTGGTTGGAGTAAGCAACAAAGGGGACACAGTGCGCGTCTTCTCCGACATATTGCTATATAACACGGAGAGCCGCATAGCGGAATTGACCGACAGGTCGCGCATAGTCGGTAACGACGGAGATATACTAACCACAAACGGCATCTTCGACACCGGCGCCAACACCGCAATTTTGCTTGATCGCTCATTAGTTCACACCAGCCGCGGCAACACCTTGACGGGCGATTCGCTATTCTATGACCGCGGATTAGGATTTGGCGAGGCATTCGGCAAGATGGAGCTGACCGATTCAGCAAAACACATGACGCTTTATGGTGATTACGGATTTTACAACGAAGTGACCGACAGCGCATACTGCACCGGACATGCGATAGCGACGGAGTACTCGAACTCCGCGAAGCCTCTGTTTCTACACGGCAAGGAGATACGCACGTTTATTGCCGGCGATAGCGCCCGATTGATGATTGCGAATCCGGGCGTACGCTTTTGGCGAACGGACCTGCAAGGCGTCTGCGATTCGCTGACATACGTTGACAGCGATTCGACCATTCGCATGGATTATGACCCGATAGTATGGAGCGAAAACCGGGAAATCTTCGGCAACCGAATTATTGTTCACATGAACGATACAACGATAGAGAAGGCCGTCTTGCCCGATTTCGGGTTTATGACCGAGCAGATTGAAGATCCATATTACAATCAACTGAGCGGCAAGGAGATGATAGCCTATTTCGTTGACGGCGAGCTGAAGCAACTCGATGTTAACGGTAATGTGCAAGCAATCATGCTCCCACAGGAGAATGATTCGACCTACAATAAAATCGCCAACATCGAGTCATCGTTCTTACAGGCCTTTTTCAAAGGCAGAGAGTTGGAGCGCGCCAAGCTATGGAGCGAATCGACCGGGGCGGTTACTCCGCTCTTCATGGCCAAACGCAGCCAGCTGAAATTGCCTCAATTCAAGTGGATGGAATCGATACGTCCGACGGGTCCCGATGATTTGATTCACGAATCCGACAGTAACGGTGAGTTAATTGATGAGAGCATTTCGGGCGACACGGAAGTCATTGAACGCTCCGAAAATATCGGCCAAAGCAGCGATAGCATTGCGAGTTTGCGCATCGAAGAGGGAAGCGGAATTGCCGGAACCGGCAACGATGTGCCCGTGCAATGAGTCGCCCACTCCGGCAGCCCGGTCAAAGAGCTTCATTTGCAGATTGACAAGTTCATAGGCGCCACTCGTTGCCGGATTCGTTACGATTTGTCGCGGACCGGGCGAACCGGGCATAGGATTATAGGGAAGCACACCGTCATAGCTTGCCCATAGCTTTTTCACATCGTTCCAGTCAAGTTGATCAGAGATTTCATCTTCGGGGAATAGCAACACACCTTTTGCCGACGATGACATCATGTTGTCGATCAGAGTAATCAATCGATTGATGTATTTTTGTTGATCAACGAGCCCCTCCACGAAGGGATGAATTTCGCCGTCGAGAAGCGGATAAAACTTCACGGCAAAAGGATGGCGCGGTGCAGAAATCTTTTTCAACACATATCCCTCCGGAGTCATAAATCTTCCTACCCACGAAGTGGTGAACTCATAGCGAGTTTGAATGCGCGGCTGTCCGCGTTTGGCACGTCTGCGATTCATGTTCGAAATTTCGTTTTCACGAGAGGTCGATGCCGAATAGAGGCTTGCAGTCAGCGGATCATGACAACGTAAACGTTCGGCAGCCTCAAGCGTCCACACCTCAATGACTCGGCATCTTCCGGCATCGCGCGGAGTCATAAACGCCGCAGGCGATTCCGTCCCGGAGGCATAGAGGCGTTTGATTTCTTCAGCCATTGCGCGAGAGCCGCCGGAAAATCGCCCTAAAGTTTCCGGAAGCGACCAATCATGAAGCATTCCGATAATTTCAATGTCGAGCCCACGGGGGTCGCGAATCTCATTGCAGAAAAATCTGTCGGGCGAGACATTGTCGATCCACACGCCGTCACCTGCCGGGCGTTTTTCGTTTACCACTCGCTGCACGGCACACCCGCTTACCAAAAACTCCTCGAGCATTCGTGCATCCAGCTCCTCGATTCGATTTCGGTCATCATCGGCAATGGGCGCAACAGCATCATCTCGGCTGCGAAAATGCCCCACAATGGTTTTCACCAACCGATTAATCATATTATTGGTCAAGGGCACACGTCCGACCTGAGCGGCGTATTCGCCTTCGGTCATCCGTTCGCCGGCCGGCGTTGTGATGATGTCAGCCCATTGTCGGCCAAAAGTGAAGCGTTTAAAGCGCAAGCGTGCGGAGCGAAAATCAGCCAATCGTTCATAGGCCTTGGCCGCCGCCGAGAGAATATCAGTACAAATTTCCATTTCTAAAATCCGGGGGGTAAGAGTTTTTCAAGAGCACGATCATCAAAGCAGTATGCGTCTTCACTGAGGTCGGCGGCACACATCAGTTCAACAAGTTCACCCGAGGCATTTGCCACAACAACGGAACGCGCAGAACTATTGGCAACCACGGGTTCGGTCCAAAACGGATTTCCCGCCCGAGCTTTAACATCAGCAAGAGAGTCGGTCGGAGCAACCGCAGCAGCCCAACCGGCAAACCTCACACCGAGAATGCGGCGCACCTGATCAGGGGCAGTCACTATGGTCAAACAGCCGTCGGTCCTTATTTCGGCTTTTATTGCCATATCTATCGGCGCGAGAAACTCCACGGGAGCACAGTCAAGCAGATTGAGATACCACGCACGCATCTCAGCTTCGAGAATCAAGTCGCGATCCACGGCATCGGTTCGCGTGAGCGTACAGTCGAGCCTCAAAGGCTCGTCTGCACGCACAAGTCGCCACAATTCAAGCATGGCGGTTTTAGTCAATAGCTTTCTCATTGAGAATCAGAGGTTGCAATTACTCTGACATGGGCCTCGGGATAGCGCAAAACCAAGCAGCTCACTTCGGTCAGCACTACTGCTTCAGTGTTTCGCTGTCCGCTGGTGCGCAAGTCCAAAGTATCGGCAGAGAATGGGATATGGACGTATTTGGTTAGATATTCCGGATCAATAATCAACCCGTCGGCACTATGACCGCATGAGTCCATAATTTCGGAATGAATCACGTAGAGAGTGCCGAACTTTGAGTGCATCTCGGTGAAATCCAGTCCCCAACGGCTCACTACGTCACCGGGCAACATTACGCGCTGATTACCTTCGAGCAGACTGAGTTGTTCGATGAGTTCGGTGCCCGCGATTAAGATTTTACGTGCAGAGCCGCCATGACCGGTGAACGCTTCGCTCATAATTTTCAGCCAAGCGGCTGCATTGAGTTTTCCGGAAGGATATGACGCCTGTTTTCCGGCTTGATTCCAAATTCCCCCGGTCAGGAACACTTCGCTTTTCTTGGCAGGGTCGGTTATGCGCGCCATATTGCCGAACAGGAAACTGCGCTCCATTCCCTGACGCATATCGTAGATTGCCACTTCCTCTTGGTCGGAGAAAGTCCAGCCAACCTCTTTATTTGCAGCCTTGAGCATGGTTGACTGCTCAATTTGCGCTTTAAATATTTGGCAATAATTCTGTTTCTTTTCGGGCAATGCCTCATATTGCGAAGTTTGCACGTCGAGTTCCGCTGCCGCTCTTCCCATTCGAATGACTTTTGCCCCGGCGTTAATGGCCGGCACCGATGCTACACATCCCGAAGCAAATACCGGATACAGAGTCAAGGCATCAGACGCCACGTCAGCCACATAGAACACCATTGGAGAGCCATTGACCGATTCGGAATCGGGAAGCATCACAGTGTCAGACGGTTCGAAGATGCTCGCATCGTTCACGGCAAGGATTACCTTGGTTTGAGAACCCGGAGTGACGGTCACGGACTCTGAGTCGGCAGTTACCTTAGCTTCCGCGCCACGAGTGGCAACTGCATAGTAGTCAACGGTCATGCTGCGACAAGGTCGCGATGCGGCATATCGGCTGATTTGATCGACAGGAGTGGCCATGGGGCGCAGTTTGGTGATGCGCACATCCACTTCATTACGAAGGAGTTCGGGTGCATTGCCGAGAGTGTTGGCAAGGGTAAGCGGTTCGCCTGAGATTTGTTTGCTCATAAAAAATAATATTATTTAAAAAGGTTAGTGATTGATTTTTACAGGTCCCAAATTGATTTTCGGGCAGAGGCAAGGATTTGAAATTCTCGCGGAGCATTGTCGGGTTCCGGCGCATTGCTTTCCCATACTGCCGGCTCCATCATTTTTGAAGTAATCTGTTCGTTTAAGCCTCGTTGATAGCCGCGCTGTTCGGCTTCGGCAAGTTGCTGACTGAAATCATGGTTTTGTTCTTCCATAGTAAAAAATTTGAGTTGGTTATACACGTTTGACAATGCAAAATTACGCCAAGGGAAAGGCGCAAAAGCGTAGATTTTCCGCAGTACACGATTTTTTTGTACATTTGCAGTTGAATATGACCACCAAGCTATATCACGTAATCTGCGAATGGCTTCGCGAACTGACGGAAGGCACTCCTTGGGAGGGCCATCTCTTTGCTGTTGGCGGCTGTTGCCGAGATGAAATTCTCGGACTGGAAATCAATGACTTGGACTTGGCGGTGGACCTGCCAATGGGTGGGGTGAAATTTGCTCGCTGGCTTGAGAAGAAGCGTCTCACAATCGGCCGCCCCATATTTTTCATGAAATACGGCACCGCCAAATTACGATTGCGCAAATTTCCGGATGACGAGATTGAGCTTGTGCAAACTCGCAAGGAACAATACACGCGCGAGACGTCGCGGTGTCCCGAAGTGGTGTTCGGCTCAATCAAAGAAGATTGCTATCGCCGAGATTTCACGGTCAATTCGCTTTATTATGATATTACGCGGCGAGTGATGGTAGATATCACCGCACAGGGCATTGCCGATATAGAAGCGGGCATAATCAGGACTCCTATGGATCCCGACGAAACGTTTAACGATGACCCGGTTCGTATCCTTCGCGGACTTCGCTTTGCCAATCGGTTTAACTGGCGCATTGAACCGGGAGTGTGGGACGCTCTGCTGCACCATATTCATCGGTTAGAAATCGTTTCGCGCGAAAGGGTGCATTCAGAGTTCTGCAAGATGCTTAACGGTCCCGCCCCCATAGAGATCTTGGAAACGCTGAAAGATATCGGAGCTCTCGAAGTGATGATTCCTCCGATTAAGGCACTATATCACGGGCGCGAAAAAAACGGCATCAACGCTTGGGATGCCGGACTTGAACGCCTCAGAGTCTTGCTTGAAAACGCCCCGGAAGCGCCAACCCGAATGCGCTTGGCGTGCTTGTTTATCGGTTTGACTCCGAACGCAACCGATGCATCGAAAATCACTCGGCTGATTATGCAAAATTTGCGTTTTGACCGCCCCATTATTTCCGATGTCAGCTTCTTGGTGCGCTATCATGCTCTACGCATTGAAGACCTTGACAATCCGCGTTATGTCAGAGCCATACAGAACCTTGCCGCCCTTCCGCGACGAATGGCTCTGCTTGAAGCTTTCCTTTCCGCTCAAAATTGCGGTCATGTTGCCGCAAAATTGGTTCAAGCCGACAAGGAACTCATCAGGTCCAACTCATCGGGTTATAATCCGGAGAAAGAAGCATCAGCCCGACATAAGAAACAAGAGCGTTTCGACAACCAACGACGACGTCGCCGCCGCCACGGCCGCCGTCGCAACAATAAACATGAGTAAAATAAAACTTTAAATCAATACATTATCACGGAATGAAAGCAATTTATTCACTCGGAACCGCCCTGATGGCGTTGCCATTGTGCGCTTGCACTCAGTCAGCCGACGAAAAGCAAGAGGCTCCGCGCTACAACATTGTATTCATCATGACTGATGACCACACCGCGCAGATGCTTTCGGCTTACGACACACGTTATGCCCAAACGCCTAACCTTGACCGCATTGCTCAAGACGGAGTGAAGTTTAATCACTCATTTGTGGCAAACTCTCTGTCGGGTCCGTCACGTGCATGTATGGTGACCGGCAAACACAGCCACAAAAACGGCTATACCGATAATGAATCGGGCAAACCGTTTGACGGGTCACAGCCCACGTTCCCGAAGTACCTTCAAGGAGCAGGCTATGAAACCGCCATCTTCGGCAAGTGGCACTTGATTTCCGAGCCCACCGGCTTCGATACTTGGCGCATAGTGCCCGGTCAAGGCGACTACTACAATCCCACGATTATCAATCAAGACGGCTCGCGCGAGATTATAGACGGCTATCTGACCAACATCATCACCGATATGAGTCTTGATTGGCTCGAAAATCGCGAGGACAAGACTCGTCCGTTTGCACTGCTCATTCACCATAAGGCACAACACAGAAATTGGATGCCCGACACGTGCAACCTTGCCCTGTATGAAGACATGACATTCCCGCTTCCCGAAAATTTCTTTGACGACTACGAAGGTCGCGAAGCTGCAAAAACGGCGGAAATGCGCATTGACAATCCGGACCACATGGACATAATCTATGACCTGAAGATGCTTCGTCCGGGCGAAACGAGCCGTTTGAAAGCAAATTATGACGCTTTTATCGGTCGAATGAATGCCGAACAGCGTGCGGCATGGGATGCCTTCTATAATCCTATAATTGAAGAATATTACAGTTCAAACCTTCAGGGCAAGGAACTTGCGGAATGGCGTTTCCAACGCTATATTCGCGACTATTTGAAGACGCTGAAGAGCTTGGACGACAACGTTGGGCGCGTTCTTGACTATTTGGAAGAAAAGAATTTGCTGGAAAACACCTTGGTGGTTTATACCTCCGACCAAGGGTTTTACATGGGCGAACACGGCTGGTTCGACAAGCGATTCATGTATGAAGAATCATTCAACACTCCGCTGTTGATGCACCTGCCCAAGGGCCTTGAAGCCCGCGGTGAGATTAATGAAATGGTTCAGAACATTGACTATGCACCGACTTTCCTTGAGATTGCCGGAGTGGAGATACCCGACGACATTCAGGGCAAATCAATTCTGCCGTTGCTTCGCGGAGGAGATGAAAAGGTGCAGTGGCGCGATGCCTTGTATTATCATTTCTATGAATATCCCGCCGAGCATGCCGTTAAACGCCATTACGGAGTGCGCACCGAGAGATATAAGCTCATACATTTCTATAACGACATTGACGTATGGGAACTGTATGACCTTCAGGAAGATCCGTCGGAAATGAACAACCTCTACGGTCAACCCGGCACGGAAGAAATCACTCAGCAGCTGCGCACTCGCCTGAAAGAGCTTCAAGAGGAGTATGATGATCCTATTCGCCACAAATTCCCTATTGAATAACACTTCCGGAACACTTGAAGGTTAATATCCATTATATTCGTCAGGGCAAGGAGTTGAACATCAGTCAGCAACTTGCCCTGACTGTCAGACTCGCCTTGCCGGCCATGCTTGCCATGCTGTCGAGCATATTAATGCAATATATCGACGCCGCCATGGTCGGACACCTCGGTGAGGGACCGTCAGCCTCAATCGGGCTTGTCGGGACCACTCTGTGGCTGTTTTGGGGCGTCTGTTCAATGGTCACCACGGGCTTTACGGTGCAAGTGGCGCACAGAGTCGGCGCGAACGACTCTGAAGGAGCCAGAGACGTGTTGCGCCAGAGCATCGTTGCATGCTTTATGTTCGGTGCGGCAATGGCGTTGGCAGGAGTAGCCATTTCGCCATGGCTTCCTCAATGGCTTGGCGGCGAAGAGTCAATCAACCGCGATGCCGGACTCTACTTCGGCATTTTTGCCGGGGCATTGCCTTTGCTGACAATCAATTACCTTGCCGGGGGTATGCTTCGCAGCGTTGGCAACATGAAAGTGCCGAGCCTAATCAACGTTGGCATGTGTCTGCTCGACGTGGTGTTTAACTACGTGTTCATATTTCTTTTAGACCTTGGAGTGCTTGGTGCCGCCATGGGAACCGTAATGGCTGAAATCGTTTCGGCGGCGGCAATGATGTACTTCATGTGGTTCAAGCAACCGGAATTGATGCTCCATGGGCGTAGCGGCAGATATAAGCCTACACGTTCGATAATTCGCAAGGCAGGCATGATAGCCACACCGATGACCTTGGAACACGCAGTGCTTTGCGGTGCACAGATTGCCGTTACCATTATCGTTGCACCCTTGGGGTTGGTGGCGATTGCCGCTAATTCGTTTGCCGTGACAGCCGAAAGCCTGTGCTATATGCCCGGCTACGGTATCGGCGATGCAGCAACGGTGCTGACCGGCCAAAGCTATGGCGCGGCTCGGCCTGACTTAGTGAAACGATTCGGGTTTATCTCCGTAGGCTTGGGAATGGCAGTTATGACCTTGATGGGCATAGTGATGTGGGTTGCCGCTCCGCAGTTGATGGCCATCATGACTCCGATTGAAGCCATTCGCAATGCCGGCACTGAGATTTTGCGTATCGAAGCATGGGCAGAGCCCATGTTTGCCGCATCAATCGTGGCTTATGGAGCAATGGTCGGCGTGGGCAAGACTCTGATGCCGGCATTGATGAACTTCGGCAGCATTTGGCTCGTACGTCTGCCCCTTGCATGGTGGTGGAGTCGAGAATTCGGATTGAACGGAGTTTGGATGGCAATGGCAGTGGAATTGACGTTCCGCGGAGCGATATTCCTTGTGAGACTGTTCAGAACCCGGTCGTGGATACCGCCGGTTGAAGGTCTATCCGTAATCTCATAAAAAACCGCCGATATTTCGCCATAACTCAAAAAAAAACACAGTTATGGCGAATTATCAATATATTTTTTGTATCTTTGACGCGTTATAATTGTTTTGATATGAAGATAATAGGCCGAAAACGAGAGATACAAATGCTGAAGGAATGCTACGATTCTGAAAAATCGGAATTTGTTGCTATATTTGGACGCCGTCGAGTAGGGAAAACATTCATTGTTCGCGAAGTGATGAGCAATAAACTTACTTTGCATGTGACCGGCATCTTCCAAGGCAGTAGAAAAGAGCAATTAGAAGCTTTTTATACTGCTGTAAATGATATTGGCGAGAAGGAAAAAACCACCAAGCCGAAGGATTGGTTTGATGCGTTTCAACTGTTAAGAAATAAACTTGAAAAATTGCCCAAGCAGAAGCGAATAAAAAAAGTTTTATTTCTTGATGAATTACCGTGGATGGACACCCCGAAATCTGGATTTCTTCCCGCTCTTGAATACTTTTGGAATAATTATGCTGCGTGGGAACATGATATAATGCTGATTATTTGCGGTTCGGCTACAAGCTGGATTGTAAAGAAGATTATTCATAATCATGGGGGGCTGCACAATCGCTTAACTAAGCGCATTCATTTGAAACCCTTTACGCTGTCGGAAACCGAAGATTTTCTGAAGCAAAAAGGAATCAAATGGAGTAGATATGATATTGCACGCTGCTATATGACAATGGGAGGCATACCTTATTATCTTGACTATCTAACTGCCGGTAGCCAAGGGTTGAATGCAAATATTGACGAACTTTTCTTTACAGAGCATGCCCCCTTACGAGAAGAATACGACATCTTATTCAGTTCTTTATTCCATAATTTCAAAGCTCACGTTAAAGTGATCGAAGCTTTGGCAAAAAAAAATTGCGGTATGTCCCGGAAGGAAATTATCAGTGCGGTAAACATGCGTTCGGGAGGCGAGCTATCGGAAGTATTGAACGACTTAGAGGCATGCGGATTTATTCGTAGATATCATACTTACGGAAAGACTGAACGCGATGCTATTTATCAGTTGATTGACTTTTATTCGTTGTTTTATCTGCATTTTGTCAAGAATGTTTCTCCTTCAATAAACCGATATTGGACAGCTATTGCAAACACAGGAAAAACAAATGCATGGTTGGGATATTCGTTTGAAATTCTTTGCCTATTGCATATAGAGCAAATACGCCATGCACTCGGTTTTAGTGCCGTGGCATGTGAATACTCAACGTGGAGGGTCAAAGGCAATGAAGAATCACACGGGGCACAGATAGACCTTGTAATTGATCGCAATGACAATATCATAAATCTCTGTGAGATGAAGTTTTCACGCAATGAGTTTGAAATTACCAAAAATTATGAATCAGTGCTGGCAAATAAAATTGAGCAATTCAGAACGCAAACTAAAACACGGGCAGCTCTTCATCTTACAATGATTACTACTTTCGGTGTGAAATCTAACATGCATTCGGGAATTGTGGATGCGGAGACTTGTCTTGACGATTTTTTTGCGACATGAAAGCTCGCTTAAGAAACTCAGGGCTACGAATGCAATTTTTTAGCAAAAAATCCGTTTAATGTTCAGATATGAAGAAGTTTCTGACATTGATTATTTCAGCAATCGCCTTGGTGGGGTGCATCGAGGACTCGTTTGACACGAGCCCTTCGGCGCAGCCTCAGTTTGACGTTGAAGAATTAGATATGGGGGTGCAATTCACCGAAAATCCGTCGCCCACGGCAAAACTGATGATTTATAACCCTAACAGTAAAAACATCAGTCTGGAGACCGTGAAGCTGCGGTCGGGTGAATACTTCCGCATGAACGTTGACGGACAGGCCGGAAAGGTTTTTCACGACGTTGAAATTCGTCCGAATGATTCAATCTACGTATTCGTGGAGTGCACATTGCCGCCTACTCCGACCGCAGAGCCGGTAGTGATGAGCGACGACTTGGAAGTCACCACAAACGGCGTGATGAAGACGCTGCCAATCAAAGCGTTGGCACAGAACGTTGAACGCCATGTGCGCAAAGTACTTGAGAGCGACACTCGCTTTACCAACGAGTTGCCACACGTAGTGTTCGACACCTTGCGAGTGGCCCCGGGGGCAACGTTGACCCTGTCGCCCGGAGTCAGCCTTCTGTTTCATGACAAGGCTGCCCTCGTCGTTGAAGGGACGCTGATCAGCGAAGGCACAGCCGAGCTGCCGGTGATTATGCGCGGTGACCGCACGGGCAATGTGGTTGCCGATATATCATACGACGTGATGTCAAATCAGTGGGAGGGGTTGCGATTTGCTCGCGAAAGCCGCAATAACCGGCTGAGCCACACTGAGATAATGAACACCTGTCAGGGCGTCATGCTCGACTCCCTGACGCAACTCACCATGATAAACTCCCGACTCTATAATAGCGGCAGAGTGCAACTCGCAGTGGGCGGCGACTCGGAAGTAACCGCACTTGGATGTGAAATATCAAATGCGGCATCTGCCCTCTTGCTGCTTGAAGGCGGCAACTACGTTTTTGACCGCTGCACCATTGCCAATTGGTATCTCTTCACATGGCCCGATATGGCGATAATTGAGTTCATAACGCCGGAAAATACCTCGGCAACGTTCTCGAATTCAATCATCAATGGGCGAGATTCCTCAGTAGGTGACTATGGCGACGTTGAAGCGGTCGACATTTGGTTCCGCCGCTGTATGTTTAAAGAAAACGGCACCGACGATGGCCGCTATCTGCAATGCCTCTGGGGCGAGGACCCGAAGTTGGACTACTCGCTGACAGACTATACCTTTGACTATTCACCAACCACGGGCTCACCGGCATTGGAGGCTGCCATGCCCGAATATGACTCAGAAGAACTGCCCGCACTCGACCGCCGTGGCCGCCTGCGCGGACTCACACTCGGCGCCTATGCCCCGGCCCCCGAAGAGGCCGAGGAGTAAGAAGACGTAGGGATTAGAGCTTAAATAAAACGAGGGAATAATCAGCCAAACCCTCAGTAACTGCGATTCGGGTATCTGAAATTTTTTCATACGTCCAGATAATGTCTTCATCTGAGGTAAATATTTTAATCTGACATTCTTCGGGATAATGGATATATGAGGCTTCATACGTGCCGGTTCCTCCGGATTCGATTTCTAATACTTTGTAGACACATGCACCATCTTTCTTAAACGAATAGTCTTCGTGATATCCGTATTCTATAGACTCTTGAACTCGCCATGTGCCTATTAAGAAATCGGTGGGATCATCAGGTTCATCATCTCCACCGCAAGAAGTGAAAACAGGACTGAGCAAGGCGCAAAAGAAAACCAAAAGAAGAGAGTGAGCAAACTTTAGTTGAAATACTTTTTTCATAATTACTATTTGTGTTAAAATTCAAAAATTGCGCGAATATATATATATATATATCCGACCAAAAAAATTAATATGTTCTTTAGCATAAAGTCACAGATAACACAAGAAGAAGCGCTGAGAAAGTCCTATTTTCGGTAAATTTGACCTTTAAACCTCCTACCCACTAAAAATGTAGGGTTGAGACTTGTCGAAGGCACTGAAAAAGTCCGCAAATCACATTTTTCGCCAACGCTCCCATCTCAAATGTTAATATTAGTTAAATATTTTGTCAAATTCAAAAAAGTTGCTAACTTCGCGGCAGTTTTTCATGGTATTAGATTTAAGGTAAGAAGATTATTCGTCGCGATGACGAGTAATTTTTTGATTTTTGTAGTACTTACAAAAACTAATGAGAGGCCGCTCCGCAAGGGGCAGCCTCTCTGTGTGTTTTTAGCAATAGGGATTTATTGCTTTGTGAAACTCATTTCATAATAATCGGATGTCACAATTGTCATTGAAGTAGGGGAATTAAACAGCACTGTCCACGGGCAGTCCCCGATACCTTGCGCAAGCACTGATCCTTCTTCATCAATAAACTCAGTGATTTTCCCATTGGAATACTTGTAGGTCCCGACGTTTGTAAAACTATCATTCACCCTTTCCGTAGCTCTTCCATCACTATAGAATGTTAGGGTAAATTTAACTGTCGATTCAAGGCCCGGAGTGCCGTCATAGCCAACCCAAGTGCCTATTAATTTCTTAGCATCATCTTCCTGTTCATCATTACCGCCGCTATTCTCGCTATTTTTGCCATCTAAATAGTCATAGAATTTAGATTCGCTAACTCGCGAGAATATATATGAAGACAGATGCTTTGCCTGACCTGAAGCATCTTCAAGTACCAACTTATTAAAGGAACTGCTTAAAACCTCTACAGCTACTGTATATTCCCCATCGGGCGTTAGAGCACCGAAAAAGTCATCACCGCCGCGATAGTATGACTCATTGGTTTTAATACCCTTCGATGTATATACAAAATAGCGAACTTCACATCGGTCAGCATTATCTTCTATTATTTCCATTGCGCCGCTATAGTCCGAGTTTATCCAATACCCGTAAAGATCTTCAAATTCATCTTCTACTGGGTCCATATTCCCCGGAGGTTCGGGGTTTTCAGGGATTTCCGGTTCGTCATCGCCGCAGGAGGTGAGCACTGTGGGCATTGCAACTACTGCCGCCATTAGCAGTAGGGAAGAAAACATTTTTTTCATTGTTGATTGAATTTAAATATTTATAGATTTAACAAGATGATTGGTTTCATCAGGCATTTCCTAATTGTTAGTGCAAAAAATGGTAAAACATAAAAATTTTAAGTAACATGTAAAAATACGGTCTCTTAATATGTCTATTATTTAATTAGTAATTAGTTATACATTTTGTGACCGACGTAGTAGTTGTACCTCCTTTACCCGTTGCTACACATTTCACATAATAGGTTGTACCGGCTTTCAGACCCGAAATGTTTGCTGTAATAAGAGATCCGCTTATGGTCGCTGTCTTGCTCGAAGATGGATTACCGCTTGTCCCATAATAAATTTTCGCACTGGTAACACCAGCCTCGTCTTTGTTGTATATTTTATATTGCACCTTCAAAGATGTTTTTGTTGCCGTAAAGTCATAAAAACCGACATCAGGTTTTTCATAGGAATCTGAACCACCTATCCCTCCTCCGGAATTTGACAATGCCGTGTAAATATGTTGAACATATTTTATCCCATCGCTATAAAACTCTTTTAAAATTAATTTTGAGTTAGTATGAGTGGTTATATATCCATCAAAAATACAGCCTCCACATGTACTCCAGCCTCCAACATCGGCAGCAGTCATATTCGCAAATCTATATCCATAATCTGTTGCTGAATAATCAACACCATTCTCATCAATATGCCACCAACAAGCCGCATTAGAATTCCCATTAACAATTAATCTATACTCATTATTGCTAAAAACCTCATTAGAAAATGTAAATGTAAATTTATTAGCATAATCTGAATTCGTATGTGAGTAACGACCGTTATCTTTATTGTAAAATTCAGAATATTGATAAGTCCAACTTGTATTGAATAACTTAGATGACAAAGATTTAATATTATCATCTATGGCTTGCTGATTTTCCGGGTTTTCAGGGATTTCCGGTTCATCATCGCCGCAAGAGGTGAGCACTGCGGGCATTACAACTACTGCCGCCATCAGCAGTAGGAAAGAAAACATTTTTTTCATTGTTGTGTTTTTGCGGTCTTACAGCCCTATCGACCTGCTTTTAAGAAATTAAAAATAAAGAAAACGCGGACTGAATCTGCCACATCTCCAAATGAAGGTCCTGAGAAAACCTGTGTGCGAGACATGAAAATAGCAGCCCACGCTATGGCGTGAGAGCCGCTTTGTTATCTCCTGCACACGTTGAAAATTTCTCAGGTTTTCATTTGCAAGATAAGCAAAACGCTCCTTTTATCAATTAGTATGTCGCGTCATTACTCGGAATGACTCCACAAAGGTACGAAAAATTTCAATATTCGCAAATATAGTTCAGCAGCAAGCCGGCCGCACTGAAAAAAAGGTAATTTTTGAGGGAAGATTTGGAAATGCCGAATATTGTTCGTAACTTTGCGAACATAATAAAAAGTCAATAGTATATGATCAGCAAAGATTATTCAATAAAGCAAGAGCAGCTGGCACGTTTTGCGAAGGCCATGGGTCACCCTGCCCGCATTGCCATTCTTCAGTTTCTCGCAAACCAAAAAGAATGTTGCTTCGGCTGCATACATGAGGCGTTACCGATAGCCAAGGCCACTGTTTCACAACACTTAAAGGAGCTGCGTGAAGCCGGGTTGATACGAAGCGAGGAAGTGCCCCCAAAAGTGAAATACTGCATCGATAAGGAAAATTGGCAGTTGGCACGTGAATTTTTCTGCGAATTATTTGCAAAATGCCCTTGTCCCTCCAAGAATTGAGTCAGGGGGGCAGAAATCTCCTCCCTTTTTTTAAAACCAATGTTCGCCATTCTACGAATTACAAACAAATAATATATATATCGATTGATTATGTTGTACTGGATTTTAATCGCCTACTTGATTGTGGCGTACTTTGTGCCCGAAGTCGGCATCATCGCGCTTATCTGTATGATCGGCCCCGTGGCAATGGCCTTTTGGAAAGGCAGATATTGGTGTGGAAACATTTGTCCGCGCGGCAGCTTTTATGACAAAGTGGTAAGCCGCATTTCGCCACACAAGCCCATACCCAAGTTTGTTCGCAGCAAGGGATTTCGCATCTTTATGCTCGTGTTCATCTTTGCGATGTTCGGTGTGCAGCTCTATATTAACGGACTTACATTGGCAGGCATCGGCAGAACGTTTTGGACCATGATTTTGGTAACGACGATAGTGGGAGTGGTGCTTGGCGTGATTTATGCCCCGAGAACGTGGTGCAGTTTCTGCCCGATGGGCACACTCTCGGCATGGGCGTCTCCGCGAAAACCGCGAAAGGGATTTCCTAACATCTACGTGGCGTCGACATGTCAAATGAAATGCAAACGCTGTGCCAAGGTATGCCCCATGCAGCTCACTCCCTACGATGCCCGAGGCGACGAGGGCGGCTATATGGACCCCGACTGCATCAAGTGTGGACGCTGCGTAGCCGGCTGCCCCATCAGCATAATGATGATGAAAAAAAGATAACCTCCGCCATAGGCAAAAAATGCGCCCCAAAGGTCCGATACCGGACTTTTGGGGCGCAATTCACAAAATTGAGATTATATATGGACCGCCGGGCGGAGATTATCAGTCATTGAGCACGCAGATGCTGACGCGGTTCCAGCTATCTTCCTTAAACATTTCGCCAATGCCTTGTCCGTCGGCATGAATGCGGTCAGCCTTGATGCCGTAGCCCTTCACGAGCATGTTTTTGACGCTTTCGGCACGAGCTTTTGCCAAGCGAATATTGAAGTCGAGATTACCGTCTTTAGAGGCATAGCCCTTGATTTCCACCGTTGATTCCGGATTGTTTTTCATGTAATCGGCTATCATTTCCACGTTAGGCTGTTGGTCGGCGGCAACTTTTGAAGAGCCGATGCGGAAAAATACGTAGCGCACGCTTTCGAGGGTGTTGTTTTCTTCAACAACGGTGTTGGTTACCACAGTGGCCGGCTGGTTTTGGCATTCAGCCAATTGCTCGGCAAGAACAGCGTTGGCATTTTCGAGCATAAAGTTTGCTTCGGAACATTGGGCGAGCAGACCTCGCATTTCGTTAATCTGATCATTGTATTCCGAGAAATCACAATCATAGAACGTGAAACTGTGAGTATCATTTGAGTTGCCGAAGTGATAGGTAACGCCGGCAGCGATCTCCATGATTGCGGTTCGCGAATCGACGATATTGTTATTGTCGTTTGTGACGTTCCAAATAATTCCGGGTTTGAGACTAAGAGTCCATGCCTTATCCGCCCCGAGATTGAAATTAATGTTCATGCCCGATTTGAGGCCGATGTCGTTTGAATCATGCCCTTGACTCTTGGGCACGAAGTCATGGAGCCAACCGAGACCGCTGACAAGTTCGACTTCAACAATGCGAGGCGAACCGCTGTAACCGCCAATGACGTTCATCATGTTGAATGCCCCGAAGATGCCGATATAGGTCTTGTCGATTACATTGTGCATTGAGGGCATTTTGTTCCACGTTGAGGAGTTGAAAAACATTTCACCCTCGGCGCCGATGCCGAAATTCGGGGTGAGTTGCTTACGAAACTCCATGCCTGCCATACCGCGAAAATTCGAGCCCATTGAGCCTCTTTGCGGATTCAAAGGAGAAGCCATGCCACCCTTAATGGTAACCGACATGTTGTCAAAGGCCTTGCTTGGCGTAAGGGGTCTGAGTTCTGCATTTGCAGTACCTACCACCGCAAGAATGCTTGCGGTTGCGATGATAAATTTTTTCATACTTGAAATAGTTGGGTTATATTGACCATGCCATTATAACCGCTCAAGCCGTCACAAAGTTCTCACACCCCCCACAAAAAAAAGAAGACCCCCCGTTTTTTGGAGGGTATATGTTTATAAGAACATGGTCATATAGACAGGGATATAATCCACGCCATTTTCTCGCTTGTAATCCTTTGTATATATCACATATTTATTCATTATGCGATCGGAGAACTTAGTGCAAAACTCGTCCAATGATTTGTGCGCCCTATATCCGGATGATTTAACCTCAACGGGAGAAATTTTATGTTTTTCCGTGATGACAAAATCTACCTCGTAATACTTCTTTCCCTCCGCATAAGGCATGGTATGATAAAATAGGCTCTTCCCTGTTGCTTTTAACATTTGTGCAACCATATTTTCATATACATACCCGAGATTGGTATTAAGTTTATCGCCAAGCAGTTTTTCGTAGATTATATTCTCTGTTATATCCCTATCCATGAAAGCAAGCGTGATGAATAACCCCGTATCCGATATATACATTTTGAAATAATTAGGATTTTTGGTCAACGCCAATCCAACATTCGGGTCATCAGAATGAAATGCTATGTTTGTCGTCATAGAGTCTTCCATATCCTTAATGATATTAAGTACTCTGCTCGGTTTCTCCGACGGTATGGCATTCCCGACTTGATAACGTGATGTGTTTCTACTTAGTTGTGCAGGAATTGCATCGAACATAGCCTTTGCGCGTCCGGAATCGTCAATCTTGCCGAAATCTTCCTCATACAGAGCGATTATATCGCGCTTAGCCAAATCTACCGCAGTAAAATTATTGGTTTTAATGTATGCGGAAACGGCTTGTGGCATACCCCCCACGAGCATATATAAGCGGAAATCACGCATCAGTTTTCTGTGAGTGGCGTCACCAAGCGACATCTTTTTCTCAAAAGCATTACGCAACAAAGGTATGGTAGCCATATCGCCTAAAGCCCACCGAAACTCCTCATAGTCCATTGGAAACATATCAACCTTGGTTTCTTCGCTCGGGATAATGATATTCCTGCTTTTAGACCTTACGGAGATTAAAGAACCGGTTTCTATATAATCATATCTATGGTCCTTGACAAGATGCTTGATAGCTTGTCGAGCCAATGGCTGTAGTTGTACTTCATCGAATATGATGACTGATTCCCTTTCGTGTAATTCGACCTGAAAGATGAATTGCAACCTAAGGAAAAGATAATTCAAGTCGGATATATCATTAAACAAATCGCTTACTTCTTTCGAGACCTTGGAAAAATCAATCAATATGTAAGACTTATACTCATTTCGAGCAAACTCCTCGGCGATAGTCGATTTACCTACACGACGGGCTCCCTGTATGAGTAATGCAGTATCACCATTACGCTCATGTTTCCATTTGAGCATTGTGTCATACATCTTCCTTTTAAAACGAATCATTTCCTTTACCATGGTCGTTGATTTTGATGCAAAAATAAGACATTTTATATTTCCCTCCAAATATTTTAGCCAAAAATGCCGATTTCCACCATTTTAACAGAGCCGCATTTGCCATTTTCCATCATTTTTAAACAACTCGATTGCAGCGACATGACAAATCAGACAATAAAAAGAAGACCCCCCGTTTTTTTGGGGGTCTTCCCTGAACGTTGCGCTGTTGAGTATATTTTAATAAGCGGGTTCTTGGTGAATGGTGATAGGACACGTCACTCTTACGGAATTGTCAGCATTGGCAAATTGAAGCTCGATGGTGCTAAGTTTTTCATGAGTAGTGTTGTTATCGGAGTAGCTAACCGACAAATAACAAGGGTTATCTCCGATAACTTCATATCCTATGCGATCATACTTATTAATGGTAGACTTCAGGGTGAGCGGCGGCAAGTTTTCATGCCAAAGAATATGAGGCTCAATATCAAAGTAGCACGAACCTGCTTTGCTATCAACATAATATTCATAGCACCGTTCTCCCCATTCTTCCCTAACAGGACCTTTTTCTTCAACATCGACAGTGACCAGCGGAGTTGTTTGACGAGCAAACTTATACATTTCATCATCGTCACCTTCCTGCACTATTGCATACTCATCTGTAAAGGCAACAACATAATAAGTGTCTTCATACTCCCATGTGCCATCATCAAGTATATATATTATGAGCTCTTTAGACTCATCATCGTAGGTATATTTTATCTCGCAGAAATCCACTCCTCCGGGATATTCCTGGTAATCTTCAGCCAACATTCCGGTTCCGTCAGCGCGAAACACGTAGCACAGGTCCCACTCGTCAACCCATGTGCCGACAACCGGACTCTGTGGTGTATCGGGGTTTTCAGGGGCATCGGGATTTTCAGGGGTTTCGGGCTCGTCGTCGCCGCAGGAAGTGAACACTGCGGGCATTGCCACTACTGCCGCCATTAGCAACAGAAAAGAAAATACATTTTTCATAGAGATAATAATAATGGTTAAATTTTACTGCGCAAATTTACATAAAATTTAACCTTTACCCCCTCCTATAGGGTTAAAATATGTTAACATTATTAGCTGGTTCTACTGCTATAATTAAGGCACGGGGTCGTAACCACTGCCGCCCCAAGGATGACAGCGACAGATGCGCTTGATAGTGAGCCAAAGCCCTTTAATGGGTCCATGTTTTCGCAGGGCTTCGATGGCGTATTGCGAGCAAGTGGGGGTAAATCGGCAACTTGGGGGTAAGAGCGGAGAAATGAAAGCCCGATAAAATTTTACGGGCAATATCAACAATTCACTCAGCGGATTCATCTTCAGATGATAGTTTCGGCAACAGGCGTTTAACGGCACTTTCCACTCGGGCATAAGGCAACGTTTCGGCTGCTACATAGATGAACGCCACATCAAAATCGGCACCATCGGGGAGCAGATTTCTGTTCAATCTGTATGCTTCACGTATGCGCCTGCGCATTGTTACGCGGTCCACGGCCTTCCTCAGCTTCTTTTTAGGCACTGAGATAAAAAACCTCACGCCCAAGGCACCGTCGGTGCGTTGCCTGAAAATGACACGCAGGGGAAATGCAAGCGCGCCCTTAGCGCCGTTTCCGGCAAAGAGCGCGTCGATGGCCGTTTGCGAACAGAGTTTTTCGCGTTTATGCAGTTTCAGCATCTCCGTTCACTTCGGCAATGAATTGGTCAAGGGTTGCCGTGATGGATTTTTGAGCTCCCGCGCTTCCGTCGAGGTCAAGGCGCAGTCCGGCGTCGATTACGCTCTGTGCGGTTGAGATACCGAAAGTGGCAATCTTGATGCCGCCCTGCTCAAAGTCCGGGAAGTTTTTCAGCAGCGATTTGATACCTTCGGGAGAGAAAAATACGAGCATATCGTAATCGAATTTTTCATCGGGTCCGAAGTCATTGGGCACGGTGCGATACATTACCGCACGAGTATATTGCAGTTTGCTTTTTTCAAGGTTTGCCAATATGTCCTTATTGACATCGCTGACGGCAAACAGATATTTTTCTTTATGGTGTTTCTGCAGCAGTGGAATCAAGCCCTCAAACTTGCCGGTGGGGCTATGGAAGATTTTACGCTTGCGAAACGGTATGTACTTCTGAAGATACAAACCGATACTCTCAGCCGAGCAGAAATACTTCAAGGTGTCGGGAACCTGATAGCGAGTTTCTTCACAAAGGCGGAAGAAATTATCGACCGCAGTGCGCGCGGTGAATATAACCGCAGTAAATTCCGGGATAGAAATTTTTTGGGCACGAAACTCCTTAGATGACAAGCCTTCAACCTTGATAAAGGGACGAAAAACGATTTCTACATTCCGGTTCTTTTCTATATCGAAATAAGGCGACTTATCAGACTGAGGGCGCGGCTGAGATATGAGTATTTTTTTTATCGACATCAATAAGGCTGACTTGGACAATTGTCAGGTAAAAGACAGGTTAATTAAGTAAATATGCTGAAAAAGAGCCCCTTAAGCGACCAAGCGACCAAAACGGGCACGATTTCGACGGTGCAAAGATACAAAAAAAAGTAGAAAAGGGAGGTCGGAGAAGTGTAAAAAAATGCAAAACTCCTGATATAGAACAAGATACGACAAGCGCATAGAACCACTACACAAACCGTCAGGAACAGTCCGACGGAATTGGGATAAAAGAGTCCCCCAAGTGCCGGAATTACAAGAAGGTATCCGGCCAAGGACTGAGTGGTCAAGAACGAACGTATCCACATCTGAGTTGACGCCGGCGACGAAAATGCGAATCCGATGGCATAATATGCACTCAGTTGAAACACCATTAATCCGATAGCCAACAGTGCCATGCCGGCAAATGATGCCAACGGGTCAGGTTCTCCATGAGTGGCAGTTACGCAAAACAATGCCAAGCCCTCCATGACTATCGTTTGCAGAAGCGACACGAAAAGCGCGACACGCTCATTAATGGTGCGTTCCACCTGCATCGTCAAATCGGAATGCGAGCGGACGAGTTGCTTGAAAAAGGCACGCCATAAACGCAACAAAGTCGGAAAAAGGAACGAGCAAACCACGAGCACCCCGAGGACAACACTCAAAAGCCCCGAATCGGCAGAAGTATTGACGGCACGCAATGCCGGTTCAATTCCCTGCGGTTCCATTGCCTAAAATCAGATTAACAGCCTCGGCCGGAGTCGTGGCAACGAGCCAAAGATTACCGGGCAAGCCCATGTGGCGCATCATGGAACACGCATCGGCATGAGCCAATTGCGCCAAAAGATTATCATAAAAGCCGTCAATATTTAGTATAACGACCGGATTGGAGTACATGCCTAACTGGCATTGGGTCAATAGGTCCATCAACTCATCCAGAGTGCCCAGACCTCCGGGAAGTGCGATGGCGCCACACCCCAATTCGGCAAGTTTCTGCTTGCGCGAGTGCATTGAGTCGGTCACGTAGAGTTCGGTCATTGCCGGATTTGCCCATCCGCGGTCAACCATGAACTGCGGAATCACGCCGATGGCTTCCGCCTCGGGGACCGACAGAGTGCCGCGCACCACTTCGCCCATCAACCCGGTCATTCCGGCTCCGGTCACTGTTGCCGCCCCGGCTTCGGCACACAGCCGCCCGAGTTCATAGGCTGCGTTGAGAAACTGTTGCGGCGCCTCGGGCGACGACGCACAATATATCGTTATGGCTTTTTTATTCATTTCCTACTGCTAATTTACGCGACGCCGTGGTCGATGTGCTGCCTTCGGCAGTTACCTCCGCACGATATACGTAGATGCCGCGCGCCACTCGCGTCCCGCCATTATCTTTCAAGTCCCACACAACCGGCGATGAAACTCCCATATTGGAGCGCGCATCGCTTTCGCCGCTCCAGATCAGAGTACCAAGAAGATTATAGACTGATATTTTCACTTTCAACATCTGATCCGGGCGATTGTGTTTCACGTAGAACTTTGCTTCCGAAGTGGCAGTCATGGAACTTGCATATACTTCATAGATTTCGGGAGCAAGCCCTTCAATCACGTTGCAAGTCAGAGTTTTATCCGTAAAGTTGCCGTCAATGTCCCAAATGCGAAGTCTCAACTCGCGCACCCCGGACGTCAAGCCGCTTAGAGGATAGGCTATGGTGCCGCTCATGGCTCCGGAGGTTGCCACGGGGTCGGGAGTGAAATAGCGGCTCACGTCATTGAGGGTTTCACGTCCGTCAATGGTCAGCGTCATTTTTTTGCCGATACCGGCCGAAGCGAGATTCAGCCCGACGTTATCGCTGACAGTGGCCATCAAGAGCGGGTTTTCGTTAACATTACCACCGTTGGTGAAACCGTCTCCATTAAGTGTCATGGAATGAATCACCGGAACTTCAGTATCCGCTTCCGTGGTTTCATCATAGCCGAAGGCATAGACATCGCGACTGAGTCCGACAGCTTCACGCAAGTCGCCCTTAACCGTTGAGGCGGCATAAAGGCTTAAAGTTGCCGGGCGATAGTTATCGGCCAGAGCCGACGGCATTTGCACAGTAATGGAGAACTTTCCTTTTTCAACCACTCCGCTAACGGAGAACAACATATCGCCTTTCTGTTCAAAAGTCACTTCCGCGCCATCACCCCAGCCATGTGAGGTAGTGGAAAACTCCGCATCGTAGAGAATGGCTTGGGCTACTCCGTCAAAGTCATCTGCGGCAGAGCCGTCAGGGTTGACCACTCGCCCTTTTATTTCAAGTTTCTGATGAGCCATGAGAGTTACCGGATTTTCAGCACTGACGGGCTCTCCGTTAATGCTTTCGAGAACCACTTGGGCCGACGGCATCGATAAGCGCAAAGCCGGATCCGCCATAAGCACATAGCGCATCTTGTTTGCATCGTTATTCACTCGGTTTTTGGCCCGGCGATACAGTTCACCCATGGTCGGCACCAATCCCTCGTCATCGAACTCTCCGAGCACTGCGCCGAAAGCCGCTGTCAGAGTGCCGTTTTGAGTGATATAAACGGGGCGCAGAGCCGATATGCAGCCGATAATGCCGCCCGATGCTTGAAACATCAGACTTTCTGCTTGCGAAACGATATCTTTGTCCCATTCAAGGAATGAGCACGTTGCTGCATAGAAAAACGGCAATTTGCGAAGAAAGAACTTCTCGCGGAAGTCATTGGGTCCGATTATTATTTTCGAACCGATAGCGGTTGGAGAGCCGTGACCGATGAAGACAAAGACCGAAGTTCCATCTGCAAAGCTGTTAAACAACTGCTCCTTAGCTTTCGGATAGGTGGAATTTTGTCGGGTAAACGCATCGCAATATACTTTGTTTACCACCATTCTCCTGCCGGACTCACCTTTTTCAAGGTTCTCAACCATAGTTTCCGACTGCAACATGTGTTGCCCTTGGTTTTCATCATCGGCAAGAATGGTGATTCGCGAACGCCATGCATCACGAGGCATGGAGTAGATATATTGTTGAATCTTGTCAACGGCAATCTGAGCCTCGGCTTCAGTAGTTGCCGGGATACGCCCTACGGCAATGTCCAAATCTTCGCGTGCGGGACGCAATCCATCATTGTCGGTAAGCAGCGCGAAATAATCGTCGGACGAAAACGAAGAACTTTCATTGAGCGACGCTTCGCTGACCCATAAAGGCATTGGCTGAATAACATTGCGCCCGATCGAAGTGAGTTGGCGATTATCGCACACCCCCTTGCCTATCATCAGCGCATAGCGCAACGGGGTGCCGGCAGCGACTCCGCGATCATAGAGCATTTTAAAATAGCGACGCAGCGCACCGGGGTCAAAAGCTCCCGAGCCGAACTCATTCAGCACTGAACTGAGATTTGTCACCTCTACCTTAATCGGCTCTGCCTCATAGGTGCGATGAATCTCTGCAATTTGATTGGCGGCATTGATATAGCGATCGGGAGCAACGATTACCATGTCGGGCACTTCGGCAATTCCGTGCAGATTTTGATTGCGCACGTCCTGCACTTTTTTGGGCGCAGGCATGTTCTCATTTTCGCGCCAAACTACATAGTGGCGAGCTCCGGAGCCCTGCGCACGCCATCCGCCCGAAGCGTTTGGCTTGATGGAAATGATTTTTCGGGGATTTGTGACGTCCCAAACGTGAGTACCCTCCGCTGTGGAGTTATGGTGAGAGATTTCGCGAGCCACGGAATGATAGTCCATCGATCCGGAAAGGGTGCGGCAGTAAATCACCTCAATGTAATCGAGGTTGGCACTCTTAACCACGGACGAGTTTGTCATCGTGATGCCATAGGTCAGTTTCTCACTCTCCGCGGTGAAAGTCTTGGATATAATGTTAGTGTTCCCCCAGAAGCCGCCGCCCGAAGTGGTGATGTCCACCTTGTCTGCGGGGACAGATTCCAACGCTTTGCCGTTTGCGGTAAACGTCAAAATCGATGCTTGGGCATTACTATTCGCAAAAAAGCTCGTTCTCACCAACGTTTCAGACTTGGGCCACAGACCGCTAAGGTTGAAAGTAAACGAGCGCGAACGAGTGGCATTAAAATCCTCGCCGACCATCAACCGTCCGCTGGCCCCAGGCGAGACCAGTTCTTTTTCGTGAACGAGCATAACTTGAGCCGTGGTTTCCGGCTCTGATAGCTCTGAGGTTTCACTATATTGCGTGAGAACCGTAGAGTCAGAGCTTTCGGAGGTTTCTGTTAGAAAATAGTAACCGAAATTGCTATAGGGGTTAACCGTGTGCGACAATACTCCGCCGTCGTCCATATTTATCTGCATCGGTCCGACGGCATAAAATACCAATCCACGAGGAGTAGCCACCGATGCCGCCTCGGGCAAATCATCGATATAGGTGGCCGAATTCAGCACATCGTTAAGCGCACGCCCCCCATAACCGTAAACTTTTACGCGACTGGGGGAAGTGAAGCCCCATTGCCTCAAAGTGGAGGTGGGAATCATGTGCATTCCGCTTTCGGAAACGCTGATTTTCACCCACTTACCCTCAGCCAACACTGATTTTTCGGCATAGGTTTCCACCGGCAGGGCTGACGCACAAAATCCCGACAGCATAATGGCAATCGAGCAACATATATGGCGAAAGAATAATTTCATACTGATTTCCTAACGGAAAACCGCGCAATTTTATTGCTTCCGGCCGTCAATAAGACGAATTGTGCGGTCGGCACTTGAGGCTAATGCTTCGTCATGAGTCACAATCACAAAACTCTGACCGCGATCCCTGCGCAGGTTCAAAAACAGCTCTTGCAATTCCGCCCGATTATGCGAATCTAAAGAGCCACTCGGTTCATCTGCCAACACCACCGACGGATTATTCACCAGCGCACGTGCCACTGCCGCCCGTTGACGTTCGCCTCCGGACAGTTCTGAAGGACGATGCTGCGCACGCTCGCGCAAGCCCATGTAATCTATCAGTTCCATTGCTCTGCGTTCCGCCTCGGCTTTGCTCTCTCCGGCTATCATGGCCGGCAAAGCCACGTTTTCAACCATGCTGAACTCCGGAAGAAGGGAGTGGAATTGAAAAACAAAGCCGATGCTGCGGTTGCGAAACGCGGCAAGCTTGCGGTCAGACAGCGAAAATACATCTGTGCCGTCATAGAGCACTCGGCCGGAGTCGGGACGCTCCAGAGTGCCCATAATTTGCAGCAAAGTGGTTTTTCCGGCACCGCTGGGCCCCACAATGGCTACAATTTCCTTTTCATCTACCCGAAGTGAGACGTCGCGAAGCACTTCGAGCGAATCAAACGACTTTTTGATTTGGTTCAGTTCAATCATAAGTGCAGATTGTGGCCCATACGGGTACGCTTGGTGCGCAAATAGTTGCGATTGTATTCGTTCGGTTCGATTTCAATGGGCACTGTTTCCACGATTTCGAGTCCATAACCTTGAAGTCCTACTCGTTTCGACGGGTTATTGCTCATAAGGCGCATGCGCGTAACGCCGATTGCACGCAAGATCTGTGCGCCCACGCCATAATCGCGTTCGTCGGCCTTATGTCCGAGACAGATATTGGCGTCAACAGTGTCCATGCCCTCCTCTTGTAGTTTATAGGCCTTCATTTTTTCCATCAAACCAATGCCGCGACCTTCCTGCATGAGATAAACAATCGCGCCGCGACCTTCTTGCTCAACGGCTTGCATTGCTCGATGAAGTTGTTCGCCGCAGTCGCATCGACATGATGAGAAGATATCGCCGGTGGCACACGATGAGTGAACTCTGACCAAAACGGGCTCATCGCCGCCGAGTTCACCTTTGATTAGCGCAATGTGTTCCAAGCCGTTGCTTTTCTGGCGGAAAGGAATTGCGCGAAAGTTGCCCCACTGAGTGGGGAGGTCCACCTCAACGCCCTTTTCCACCAATGATTCCGTGCGATTTCGGAATGCAATCAAATCAGCTATCGAAATCAGCTTGAAGCCCCATTCATCGGCCATCTTGCGCAATTCGGGCAGGCGTGCCATAGAGCCGTCATCGCTCATGATTTCCATCAGAGCAGCCACCGGCTGCAAACCGGCCAGACGCGCCAAGTCCACTCCGGCCTCAGTATGACCCGAGCGTCGCAACACTCCGTTGTCCTGTGCATACAGAGGGTTAATATGACCCGGACGCCCGAAAGTGGCAGGCGTGGAAGTCGGGTCGGCAAGAGCGCGAATCGTTGCGCAACGATCCTGAATGCTCACCCCGGTGGAGCATCCTTCGAGTTTGTCAACGGTGACGGTAAAAGGAGTTCCGAGCACCGAAGTATTATCCTCGACCTGTCGGTCAAGGCCCAATTCGCGAGCGCGGCTGATAGGCAGAGGCGCACACAGCACTCCGCGCGCATTTTTGAGCATGAAGTTTACTTGTTCGGGAGTGATTTTTTCGGCGGCAACAATGAGGTCTCCCTCATTCTCACGGTCTTCGTCATCAACTACAATAACGAACTTGCCCTGACGGAAGTCTTCAATCGCTTCCTCTATTCTGTCGAGTTTTATCTTATCCATGTGTTACAAAAGCGGAATTATTTCTGGTATGATATTTTGTATTTTTACTATACGTTTCCGGAGGCGAGTTTCAAATGGCAATGCCAAGATGCGGACAACGATGCCGACCGGGAACACCCATTTACATATACTGCTCAACCGTCCGGGAGTCGGGTGCAAGATGCGGAAATTCTCCAATAGCGGAAGAGTTGATACTCTATTCAGCAATCGGGTTGAGCGCGAATTGGAGAGATAACTTACGGTATGTTCAAGCGCGGCGTTAAGTTGAACAATGTCGGCCGAAGAAATGCCGCCCGACCAATACTGATTGTAACTGCAAATACCGCGATAGCGAAGACGGAAATCCGCACACTCACGAGCGAGGTTATCAAGCAACTCGCGTGCCACTTCGGGATTGAAGTCCTCAATGACGACTTCTTTGACCGACAATGCGGCTCGCACGTTCTTGCCTGTGGCAATGCGCCACAGTCGCAAATAGCTGTCGGCATTAAACACTGCGGAATCATGAACCGCCTTGTAGGTCAAGAATATGCCCAAGGGAAGCAGCACTCCGGAGCTGAGCCAAGTGCCTTCCCAGACCGGAATCTGACCGTCGCGAGCCATACGATAGCCCGTATTGTCGATTATATAGTATATGATAAAGAGAATCACGGAGACAATCAACGGAGTGCCTATGCCGCCCTTGCGAATAATTGCGCCTAACGGAGCCCCGATGAAGAAGAAAACCAACACTGCCACCGACAGAGTAAACCTTCGGTGAAGTTCAATGCCGGTACGACGCATGATTTTATACTCTCCGGCCATAATTGATGAACGCGCAAAGTTTTCCATGCGCCGCGCATTCAGATTGCGCTGAGCCGTTTCTATGATTTGTCGGCGTGATGCCGGGGTGAGACTATTGCGAATGGAGTCCGGATCCAAAGTCATCTGCGGACGTGCAGCCGGAGTCTTGATTTCCGCGGGAATCTGCTCGGGAGTCAAACTGATTAATCGGCTCCGACTCAATTCCTCGCCAACGGAGATGCCGATTGAATCGATTCGATGATTCATTGAATCAATCGTATGGGTGAGCTGCTTAACGTTTTGCCCGACGTAGAGTTGACGCATATCGCCCTCATCCATTTTTTCCAAATTAATGTCGAAAGCAACCGAAATCATCTTGTTGTCAAACATTTCTCGGCGATAGAGCATGTTTTGTGCTCTGCCCTTACCAACCGCTTCGCGAAGATTTTCAAACAATTCACCCCGGTATAAGTTCAGTATCATGTGAGTATTATCGGCTGCCATGCGCATAGTAGCACTATCGGCCAAAATAACCCTTGACCGGTCAAACCCTTGGCGCACATCATAAATCATCACGCCGTGAAGCACTCCGGTTTCCCTGTTTTTGTTTTCAACGTAAATATTAATGTTCGGAAGCTGATAATTAAATTCTCCCTCCACTATGTCAAGCTCCGGAGTTTTATGGCGTATGGATTTGAGCAGCGTCCACATTTTTGTTTGAGCCACCGGAAGCACATTGTTTTGGAAAAAGAATGCACCAACCGACAGTAAAACCATGAACACAATCAGCGAACGCATGACCCTAAACAGAGATATGCCGCCCGATTTCAACGCAATCAACTCAAGACTCTCGCCCAAATTGCCAAATGCCATCAACGATGCCAATAAGACCGCCAACGGCAACGCCATGGGCACCATCGACAAGGCGGCATAGCTAAACAATTCTGCCAGAACCGGCAACTCCACTCCCTTACCCACGAGGTCCTGTAAATGAAGCCACAAGAACTGCATCAACACTATGAAAGTGCAGATGAAAAAAGTCATTACCAACAGCGGCAGAAATCGCTGAAGAATGAATGTGTCAAGTCGCTTGAGGCCTAACATACCGATTGCAAAGATAAGCATTTTTGCCGGGTTTTGGAAAATTGACAAAGAATGTGTAATTTTGAGGTGCTTATTTGCGTTATATCATAGAGTATGAAAAAACTGATTATAATGACCGTGGCCATAGCGGCCGCATTGTGCTCTCAGGCAGCAGAACTGAAGCGTTACACAAATCTATATGACAAAATTCCGGCTGAAGGATACGTTGGATTCGGCGGAGTCGAAATCGTTGCGCCGGGATTCTTCGGCGATGGCGGATATAGCGTTGGCGTCACGACATCACACGGTTGGATGGTACGCCCGACCATATTCCTCGGACTCGGTGCCGGATACATCCAAGACTTCGATGATGACCAAGGCGTCGTCCCGATTTTTGCCGAAGGACGCATCTATTTCGCATCGGAATATATGCGCCGTATCTATCCCCACATCGGCGCAAGAATTGGCGGAGTGGTTGCAACAGAAGGCGGCGGCGGAACGTATATTCAGCTTGCCGGAGGATTCCGAGTGCCATTCAGCAACAAAGTGGCACTGAATGTTGAAGTCGGCCCGCAGTATGCCACCAAATTCGAGCGACAACACGACCTGAACCAAATCGGAGTCAACACCCCTTTCAAATCCAAAGGCATGCGCTTCAGTTTCTTTGGCCGCATCAACATCGAATTCTAAAAAATTTCGTAAATTTGCGAGCAAATAGCAGCTCCGTCATTTATGTCACGAATAAATCTCAGGGGAATGGGCGTTGCGCTCATAACTCCTTTTAAAGCCGACAAGTCAATAGATTTCAATGCTTTGGCTCACTTGATTGAACACCAAATCAAGTGTGGCATAGATTTTTTGGTAGTTCTCGGAACAACCGCCGAGACTCCGGCATTGTCGGCCGATGAGAAACGCGAAATTCGAGAGTTCGTGGCCCAAAGAGTGGCCGGGCGCGTTCCATTGGTGCTCGGACTTGGCGGCAACAACACCGCCGGACTCTGCGAAGAAATGCGCAATACCGACCTGTCGGACTATCAAGCCATTCTTTCAGTAGTTCCTTATTACAACAAACCGAGCCAAGAAGGCATATACCAACATTATGCGGCTGTTGCCGAAGCTTCGCCGCTACCGGTGGTGCTCTACAATGTGCCCGGGCGCACCGGAGTCAACATGACAGCAGAAACGACCCTCCGCCTTGCCAAGGATTTCCCCGACAAGATTGTCGCCATCAAGGAGGCATCGGGCAACTTTACGCAAATTGACGACATAATCAAGCGCAAACCGGCGGACTTCATGGTCATCTCGGGCGATGACGGCATAACATTCCCCTTGATTACTCTCGGTGCGGTCGGAGTAATTTCCGTTATCGGCAATGCGTTTCCCAAGGAGTTCAGTCGAATGGTACGCCTCGCCCTTGAAGGAGACTTCCCCAGCGCATTGGAAATCCACCATCGGTTTACCGAACTGTTCTCATTGCTCTTCGTTGACGGCAATCCCGCCGGAGTGAAGTGCCTGCTCCACGCAATGGGATACATTGAAAATGAATTGCGACTCCCCTTGGTCCCGACTCGCATAACCACTTACGACAAGATTCGCAACGTACTCGAACGCCTCTGACAATATAATGCAGAAAGTTAAACCCAAAAAGGCTCTCGGTCAGCATTTCTTAACCGACTTGAACGTTGCCGCACGCATAGCATCAACCATTGACGACTTTCGCGAGCTTCCAACCCTTGAAGTAGGGCCGGGCATGGGCGTGCTTACTCAGTTTCTGCTGGAGAAGGACCCGAAGGTGACGGTTGTTGAACTCGACTCGGAGAGCGTGGTTTGGCTGCGCGAACACTATACCGACCTGCGCATCGTTGAGGCGGACTTCTTGCGCCTCGACTTGGCTGAAACAATGAACGGGAATCCATTCACCGTTATCGGGAACTATCCCTACAATATTTCCTCCCAGATTTTCTTCAAAGTCTTGGACTATAAGGACATGATTCCGTGTTGTGCCGGAATGCTACAACGCGAAGTCGCCGAGCGACTTGCCGCTCCGCCGGGAACCAAGACTCGCGGCATATTGAGCGTACTGCTTCAAGCATGGTACGATGTGAGCTATCTCTTCACCGTGAGCGAACACGTGTTTAATCCGCCGCCAAAAGTTAAAAGCGGAGTTATTCGCATGGTGCGAAACTCACGCACGGAACTCGGAGTAAACGAAGCCCTGTTCAAGTCTGTGGTGAAAACCACATTCGGACAGCGACGCAAAACAATTCGCAACTCAATTCGCGCCATCTGCCCGAACTTCCCGGCAGACCACCCCTTGGCAGGAAAACGCCCCGAACAGCTATCGGTCGAAGACTTCATTGCCCTGACCGCAGCCATTGGTTGCTGACTTCAGCATGTAGCTTATGCAGAGAATGCAATATTCCGGCAAATTGACATCGGAAATATATAATTTATGAAAAACGGAAATATCGTCATATACCAAAGCGAAGATGGACAAACACGCATAGAGGTGCGTATGGAAGATGAAACCGTATGGTTGAGCCAACAACAAATGGCAGAATTGTTCCAAACGTCTCGCACCAATGTTGTTGAACACATCAAGCATATCTATGAGGATAGAGAACTGAAAGAGCCGGCAACTTGTCGGAAATTCCGACAAGTTCAAACAGAAGGCACCCGACAAGTAAGCCGAGAGATACCTTTCTATAATCTTGATATGATTATCTCCTTGGGCTACAGAATTCGTTCCGGCATTGCAACGCATTTCCGACAGTGGGCGACTCAGCGTCTCAAAGAGTATATTATCAAAGGATTCACTATGGACGATGAGCGTCTGAAGCAGTTGGGTGGAGGCAATTATTGGAAAGAGTTACTCGATCGCATCAAAGACATTCGCTCATCGGAACGTGTGCTCTATCGTCAAGTTCTTGATCTCTATGCTACCGCTGTAGATTACGATCCAAGAAGCAGTATGTCGGTCACATTTTTTAAGATCGTGCAGAACAAACTCCATTATGCCGCTCACGGACACACGGCCGCCGAAGTGCTGTTTGATAGAGCAGATAGCTCAAAGCCATTTATGGGAATGACCGCATTTAAGGGAGAGTGGCCCACACTACAAGATGCAAAGGTGGCAAAAAATTATCTTTCGCACAATGAACTTAAAATTTTGAACAATCTTGTATCCGGTTATTTTGACTTTGCCGAAATTCAAGCTATGCGGCATCAACCGATGTATATGGAAGATTATATCCGACAACTCGACACCATTTTGACATCAACGGGACAAGAGTTGCTCACGGGGGCCGGAACGGTAAGCCATGAAGATGCAATGATCAAGATAAAAACAGAATATGACCAATGGCGAGAACACACATTATCTCCCGTTGAACAAGCATATTTTGATACTATAAAACAATTGAGTTCCAAAAGTAAACGAAAAGATAAGGAATAATTATAGCAATCGGGAAACCGGTTCATCAACGCAGCAATTCAAGCACCGACTGAGTGGCATTTTTGCCAATTCGAGGGATTTTCGTAACTTTGCAGAGATGAATCAAATAACTTCGGCAGATATTACGGCAGTAAAACAGCGACTCGGCATAGTCGGTTCCTCACCGGCCCTGACCGAGGCAATAGGTCGCGCCCTGCGAGTGGCGTCTATTGATTTGTCGGTACTGATTATCGGTGAAAGCGGCTCCGGCAAGGAATTTTTCCCAAAAGTGATTCACTCCGCAGGAGCACGCAAGCACTCGCCATACATTGCCGTTAACTGCGGTGCCATTCCCGAAGGCACTATCGACTCCGAACTGTTCGGACACGAAAAAGGAGCTTTTACCGGAGCGGTAGCCTCCCGAAAAGGATACTTCGAAGAAGCCGATGGAGGCACGATATTCCTCGATGAAGTTGCCGAACTCCCCTTGACCACTCAAGCCCGCCTGCTGCGCGTCCTCGAAACAGGAGAATTCATTAAAGTAGGCTCATCTCAAGTTCAAAAAACCAACATTCGCGTCGTTGCGGCAACGAACGTTGACATGGCCAAGGCCGTTGCCGACGGCAGATTTCGTGAGGACTTGTTCTATCGACTCAGCACAGTGCAAATCAACGTTCCCCCACTGCGCGAGCGCGGAACCGACATATCATTGCTCGCCCGAAAGTTCGCTGCCGACTTTGCCGAAAAGTACTCCACTCCGGAACTCACCCTGACCCCCGACGCCATTTCTCTGCTGCAAGCATATCGCTGGCCCGGAAACGTGCGTCAGCTCAAAAACGTAGTGGAGCAGTTAGCTATCTTTGAAGCCTCCGAACCCGTTAACCGCGAAAAACTGCAAGAGTATCTGCCATCAACGGTCTACACTCCGACCATCGCAGCTGCTCCTGCCGAAGCCGACCATTCTTACCGGCGCGAACGCGACATGCTGTTCAACCTGATTTTCAGACTCCGTTCGGAAGTCGACGAACTCAGAGCCGAACTGTCCGGACGTGACACTGAATTTGAACAAACCAAACTCGGATTGATGCACTCGCATCCGCCCTTCACCACCTTTACCGAAGACAAACCGGCTGCACTTCCGGAAGCAGCCGTGACTCCGCGCAGCCTCGAAGAAAACGAGCGCGAAGCAATTCGCGAAAGCCTTGAGCGAAACGGTGGCCGCCGCAAAGCCACCGCCGAGGAACTCAACATCAGCGAACGCACCCTCTACCGAAAAATTCGCGAATATGGTTTGGAATAAAAAACTGAAAGCCGCTATCCTCGCAGTTGTTGCCGCAGTCGCCGTAAACGGGTGCATTCCGGTCTATAAACTCAACGGCTCCGCAATAGACTATAATGTCTATAAAACCATTTCTATCGAAAACTTCCCGATAAGGGCCGCCTTGGTCTATGCCCCCCTGCAAGTCACGTTTGAAAACACTCTGGTCGATTACATCGAGCGCAACACTCGTCTGCAAACCTCAGTGGGCAACAGCAATGCCGACCTTCAACTCGAAGGAGAAATAACCAATTACGCCCTAACCCCTCAAGCAGTAGGCACAGATGCCTATGCAACGCGAACCCGACTGACCATCAGCGTCAGAGTACGATATATCGACAACAAAGCCGAAGGCAAAGACATTGATCAAACATTCTCAGCCTATCGCGACTTCGATTCCAACGAAATGCTCACCGACGTGCAAGACCAGCTCTGCATGGAAATATCCGAAGAGCTCGTGGAACTGATTTTTAACGCAACCCTTGGCAACTGGTAAAACCTATGTTAGTATCAAACGAAGAAATACTATCTTGGCTTAACGGTGAAGCCCCCGACGAAGAACTCTTGCAAATGCTTCAGCGCGAAATGCCGGCATGGCTGCTTCCGGTGGCTATGAGATTGCGCAATTGCCCGAATCTGACACCCGAGGAACGCGCCGCACTGACTACGCGCTTGGCTGCGGGAGCTTCCGACATCGAGCAAATGTCGATGGCAGCCAATGCCGACCTTGCAGCTGACCTTGCCCGATTCTACCCGATAGAACAACCCTCGACCCTCGACACGGAAGAAACAATTGAAAAATTCCTATCCACATACGGAACCCCCGACAAGCACGAAAGCGAAATGCTTGAACGCTTGATTTTCAACCCCACTCCGGACTACGCCCAGCTTCTTGCTCAAGAAGAGGAAGCCAGCGTGCCAAAAGCCGACGATGCTCCCGAAGGCTCTGCCGACGCGCTAATTAACTCTTTCATTATCAAAAGCAAAGCCTCCGGCGGACAATTTCCGACAACAGCCAAAGCCGAAGAACCGGCTCAAGTGCTCAAGCCGGAATCAACCGTTAAAAAACCCACCGCAACAGACGATGCCATGCTTAGCGAAAGTTTGGCTCAAGTTTACATAAAACGCGGCAAATATTCCAAGGCTTTTGAAATTATAAGCCATTTAAATTTGAATTTTCCCGAAAAAAGTATTTACTTTGCAGACCAATTACGCTTCCTCCGAACGCTCATAGCATTGGAGGAGCGTATTAACACGTCAAAAAAATAGAACAATAATAACTTATAAACCAATAAATTATGATTTACACTCTGGTAATCGTTCTTACCATCATCGCCGCAATTTTGCTCATCGGCGTAGTGCTGATTCAAAAGTCAAAAGGTGGCGGTTTGGGCTCAACCTTCGCTTCCAGCAACTCAATTCTCGGCGTTAAACGCACCAACGACGTAATTGAAAAAATCACTTGGTGGCTCGCAGGCATCGTTTGCGTTTTGAGTATCGTCAGCGTATTCTGCGCTCCCGCTCTCACCTCGCAAGACGACGCTCTCATTCAAGAAGCTCAACAGAGCGTTCCCGCTGCCAACATCCCCGCTATGGAAGTCCCCGCAGTGGAAACTGAAGCCGCTGAAGTGCCTGCCGCCGACGCAGCTGAAGCCCCTGCAGCTGACGCTCCCGCCGTATAATCGACCGCTATCAAGTCTTTACACACTCATTCCCTGACGCATGATCACTCAGGAACAGCTAAAAGAGACCTTTGAGCGCAAGCTTGCGCTGAGGAGGTATCTTTGACATCGACAGCAAAAAAATAGAAGTCGAAGAAGAAGAACTGCGCACACACGTGCCCGACTTTTGGGAACACCCGAAAGAGGCTCAGGCGCAAATGAAAAAAATCAAAGACCTTCAAGCTTGGATTAAAGGCTACGAAGACGTTGAAAAGGCTTGCGAAGAACTTCAACTCTCGCTCGATTTCTTCAAAGAAGAACTCGTCAGCGAAGCTGAAGTCGATGCTATTTATGCCGATACATTGACGAAAATTGAAGCCCTCGAACTGCGCAACATGCTCCGTCGCGAAGAAGACAAGATGGACGTCGTGCTGAAAATCAACTCCGGAGCCGGAGGCACGGAAAGCCAAGACTGGGCGTCAATGCTGATGCGAATGTACCTGCGCTGGGCGGAAAAGAACGGCTATAAAACATCTATCGCCAACCTGCTCGAAGCCGAAGAAGCCGGAATTAAATCCGTCACCATTAATATTGAAGGCGACTTTGCCTATGGCTACCTCAAAAGCGAAAACGGAGTCCACCGCCTTGTGCGCGTCAGCCCTTACAACGCTCAAGGCAAGCGCATGACATCGTTTGCATCTGTGTTTGTGACGCCTTTGGTCGACGACACCATCGAAGTGAAAGTCGAACCCGCCCTACTCTCTTGGGACACTTTCCGCTCAGGAGGTGCCGGAGGTCAGAACGTCAACAAGGTAGAATCCGGTGTGCGACTCCGATACCAATACACCGACCCTTATACCGGCGAAAAAGAAGAAATCCTCATCGAAAACACCGAAACGCGCGACCAACCTAAAAACAAGGAAAACGCCATGCGACAGCTCCGCTCAATTCTCTACGACAAGGAGCTGCAACACCGTTTGGAAGAACAAGCCAAGGTGGAAGCCGGAAAAATGAAAATTGAATGGGGTTCTCAGATTCGCAGCTACGTATTCGACGACAGACGCGTCAAAGACCACCGCACAAACCATCAAACATCTGACGTTGGCGGTGTGATGGACGGCGACATCGATGACTTCATCAAGGCGTACCTAATGGAATTTGCAGGCTCTCAAGATGCGTAAATTTGCATAACCGAAATAATTTCAATATCTTTGCGCTTCATTTAACAACACTCTCAGAAAACATAGCATAACAGACATAATGGCAACACTTGAAAAAATCCGCGCGCAGAAGAAGCTACTCGTTGGAGTAATCTTCACTGCACTTGTACTCTTTATTTTCACCTGCATTGACGACCCGTTCAGCATCTTCCAAGACCGCACCACGGCAGTGAAAGTTGACGGCAAGAAAATCTCTATCGAAGACGTGACCCGACGCAGCAACCTGCTTCAACAGCAAGAACAGATGATGAACCAGCAGCGTCGCGCTCAAGGTCTTCCTGAGCAGAACTCTTCCGCATCGGAAACAGAGTTCAACGCAGCAGCTCAGCTCATTGACGAGACCCTTCTCCAAAAGGAATATGAACGCTTGGGACTCGCCGTGACACATAACGAAGCGGTTGAATTCACTCGCAACCTCTCGCAAGTCGAAATCGCTCAAATCCAAGCCAACGGCTTCAGCGTCGCTGAAGAAGCCAACAACCAACTCATGAACTTCAAGTTTATGACCATGCTCCAAGGCGGACTCAACGCCAACAAGCTCGATAAACTCGCTTTCCACAACGAAGCAAGCACCACCTACGCCATCGACTACGTCGGCACCTCGGTATATTCAAATCCCGAACCCGCAACCGATGAAGAAATCGAAAAATACTATGCCGGAAAACGCGCCGAGTTCAAACTCAACGAACCCAAGCGCTATGTTCGCTACGTATATCTCGACATCGAACCCAGCCAAATGGACTTCGCCAACGCTCAGCAAAAAGTAACCGCTGACGTTGACACCCTCCAAGCAAACCCCGCAAAATTTGACGAAATCGCCTATAACGGCACCTACGAAGTGCGCCGCAACGCTGTTACTGCCGACCAACTCGCCGCCGACAAGACTCCCGGCGTCAGCTCTTTCGCTAAGGAAGCCAAGCCCAACGACGTAAAAATCCTCAGCAGCCGTGCCGGTGGTGAAAACCCCGAAATCGTATTTGCAAAATTCAATTCGATGGAGAACAAAGTGGTTACCGCCAAGGTTAACCAAGTAATCCTCGACGGCACCGTCGAAGCTGACGCAATTGTCGCTCAACTCAATGAAGGCGCAAACCCCGAAGGACTTGCCGGTGTTGCTCAAGTTTCACCCATCGACCTCGAACTCGAAGGCGACCTCAAAATCCTGATGGACTCCGTCCTGACCCTTGGCGCCGGCAAATACCTCGCGGCAAACACCCAAGTATTGGTTGGACTCCTGAACCTCAACGAACCTGAAGACGTTTATGACTACACAGTGGTGAAATACTCCGTTTTGCCCTCGTCTGCAACAATTGAAAACCTCACCAACCGCATCAACGAATTCCTCATTGCCGCTTCCGATGCAGAATCTTTCAACGAAGAAAATGCCATCAAGAACGGACTGACAATGAACTATGCCCTCGTTGGTCAATCAGACTTTGCCCTCAATCAGAACCTCACCGATGCTTCTGACCTCGTTTCGTGGATCATGAACACTGAAGTGGGCAAAGTATCCAAACTGAAAACAACCGCTTCCGGCAACCGAATGATTGCCGCTGCCGTGGTAAGCGAATTCAAAGACTACATCCCCGTTAACTTCCCCGACATGCGCATGCGTCTCGCATCGGAAACTCTTGCCGACCGCAACGCTAAAGCAATCATCGACACCGTTGCCGGAAAGGGAACCACCCTCGCCGACTACGCCGCAGTCATGAACACTGAAAACATCCAGAAAACGTCGCGCATCAACCTCTCATCGCCCGCTCACTATCAGCTTGGCGAACTCCGCGGTCGCAAAGTTGGCGACGTTGTCGGTCCTCTCCGTTGGGGCAGCCAAGTAATCGTTGCCAACATCGTTGAAGCCAACGCAAGCGAAATCCCCTACGACGAAGCGGAATCCGAACGTCAATTCACCTCCACTGTGCTCCGCCCCATCTACAACGGCGGCCTGCGCGGACTCCTCATCAGCGACGGCAAAGTGGAATATGACATCCACCGCTTCCACCGCTCCGGTGAAGAATAATTTGACTCAAAAATTACAAAGAAGTTATATTTCCCCAAACATCCCTCAGGGGCGCGTCGACGTGATGTCGCTGCGTCCCACTTTTTTTAGAACAATTCCACCGCTCCGGAGGTTATAACCATGAACTAACAATCATCAATACTCCCCTTCCAAATGACTATCGTCAACATCATAGGCTACCTCGCCTCAATATGCATGATTTGCGGATACCTCCCGCAAGCCATCACAACTATACGCACCCGCGACACCGACGGAATTGCCCTCCCGACATTCCTCGCAATGGGTGCCGGCTCAATATTCTTTGCCCTGCAAGGATTCCTGATTGACAACATGCCGCTCATCATCACCAACGTGATTACCGCAGTGTGCTCTGCCATTATTTTCGGAATCAAGATTCACAACGATAGGCGCAAAAAGAAACGCTAAACTGCCAAACTGTCAGTTTTCGTGTCAGTCAACATTTTTGGCACGCTATTTGTTACTTCCGAGAGCGAACATTAATTTGAACTATTAAAAAACAACTAAAACATAACGAAAATTATGGGAAAAATCATTGGTATCGACCTCGGAACAACCAATTCATGTGTTTCTGTACTCGAAGGTAAAGACCCCGTTGTTATTCCTAACAGCGAAGGTCGCAACACAACCCCCTCTGTTGTCGCTTTCACCGACGGCGGCGAACGCAAAGTCGGAGAACCCGCAAAACGCCAGGCCATCACCAACCCTAAGCGCACCGTCTACTCTATCAAGCGCTTTATGGGCGAAACCTGCCAAGACGTGGCTGCCGAAATGAAGCGCATGCCCTACCCGGTAGTGTGTGGCGCTAACAACACCCCTCGCGTTGACATCGACGGCAAAGAATACTCTCCCCAAGAAATCTCCGCAATGATTCTTCAGAAAATGAAGAAAACAGCTGAAGACTACCTCGGACAAACCGTAACTGAAGCCGTAATCACCGTGCCCGCTTACTTTAACGACGCTCAGCGTCAGGCAACAAAAGAAGCAGGCGAAATCGCAGGTCTCACCGTGCGCCGCATCGTAAACGAACCCACCGCCGCGGCTCTCGCCTATGGTCTCGACAAAGACGGCAGCGACCAAAAAATCGCAGTATTCGACCTCGGTGGCGGCACATTCGATATCTCAATTCTCGAACTCGGCGACGGAGTATTTGAAGTGAAGTCCACCAACGGTGACACTCACCTCGGCGGCGACGACTTCGACCAAGTAATTATCGACTGGCTCGCCGAAGAATTCCTCCGCGAAGAAGGTCTCGACCTCCGCTTGGACGCTATGGCTCTCCAACGCCTCAAAGAGGCTGCCGAAAAAGCCAAAATCGAACTCTCAAGCTCCACTTCTACCGAAATCAACCTCCCCTACATCATGCCCGTTAACGGCATGCCCAAACACTTGGTAAAAACTCTCACTCGCGCCAAGTTCGAGCAACTTGCCGATCGCTTGATTCAAGCCACCGTGGAACCCTGCCGCAAGGCTCTTGCCGACGCCGGCTTGACTGCATCGGAAATCAGCGAAGTAATCCTCGTGGGCGGTTCAACTCGTATCCCCGCAATCCAAGCCAAGGTTAAAGAAATCTTCGGCAAAGAACCCTCTAAGGGCGTAAATCCCGACGAAGTTGTCGCTGTTGGCGCAGCTATCCAAGGTGGCGTACTCTCCGGCGATGTCAAAGACGTGCTCCTGCTCGACGTTGTGCCCCTGAGCGTTGGCATCGAAACCCTCGGCGGTGTGATGACCAAACTCATCGACGCTAACACCACTGTGCCCACCCGTAAGAGCCAAGTATTCTCCACCGCGGCCGACAATCAGCCCTCCGTTGAAATCGTAGTGCTCCAAGGCGAACGCCCCATGGCAAAAGACGATAAAACCCTCGGCAGATTCCACCTCGACGGCATCGCGCCCGCCCCTCGTGGCATTCCGCAAATCGAAGTAACCTTCGAAGTCGATGCTAACGGCATCTTGAACGTGTCAGCGAAAGACAAAGCAACCGGAAAAGAACAAAGCATTCGCATTGAAGCATCTTCAGGTCTAACCGACGCTGAAATTCAGCGAATGAAGGACGAAGCCGCTGCAAACGCTGCCGCCGATGCTAAAGAAAAAGAACGCGTTGACACAATCAACAAGGCCGACTCAATAATCTTCCAGACCGAAAAGCAACTCAGCGAACTCGGCGACAAGATTCCCGCCGACAAAAAGTCCGCTATCGAAGCCGCACTCGGCAAACTCAAAGATGCTCACAAGGCTCAAGACATTGCCGCTATCGAAGCTGCCATTAAGGAAATTGAAACTACATTCGGAGCCGCTCAGCAAGACATTCTCAATGCTCAAGCCCAAGCGCAGCAGCAAGCCGCAGGCGCTCAACCCGGTGCTCAACCCGGCGACAATTCCGCAAACGAAGGTCCCACCGACGTTGATTTCGAAGAAGTGAAATAACCCCGTTAATAACATAGCTGTAATCAAGAAGGTGTGAAAATGCTATCATTATTCGCACCTTCTTCTTTTTTAGCAAAATTTTAATTTAATATCTAAGCCATCGCTTGACGCACATTCATTATTTTAGTAACTTTGGAGTCTAATTCTAACCCTAATTCATTATGAGCAACTACAATCAAACCAATTTCAATCTCTCTTCAAAACACATCAAAGGTATAATCTGGTCTATCGTAGCAGTTGTGTTCCTAATCGTATCTATGGCATTTATCCGCCCTTGGTACAACGTTTGGAAACAAGAAATGGAAGGTAAAGCCGAATTTGCCAAAGCCGAACAAAACCGAAAAATCAAGATTGAAGAAGCGCGTGCTAACCTTGAAGCGGAAAAACTCAACGCTCAAGCCGAAATCGAACGAGCCAAAGGTGCTGCCGAAGCTATCCGCATCGAAAACGGCTCTATTACCCCAACATATATTCAATATCTTTGGGTTCGTCAGCAAGGCGATCTGGACAATAAAACCCTTATCTACATCCCCACCGAAACCAACCTCCCCATTCTCGAGTCCACTCGATTGCTGACAGATACTGACAAATAAACGCAATCGAACATGAATCTTCGCAACGGGTTAACCGATGCCGACGTACTGCAAAGTCGCGAGCGGCATGGTGCTAACGTTTTGACCCCTCCGGAACGAAAGCCTTGGTGGAAAGAGTTCCTGTCCAAATTCACCGACCCCCTGATTATAATCCTACTCGTTGCCGGCGTTCTCTCCATTGGCATATCGCTTTATGAATCAATCGGACTGGGTCATGGATGGAAAACGTTTGTCGAACCCATCGGAATTTTTGTGGCCATTGCATTAGCCACCTCTCTTTCTTTCATCTTTGAACAAAAAGCAAATAAAGCTTTTCGAATACTCAATCAAGTTAACGATGATGAGCCGGTCAACGTTATCCGCAACGGCACCGTAACCACAATTGCACGAAAAGATGTCGTCGTTGGCGACATTGTTTTGCTTAACACAGGCGATGACGTCCCGGCCGACGGAGAGCTCCTCGAGGCCGTAACCTTGAGCGTTGATGAATCCTCTCTTACGGGCGAACCCTTATGCTCAAAAACCGTTAACCCCGAACAATTTGACCCCGAAGCAACCTATCCCGGCAACCACGTTATGCGTGGCACAAAAGTAATGGAGGGACATGGCATAATGCGCGTTTTCAAGGTTGGCGATGAAACTGAAATGGGAAAAGTATTCGTTGAATCCCAAATAGACAACTCCGTAAAAACGCCTCTCAATGAACAACTTGAAGGACTCGCCGCTTGGATAACCAACGTAAGCTATATTATTGCCGGAGTGATTATTCTAAGTCAGCTCGTAATATTCCTTGGGTTGACCAATTGGCAGTCATATTGGACGGTACCGCTCGTTGCAATTTTCATGTTGCTTTTGACCAAAAAGTTCAAAGTATGGTCCAAAACGGCATGTATCGTTACTATCATATCATTCTTTTTGCTCTTTATCGCTGCAGTGGCAGGAGCATTCTCAATGATACACCCGGAGGCCGACGCCAACGCTTGGTCTGAACTCTTGGCCCACACCCTACAAACCCTTATGGTGGCTGTCACCCTTTTGGTCGTAACAGTGCCTGAAGGATTACCGATGGCGGTGACCCTGTCTCTATCCTACTCGATGAGCCGAATGCTCAAAACCAACAATCTGGTGCGCAAGATGCATGCGTGTGAAACAATGGGAGCGACCACCGTGATTTGCACTGACAAAACCGGCACTCTCACTCAAAATCAAATGCGCGTGTATCAAACCAACTTTACACCCGATGCGCCCGTCGATTTGATTTATGAAGGCATCGCGGCGAATTCCACCGCCCAACTCGACCTATCCGCAGAAAAACCCACGGTACTCGGAAACCCCACTGAAGGGGCACTCCTGCTGTGGCTCAACAGTGTAGGCATTGATTACCGCACCCTTAAGGAAAAAACCGTGCGCATCAGCGAACTTCCGTTCTCCACGGAACGAAAATATATGGCCACGGTGGTCAAATCCGCCTCTGGCAAGAAGATTCTCTACGTGAAAGGTGCTCCCGAAATCGTATTCGCCATGTGTCGGAACACTTCAGGTATCTCTCGCAAAGAAATTGACGCTCAACTGCTTGAATATCAAAATCAAGCAATGCGCACTCTCGCATTTGCCTATCAAATTCTTGAAGACGGCGACCCCTCGATCGACAATGGTAAAGTCATTGCCGAAAATCTAACATTCATTGGATTTGTCGCTATATCCGACCCGGTACGTAGCGATGTCCCCGCAGCAGTTAAAGAGGTGATAAACGCCGGCGTAAACATCAAGATTGTAACCGGCGACACCCCCGGAACCGCCAAAGAAATAGGACGACAAATAGGTCTATGGAACGATGCCATCGACTCTGACCGTAACATCATCACCGGAACGGAATTTGCCGCTCTATCATACTCTGAATTAAGCAAGCGAGTGACAGACCTCAAAATCATTGCGCGCGCCCGACCGTTAGACAAAAAGCGATTGGTGGGAACCCTCCAAGAACTTGGAGAAGTCGTGGCCGTAACCGGCGACGGAACCAACGACGCACCCGCCCTGAAAGCAGCCCACGTTGGACTATCCATGGGTGACGGAACCTCCGTCGCAAAAGAAGCCTCCGACATCACAATTATCGACAACTCTTTCGCATCCATAGGTCGCGCCGTCATGTGGGGACGCTCGCTCTACAAAAACATTCAACGCTTCCTCCTGTTCCAGCTCACCGTAAACGTAGCCGCATGCTTCCTCGTGCTTTTCGGCTCTTTTATGGGAACTGAATCACCCCTCACCGTCACGCAAATGCTATGGGTAAACCTGATCATGGACACCTTCGGAGCTATGGCATTGGCATCTCTCCCCCCATCGCCCAAAGTGATGAATGAAAAGCCGAGAAACCGCATGGCGTCTATTCTCACCAAACCCATGCTCACAGAACTCCTCGCAGTAGGCACCATTTTCTTCTCGCTAACCATCGGATTTTATTGGCTCTTCAACCATGCCGACATCACATCCATCCCTCAAATGCTCAAGGCGACAATAGGAGAAAAATCACCAATGACAGCCTACGAATCCACCCTCCTTTTTAGCATCTTCGTGTGGACTCACTTCTGGTACATGTTCAACTCTCGCTGCTTCGAAACCGGCAACAGCGTGTTCACCGTAAAAATGAGCCGCGAATTTTGGACCATAGTTGGAATTATCATTGTCGGACAACTGTTCATAACCGAAATTGCCTACGAATTTTTCAACGTCGAGCCAATGCTCCACACCCTCGATTGGCAATTCAACCCATCAGGAACACTCGACCTGATAATAATCATCGCTGCATCCTCGCTCGTAACTTGGACGCGCGAAGCCTACCGACTCATCCGAAAATAAAAAAATTTTACCCCTACCGACGAAAATCTACGCTTTCACCCTCTGTTCCCTTCTTAACTTTGCAACATCAGAATGTCAAAGTTAGTACATTGAAATGCTGGAACAAGAGGGTGAATGATCCGTCCCGGTCATTCCAAACACGCCGCCGGGTAGGCCGCGGTCGGCAAAAACTCAAGGGGGACTCCGTCGCTGCAAGCCTGGGAAACTTGCACCGACCGAGTCCCCCTTTTGTCATACATACCCCCTCTCCCCCTCACATAAGCAACATAAGTCACATAAGTTACATAAATCTTAAAAAAACAAAAAACTAGCCAATCCACTTGCAAAACCGTCTTTCGGTTTCGTATATTTGGGCACACAATTCTCAAGCGTGAGATAAAAATCCAATCATTAACCCCTTAAATCAACACTCGAACCATGAGAAAACAACTGCTCGCAATCCTCCTGCCGTTGTTCCTCCCGATGGCAACTGTGAATGGTGCTGCAACCTCCGACGTGCAGACCGCTAACAAAGCGTTCCTTGACGCTGACCGGGATTTTTGTCACAAATACTTTGACCATTTGGCTGATGCCTGCTTAGTCAACGCTTATCAAGCAGTTATTAACACACCTAAAAATTAGAATGCTATGAAACGGATTTTTGTTCTCGGCTGCATATTCAGCATAATGATGTCGGCAAGTGTAAATGCTCGCAGTTTAACTTTCGAGACTTTAGGAAGTGGACGGCACGACTTAACGCGCTATGAATTTATTTTCCCTTTGAAAGTAATTGAAATGATCTTTGACGAAGAAATCAAATTGAATAACAATTGTAGAGCGCAAGTATTATTAAACGGTGAAGTATATGTAAAACCTCGCAAGTATAGCGTTGAGAATTGGCATAATACGTCATACACTCGTGAACAAGGCTCCCTTTTGCTGGATTTTGATTATTTGTCATTGCCATTAGGGCAAACCTACACATTGCGATTGGACGCCGGAAGTGTTGCGGATTTAGAAGATGCAACTATTGTAAACGAGGAGTTAAATTTCACCCTCACAGTCCCTGAGAATCTCAATCATTTCTTTGATGAGGCTGATCCTCAAATATCCGGAGACTCTCCAAAAATATGCACCGGCTGCCGAGTCAGTATAGGCACAGAGGTTGAATCGATATATTCCCCGATTATTTACTTGAAACGCAATGGGGTAACTATCGGTGAATACAATGTCTCTATAAGGATAGAGGATTGGGATTTCAGCAGTTGTCAAGCCTATTTCCCGGCGGTGACGCTCGATGAGGGCGCGGAATATACCCTTGTGCTGCCGGCGAATAGCTGCTACTCGATATATCGCGGGGACCTGACCAACGATGAACTGACCTTTGTGATTCAAGAAGGCTCAAGCGCAATCACCGAAGTGGAACTCACCGACTCCGACCGCAATCAGCCCATATACGACCTGACCGGCCGCCGAGTCCTCAACCCCGACAAAGGCCTCTACATCATCAACGGCCGCAAAACCCTCCTCCGCTAACTCCCCCGCTCAAAATGTGACAACAAAGAGACTGTCTAACAATAAAAAGTTGGGGAGTCTCTTTTTTGTGCAAAAATTGCAGAAATTAAGCAGCCTTCGTTACGTAAAAGAATTCTGTTGCGTAACAACATAAATCGAGGGGCATACAAAGC
>SUXJ01000006.1 GCA_015061005.1 Bacteroidales bacterium
GTAATTCTTTCAATGTCCTTATGCTTTCTTTTTACCCGGGACCGTTGTCCCCCGAAAGCGAGTGCAAAGTTACGCCGACTTTTTCATTTACGCAAATTTTTTTACTGCCACTTTTTTATATGTTGTATAACATATCCAACTCAACAACCCCTATATCAAAGACTTAAACCCAATTCATAATTTTTGAGTTTAACTTTTGTTAACACTATGGAGGCGATTTTAGAACTCTCGTAGGGATTAAAAACAAAAAATGTTAATAATTTAAACCCCAATAGAACTTTTAAGTCAAAGAAAGCGTAAGGAATTTATTAACCGATTAAAAACACAAATCAAAAATGAAAAAGATTATTACAGCACTGACCGCAGTGGTCTTGACTATGGGATTCTCCGCACAAGCACAAAATGAACAGCAACAGAACCCTCAAATGCAAGAATGCTCTCTCAAGGAAGGCAAACAAACTCCTCGCGATTGCGCCTTTGAAGGTCTCAACCTGACAGACGCACAAAAGGAACAACTAAAAGCCGTTGCAAAAAAACGCGCGGAGTCTAAGAAAGATAAAACTGCGAAAAAAGAAGCACGCAAGGATGCCGCTCGCACATATTTAGCGGAGATTAAAGCCATTCTGACTCCCGAACAATATGTTCAGTTCCTTGAAAACTCATTTGTCAACAAAGGCAAGGCCATGACACCTCGCAAAGCTCATCGTCCGTCCCGTCAAGACCGTCCGATGCGCCAAGCTCCTGAACAGAAAGCCGACGTTTCACTCAACGGCAAATAAGCATTACGCCTATCTATAAAACAACTCAATTTGCAGATGCGGCATTCTCTCACCCGCATCAAAAAACCCGGAGCTCCTTTTATGGCTTCGGGTTTTATTCTGCTTACTTAAAGGTATCCGGCAGGTCGTTTTCATACAACACGGTGTCGCCCGACCTCGCAATACGCGTCAAGATGCCTTGAGCTTGCGTGAAGGTATCGACCACATGAACTTCGACCCCATCGGGGCTTCCAAGACCGCGAAGAATTGCCTCGCGATTATACTGACCGACAATAATTGCCACATCTGCACTGCCGGCAATCTTCTCACCGAACTCGACATTAAGGCGTTCCTGTTCATCACCAAGTTCAATCATGCCCGGAGTAATCACAATACGCTTTCCCGAGGTCATCGACGCAAGGACATCAAGTGCCATTGACGACCCCGTGGGGTTAGAATTGAACGCATCATCAATTATAGTGAGCCCTCCGGGAGTTCGCTTCACACTCAGGCGATGCTCCACTTGCTGAATTTGCTCAACAGCATACGCAATATGGCGTTTATCAACGTCAAGGTGTAACGCCACGATAACGGCAGCGACGAGATTGCTCACATTGCACTCTCCCACCAAACGAGTATGTAGCGTCAACTCCCCATCGGGAGTTAGGATAGTAAACTCCGTTCCGGAAGCGCTGTAACGAATGTTGCTCACCGAAAACGCCACTTGCGGCCGAGTCTCGATGCCGTAACGCACCACTGAGACATTCTCCACCTGACGATTTGCCACATATTCAAAATCATCGTTCAAAACCGCCAATCCATCCGACGGGAGCGCATCAATCAATTCAAATTTGGTACGCTGAACATTATCGATGGTCTTGAAAGACTCCAAATGCTGAGGGCCAACGGCCGTAACAATGCCGATTGTCGGGTGCACTAAATCGCAAATTTCTTTAATATCACCAACTTGTTTCGCACCCATTTCGCATATAAATACGCGATCAAACGGCTTGAGATACTCACGAATAGTCCTGACAACGCCAAGGGTGGTATTGAAACTTCCGGGAGTCATACATACCGAATATTTTTCGGAGAGTATGCGCTCCAAATAGTGCTTGGTCGATGTCTTGCCATACGACCCCGTGATTCCGATAATCTTCAAATCCGGCATGGAGCGCAAAATTCTTGCCGCATCGTTAATATAGCCTTGGTTGATTCGTTTCTCCACCGGCTTCAGACACCAAAGGGCAGCCTGAGCAAAAGCCGGAGATGCAATCCAAGCAAAAAGCATCACAACAATGGGAGTCAACCATCCGGTATACAAAACGCATGCCACAGCTTCTACAATCATTACCTCAAAAAGCATCACGGTAAACAAGCGCTTCACTCGCGCAGTCCACACCACCGGATGCTTATACGTCTTTTGCAACTGCCACTGACGCAGCAACATCCACAAAAAGAACACTCCGAGCACCGGGAGCGACACAATAGTCGGCACTCCGGGCACCAATGATGCCAACGCGAGCAACATCGCACACATTTTGGGCATAGAGGTCGTTTCGCCGGAAGTTGACAAGTAACGGTTATAGCGGTCACTCCGATATGAGTTTTGCTGCACCATCATTAAAGTACGCGCAAACTCCGAAGCCACGGACAAGGCGGCTATCACTACTATCAAAATATTAATAGCAAGTATCATCAGGATTTTAAAAAAGAATCAAATACTGCAGCAAACTGCACGGGATTATCAAGAAAACTATAATGACCACAACCCGGAAAACTAACCAAAGCCGCTCCGGGAATAAGGCGTTCCATCACCTTTGCATCAGCAAGAGGTGTCGCAGTATCATTCTCACCCCATATCAACAATGTCGGAGCTTTTATCTGCGGCATCACATGCTTCAAGTCTTCATTCACTACCTTACTCAAGATTTGGCGCATACGCGGCGAAGCTCCGGCATAGTCACTCGACCCCACTTTGCTTCTCAAGGCATTGAGCCTCTCTTCCGCCTTTTCGCGACCCAAAAGCAGACGCAGTAAATGCTTTTTCAATTTAAACGAATAGACTTTGATATAATACTTCATAGAGCGTCTCGGCTTAACTCCGGCAGCATCGACAAGCACCAATTTACCAACAGGATTCCGCGAAGCAAACAAGATTCCTACTCTTCCGCCAAACGAATGACCGAGAATCAACGCATCGTCACCAACAGCTTCGCGACGCATCAATTCCTCAAAGGCACACGTATATTCTTCCACCCCCCATACGCAGGGCGGCTCGGTAGAATCTCCAAACCCCGGGAAGTCCACATTTATTACCGGCCTACCGGCAGCCTTAGCAATTGCTTCGATGGAAGCAAGAGTGGAACGATTGCAACCCCAGCCGTGGAGCAACACAACCGCAGCCCCCTCGCCCTCCGTGCGAGAATAAGCGAAATCGACTCCGTTAATACGCTCTACTCTCATACTCACTCAGCCTTAGCCTTGATGTTCGGTTCTTCAAGCCCGAGATGCTGTTTGCGGTCAATAACTTTGAGATACAAACCGATAAATAGTGCCGCAACTCCAAGGCAGGCAAGCATTACCAACGCCCATGTGTAGTCATAGCTTGTAGCGTCTTCAACTCCCGGGTTCGTTTTATCAAGCACTTTGCCTATCAACAAGGGGAAGAGCCACAATCCGATATTTTGAATCCAGAAAATAAGCGCGTATGCCGAACCTATGATTTTCTGATCAACGAGTTTGGGCACACTCGGCCACAACGATGCCGGAACGAGAGAGAACGATGCACCAAGCACCAGAATCGTCACATATGCAACGATAACACCGCCAATTGCACTACCCTTCACTGCTGGAAGCACAAACGCAAAAGTTAAGTGACACGCAATCAACAACACAGAACCGAAAACAAGCATCGTGGCCGCCTTGCCTTTATGGTCGATATACTTACCGAGTATCGGAGTGATACCCACTGCCAAAAGCGGGAACACCGCAAAAATTGCCGAGGCCTCTTGCTGCATATAACCCATCCAGCAATAACCAACGAGTGCCACCGCTGCAAGAGCGAGCAATGCGGGTTTCAGAGCCTTGTCCTTTGTGAAGTTGCTGACAAACGCAGCTGCGGCACAAAGGAGCATCACTCCATATTGTATATAGGTCGCCAAATCACTTGCCCAGAAGGACCCGTCAGCCGGCTCTACCAAGGTCAAATTACACTGCAACATATTAACGGCATACTTCTGGAATGGGAAAATTGCCGAGTAATACAACACGCACAGCAACGATACGAGCCAAAAGCCCTGAGAACGAAGAATCTGACCAATATCCGAGATGCGGAAGGGGTCATCTTTTTCTTCCGCAGCATTCGTTTGACTGTCAAGCTTGCGATCCATGAAGAAGTAAACAATAAACATTATCATGGCAATCATCAGCATCACCACGCCAAACGCAACCGAACTGCTCACCTTGGGGGTTCCGGTAATATCGGCAAACAACGGCGAAAAAATCATACATGTGGCCACGCCCAAACGCGCCAATGCCATTTCCGAGCCCATTGCCAATGCCATTTCACGTCCTTGGAACCACTTCACAATACCGCGACTCACCATAATGCCGGCCATTTCAACTCCACAACCGAAAATCATAAATCCGATTGCCGAAAATTTAGCCGATGCCGGCATTCCTTCATAAAATGGCGAAACTCCGAGCTCATCAAACCCCGGAATATAATTCAGATTATTAGTGAACCATTCATGCAATCCCGATACTGCAAAAGTATCAGTCGTAGCATACCAGTTAATAGTCGCCCCGATCAGCATCACCGCTCCGGAAAGCAGCGCAGTGAAGCGCACCCCCATCTTGTCGAGTATAATTCCGGCAAAGATAAGGAAGAAAATAAACACGTTGAGAAACGTTTCGGCACCTTGCATCGTGCCAAATGCAGTGTTATCCCATCCCAATTCTTGCTGCACGAGATTTTTGATGGGCGACATCACGTCCATGAAAATGTAAGAGCAGAACATGCCCAACGCCAAGAGCAACAAGGCAGTCCAACGCGCCCATGCCTTATCGGCGAGTGTGGCGACAATAGTTTTGTTTGTCATGATAAAATGATTGGATTTTTACATAATTTTGCCGACAAAATTACGCAAAATTCCGCTAAATTCCGTAATTTCGCCAACAATATCATAGAAAACAATGAAAGAAAGAACATTCGGACAGAAAGTCTACACGTTTGACCGCGTAATTCGCATGACGCTCGGAGCCATAACCTTCGGCGCTATAATTGCACTTATCTACATACTGCGCAATGTGTTATTACCATTCGGTGTAGCCGTAGTGATTGCCTACTTATTAGAACCGATTGTGCAGTTCATTCGACAACGACTCAAATTGAAAGGACGGGGCGTTGCCGTATTTCTCACTCTGGCCGGAGCAACCTTGGCGCTGTGTCTGCTTGCATGGCTACTCGTTCCGTCAATAGTTGAAGAAATGCATCAAGTTGGCAAACTAATATCGGTTTATCTTTCATCTGAACAAAATGTTCCGTTCATCCACAATGATGTTCACCTCTTTATTAAAGAAAACCTAAGCCTCGACAAGATTGGAGCCTTGCTGACAAACATAGACATATCCAATGCCACAGGCCATGTGATGAGCCTCGTAAATAGCAGCATCGGACTTATTATAAGCATCTGCAATTGGCTCCTCACCTTCCTGTATATCATTTTCATCATGCTCGACTATGAACGACTTAACCGAGGCCTGCGCGCAATGGTTCCTCAGTCCATGCGCCACGTTGCATTCACCATCGGGCGTGATGTCAAGGACTCCATGAACCGATACTTTCGCGGTCAAGCCCTGATTGCATGTTGCGTAGGTATTCTGTTCTCCATCGGCTTTCTCATTATTGATTTACCATTGGCAATCGTTTTGGGAATAATTATCGGCATATTGAATTTAGTACCATACCTTCAAGCGATTTCTATTCCGTTCACCGGGCTGCTCTGCTTGGTCTACAGCATGGAAAGTTCAGTGAATTTTTGGGAAATATCGCTCGAAGCTGTTGCAGTCTATATCATCGTACAAACCATACAAGACTTGGTGCTCACGCCTCACATTATGGGCAAAGCTATGAATCTCAACCCGGCCATCATCCTCCTTTCGCTATCGATTTGGGGAACTTTGTTGGGCTTGCTCGGCATGATTATTGCGCTGCCCATGACCACCCTGTTGCTCAGCTATTATGAGCGCTACGTGATTCGCCGGACAAAAGAGTCCCCTCAAAGGAAACCGTCGCAAACCGTCGCAAACAAGCAAGAATGAACGTCGCCATCGTATTAAACAACATTCTGCCGGCACAGACCTACGGAGGTACCGAGCGCGTAATTTGGGGTTTGGCTAAAGCCCTCAGCACTATGGGACATAAAGTCAGCCTGATTTGCGGCAAGGGCTCCCGAGTGCCGTTTGCTCAGGTCATTGAACGAGACCCGTCATTACCCTTGGAACGCCAAATACCGGCCGATGCCGACGTTGTTCACTTTCAAGAAGACGCCCCCGACAACTTTCAAAAACCATATATCATTACCTGTCATGGCAACCGCATAGCCTTAGCCGAACGCCAACGGTCCATGAGCGTTTACGTCAGTCGCAACCATGCCGAACGCCACGGCTGTTCGGCTTTTGTTCATAACGGATTAGACTGGAGCGCGTATCCCTCCCCGGCAGAATTACCGCCAATGCGCTCTCGACGCGGATTTCACTTCTTGGGCAAGGCGGCATGGAGAGCAAAAAACGTCAAAGGGGCAATCAACGTTGCCCTCAAAGCCTCAGATGAAACTATCAGATTGAGAGTGCTTGGAGGCGACCGACTATGCCTGAAAATGGGCTTCCGTCTGACGTTGTCGCCTCGAATCAGATTTCATGGCATGGTAACAGATACCGAAAAAGCCCGAATAATCCTCAATTCACGCGGCCTGATTTTTCCCATTCGTTGGCATGAACCTTTCGGCTTGGCAGTCACCGAGAGTCTCTACTTGGGAGCTCCCGTATTTGCAACCCCCTATGGTTCAATGCCCGAGCTGATTACCCCTGAAGTCGGATTCATGTGTGCAGATTCCAACGCAATGGCTGCCCACATCAGAGAATGCGGCGGAGACTATTCCCCCTCGGTATGCCACGAATATGCGGCTACTCTGTTCAGCGCGGAGGCAATGGCGCGCAACTATCTCAAACTTTACGAACAAGCAGCCAATGGCCTGCCTTTGAATACTATGATGACTCCGCCGGAAGCCGACCCTATGGCTCGACTCCCATGGCAATAACCTCAATCATCCAAAACTGAAGCCGCATAACTGAAACTCAACACTCCGATTTGCGGTGTGCGAGCTGCAGTTACGCGGCTCCCGTTTTGGAAGAGTGCAAGCTCTTGTGAGTAGCGGGAGCGACACTCCCGATTGATTATTCTTCGGAAGAGCCATTTCCTTGCTGCAATCTGAATATTTCTTTTTGCAATTCTATCTCTTCTTTCAATTGGTCAATTGACGGCAGATAAGTTAAATAGCGCGCTTGAAATAGTCTCTCATTATCGTGTAGCACCGAGTAACGAGCCATATCCTCACTCGTCTCAGAACAAAGAATCAGCCCGATAGTCGGATTATCGCCCTCTGTGCGTTTAAGGCTATCGTACATTCTAACATACATATCCATTTGCCCGACATCTTGATGAGTAATTCTTGATGCTTTAAGGTCTATCAACAAGAAGCATTTGAGAATATAATTGTAGAATACCAAATCGATGAAATAATCGCCGACATCAGTTTTAATGTGTTGCTGTCGAGCAACAAAAGCATAGCCCTTACCTAATTCCATCACGAACTTTTGGATATGCGAGATGATAGACGACTCCAACTTGGTTTCGGAAAAGTCGGAGTTTGGCGACAATCCCAAGAACTCTGCTACAACAGGATTCTTGATGAACTCCAATTTATCTTGTTGATATGGAGCCGTAATTTGTTCCATTTCGTCTTTTACCACTTGCTTGTTCTGCGATTGCAACAAACGATAGTAGTATTGTGAAGCAATATTCCTATCAAGTGTTCTTGCACTCCACACCTCATTTATTGACTCGTTAAGATACCAATCTCTGGCATTTTTATCGGCTACCCTTAACAGATTGCGATAATGAGTCCATGACAAGATTTGGGATTTTCCACTCACTGCGCGGAAAATCTCGGGGAAGAACTTATAGAACTGAACAAACTGATAGAGATTACTCTTTGTAAATCCTTTACCATAAAGATTAGTAAGGTAGTCGGCAAGTCGTTTGATAATTTCCTTGCCATACTCGGCCGATTCTCCCCCTGCAATTCTTCATCAGAAATATGCTTACCCAGCAACCAGTTACGCTGTACCATAGCCACATTCACGGCTTGATACGCGTAATTTCGCGTCTGCTCAACGATATTCTGTGCTTCCTTAAAATATCACCGGCATCACCGACCTTTAGTCTATCAATATCCTGTTTCATGTTGCAAAGATACTGCTTTTTATCAAAATGGAATTAAAACTGATAAAATCATTACAAGAATGGGCCATGTAATCCCTTCCCCCAAAAAATGAATCTCAACCGCATTAATTCAGCGATTGAGACCCACTTTTTACACTTTTAGTCTTTTATCGACCATCTATACATTATTGATGCCCAAAAGATCTCCTCATAAGCGCCCTAATATGCATATCGTTCATACCGCCTTTCCAATGCATCATATGCCAAGTCCTCCATGCCTGTACCAACAACAAAAAACAATATACCTACCACAAAACTTTTTACCCCGCATAGCAAAGTGCTACGGGAAAAATTTTGCGCGCTTTCTATATCTCCATTCATCCATTCCTTCTTTACCCGAACTGCACTATAAATGGAAGCTATAGCACAAAGCCAATAAATCACGTATGGTATGATGTAAATATGCGGAAGTTTGCTATACTCGAAATATCTTTCATAATGATATACAGCAAAACAACCATCAAAAGCGGCAAACAAAATTTCCAATGCAATACAAACGAAGCCTATCCATATGTAAGAAGGAGGTTTATTGCCAATGGATATAGATGATAATGGTGGTGGCGTCGGCGTTATCGGAGGAACTATATGGCTTGCCGAAACTTCCGGCGGTACTGGTTTTGACGGAATGCGAGTGAAAATCACAGGAACTTCTGCCGCGGGTTGCCACGTTGCCATACCCGGCAGCCACACCAATGTATCGACTTTAATGATATGATTTTCTATATCATCAAATTCAATAGGACCTATTTTCGCCCCTTTGGTGTCAATGTAATAAAAATCCATCACATTAGTAATTCAATTTGATTTCGAGATGACCTACCGGAAAGAAAAGACCACTCACAATGATTCCCAACCAATTTGGCTTAGTCATAAGATGGCATTGCATCTGACCAGTAGCGGAACGCACCGGTTCTACCATAACGCTTCCTTTAATGGGATGAAAACTCATGGAATTTCCGACCATTGCAAACTCCAAATTAAACGGACTATCGGGAACTTCAAGTCTCACTTCTCCTCCAGCCGGTATTTGAGCTACTTCATGTCCATTTATTTTAATTCGATAAGACATCAGACGACCTACGTATGCACGGTCGCGAGTAATTGTAAGAATGTTTGCCATAAAAATTAAGCCCCTGCTAATCCAACAATAAAACCAATTATAAATAACACAAATCCGAGACCTACACTAACGAAGCCCCATGTTTTGGCATTATTAGAAGCATCAATTGCTCCTTGGTGGTCTCCCGTATTCCAAAGATTATCAACCTTTGTGGCGTAAATAATTGAAACAATACCGGCCGGCAAACAGCATAGCAAAGTGGTCACAATACCTAACCACAAGAAATTTTGTGGTTTGTTGCTTAACACTTGAGGCTGCTGAGCCGCATATCCTCCAAATCCCGGAGCCGGAGGCGTTTGAGGTGGCTGTGGAGCCGAAGGTATGATACAAGCCATAACTGCCGGAACCTCTTTAGCCGGCTGCCACGTTGTCATGCCCGGAAGCCAGACCATTGTTGTGGCTGTTACTCGATGCGCGGTAGCATCGCTTAGTGGAAGCGGACCAACTTTTTCTCCTGCCGCATTCAGGTAATAAAACTCTTTCATAAAGCAATGAATGTAGTTTAAATTTTGGCATGCTTGTCCCCTATATGCCGGATTAAAATTACACAAACAAAAAGCGTAGGACAATGTTCTGTCTATCCAAACAGAGGCATCGCCAAACGCCCACCTAAGAAATAAACAGTCCACTCCCACGCCATATCGGATATCAATGTCCTCGTGGCGAGGAATGGATATACGAACAACATGAGCGCAATCCGACTGCTTTGTCCCTCTTGGTTTGAAAATTGGCGATTTTCTGTTTGAGGATAAAGCTCGAAACGCTTTTGGACTCTGTTTCTATTTCGCTTTTTACAACAGGAGAAACAGAGTACTTCATAAAATCAAAATAAGGCTACTCTTAGCTTTTTCGTCTGCAAAGTTAGTTTAAATTCTACAATATTCCGCTATCACTGCGATTTTTTCATACAGATGACTCAAAAAATTGGCTCAGCCGCAACTGAACGGGCTGAGCCAAAATTTATGTTCGTAACGTAATCTTTTTAGTTCGATTTTACATCACGCCGCGCTCACGCAGCTTGCACTGCCATGCCCATGCGCTGGCCATGGTTTCCGCCAACGGGGTGTCAGCCTTCCAACCGAGCACTTCGTTAGCGTGAGAAGGATTACCCCATACCTTTTCGATATCGCCGGGACGACGGTCAACGATCTTATAGGGCACTTTCACTCCGGTAGCGGTCTCAAAAGTATTGATAAGCTCAAGAACGCTCACCCCGTTACCGGTACCGAGATTGAATGTTTCAACTGCAGCAGATTCGGGCACTTCGAGCATACGATCCATGGCCTTAACGTGAGCACGTGAAAGGTCAACAACGTTGATAAAGTCACGAATGCAAGAGCCGTCGGGAGTAGGATAGTCATTGCCAAACACGCTCAACTCCTTGCGGATACCGATTGCAGTTTGAGTGATATAAGGAACCAAGTTCTGGGGCACTCCATTGGGAAGTTCGCCGATTTCAGCCGACGGGTGAGCGCCAACGGGGTTGAAATAACGCAAAATCACGCTCTTGTAAGGTGCACCTGCATTAACCACGTCATTGATGATTTCCTCACAAATCTGCTTGGTATTTCCGTAAGGCGATGTAGCTTTCTTGATAGGAGCTTGTTCGGTTACGGGGTTTTCATCGGGTTCACCATAAACGGTGCAAGAGCTGGAGAACACAATGCCCTTCACTCCGAACTCTGCCATGCAGTCAAGCAAGTTCATCAGAGTGTTAAGGTTGTTGCGATAGTACAACACGGGCTTTTCCATGCTTTCGCCAACGGCCTTCGATGCTGCAAAGTTGATAATACCCTTAATGCCGGGATAATCTTGGAAAAGTTTGCGCAGTGCGCCCATGTCTGTGCAATCAGCCTTAACGAAAGCCGGACGAACGCCGGAAATCTTCTCAATGCCATCAAGCACATTTTCATTACTATTGCTCAAATTGTCAATAATCACCACTTCGTAACCCGCTGCTTGGAGCTCTACGGTGGTGTGGGAGCCAATGTAACCGGTGCCTCCGGTTACGAGGATTTTACCTTTGCTCATGGTGTTAGTGATTTTAGATATATGGTTAATTTATGTTTTCAACTGCAAATATACTTATTTTTCCGAGAAATCATCGCATTTCTCCGAAAATTCACTCTAATTACGCTTTCAGATTACGCCCGAGAGAAAGAACACGTATAAAATCTCCAATATTTGGATTCCGCAAGAAAATTTTGTATCTTTGCAATCAGATAAATTCAGTATCGCATTTTTCATTCATTAATCATACCTTAATAAACCATGCGTCTCATTATTGAACCTAACTACGCTGACCTCTCACGTTGGGCCGGCAACTATGTTGCAGCGCGTATCAATGCTGCCAAACCTACTGCAGAAAAACCCTTTGTGCTCGGTCTGCCCACCGGTTCTTCTCCCCTCGGAATGTATCGCCGTTTGGTAGAGCTCTATAAAGAAGGTAAAGTATCGTTCAAAAACGTCGTTACGTTCAACATGGACGAATACGTAGGCATTCCTCGTGACCACGAGCAGAGCTACTGGACTTTCATGCACACCAATTTCTTCAACCACATTGATATTCCCGCCGAAAACGTGAATATCCTCAATGGCAATGCAGAAGACCCCGTTGCAGAATGCCAACGCTATGAAGACAAAATTGCGTCTTATGGCGGCATCGACTTGTTCTTGGGCGGTGTTGGCCCCGATGGTCACATTGCTTTTAATGAGCCCGGATCTTCACTCGTTTCCAAAACTCGCATGAAGACTCTGACCAAAGACACCATCATTGCCAACTCTCGTTTCTTTAACAACGACCTCAATCAAGTTCCCAAAACTGCGCTCACAGTTGGCGTAGGCACCGTTATGGCAGCTCGCGAAGTACTGCTCATGGTTAACGGCCACAACAAGGCGCGCGCTCTCCAGCAAGGCGTTGAAGGCGGCGTTTCTCAGCAGTGGACCATCACAGCTCTGCAGATGCACCCCCACGCAATCATCGTTTGCGACGAAGATGCTTGCGGCGAACTCAAAGTTGACACCTACCGCTACTTCAAAGACATCGAAGGAGCTAACCTCAACCCCGATTCGCAACTGTAATTTCTCCGGTAAGTGAATTATAACTGACAACGACCGGCTGCTCTCGCGAGAGTAGCCGGTCGTATTTTTTCAGGTAAGTTTCAAAAGTAGCTCCGCGGGGAATCGAACCCCGATCTAAGGTTTAGGAAACCTCTATTCTATCCGTTGAACTACAGAGCCAATCCTATAAATTTGCGGCGCAAAGTTACTCACTTTTTTGCTTCGCCGCAAGTTTTTGCTCGCGATATGCCCGAACAGTTTTCTCTATTCCGGCGTCAAGGTCGGTTGAAGCCGTAAATCCGAAATCTGCAGCCGCCGCGTCGGTAGTGCAATTCCAGTTTCGCTGCTTCATAATATTATACTTGTCAAGATTCAGAGTTGAGGGCTTGCCGCTAAATGCGCCAACCTGTTGAGCAATATAGCTGACGAGTTTCAAGCCCCACAGCGGCACTCGGATAGGCACAACGAAACTCCGACCAAGCTTTCGAGCCACTATCTCACGAAACTCCTTTTGAGTATAGGAGCGCGATTCTGCGATGTTATAGCGATGCTTTATCGGGGCTTTCTCCAACGCCATAAACATTGCATCGACAAGGTCTTCAACGTAGATAAACGTGAGCATTTGCTTGCGATAACCTACCCCAAAGTCAAAATGCCGATCAATGCTCTTAATCATCATTAAATAATCCTCTTCATGAGGGCCATAAACGCCCGTGGTGCGGAATATTATCCACGGCAAGCCGCTCTGCGTTTCAAGCCACTGCTCCGCCTTGATTTTCGACAAACCATATCGCGTATTCGGGCACGGATAGTCACTCTCCTTAATCGGAGCATACGTCTTTTCATCTCCGGGGCCGGCGGCGGAAAGAGAGCTTGCAAACAAGAACTTTTCGGGCACCTTACCCGTAGCCTTCAATGCTTCACCAAACGAGCGAAGATATTGAAAATTGATGCGGTTGAAGTCCAAAAAGTTAGTACATTTCGTGGCCCCGAGATTATAAATTATATAATCCCATTTGGCGGACACACTGCCGAGAACGGCCTCCATAGCCTCTGAGTCATCATAATCAAACTCCAGAAACTTCAAACGTTCATCGGAAAGATATCGCCGAGAGGTCGATTTGCGGACCCCGACAGTGGTGTCATAGCCCAATTCCAACGCTCGCTTGGCAATGAAGCCACCGATAAATCCGCCGGCGCCTACTATGAGCACACTTTTCATAACACCACCTTAGTGACTTCAGAACCTTGCTTGCGAATATAAATTCCGTTCTTCGGTTCAACAACGCGGCGGCCACCCAAATCATAGTACTCAACGGGCGCAGACTCGCCACCTTCTATATTGTCAATACCCGAGGTAGGCTCTTCAAGATAGAACGAGATCTTGCTGCCGCCCATCTGAACGATATTGCCGTTATAAACGTAGTAGGGATAAGCCGTATAGCGAGCACCCGGTGTGCCTTGGTGGAAATCACACGATGCATAAACCGAAACGATTCCCCCGTTGGGATCAAGCGTAACCGTGGGACTTGCAAAGTAAGTCAACACGTTGCTGCCGCCATATTCCGTCAAAACTACGTAAACGGGATTTATATACATTCCACCCGTGCACGACAAGTTCATGCGGAAAGTCAGCTGATCTTGTGCCTTATTGGTTGCACGCATACTCTTGCACGTTGGAGTGCCTTGCGGCATTTCCTCCTCAAGGGTCACTGCTACGCGTTCCGTAACCTCGTTTGAATATTGATCAATCATGCCCAAATCATACTCGCCGACAGCAACGGAAGTGCCCTCAAGTTTGAAGTATGCAGCAGCGTCAACCGGCTCGCCGGGAACTGCACTGACCACTACATTGCCCAGTATTGCGACTTCCGTTGAAGTTCCTTTCTTGAATAGTTTCACAGTCACGGGACCATAATATTCTTCAGGACCCGGATTGAGCAATGTGGCCTTAATTTCAAACGGCGTATTTTGATATATCACCTCGGGAATCGTAACCTCAACCGCGCTCAGGCTCGATTTCTGCGCAGTCGAGAACGTTATGGTGTTGCCGCTGATTTCTGCACCAAAAGTACCGCCCGCACCTACGGGATATTTAACGTCGTAATACTTGCCGGTAGTCGGATTATACACTGCGGGACTAACCATGTAGGAGCCCTCTGTGAGCTCATCGGTCAAGTAACAACTGAAAGTGCCGGTCACACCGGAATATGGCGCGCATTTCCCATAAAGACTTTCACTGCTGAACCAAAAAATCTCACCGGTTGATTTGACAAATTTCACTGCGAGCTTAAATTTTTCAACGGTGTTGGGTCCACAATTATATATCCCACCGCCACTGGACGCCAAAAACGACGTGTTGGCATTCAGCTTGCTTGTTGTTCTTGCAGACCTGAATCCCGTTGTCATAAAGAACACATACGGAGCATCACTGACATTAGTGGTTCCGCCGGGTATCATGTTAAAAATAGCTCCTTGCTCTCTATCATATCCAGCGGTAGAGCCGCCGATACCTTGAGCGGCCGGGTCAAGTGCCGTCAGGCGGAAGTAGCCGTCGCTCATGCCGCCCCAGCCCCAATTCAGGTGGAACAATCCGTCGCCTTGATAGCCGTCAACAACGAACGCATGCGCTGAAGTATAACCCGGATTTACGCCGTCATAATACAATGCATGCCCCGATGCAAGTACATCATAAACTTTCTGATGCCACTCTCCCAAAGAATACCACTCACGGCGTTCATACGTCAGAGTACAGTCATAATCGAAGTTGCGAATCAATCCAACGGCCATATCAATGCCATGTGCGCCGCTGGCATAGGGAGAGAAACCCATTTGTGCCGAATATGCCACTGCTTTCATCAGTTCGGCTACCGCCGGAGCCGATTCCTCGGCTGTGTACCTGTCGCCCATGTCTGCCCAGTCAAGGGTAACCTCATTGAAGTTCATCGAAAGGGTTGTGTTATTTTCCTCCCAAAAATACGAAAAAGTACCGCCCGAACACTTCTCGGGATACTCATACGTCTTCAAGACCTGAGCCATAGCGGTTGCAACACAACCCGTCACACTACGCTGACCGTTAAGCATCGGACACATCGCATTATACGGAGCACCCTGATCCCAACGGGTCGTACAAATCGGACTAATCGCCGGAGAGTTAAGGTCAAACACCGACTCTGCCGCATACGTCACCACTCCCGCACGAACCGCTTCAATCTCCGCAGCATAGCAGCTAATCATATACTCCAACGCCGGAGGGACTTGCTGATCGGGCGAATAGGAATCTGTGTAGCCCATCAATGCCTCAGACTCCGATTCGGCTGAAACTATCATCAGACCGTTCTCGCCATCGGCAAACAAATACAACTGAGGCAATCCGGCTGCACTGCTCACTGTTCTCACAGGAATAGCCACCGCGGCATTTCTCGCTGTCATGCGACGAACCGCGCCGTTATCAGTAAGTTCCGTCACTTGCCGCACTCGCTCAAGTGCTTGTGCAGGGGTCAAAACCTCCGCCGAAGCAGATAACGCAACAGAAACGGCGGCGAATAATAAAATCTTCTTCATCTCAAATAATTGTGTATTATGGTAATTAGACTTTTTTGGTCATTGAATCTCTAATGGTGTCAACAACATTAATCACATAGTCGCCGATTTTCTCCAGGTCAGCAATAGCGTCCATATAGAAAATGCCCGAGCGGTATTCATACAAACCGTCCTTGATATTTTCAATATTCTTGGCGCGAAGCTGATTGCGCAAATTATTGATTTCGCGTTCCTTATTGTACGCAGCCATGAGTTGTTCTTCTCTGACGCTCTCAATATTCTGAAGCATATCAATCATGCCTTGCATAGCTTCAGCCACGAGCACAAACATTGAGTCAATGCTATCCTTGATATAATCATCAAAGTGCACGTTGAGTTCCTGCTTGCGCGATAATACGCGACCAAAGTTATTACAGCTATCGCCGATACTCTCTATTTCAGAGTTGATATTAAACAAAGCCGTTACGCGACGCTTGCCATCATTACTGAGTCGGCCTTGACTGGTTCGATTGAGGAAGTCGGCAATTTCTCGTTCCATACGGTCGGAAATTTCCTCATATTTCTCCAGTCGCGAATATAGTTGGTTGAATTCCTTAGGACTGGAATTCAAGCGGAGCAATTCGCGGTCCATGCCCACCATGCGAACTACGCGCTGTGCAAACACGCCGATTTCCTTCTCAACCTGTGCAATATTGAGTTCCGAGGCACTGATGCGAGAGCCGCCAATGTATTTAAGCGCAAATTCTTCTTCTTGATTCTTGTTGGGCAACATCCACACGCAGATTTTCACGAAAACGTTGGTGAGCCAAATCATAACCGAGAGGTTAACGATATTAAAGAGGGTGTGGAATATCGACATTCCGAAACCAACAGCAGCTTGCATCTGATTTACTGCCGCCATGGTTTCATGCCCGTCAGGCAAGGTGCCGTCAGAGATTTGGTTATAAAGTTCGGGGTTGTTAACCGAAAGATCGGTGATGTAAGAATATAGAAGCGTGGGGTCGGGTTCACCAAGCATCATGGTAACTTTTTTGGAAAGCGCAATAACCACGGAGAAAAGAGGCACTGCCCATATTGTACCGAAGGTATTGAACAGAAGGTGACCGAGTGCTGAGCGTTTTGCCGCCGTGTTACCACTCATTGACGCCAAAAGCGGAGTGATACACGTTCCGATATTGGCACCGAGCACCAACGCACACGACAAATCGAAGTCTATCCAACCTTTCGTACACATAATCAGTGCAATAGCAAACGTAGCCGCTGAAGATTGAATAACCAAGGTCAGCAAGCAGCCAACAGCGAGGAATATCAACACTGAGCCGAATCCCAAGTCAGTGTATTGCTGCAAGAATGCAAACATTTCAGGATTCGAGCGCAGATCCGGCACATACTGATTAATCAAGTTCAAGCCCATGAAAAGCAGTGCAAAGCCCACCAAGAACTCGCCCATACTCTTCTTCTTGCTTGACGAGGTAAACATCAAGGGTACGGCAAGGGCTATTATCGGCAAAACAAACAGCGACGTATTAACCTTGAACCCGAACAGTGCGATTATCCACGTCGTAAACGTAGTGCCGACGTTAGCACCCATAATGACGGACATGGCTTGCCCGAGGGTCATCAATCCTGCATTCACAAAGCTCACAACCATCACGGTCGAAGCCGACGATGATTGAATCAACGCCGTAATTGAAATGCCGGTCAGAGTGCCCGTAAACCTATTGCGAGTCATAGCCGAAAGAATGTTGCGCAAGCGGTCGCCGGCTGCTTTCTGTAGGCCTTCACTCATTACTTTCATTCCATAAAGGAACAGACACACTGCACCGAGCAGGCACAAGAAGTCAATAAAACTGTATTCCATAAAGTGATAAACGATTTATTCTATTTCGCCACAAAATTATGAATTTTTTGGGAAAATTTCACAATGATTTGTACTCTTTTTAGAAAAATATTTACCTTTGTGGCGTATGAAAGCTCTATTAATCAACGGAAGCCCTCACCAGCAGGGCAATACTGCCATTGCGCTTAATGCAGTGGCAAGTCAACTTAATGCAAACGGAATCGAAACGGAAACAATATGGATCGGCACCAAGGCCGTGCAAGGGTGTATCGGCTGCTACAAGTGCATGGAATTGGGACGTTGCGGATTTCAGGACGACTTATACAACGCCGTTATCTCGGCGTTGGAGAACTCCGATGCACTCATTGTTGGCACTCCGACCTACTATGCCGGGCCTAACGGATCGCTCTGTGCGCTGCTCGACCGTCTGTTTTATTCATCCGGCAGTTTGCTTCGCGGAAAACCCGCTGCTGCCGTTGCAGTGTGCCGTCGAGGCGGTGCTTTGACCGCCTTCGAACGCCTCAACAAATATTTCGAAATGATGAGCATGCCAATGGCTAACTCTCAGTATTGGAACATTGTTTACGGTCGCAAAGCAGGCGACGCGGCTTCTGATGCCGAAGGATTGCAGACCATGCGAACCCTTGCCAACAACTTAACTTGGTTGCTCCAAAGCCTTGACCGCAAGCAACGCCCGGAGCAAGAGCCGTGGATAATGACCAACTACATTCGCCGCGACCTCAAAGAGTAACGTCAAGCTTTCAGCAATCTCCGGCAAATTCGCTCATGGCGACCGACCATGTAAACCAGCAATATGTTGCCGAGAGTAATTTCAGCCACAAAGTAAAGCCACGGATTTCCGCAAAGCAAGGTGACTGCCAACGTGATTGACCGCCAATTAAAGGTCAGCGCGTTGGCATATTTCATCAATGGAAGGCTTTCTCGTCTGAACTCTTCCGGCAGTGTTCCGCGCCTCTGCAAAGCCACGACATTCGGAATTATACGCTCCTGACACAGTGTATAAAACAAATACAGTCGCATCATCACGCGGCTCATCCCCTTGCTTTCCGCCAGTTTCTCACGCAATGAAGCGGAGTTGTCAAGCTCACTTTTGCCGTTAACGCACTGAAGATGCATTTGGCGATAATAGTCGGCAAGTGCCGCTTGAATTATATGACACACCCCTGCCACGATCGCCATACTCCAAATTGCCCACGCATTGCCCGCAAACAATGCTGTTGTGTTAACCGTACGCAGACAGACACTCACATAAATGCTGACGAACCACATATCGCCGGCCAAACCGTCAAGGATTCTGCCCAATCGCGAATATTGCTTGGTCATACGCGCCAATTGCCCGTCGGCAGAATCAAACGAATTAGCTAATATCAGCAAAAGCAAACCGCCGATATTAACCCAAATATTCGTCGAATAAAAGCAAACCCCGGCCGCCACACCTATAAAAATGGACGCTATGGTAATGGCATTGGGAGTGATGCCGAGCTTTCGTGCCATGTTTGCCCACATCCACCCGAGGCGACGATAGAAGTGTATATCTATATTTTCCTCAGTGTCAAGGCTTTTCAGTGATGACAAAAATTCCTTCTCTTTCATCGTTTCATTAATTTGCGCGCATAAGATGAAACAAGTTTACAAATTCCCTTGGCGGCATCTTCTCTACAAGGAGCAAAACCCGGCCAATCATTAAATGATATGATTGAAAACGAGCCGCTGATGGGATCTATCATAACATCGCCGCCATAGATTGCCACGCCAAGAGCCTTTGCGGCCTTCGTGCAGACGCTGCGCAAGGAGTCCTCGTCAATGGTTTGCAAGCCATCAGCGCGTGAAAGATAGCAATGGAAAAAATCCGTGCCGACAACTCCGTAAAATTTGGCATGCAAGCCTGAAATATCGCGTGCCACCGTGGCGGTCCTTATGCCTCTGATAAAAAATTCGCCAAGCAAATCTTGCGCCTCTTGAGCATGACGAGCGCAAGCAACGTCCTCTTTATGAACAGTTTGACAATCGGCTCTTTTTACCCAACAACGTTCAATCCCCAACTCTTCAAGTCTCCCTTTAATGTTTTCATTAGTGGAAACCACAAGGGTGTCGGGCTGAGGAATCCCCTCGCGTGCAAATATTTTCACCATATTGCCTCGGGCACAGTGCGAAATGCCGTAGCCTGAGTTTATCACTATCCGCCCGAGATCTTCAAGTTCATGAAGGCGCGAAGTGGAACGCTCATCGCGTGTCATCGTCATTACAATTTGCTCGCCTCCGATGCCATGGGCAATAAATTGTTCCTCACTATAAAGATTCACAGTGATGCCGCGGCGGCGCAACTTTGCCGCCACGCTGTTCAAAATAGCTGCGTCAGCTCCAACATTATTGGGCGAGAACATGCCGGCGCGCAATATGCCGGCCACTGATACGTTAGCCACAGAGAAATTTTCTTGCTTGTTCAAGATCGTGAGGTCGATCAACGTCAAACACCACTCCCATCTCGTAGCTTCGCAAGTCGAGATCGCGCAGAAGCAATGCTCGTTGAAGTTCTCGCAATCCGTTAATATTTATCGACATGGCTTTATCAATAGCATCACGTGCCTTTTCGCCCAAGCCGTATATGCCGGCTGAAACGAAATCGGTATGAGGCTCAGGGATATCGCCAAAAAAAGTAATCCTGTTTTGCTCGCCCACACCCACGTAAAGCGGCTTTTCATCATCTATAAAGCGCGTCACTGCCATCAGGCCGTCTCCTGATTCTTGCTTTGCAAACGCCTCTACATAAGCATGAAAATCTTCGGCATGAAACACAGTGTCAACCGTCAAAACAATAAATTTCTCATTACGGGGAATTGAGCTGACCACTCTGGCAAGCGAATGGGCTGCCGTTGGCGGTTGCGCCGAAATAACATTTAAAGCATAAGGGAGCGACAATCTAGACACATGCTCGGCAATCTCCGGGCGACGAGCATTTACTATAATACTCACCGACTGGACATCAGAGCGTTGTGCTATAATATCAAGCATCCTGCCAACGAGAGTTTTACCCCCGACGGTTACAAGTGCTTTGGGGGCAACACTGCCCATACGCGAACTTTCGCCGGCTGCAAGAATTGCGTAATGCATTTTTATCTGGAAGAGAATATTTACTATTTTATTGGGCAAAGTTAAGAAAAAAATCGTAATTTTGCAGTCAATATGTAAATTCTTGAAGTTTTCATGAACTCAGAAAAAATAAAGGTGGGAATCACCCACGGCGACTATAACGGAATAGGCTACGAAATTATCCTCAAGGCCTTCGAAGACCCGCAGATCTTCGACCTATGTACCCCCATAGTCTATGGGAGTCAGCGCATTGCGTCATTTTACCGGAAACACCTCGACCTTCCGCAAGTCCAATCCGCCCAAATTGATGAAGCGGACAATGCCAAAGATAGCGCATTGAATTTTATCAATGTTGTTGGCGATGACGACCAACCCAATCCCGGACAGTCCACAGAAGCGGCGGGAAAAGCTGCTTTTGCCGCATTGGAACGCGCAGTGGCGGACTTGAAGAACGGACAAATCGACGTCTTGGTAACTGCACCTATCAACAAAGCAAACATCCAAAGACCCGGATTTCAATTCCCGGGCCACACGGAATATCTGGAAGCCGCTCTCGCAGAGGACGGCAACCGTGCTCTGATGATTCTTGCCGGAGAAAACGGCTTGCGAGTTGCACCCGTAACGATTCATCTGCCATTGGCAAATGTAGCGGAATCATTAACCTCGGATTTGATCTGCCAACGCCTCGTTGAATTTAACGATGCCTTGATTCGCGATTTCGGCGTACACAAACCTCGCATTGCCGTACTTGCATTGAATCCCCATGCAGGCGACAACGGATTGCTCGGCAAAGAAGAGGAAGACATCATCATTCCCGCAATTGCCGAAGCCGGAAATTCAAAAGTGTTGGCATTCGGACCATACCCTGCCGACGGATTCTTCGGTTCCGGAGCATACTCTAAGTTCGATGGCGTGCTGGCAATGTACCATGACCAAGGTCTGATTCCGTTCAAAACGATTGAAGGGAGCTCAGGCGTGAACTTCACTGCCGGACTGCCCTACGTGCGAACTTCACCCGACCATGGAACCGCCTACGACATTGCCGGACAGGGCAAAGCCGACCCGCAATCCATGCGTCAAGCAATCTACATGGCAATAGACGCATTGCGACGCCGCGAAGTGCATCGCGAAATTTTTTCCAACCCGTTGAAAAAACTTTATCAAGATCGCGGACGCGACAACTGAAAAATATGCACGCAGAACCTCACAGAAAAATAGACCACAGCCGCGATAGTGAATTTCCGCTGTTGCCGCGCTTAATCGCCACTTCTCTCGGAGTTGGATATCTCCCGAAAGCTCCCGGAACTTGGGGAGCAATTCTCGGCATTATTCTTTGGCTGCCGCTTTATTTATGGACGTCTCCGATAGTATCTCTGACGGTTACCCTTGTGGCAACAATAGCATTGACCGTAGCCGGAACTTGGGCATCAAACGTCAGCGAAAAATATTGGGGCAAAGACCCTGTGATTGCTTGCGTGGACGAAACTGTGGGACAGTGGCTGTCATTAGCACCCGTAATGGCTGTTAGCATATCCCCTTGGTGGGAAATACTATTATCATTGGCTCTGTTCAGATTTTTCGACATATACAAGCCATTGGGCATTCGCGCCATGGAAAAACTCCCCGGAGGATACGGCATGATGGCCGATGACCTCTTGGCTGGACTTTACAGCGCTCTCATCATTTTAGCGATAAATTACTTTTGGATATGGCAATAGAAGATATTAAAACTACCGCAAAATCCACTCGCGACTCTTTGCAAAACGGAATTTATTGTGTCATAAATCCGTTGGTTCGCTTATTCATCAAGATGGGTGTCACCCCTAACATGGTCACAACTATCGGACTGCTCGGACAGATTGCCGGAGCGGCCTTCATGGTTTGGGCAGGTTATCTTGCTTCAAAAGGAGAAAATCCTTTCAGTGTATTCACTTGGGGTGGAATAATCATCATCCTATTCTCTGTTTTCGACATGCTCGACGGTCAAGTTGCCCGTCTGGGAAATATGATCACTCGATTCGGTGCAATGTATGATTCCGTACTCGACCGTTATTGCGAAATGTTCACCCTCGGAGGAGTGGCGTTCTATCTCATTCAGTGCGGCGACCTCCTCGGAGCCATCATCACCTTCCTTGGACTGATTGGCTCGCTGATGGTCAGCTACGTTCGGGCGCGCGCCGAAGGATTGAACATTGAGTGCAAAATGGGCTTTATGCAACGTCCCGAACGTGTCGTTGTGGCAACCGTCGGCATCATCGCAACCGGCATAACCGGATTATGCGCCCCGACTTTCAACCCCAACATCATCTTAGTGGTGGCAATGGCCATAATCGCCGTCTTTGCCAACATCACCGCCTTTGCTCGTATAAATCACTGCCGCAAGGCAATGTTGGAAAAATGACCTACAAAGCTCCCCGACGCAAGGAGATTCTTATCTGCTTGATTGCTTTGGCTGCTTGGTTGGCGGTCACTGCTGCGTTCGTAGGTTTCAGACCCGAACACCCCGTAATGGCGTTGCTTATTGCCGCCCTGTTCTTTGCATCAGGAGCAAGCCGCCGATTGGTAATGGCACTGCTCCCGTTCGCTATTTTCGGCATAAGCTATGACTGGATGAACATCGTGCCTAACTACACGGTTAATCCGGTCGATATCGCCGGACTTTATGAAGCCGAAAAATCACTTTTCGGCATATCTACCGCCGCCGGCACTTTGACCCCGAATGAATTTTTTGCGCTCCACACCAATAGCATACTCGATTTCCTCTGCGGCATATTCTACCTTTGCTGGGTACCCGTACCGATTCTGTTCGGCATATACCTATATTACAGCCACAAGGAAAAGCCCTACCTCCACTTCGCTCTGGTATTCCTTTTCGTAAACCTCATCGGATTTGCTGGCTACTATATTCACCCCGCAGCTCCGCCGTGGTACATCGCCGAACACGGCACCGAGTTCCTGCTTGGCACCGGAGGCTCCGTGGCCGGACTCGGCGCATTTGACCGCATGGTCGGAGCCGGCATCTTTGAAGCAATATATGCGCGCAATGCCAACGTATTTGCCGCAGTGCCCTCCCTCCATAGTGCTTATACTCTTGTTGCCTTCATCTACGCAGTGCGCTCAAAGTCGCCCATGGGTTGGAAAATCGCCCTCACCGTAATCACATTAGGCATTTGGTTCACTGCCGTATATAGTTCTCACCATTATATCATCGACGTAGTTCTCGGAATTGCCTGTGCATTGCTCGGATTTATCGTGTTTGAATTCGGCTTGATGCGCATTCGCCCGTTTGCTCGCTTTATAAACAACTACGCCAACTATATCACCCCGAAAAAATGACTAATCAAGAAGAAATAGTAAAGCCCGACGTCCTGACCCCGGAAGACGTAATGCAAATGGTCCCCAAACTGGCCAAGTACCCGAAGATGGTTCGACGCCTGTTTCGCTGGCTGAAAGTGGACCGCATCAACGATTATCACCGCATGGTCTATGATACCCCGGGAGCTCAGTGTGCCACTCGACTCATCAACGAAGCAATCAAAGTAAAACTCCGAGTTGATGGCGAGGACGTCCTTGACCGCTTGCCCGAAGGTGCGTTCATAACAGTAAGCAATCACCCCTATGGTGCTCTCGACGGCATTGCCTTGATTCACCTCATTGGAAGCCGACGCCCGGAATTTAAGGTCATGGTAAATATGATTTTAAACCATATTGGCGGACTTCGTCCCAACTTCATCGCTGTAGATGCTTGGCAAAGCAACGACCCGAAGAAACGTGCCGTCAGCGTCAGCGGCATTCGTGCCTGTCTGCGACAAGTCAAAGACGGAAAAGCCCTCGGCTTCTTCCCCGCCGGTGCAATGAGCAAAGTGAATTGGAAGTGGCAACAGATTGACCGCGAATGGCAAGACTCTGTGCTGCAACTGATTTACCGTTCCAACGTACCTGTTGTACCCATATACTTTCATGGAGGCAACTCTTTCTGGTGCAATGTCATGGGCCACTTGTGCTGGCCCGTCAGGTCACTGCTCTTGCCGCGCCAAATCGTGCGCAAGTCCGGCAAGGAACTCCACGTCAGCATCGGAGAGCCCATCTCGGTGGAAGAACAAGCAGCCCACCGCGAATCGCCAGCCTCTCTCGGCGCATTCCTCCGTTCGCGCACCTACGCTCTCCGCTCTCGCAAATAATCTATAACACCAAACAAAGAAGTAATCGCAGTATGCAACAAACTCTATAACAAACATCGCACCAATCATCCCACTTGGAATGGTTCTGTAGAAATCCACAGAACCACAGGGACAATGAAACACCCGGACGACGTTTTGCCCTCCGACGTAATCAAGCGATACGAATATAATTAAACCCCGCTCAATCAAATTCACAAGAAACTCCCTGCAGGGAGTTTTTTTATATACAATAGCCCAATCATTGGCAAACTAAAATTCGTCCAAAAGCAGAATTTTTTCTCCCTAAAATCTCCTAATTTCAAATTTTATCATTACCTTTGCCGCGGTTCGTCAGACCCGTCATAACACATTAACAAGGTAAGTATGAGAGTTTTATTCGCAATTTTAGCCGTCACACTCGGCATAGGGTCAGCCCTTGCCGATGATTCGGTAAGAGGGTTGCACATAAAGGGTGCGACCGATGACGAAGTGAGCCCCATCGGCTCCATTCGCAGCATCACATTTAACGACAACAACGAGATGACTATCAACTTCCGCAGCGGAAAAACTTCTACGTGGAACATTGATAACGTTAAAACCATCTATTGCCCTTTCATTACCGTTGAGGAACAATCCGCAATAGTAGAAGTCTCCGACAAACTCGTCACATTATCCAACGGCGAACTACACGTTAACGGACATCAAGGTCTCCTGCTCTCATTATTTGACATCTACGGACGCCGAATAGCAAACTGCTTCCTCCCTGACGTCTGGACCTACAACATGACTTCTCTGCCAAAAGGCATATACGTAGCGCGCATCGGTAATAATATTTATAAAATCTCACACCTATGAAGAAGGCTTTACTGATTTGTTTTGCCGCAGCAGTCGGTTTCTCGGCAAATGCCGAACGCGACATTCGCTTTTTCATGAATAGCGGAGAAACAAAGTGCATCGCCGTGAGCAGAGTTGACAGTATCATATTCGATGAAGCAAATGACTTGATGCAAATTGCTCATTCGGGAAAATTTGACAACATAGAGCTCACTCTTCTCGACAGCATTCAATACGGCACATTGCCCACCGGCGTTTTCGTAACTTATGCTGCCGAAAAAGCTACCGTGCTAAACCCCTTTGCATTCGATGGTGTCAGTATCGACATTGAGGGAGCTGACGTTTGCGTAACCTCCGCTCTGACCGAAGAAGCGGAATATCACCTTGCCGGAAGCAGTAATAGTGGCTCCTTTAAACTATATGGCTCCAAGAAATACGAACTTCACCTCAATGGCCTGACTCTCGCCAACGACAATGGCGCAGCCATAAACATACAGTGCGGAAAACGCGGACAAATTTTTCTCACTGACGGAACCATTAATCAACTATCCGATGCCGCATCTTACGATGTTATCACCGAAGAAGACCAAAAAGGCACCCTCTTCAGTGAAGGACAGCTGATATTCATGGGCAATGGGGCGCTCACCGTGACCGGACTATACAAACACGCCATTTGCAGCGACGATTACATTGCAGTCCGAAGCGGAACAATAAAAGTTGAAAACGCCGCCGGCGATGCTCTGCACGCAAATGATTCCATAATGGTTCATGGGGGATACTTGTCCCTATCCGCCGCCGATGACGTTATTGACTGCGAGGGTATTATCGCCATTAACGCAGGATCGGTGGAAATTCAAGCATCAGCAGACTCCTCTAAAGGAATAAAAAGCGACTCCGAAGTCCTGCTCGCAGGTGGGGAAACGACAATCTCAATGAGCGGAAACGCAGCCCTCGATGCTGACGGTGAGTTATCATATTGCACCGCAATCAAAACCGGAGCCCATTATCGCCAGACCGGAGGCAACCTGACCATAAACGCCAATGGTATCGGAGGACAAGGTGTATCAGCCGATAGCACCCTTACAGTAATCGGCGGAAAACTAAACATCACAATTGCCGGAACCGGGTCCTCATACACCTCCTCGTCCGGCACTACCGATTACTATTCAGTAAAAGCCCTAAAAAGCGATGGCCCTATGAACCTCCTTTCCGGAGAAATTGATTGTAAAGCCTCGGGCAACGGCGGAAAATGCATCGTGGCCGACGGATTACTCACCATAGGCTCTGCCGATGCTGGTCCCACCCTGACAGCTATAACCGAGGGCTCGGCTCTCTCCTCTTCTTCCAATAGCAATCAAGGAAACAACAATCGACCCGGAGGTGGCGGTGGGAATCGGCCCGGAGGAGGAAACATGGGTGGAGACAGCGGATTCAACGCCGCGCCTAAAGCAATCAAAGGAGCTACCGACGTCATAATTAACAACGGAACCATATATGTCAAAACCCAAGCCGACGGAGGCGAGGGCATTGAAAGCAAAGCAAATATGACCATCAATGGTGGCAACATCGAATGTGCCACATACGACGACGGAATTAACGCTGCTGCTTCTCTAACCATAATCGCTGGCGCGGTTTACTGTCACGCAACAAACAATGACGCAATCGACTCAAACGGCAGCATTGCCATTCATGGAGGCATTATTCTCGCATCTGGCTCATCTGCCCCCGAGGAAGGATTTGACTGCGACCAAAATACGTTTATCATCGATGGCGGCACTCTAATCGGAACCGGAGGGGCAACAAGTTCACCAACTTCGGCTTCACAGCGCTACGCAACCCTGTCTTCAGTAACCGTATCTAATGGAAAATATCTATCAATAACAGATAGCAGCGGAAATGTTATATGCTCATATCGTTGCCCCAACACCATTAACAGTGCAACGGTTCTGCTGAGTTCCCCGATGTTTGATAACAGCACCCACTCGCTGCTTTACAACGTCACCTCCCTGTCCTCTCCCGAAAACACGCTCTTTGACGGCGTATTCTCCACGGGAGGCACCACCTCCGGCGGATCCTCCAAATCATTCACGCCATCAACGCGCTAAGAACCTTTTGCTCGCACCCTTACTTATTCCCAAGTCAAGGTGCGAGTGCCGTCTTCGTTAACCGTGATTTTAACGTCAATAGTATCGCCCGGAAGGAGCGGATCGATAATATCGGGCCACTCTATCAAGCATAGTGCTCCGCAATCAAGATAATCCTCTATACCCATATCAACGGCCTCCTCAAGCGACTCTAAACGATACAAGTCAAAATGATATATCAGTTCGGCTGTCGTGTCGGATCTATACTCATTTATCAATGCAAACGTCGGGCTGGTCGTAGCATCGGTAATTACGCCGAGTTCCGCACACAGCGCATTGATAAACGTGGTCTTTCCTGCACCCATTTCCGCATGAAAGGCAACTACGGTACGATCGCCCATATCGGCAATAAATGCCCTTGCGGCTTCGGGAAGTTCTTCGAGTGATTTAATGGTGAGGCTGTTCATATTTTCGTAATTAATTTATAGAATCTAAGATTGAGTTAACAATAAACTTCTGGTCATCGGGAGCAATATCCGGACCGGACGGCAAGCACAATCCGCGCTCAAACAGGGTCTCGGCAGTGCCGCTGACATACGCGGGACACTCGGCAAAAACCGGCTGACGGTGCATCGGCTTCCATAGCGGTCGTGTTTCTATATTCAGACGGCTGAGGCGCAAACGCAGTGCTTCCACATCGACCGACGGCTCACATGTGCTGTGAACGTCCGACGCCTGACGTGTAACGGCTGCCGCACCGCCAACTGCATTCTCAGTCGGCTGCACATAAGCATCTTCTCGACCTTTTATGCTCAGTTCCCTGCTGAGCAAAATCGTTGAGAGCCAAAAATTGGCATCATACTTCTCCGTCGGATTGCCCGAAAGCATGATTCTCGGCTCCGAAGCAAAAAGTTCGCCATATATTTCATGAACACGCCGATGGTGCTCCAGATGTTGATTCAAAACGGTCATTTGACCCAGTCCTATACATGCCGAGATGTTGCTCAACCTATAATTATAGCCGACTTCCGTATGATGATAATACGGGTAACCGTCGCGCGCCTGAGTGGCATAATAAATCACGCGCCGGCGCGTCGCTTCGTCGGGAACAATCAGTGCTCCGCCGCCCGAGGTCGTTATCATCTTATTGCCGTTAAACGAAAGCACCCCGAAATCGCCAAACGTACCGGCGGCTTGTCCGCCATAGTTCGACCCGAAGGCTTCCGCGGCATCTTCTATCACCGGAATGGCATACTTGTCTGCCACTGCGCGAATTTCCTCTACTTGCGCCGGCATCCCGTAAAGATGCACTATTATTATAGCCTTGGGCTTGCGATTTGTTAGCGATATGCGCTCGGAAATAGCTCTGTCAAGCAGCGAGGGATCAATGTTCCATGTAACGTTCTCGCTATCAACAAACACCGGAGTGGCTCCAACGTATCTGACCGGATTACACGATGCCGCAAATGTCATCGACTGACAGATTACTTCATCGCCCGGGCCCACTCCGCAAGCCACCAGCGCAAGGTGCAATGCCGCGGTGCCGGCACTGAGGGCAACAACCCTCTTTCCCGTTCCTTCCAACCCGAGAAATTCTTCCAAGGCTCGCTCAAATGCATCGACGTGAGGTCCCATAGGCACCGCCCAATTGCCCCTCATCGCTTCTTCGATGAATTTCATCTCATTGCCGCTCATGTGGGGCATACAAAGTAGCAATCGGCGATTATTTGTCATTCGTCAAGTTCAGTAAAGGGTGAGTTACTGCTAAGAAATTCCGGCACCAAGGCCTTCAGAGAGCCCACCACCTCCATGGCTGTTGATTTCGGACTCTGTGCCAAGTCTATCAGTGCATCTACTGCCGGTCCGACAATGTTGAACTCGGCAGGTCTGACGCGAGCCACTTTTATCTTCGGGTGCGGTCCGGGCAGCGTGGTTTCATCTGAGGTCAAAACTTCTTCATAGAGTTTCTCGCCGGGACGCAACCCCGTATATGAAATCCGTATCGAGGGATTGCCGTTCAGAGCGATGATGCGACGCGCAAGGTCAACAATGCGCACCGGTTTGCCCATATCGAAGACGAATATCTCGCCGCCATTGCCCAACGCAGCGGCACTCAAGACCAATTTGCAAGCCTCGGGTATCAGCATAAAGTATCTGCAAACTTCCCGATGTGTAACCGTGAGCGGTCCGCCGTGGCGCAGCTGCTCAAGGAAGAGCGGAATCACTGAGCCTTGACTGCCCAAAACGTTGCCGAATCGCGTTGTAATGAAGTGAGTGCGCGGAGAGTCAAGTGCCTGAACATAAAGTTCACACGCCCGCTTGCTTGCCCCCATCACGTTGGTCGGATTCACCGCCTTATCCGTTGAAATCATAACGAATCGTTCCGTGCCGGACTCCACTGCAAGATTTGCCAAGACGCGTGTCGCAAGCAGGTTGTTTGTAACCGCCGCATGCGGATTCGTCTCCATCATCGGAACGTGCTTGTAGGCTGCTGCGTGGAATATCACTTCAGGATTTACCTCCTGAAAAATTCTTCGCATGGCATTCTCGTCGCAACAGTTGGCTATGCGGGGAATGATAGCTTTATTCAGCGAAAGGCTGAGGTCGTGGAGCGGCGTTTCCGCTTGATCTACGGCACACAACTTCAAGGGAGCGAGCGCGGCAAGTTGAGCCGTCAATTCTCTCCCTATGCTGCCGGCTGCTCCGGTAACCAATACCCTCCGACCGCATATAAGTTTCCCGATTGGAGCCATATCAACCTCTATTGGTTCGCGGCTCATCAGTTGTCGTAAATCTATTTCTCGTCCATATCTCATCACTGCAAATTTACGCAAAATTTTGGAATTTGGACACTATTGTGTTTTTTCGTAACTTTGCGGAAAGTAAACCAATTATAAATACCATGAGTATCAAAAAAATAATTTTGGCGGCTGTTATGGCTGCATTCGCACCTGCGCTATGGGCTCAAGAGTTCACCCCGGGTGATTTCTACAACATCTCTCCCTCCGGTTCAAAGTTGAGAATAAACGGAAGTGCACAGTTGGCTCCGGCTGACCCAACCGACATCTCGGAATATTGGACCATGACCGCATTGAGCGGCTCTTGGCGCATAAGCAACCCCTTTAGCAACCTCGCACTTAAAGCCGACGGCAACACGCTCAAGGCCATCGAAGTCAACGGCTCCGACGAGCTCCAGCTTTGGACTGTCAAGGAGGACGGAAAGGGTTATTTCACCCTCGTGCCTACCAACAACCCCTCGGTTGGCTTGGCGGTGACTAATGGCAAACTCGCCCTCGTGGCAGCGGCCAAAGCCGGAAAGTTTGCAATCACCACAACCTCGGTGCGCGGCTTTGGCGACGCGCTGACTTATCAGTTCCGTTCGGTGGCTGACCCTGAAGTAATTCTCGGCAATGGCGATTCAGGCGAAAACAATGCTTATATCGTGGCGGAAAAGCCCGACGGCAAAAATCGCGGTCAATATTGGAACGTGAAAATGATTGACTTGAATCAGCGCGCTGTCAGCGGAGCATTCTACGGCAAAAGCTGGGACGATGGCGGTGGCAATCCGGCTATTACCCGACTCCTTCAGTGGCAAGCTCAAGAAGGTGTGTGGAACAACGCTCGCTTCAACCTCATCTCCGTCAACGAGGGCAAAGCCGTCGTTATCAGCTCCGTAAACAAGAAAAACATGTATCGACTCGACGAAAACGGCAATCTCACAGCTGCTCCTTTGGACATCACCGACCCGGCGGCTCAGTTCACCGTGGAAATCGTCGATAAGCCCAAAATCGCTTCCCCAATCTGGGAAGACGAACAGGTGTTTGCCATCAACAAACTCCCCGGACGCGCCACTGCATTCTCTTACCTTTCCGAGGAGGAAATGCTTGCCGATGCCGATGCGCTGCTCACTCCGTGGCTGAAGTCCGCATCTTCCGTGCGCCAAAGCCTTAACGGCGTCTGGAAGTTCAACCTCGTACCGGAACCGTCCCAAATGCCGTTAGACTTTATGAAACCTGAATTCGACGCTTCTGCTTGGGACGAAATTCCGGTGCCTTCAAACTGGGAAATGCTCGGCTACGATAAGCCCATCTACTGCAACGTTGAATATCCCCACTCCAACACTCCGCCGTTCATCAAGGCTCGACCCGGATTTAACGACGGCGGCAAGAATTATGGTATAAACCCCGTGGGCTCTTATTTGCGCACTTTCTCCGTACCCGAAGAATGGAACGGACGTCGCACCATCCTCCACTTCGGCGGCATCTACTCCGCAGCGAGCGTCTGGGTGAACGGACAATATGCCGGCTACACTCAGGGCGCAAACAATGTAAGCGAATTTGACATCACCGACCTCCTCATTCCCGGCGAAAACACCCTGGCCGTGCAAGTAATGCGTTGGTCCGACGGTTCTTATTTGGAATGTCAGGACATGTTCCGCATGAGTGGCATTTTCCGCGATGTCGAACTCATATCTCTACCGGAAATGGCTGTGTATGACCACTATATCACTTCTACTCTTTCCGACAACTACTCTCGCGCCGACATTCGCGTCAATTTGACCACTCGCGGCAACGGAGCCGACAACGTCGCCGTAAAACTTTACTCTCCCACCGGCGAACTCTTGCAAACCAAGTCGGTAAACGTTAAGGGAAATGACTCCTACGTCGTTGACTTCGCCGTTACTGACCCCGAACTTTGGAGCGCAGAGAATCCCGTGCTCTACCGCATTGATGTCATACAAACCGGACAGGCATTCTCCACTCCCGTGGGCTTGCGCGATGTCAAAATCGAAGGCAGTCTGTTGTATATCAACGGAAAGCGTGTATTCCTCAAGGGCGTTAACCGCCATGACACTTCGCCAATCAACGGCCGCGCCGTCACTGTCGATGAAATGCTCACCGACATCCTGCTGATGAAGCAAAACAACATCAACACTCTCCGCACAAGCCACTATCCTAACGATGCGCGCATGATGTACATGTGCGACTTCTACGGTATATATGTCTGCGATGAAGCCGACTTGGAAAACCATGCAAATCAAAGCATCAGCGATAACCCACAGTGGATTCCCGCATTCGTTGACCGCATTGACCGCATGGTGCTTCGCGACCGAAATCACCCCTCCGTTATCTTCTGGAGTCTTGGCAACGAGGCAGGAAACGGGTCTAACTTCGAATTTTGCTACAATGCCGCAAAAGCTTTGGACTCACGTCCAGTTCATTATGAAGGAACTCGAATTCACCGTCCTTTCGGTGGCGAACGCTTCTCGGACTTCTACTCCAAGATGTACCCCTCTATGGAATGGATGGACCAATACGCCTCCGGTCTTGAAAAGCCGATGTTCCTCTGCGAATACGCCCACGCAATGGGCAATGCAATCGGAAACTTCCGCGAATATTGGGAAGCAATGGAAAATTCCGACGCAACAATCGGCGGTTGCATTTGGGACTGGGTTGACCAAGCAATCTATGACCCGCAACTGATGAAGGAAGGCATCTACCGCATCACCACAGGCTATGACTACCCCGGACCTCACCAACGCAACTTCTGCTCTAATGGTGTTGTCGGTCCCGACCGTAAACCAACCGCAAAACTTGCCGAAGTAAAAATCGTGCACCAGTGGATCAAGTTCGACAGCATAGCCATTGACGGACGAAATGCCACTCTCTTTATCCGCAATGCCTACGACTTCACCAACCTCAACAACTTTGACTTAACATATTCGGTTATCACTGACGGGAAACAATCGTTCAGCAAGTCAATGCCGCTACCCACGGCCGCTCCCGGCGAAACGATTGCAATTACCCTCAAACTGCCGAAAATCAAAGCCGACAAAGAATCGTTGCTAAACCTCAGCGTAACCCGACGCAATGCTACGCGCTCCACTGCTCCCGGTCACGAAGAAGCCCGTGCACAATTCGAACTCAACGAACGCCCGGCTTTGACTCCCATAAAGGGCTCAGGTTCAATGACCACTGAACGCGTCGGCGACAATGTAATCTTCCAATCTCGGGCGGTAAAAGCAGCATTCAATGCTCGCTCCGGACAACTCATCGAATTGGCATTCAACGGGCAATCCGTACTCGCGCCCGGACAAGGCCCCAAATTCGACAACGCCCGATGGATTGAAAACGAAGAAAGATTCACAAACTACAACGACGGCATGAACAATGATGCTCAAACGGAAGTAACTGCCCTCGGCAAGAGCGCTCGATTCACATCTAAGCGTTCCGGTTCGCTCGCCGATGAAACCATCGTTTACACTGTGCATCCGCAGGGCATCATCGAAATGGACATCACCATAACGCCCCATAATCGCGACCTGCGTCGCGCTGGCATCGTGATGGGTATCGACTCAACTCTCAGCGCAATGGATTACTATGCCCGTGGACCTCTATCCAATGGTGTCGACCACTGCTCGGCTGCTTTCCTCGGCAGATACTCCACTTCGGTAGCAGCTTCAGGCGAAACATACGTAAAACCACAATCAACCGGACAACGTATGGACCTCCGCGAACTCACTCTCACCAATCCCGAAACCGGTCGCGGAATCATTATTGAAACCGAAGGACAAGTAAGTTTCTCCGCCCTCCCGTGGTCCGACGCCGACTTGCGCGATGCACTACACACTTGGAATCTGACGCCGCGCCCCTACACCGTGCTCCACCTCGACGGTGCCACTCGCGGCATCGGCAATGGTTCATGCGGCCCCGGCCCGATGGGTAAATATCACATCGACGCCACCCCCGTAACCTACAAAATCCGCATTAGCCCCGTAAAATAAAAAAACACCCACATACTCCCCCAAAAAGTGGCTCGCCCAACCCGGCAAGCCACTTTTTTTACCCTCTCTCACGAAAATCTACGCTTTTCCCCTCCGCTCTCTCCCTACCTTTGCAAAAAATATAAGCAACATAAGCCACATAAGTTACATAAAATCCTCCACTCTCCACTAACATGCACACCGCCTGCTTCCGCCGATTTATCCGCCGCACGCTCTCCCTCCGAGAACGTGCTTGCATCGAAAGCCTCGAACGCCAACGTCAGCGCTCAGGCCGTGTCCGCGCTCTCATAAACGACCCCTCAGGCTCTCTCACCCGCGTCCTCCTCGAATACCTTAGCTGGCACCAAGCCCGCTTAACCCAACGCTCCGCCGTCATAATCTCTCCTCAAAAAATATCAACCCGACTGAGAGCAAAAACGCTCACCCACAGAAGATTCCCCTCACTGCGAGGCTACTGCCGACCCGTCGGCCAAATAATAATCTTCCAAGCCGACAAACTCAAACGCCTCGGCCAAGCAGTCGCCACCGTCGCACCACTCCTCTCCGGACGCGACACAATCCTACTCCTCGTCGGCGATATCCAACGCCTCAACCACCACTTCTCCCCCTCCTTCTACCAAACCCTCGACTCCTCAACAAAATACTCCCCTCCAAAACCTCGCCCCAAACCCATAAGCCACATAAGAAACATAAGTCACATAAAAAACATAACCCTCATAATCCTCCTACCCAAAAACTCGGCTGCCGAACCGCACCCAAAACCGGCACTCGCAGCCTTCCTCCTCTAAGCGGCCCCGTCACCGCGACCCCACAAAGGCAAACCGACGGAAAGCGAGTCCGCTAATCCCCCTTATCTAAATTATAAATCTCATAAATATTATAAATCTTACCCCCGGGGAAAACCGAACTCGAGCGGAAGCCAAACCGCGGCACCCAAACCAACAAATTAGGCTAAAGCTTGCGGCAAGAGTGCCCTCGCTCGAAAAAACATTGACGTACTGAAAAATGAGCGTGAATGATCCGTCCCGGTCATTCCAAACACGCCACCGGGTAGACCGCGGTCGGCAAAAACTCAAGGGGGATTCAATCGCCGCAAGACGGGTACTCGCGCGCGATCGAGTCCCCCTTGCGCTTTCCACTCTCCACCCTCCACTCCTCGCCCCACTAAAATTGCGCAATTAAACATAAAATATCTAAAAAACACTTCATTTCTGACTTAAAATTCGCATAAAATGCTTACTTTTGCGCATATTTGTACCTTGAATTTAATAACATAATGAAAATGAAAAAACTTCTCTCAGTCGCAGTCTGCTTAGCAGTCGCGATCGGCGCTCTCGCCGACCAGCCCTTCCGCAATCACCGCTACGACTCATTCAAGGCAACACCGACCGAACCGGGTCAGATTGTTTTTGCGGGCAATTCTATCACAAATATGCACTCATGGTTCGAGGCATTTGGCTCGCATCAAGAAGTAATAGGCCGTGGCAACTCTGGCGGCTTCGCTTATGAGCTCCTCGACAACCTTGAAAACTTTATCGACTCCAAGCCGGCTAAATTTTTCCTAATGATTGGCACTAATGACTTGGCATCAGGCCAAAGCGTAGATGTCACCGCTCGACGCATTCAAACTATCGTGCGCCGTGTTCGACTCGAATCGCCCGAAACCGAAGTGTATGTTCAGAGCATTTTGCCGCGCAGCCATAAACCGAAACCCGACTACGAAGAATGCAACACGGTCATGCGCGATTGGATCGCTTCGCTCAACGACCCGAAAGTAACCTTTGTGAACCTCTCCGAAGTATGCGCCGGAGTCAACGGCAGCTCATGGTGGGCTTACGACGGACTGCACCCACGTGCTGTAGGCTATGGAGCATGGACCAACGAAATCGAAGACTTGGTCGGCTATCCCTCGGTTTATCCCGACAACATCACTGACCAAAGCAACTCATGCGGTCTCTCCGGAGTCAGCGCATCTCGAGTTGAGCAATTCGCATTTTTCCCCACTATGGAAGGCGACGTGTTCTTCTTCGGCGACGAACAAGTTCATGGAGGCGAATGGCACGAACTCCTACGCAGCCCGAAAATCAAAGACCGCGGACTGCTCTGGGGTTGGGGTGGCATCACTCTCGATAAAGCAAAAAACGTAGTGGCAAACTCCCTGAGCCTGCATGAAACCAAGCCTGCCAAGATATTCCTCTTCTACGGCATTGGCGGCACTAACGAAACGAACTATCGCGCACTCGTCGATGCTGCCAAAAACGGCGCACCCGAAGCCAAAGTCTATATCGTCTCGCTCTCTCCCAGCTCTGACTCAAACACAAACTCCGCTCGCGTAACTTTCAATCAAAAGCTCCAAGAAATCGCTACCGAAAAGGGCGCAACCTACGTTGACGTTTATACGCCACTCGCCGAAAACGTTGCACAAAACATCATGCACACAAACTATATCAGCGGACGCGGCTACGTCGTAATGGCAAACGCCTTGGCGCCATACCTTACCGAAGAGGGCGTGAACCCCGTCTCTCTTGCAGAATATGACGCACTCTACGAACGTCGCACCGCGCGTACCATCATCGGTAACGCTTTGACCTCGGCCATGATGATGAACTACGGCTCGGAACTCGGCCAAATTGCCGACTCTCGACGCGAAGCAATCGAAGCCCTATTCCCGACGTTGATTAACGCAGTTAACGACCCGAATCTCACCGTAACTCAGGCTGAAGAAACTGTCGCCGAAATCAATCAACTGATCGAGGCCTCCTATGCAGAGCTGAACATGCCCGAAGCATCTACTGAAGGAAATGACGTGTGGTACACTCTGACCTCTGCCCGTGGCACGGTTTCCACCCTCACCGTTTCCGGAGGCAAACTCGTGGGCGGAACAATGCCCGAAGGCCACAGTGACGGCACTAACATCTGGAAATTCGTAACCAAAACCGAAAACACTTTCGACATAATCAACGGCAACGGCCAATACCTCTCACCCAACGCCGCCCACAACACTCAACTTAGCGTAACCGCCTCCGCCCCGTCCGAAGGATGGCAAATCAGCTACTCAACAGTAGTTCCGGGTGCTTATGTAATCTACACGTCTAACGCTCAGGTGAACCAAACCGAGCTCAACAATGCCGTTTACAATTGGTTTGGAACCTCCACTCCCAACCGCGACGACCAAGGCTGCGCCTACTATATTTCGCTCTTTGGCGGCAACCTCGGCGAACCCGACCCCGTGGAAATTCCCGAGGCGGTATTGACCCTCACCAACACCAATTTCAATGGCACATTCCCCTACTGCTTGACCGCAGAAGAAGCCGCTAAAGTCTTTGCACTCGATAGCTACACAATCGCCATTGACGTCACCATGAACGGAGACGTTGCCGGACGCGGTGCTTTCGTCTGCGCAGCCGACCCCTCCTGCGATGTCTTGACCGTAGGAACTCCAACCGACACTCCGTACTTCGCACTCGGACACAATGGGAACAAGATGTCGCACCTCGCTTCAAGCCGCTCCGGCGATATGTTCACGGCGTCAAATATTGCGCTCCCTGCAAACACAAACATGAAAATCGTATTCACCGCCAATAAAACCGCTGACGCAACCGGAACTCTCTGCTTCTACGGCAACGGCGTGTTGGACGTCGAGCGCGTTTATCCTTTGATCGGCTATGAACTCCCGGTATTCAGCGAAATGAAAGCCAACCACCCCAACGCTAACGTTTACATCGGCGGCGGCATGGCCGGCAATGCACCCTACGAGATTTGCGACGGCACTATCGCATCGGTGCAGTTCTTTGACTGCGCTCTGACCGCCGAACAAATTGCATCTATCAACTACACCGACCTCGAAACCTCCGCAATCACTGAAGTTGAACGCCCGGAAAACACTTCTACCGACGTCTTTGACCTCCAAGGACGCAAAGTAATCAATCCCGGAGCCGGAATCTACATCGTTGGAGGCAAAAAAGTATTCCTACGATAAACCCCATTAACAGTGCTCACCGTTACCGTACTTTCATTTTCCTATCGCCGCGGATTGCCCGAAGACCCTTCGGGCAATGGCGGCGGTTTCGTTTTTGACTGTCGCGCCATCCACAACCCCGGGCGATATGAACCATACAAACAACTCGACGGACGCGACGCGCCCGTCAAAGTGTTCCTTGAAGACGACGGTGAAATACTGACGTTTCTCAATAGCTGCTACGCTTTGGTCGATGCATCGGTTTCGCGCTACATAAAGCGCGGATTCACCGACTTGCAAGTAGCATTTGGGTGCACCGGCGGTCAGCATCGCTCAGTATATTGCGCCGAGGCTCTTGCGCGCCACTTGCTCCAAAAATACTCTTCCGCTGACTTGGCGGTAAATCTCTATCATCGAGAACGCAAATGAAAGCAATGGTCTTTGCGGCCGGAGAGGGCTCTCGCTTGCAGCCGCTAACGCTGACTCGCCCCAAAGCATTAATCGAAGTCGGAGGGCAGCCAATGCTCGCCCGCGTTCTCCGAGCCTTTCGCAGTGCCGAAGTAACCGACGTGGTGGTCAACACTCATTATCTCGCCGAACAAATCTCCGACTACTTGTCTGCCAACGATTTCGGAATGCGAGTATTCGTGACTCGGGAACACGCCCGACGACTTGAAACAGGAGGCGGACTCCTTGCGGCCCGTGACCTCCTCGATGACGGCGAGCCAATCTTGCTGCACAATGCGGACATTTGCACCGACCTCGACCTGTCGCGCCTGACTCTTCGCGGCGATGCGACTCTGCTCGTCAGCGAACGCGAGTCATCGCGCCGCCTGATGTTCGATGCCGATATGCGACTCAGAGGTTGGATAAACGAGTCCTCCGGCGAAATCAAAGGCTCTCCGACCGACCTCCGACGTGCCTTTTCCGGAATTCACATTGTCAGCCCGTCAATATTCCCGGCACTCCAAAAATATTCCGAAACTATCGGCTCCGATGTCTTTTCACTTACGCCGTTTTACATGCAAATGGCAGACGAATTGGAAATATACGGCTCAGAACTCAGCGGATACCGCTGGTTCGACATTGGAAACCTTGAAAAACTCGCAGCGGCAGAAGCCGCTTTCACGCAATGAGAACTCCCCTGCTGCTGATTTCTCTGATTTTGGCTTCAGCCGTAAACGCCAAAGATTTCTTGCAATCTTTGCCGCCACAATCAACTGTCCTATCCGGCTATGAATCCGTCGATTCCATTGAACGACGACTCAGCGAGTTGCCTTTGTGTCCTATCGAAGGAATCTGGCAGATGACCGACAACGATGGTGCCACATTTGCCGTGGAACGCTCGGAATCCTCAACCGCATTAGCTCCGACGCGCTTGCAAATGGTAATGATTCGCTCCCCTTGGAGATCAATCCGACCCGGAACAGTCATTGGTCACCTTGTGCCCACTCCCAAGCGCGGTGTCTATGAAGCACGTCTATATTCCGACGTGGCACGACGCTCCGGACTCAACATCCCTCGCGGATTCACGCTCAAACTATCCGATGAATCCGACCTGATGACTATTCAACCATTCCGCTCTCCGATAAAATTCAATCTCCTCCGACTCCTCCCCTACATGTATCGTCGCATAGTCACCATTCAAGACTCTCGCCCCGAAAACCTTGACGGCGCTGTAAAAATATTCCCCCGACAAGACTCACATCCGCTGACTCCAATCTACCTATGAGAACACTTATCGTAACCTTGTCAACCTTGCTGATAGCCCTCTCACTCAATGCTCGCAAACAGCGAACCGGACCTCAGCGACTTCACCCCACCCCTCCGCCGCAGCCCGAACTGATCGAACCGCAGCCCGAACCATTCGACACCATTGTATCTCCTTCAAAAACTCAAATCCGCTTTGCCGGCTACGACAAACCAAATCGAGCCACTCGCGAAACTTTCTTCGTAACCAATAACTTACCGGATTCTGCCACAATCGTGCAGCTCGAAGTCACTTTCACCTACTCCGATATGCAAGATAGAATGCTCCACCGCGCTGACCGAACAATAGAATGCAACATTCCCCATGGCGAAACCCGAAAACTATCCGTACGCTCTTGGGACTCCAACCATGCCTTCCATTACTTCCGTTCCACGCCGCCTCAACGCCGGCCCTCCACCCCCTATAAAGTTTCCTCCACTGTTACTCGCGCAATCCTTACTCCTCGCCAATAAAGACCACAAGATATATTTATCGGCGGAGAGCCAAGCGCACAACGTTTTCAATATGCGCTGTATGGGGAAACATATCTACAGGCTGAATTGCGTCAACATCATACTTCTCATGGAGCAGTGCCAAATCGCGAGCCTGAGTGGCCGGATTGCAACTGACATAAACAATACGACTGGGCTCGGCATTAAGAATCACTCGAGTAACGTCTTCATGCATACCGGCACGAGGCGGATCCACAATCATCACATCCGGGCGGCCGTGTTGCGCAATGAACTCATCGGTCAAAATATCCTTCATATCGCCGGCATAAAACAGAGTATTGTCTATACCGTTAACATGCGAGTTAACCTTGGCATCATCAATGGCTTCCGGAACATATTCTATACCGATAACCTGACGTGCCTGACGCGCCACGAAATTTGCAATCGTGCCCGTACCCGTATATAAGTCATAGACCAACTCCTCGCCGGTCAATTCTGCCATATCTCTGGCTACGGAATAAAGACGCAATGCCTGACGCGAATTAGTTTGATAGAATGATTTCGGACCAACTCGGAAACGCAAGCCCTCCATCTCTTCTTCTATAAACGACTCTCCGGCATAGGTGTGCACTTCAAGGTCGCCAAACGTGTCGTTCGCTTTCTGATTAATAACGTAGAGCAACGAGGTTATCCTATCGCCGAACTTAGAGCGAACTGCTCCCATAACCATCTCTATCTGTTCGGGACAATTCTCGCCGAAACTCATCAACACCATCACCTGTCCGGTCGATGCAGTGCGAATCATCAAGGTGCGCAGCAGTCCGTGATTCTCTCGCAAGTCATAAAACGTCAAATCATTCTCTTTGCCAAAACACTTGATGAAGTTTCGCAACTCATTCCCGATACCGGCATCTTGAAGATGACAATACTCAATGTCGAGCACCTTGTCAAAAGCCCCGGGAATATGGAAACCCGCAGCGCGACGGTCGGCAAACTCTTCGCCGGAAGCCATCTGCTCGGGAGTCAGCCACAATTTGGAGCAGAATGTATATTCCATCTTATTTCGATAGTCCCAAATATGTTCCGACCCTAAAGCCGGAGCCACCTCCGGATGAGGAATCTTTGCAATGCGATCCAAGCAGTCCACCACTTGCTGTCGCTTGCATTGCAACTGAAAGTCGTAGGGCAAATGCTGCCACCGACATCCGCCGCACAGTCCGAAGTGCTCGCAACGAGGCTCAACACGCATTTCTGCCGGCGCGGTCAATTCCTCAATACGCCCCTCGGCATACGAATGTTTTTTTCTGACAATTTTTACCTTGGCAATATCGCCGGGCGCTCCATAAGGAATAAACACCACCATGTTGTCAACTCGCGCAATCGCATTTCCTTCTGCGGCAACTCCGGTAATTTCAACGCCGTCTAATATCGGTTGTTCTTTCTTTTTTCGAGCCATATTTCTCAATTTTTCCGCAAAGTTACAAAAATTTGTCAAAAGTATATGGAGATTTGCATTTTCAGATTTCAAAAAAAATCACTAACTTTGCGCGCTTAGTATGCACTCGTGAAAGCACACGAAGTATCTAAAATCTTATATAGCAATGATTAAGCACATCGTGAGTTTTAAATTAAACGGCAGTGAAGCAGAACGCCGTGACGTTGCCCAACGCTTCAAATCCGCGCTTTTGGCGCTCCCGGAGCAAATTTCCGTGCTCCGCTCCATGGAAGTGGGCATCAACGAAAACCCTAATGAGGATTGGGACGTTGTACTTACCGCCGTTGTACCGACAATGGCCGACGTTGAAGTTTACGCAAAGCACCCTGCCCACGTGGCAGCAGCATCAATAGTCGGTCCGTTTAAAGCTGCGCGTGCTTGCGTTGACTATGAATTTTAACACAACAGTATTCTCCCCAAAACTATGCAACAGCTAAAAATAAGCCAAGCGCCTACCAATCGCGACCCTCTCCTTAATCGATATCTGCAGGAAATCGGCCGCGAAGAACTTCTCACAGTTGACGAAGAAGTTGAATTGGCACAGCGCATTCGCCAAGGCGACAACGCCGCAGTCGAAAGACTCGTACGCGCCAATTTGCGCTTCGTTGTGAGCGTGGCAAAGCAATATCAGAACCAAGGGTTGGAACTGATGGACCTCATTTCGGAAGGTAACGTAGGCTTGCAAAAAGCAGCCCAAAAATTTGACGAAACCCGAGGATTCAAGTTTATCAGCTATGCCGTTTGGTGGATTCGCCAAAGCATATTGCAGGCGTTGGCGGAACAGAGCCGCATTGTGCGTTTGCCCTTGAACCAAGTTGGCTCAATCAACAAAATCCGCAAGGTGCTCAACAAGTTCGAGCAGGAAAACATGCGAGCTCCTTCTGTGGAAGAATTGGCAAAAGAACTCGACGTTGCTCCCGAAAAAATTGCGGAAACCATGAAAGTGAGCGGGCGCCAAGTATCGGTTGACGCTCCCTTCCAAGAGGGCGAAGACAACAGCCTCCTCGACGTGCTCACCAACAACGACTCTCCAGCCACTGACGAGGGGCTGAATCGTGACTCTCTCAGCACTGAAGTGGAACGCGCCTTGATGCAACTCCACGACCGCGAACGCCAGATTTTGAAACTATTCTTCGGAATCGGATGCCAAGAAATGACCCTTGAGGAAATCGGCGTAAAATTCGACCTCACTCGTGAACGTGTGCGCCAAATCAAGGAAAAAGCTATCAGACGACTCAAAAGCAGCAAATCCGATCTGCTGAAGGGATATTTGGCTCAATGAGCACATTCCACAATCTTCTGACCAACCTACCCGGCGTGAGTGCTTTTTGCACTCTCGCCGGTTTCAATATATGCACCTATACCGGCGCCGAAGCGAACCCCGCCGACATGGAACTATTGGAGAAACACACCGGAATCAGTCGTAATCGAATGTTTTTCCCTGTGCAAACCCATTCCGCCATTGTCAAGCAAGTCCCGAACGACCTCCAAGGCGTCGATGCCGTAATAGCGACCGGCCACGGCACTCTAATCGGAGTTCACACCGCTGACTGCCTTCCACTGCTCCTTGCCGACACCTCCGCCGAAGTCATTGCCGCAGTACACTGCGGATGGCGCGGCACCGTAGCCGGCATCGTAAAAAACACAATCACCGAGATGATTGCTTTGGGGGCGCAACCGGAGCGCATTGCGGCAGCATTCGGCCCACACATCTGTCCCGAATGCTTTGAAGTAGGCGAAGAAGTAGCAATGAAATTCCCCAACAACGCCGTAATTCGAATATCAGGTAAGAAACCGAGAGTCAACCTTGCTGAAGCCGTCACATCGCAGCTCAAATCGCTTGGCATCACCAATATTGAGAACCCCGGCCTATGCTCGAAATGTAACCCCGACTTCTACTCCGTCAGACGCCAAGGCTACAACCTCACCCACCGCACCCTCTCCGCCATCTACCTCAACAATTCCACCAAAAATCAATTTTAACCCGAAAGCATCAGCGCAAAAACTCACGAAAAAGCGAGCATTTTCGGATTTTTTTGTGTAAATTTGCGTGTTTTTAATATACATAACTTATGCTAACTGCAAAGGAAATTCGCGAATCCTTCAAGGATTTTTTCAAATCAAAGGGACACCAGATTGTTCCCTCCGCCCCCATGGTCATTAAAGATGACCCCACTCTGATGTTTACTAACGCCGGTATGAACCAATTCAAAGACATCATACTCGGCAATAAAGCTGCTAAATACACCCGTGTAGCCGACTCTCAAAAATGTTTGCGCGTAAGCGGCAAGCATAACGACCTCGAAGAAGTTGGCCACGACACGTATCACCACACCATGTTTGAAATGCTTGGAAACTGGAGTTTCGGCGACTACTTCAAGCAGGAAGCAATCGATTGGGCGTGGGAATATCTCGTTGACGTGCTCAAACTCAACCCCGAGCGTCTGTATGCCACAGTATTCGAAGGCTCTACCGATGATGGTCTGAGCCGCGATGACGAAGCTGCCGGATATTGGGAAAAACACCTTCCGAAAAGCCACATAATCAACGGCAACAAGAAAGACAACTTCTGGGAGATGGGCGATACCGGACCTTGCGGCCCCTGCTCGGAAATCCACATCGACTTGCGCAGCGAAGAAGAGCGCAAACAAATTCCCGGCGCGGAAATGGTTAACCGCGACCACCCTCAAGTGATTGAAATCTGGAACCTCGTGTTCATGCAATATAACCGCAAAGCCGATGGTTCTTTGGAATCGCTACCGGCAAAGGTAATCGACACCGGCATGGGATTCGAACGACTCTGCATGGCACTGCAAGGAAAAACGTCAAACTATGATACCGACGTGTTCACCCCCTTGATTGCCACCATCTCCAAACTCTCCGGCATGGAATATGGTAAAGACAAGAAAGTCGACGTGGCAATGCGCGTAATTGCCGACCACGTTCGCACCATAGCCTTCTCAATAGCCGACTCGCAGCTGCCCGGCAACGCTAAAGCCGGCTACGTAATTCGTCGCATTCTGCGTCGTGCCGTGCGCTATGGCTATACTTTCCTCCAACGCCGCGAAGCGTTCATGTATCAGCTCGTCGACACCCTCATCGAGTCAATGGGCGAAGCATATCCCGAATTGCCCAAACAGCGCGAACTAATAATGCGCGTTATCAAAGAGGAAGAAGACTCATTCTTGCGCACACTCGAAAACGGCATACGCATGCTCGAGGGCGCCATGAGCGAAGCTCGCGCCGCAAACAAAACCGAAATTTCCGGCAAACAAGCCTTCGTATTGTACGATACCTATGGCTTCCCGCTCGACCTCACCGAACTCATTCTCAAAGAAAACGACATGACTCTTGACCATGCCGAATTCGATGCGGAAATGCAGCAGCAAAAAGCTCGCGCACGTGCTGCCGCTGCCGTAGAGGCCGATGATTGGGTTACGCTAAAAGACGGCGAACAGGAATTTGTGGGCTACGACGTAACCTCATGTAACTCCCAAATTCTTCGCTACCGCAAAGTAAAACAAAAAGGTCGCGAGTACTATCAGATTGTCCTTTCTGAAACCCCGTTCTACGGCGAAATGGGCGGACAAGTCGGCGACAAAGGCTCAATCACTGATGCCGAATCAGGCGAAGTTACTGAAATCTACGACACCAAGCGCGAAAACGGCATGAGCGTTCACCTTGCCAACAAACTGCCGGCAAACCCTCACGCTCAATTCGTTGCAACAATTGACACTGAAGCTCGCCGAGCCACTGAATGCAACCACACGGCAACTCACTTGCTCCACTTGGCTCTGCGCACAGTGCTCGGTTCACACGTTGAGCAGAAAGGCTCATTCGTGTCTTCGGAAATTCTTCGCTTCGACTTCAGCCACTTCCAAAAAGTCACACCCGATCAATTGCGCCAAGCTGAAAGCATTGCAAATGAAATGGTGCGCCAAGCAATCGAACTGGATGAACACCGCTGCGTTCCCATCGAACAAGCCCGTGAAATGGGAGCAATGGCTCTTTTCGGTGAAAAATATGGCGACGAAGTGCGAGTTATTCGCTATGGCGACAGCATTGAACTCTGTGGTGGCACTCACGTGCCCAATACCGGTTGCATCGGCATGATTCGCATCATAAGCGAAGGCAGCACGGCTGCAGGAATCCGACGCATCGAAGCCGTTACCGGAGCCAACACCGAACGACTATTCAACAAGACACAAGACGTTATTGAAGGCATAGCAGCAATGTTCAATAATGCACCCGACCTTGCCGGAGCCATACGCAAAGCTCTTGACGAAAATGCCGACTTGCGTCAAAAAGCTGAGGAAGCCATGAAAGAGCGGATCCAACAGCTTGCAACTGCCATGCTCGAATCCGCAACGATCCATCAAGGAATCAAAATCGTGGAAATTGGCGGCGTGCGCATTCCGGACATCGTGAAAGGCGTTGCGTTCGCAATTCGAGCACAGTCGGCCGAAGCAACTGCCTTTATTGCAGCAACTAAAGACCCTCAAGGCAAACCGCTGCTCACCGTAATGCTTACCGATGACTTGGTAAAAAATGGCATGAACGCATCTACAATGGTACGCGAAGCCGCGAAAAACATTAAGGGCGGCGGCGGCGGTCAACCCGGATTTGCTCAAGCCGGCGGTAAAGACTCCGAAGGCTTGACTCAAGCAGCCGAATCTCTCCGCTCAAATTTCAAATGAACTTAAATCTGTTATATACCATATAAAATTTTTTCACCATGCGACAAGACGTTATCTACATGGTACAGGATTCGATTCGCAAACAATGGGATCGTCCTGCCCTCACAGACTTCTACGGTCAAACAATCCAATACAAGGATTTGGGTCGAAAAATTGCGAAACTGCATCTGCTCTTTGAGCACACCGGCATCAAACCCGGCGACAAAATTGCATTGTGCGGCAAAAACTCCGCTCAGTGGGCAGTTTCATTCTTCGGCATCATGACCTATGGCGCTGTTGTCGTGCCCTTGCTCCATGAGTTCAAACCCGACAACCTTCATCATTTGATTAACCACTCTGATGCACGGTTGCTGTTTGTTGACAAACAAATCTACGAAAACCTCGACCCGGATTTAATGACCGGAATTGAAGGTGCGGTCAACATTTGCGACTTCTCGCTCTACTTCTCACGAAACGAGAAACTCACCTATGCTCGTGCTCACCTTAACGAATACTTCGGCAAAAAATTCCCCGAACGCTTCACTCCAGAAGACGTTAACTACTTCGAAGTTAAAGACCCGAACTCGCTCGCTTTGATAAACTACACCAGCGGTTCAACAGGATTCTCCAAGGGCGTTATGCTTAGCCACAAGAGCATTTGGAGCAACATCTACGCCATCAAAGAAATCCTACCTCAGATTCCCAAGCCCGGAGAATCCATGGTATGTATGCTCCCGTTGGCCCACATGTATGGCCTGAGCATTGACCTTATTCACGGCATTTCAAAAGGGGCTCATCTCTACTTCCTCACTCGTCAACCCTCACCGAAAATCCTCGTTGATGCATTCCGTCAGGCTCGCCCGAGAATGATCATCACCGTGCCGCTGATTATCGAGAAAATTATCAAAACAAAAGTATTCCCAACATTAGACCGTCCGCTCACACGTCTGCTTCTGCGCACTCCCGTGATTGACCGCAAGATTCTCGACAAAGTGCGCCAAGCTCTAATGGACACTTTCGGCGGAAATCTGGAAATGATGATTGTCGGTGGTGCGGCACTCAACCGAGAAGTGGAAGAATTCCTTCATAAGATTGAATTCCCCATCACAATCGGCTACGGCATGACAGAATGCGCACCGCTCATTGGTTACGCTCACCCGACAGGAATCAGACCGGACGACACCAAACACCGTTTTGCGCCTACTTCATGCGGACAAGTAGTGCCTCGCATGCAAGTGAAAATACTTTCGCCCGACCCCGAAAACATTGCCGGAGAACTCATGGTGAAAGGCGACAACGTCATGCTCGGATACTACAAGAACCAAGAAGCTACAGATGCGGTTATGCGCCCCGACGGTTGGATGCTCACAGGCGACGTTGGCACAATGGACTCCATTGGCAACATTTATCTGCGCGGACGCAACAAGACCATGATTCTCGGTCCGAGCGGACAAAACATCTACCCCGAAGAAATCGAACAGAAGCTCAACAACATGCCGTTCGTGAGCGAAAGCCTTATCATCGATGCAGGCGAAGGGAAACTCAAAGCACTGATTTATCCTGACCTTGACGAAGCTCAACGCGAAGGCCTCAGCCGCGCTGAAATTCGCGAACGAATGGAGCAAAACATCACCGAACTCAACCCCCAACTCGAAGCCTACTGCCGCATCTCCGCGCTGAAAATCATGGACGAAGAGTTTGAAAAAACACCTAAACGCTCAATCAAACGTTACCTCTACACCAAATAAGATTCCAAACGTGAAAAGACAAATAATCTCCCTCATTCTTGCTTTAGCAACGGGCATTGCCGCTATGGCAGTGCCCGCTCGCCGTGGATTCGTTCAAGTAACCGGTCCGGACGGCACTCCGATAGCAGTTCAACTTGTCGGCGACGAATATGGTCACTACTTCACTGATGCCGACGGGAAGATCATGATGCGCCAAGCAAATAATACTTATGACTACGTAAGTGAAGAAGAGGCTGCTCGCAAAAAAGCAATGCGTCGCGTTCCTGAGGTAATCGGCACATTCCCGGGATCATCTTTTCCGGCTAAAGGCAAACAAAAAGCCATTGTTATCCTCGTCGAATATCAAGACCAGAAATTCGAACTCGGCGACCACGCCCACGATTACTTTACCAACATGCTGAACCAAGACGGATTCAACGAATACGGAGGAACCGGCTCGGTTCATGAGTACTTCATGGACTCAAGCAACGGTCAGTTCGACTGCCAATTTGATCTTTTCGGCCCGGTAACGCTCAGCCGAAATCTGGCTTACTACGGTGGGAACGACATAAACGGCAATGACAAGCACCCGGAAGAGATGGTCATCGAAGCATGCCAACAACTCAACGACGAAGTGAATTTCACCGAATACGACCGCGACAATGACGGCATCATAGATAACGTATATGTTATCTACGCCGGACGCGGCGAAGCTTCCGACATAACCGGAGAATATCAAAACACTGTTTGGCCCCACTCTTGGGACGTAAGCCACCTCAACCTTACGTTTGACGGAAAACTCCTTGCCACATACGGGTGTTCAAACGAATGGGAAGACATTTGGGTCCCCAACTATTTCACAGGCTACTACGAAAAAGACGGCGAAAACCCCGACGGCATCGGCACATTCATTCACGAGTTCAGCCATGTACTCGGACTTCCCGACCTCTATAACACCCAAAGCTCCTCATCTGCCACACCCGGAGAATGGAGCGTGTTGGACTATGGTCCCTACAACAACAACGGACGCACGCCCCCTGCCTACAGCGCATTCGAACGCAATGCCCTCGGGTGGATTTCGCTGACGGAACTAACCGCAGAAAGCGGCAACATAACCCTGCCAGAATTAAACTCCTCAAATCAGGCATACTGCATCACTAACACAAATAACCCTGACGAATTCTTCCTCATCGAAAGCCGAGCAAGAACCGGCTGGGACAAATACCTTCCCGGAAAAGGAATGCTGATTTGGCATGTGGATTATAACAGTGCTACGTGGGCTTCTAATGCCGTAAACAACAACGACAACCACCTCGGAGTAGACCTCATTGAAGCCGATGGCATCGCAAACAAAGCAGCTCGCGATGCTGCTGATGCTTTTCCCGGCTCTAAAAATGTAAAAACTTACACTCCCAAATGGTGGAACAGAACTGCAACGGGCTTCTATCTCAACAACATTGTCTTAGGAGCAAATAACTCCGTTAATTTCGACGTAATTTCAACAGGAGGAAATACCGGAGGTGATAGCAAACCATACTTGACAGTAAGCGATGTGCAGGGCGCAAACATGGATGGCTCAGACGCAACGGTGCGCGGCTACCTTGTTGGATATGCCAACAACGCTTTCTCTGCGAAAGGAGTGACGTTCACAGCCAACGGCTGCACGGTTAGCACAAACGTGGTTCTCTCCGACAATCGCGATGAAGACGTTTACTTGAACTGTATACCGGTGCAACTGCCGCAAGGCGAGGTACGTAACACGGCCAACATCAAAGACAACCCCGAAAACCTCGGAAAATTAGTGGAATTCGACGGAATTCTCGCCTCATATTTCGGCGTTCCCGGACTGAAAAGCACTTCAGCGTTCCGAATCATCGAGGAAGAACAAGATGCAATCACTGAGATTGAAGAGGTCAATAACTCCTCGCCGATAATCTATGACCTCTCCGGCCGCAGAGTCCTCAACCCCACTCGCCCCGGGCTTTACATCATCAACGGCAAAAAGGTACTCCTTTAAATAAAGACTATATATAAAATGCATGGCTTCGCAAAAACGAGGCCATGATTTTTTTGTGTCAGCTTGTGATTGATCAGGCTTCTACGAGCTGAAACCCGAGAGAAGCGAGGTGTTGCCAAAAATCGGGATAAGATTTCGAAACAACTTGCACATCGTTGATTTGCAATCCGGGAAAGAATAACGCAGCCGAAGCAAACGCCATGGCCATACGGTGATCATCGTAAGTGGCAATCGGCTCGATTCCATCACCCGGGTAAAAACTCGCACCACGCCAAATCAACGTATCGGAGTTTTCTATATCGAGAATATACCCGAGTTTGCCAAGTTCTGTTTGCAACGCCGCAAGGCGATCTGTCTCCTTAATCCGCAGCGTCTTCAAGCCGCTAAACTCAAACGGAATGCCCAAAAGGCAATAACAAACGGCAAGAGTTTGAGCCAAATCAGGCGTATCTGACAAATCAATCCGACAAGCACTCCCCACATCGGGAGTAAGCGTCAACTCCAAATTGCCCTCTCCATTAAATGCGGTTCTCAAGCCGGTTACTTCAAATAGCTTCCCGACGACCGCGTCTCCCTGCAGAGAGCCGGCGCGCAAACCCTTCAAAATGACTCTCTCCGAACTAATAGCGGCCAAGGCATGCCAATAACTTGCCGCACTCCAATCCGCCTCCACAGAAGGCAATGAGGGTGAATAGACTCCTACCGGAACGGTAATGACTCCGGATGCCTCATTGAAGGTGGCATTTATGCCGGCTGACGCCATCAAACTCACTGTCATGCGGATATATGGGGCGGAAACAATTTCGCCTCGCAAACGCAAAGTAAGACCATGTTTCATTGACGGCGCAACCATCAGAAGCGATGAAACATATTGCGAACTTACGTGGGCATCCATTTCCACTTCGCCTCCCGAAATTTTTTGACCCCTTATTTTTAGTGGTGGGAATCCCTCCTCGCCCACATACTGAATGTCTGCACCCAAAGTGCGCAAGGCATCGACTAAAGGAGAAATCGGCCGCTTACGCATTCGGTCAGTTCCATCGAGAATAACGTCCGCGCCTTCCTTACATGCGAAATACGCTGTCAAGAAGCGCATTGCTGTGCCTGCCGCTCCGATGTTGACCATGCCGTTATCTACTCTGAGTGCCCGAACCACAGCATCGGTATCATCGCACTGCGCCACTCGCTTCAGGTCCGATGCTCCGGGCGTCATTGCATTAATAATGAGCTGCCGATTGCTCTCACTTTTACTCAACGGCAGCTCAATGGGGACCTGAACAAATTGCTCGGGTGGAAATATCTTAAAGTTCATTATTTGCGACGATTACGCACGCTCTTAGTGGCGGAAGACGGCGTGGTAGAAGCCTTGGGCTTATCCTTCTTCGGTTCTTTTACCTTTGATTTTTTTGCCTCTTTCGAGCGAGTTGATGCGCGTTCGGAACGCTTTGAACGCTTGGAGCGTGACGTTGCTTTTTCCTCCACTTCAGTAGTATCGGATGCAGCAGCAATAGAATCGGCTATTTCACGCTGACGTGCAAGTTCTTCGCGCGAAGGCACCCACAAATTATCGTCATAGTGGTCCAAACGATGCTGAATACTATCCTGAGCTCGCTTCAAATCATCCGGATCATCACCCACTATCTGTGCAAGTGTGCGATTACGCAAATTGCGCGTCTTATAGATTTCACCCTTATACATATTCAGAGTGAAGAAGTCATCGTAAGTATGACTTGCAAGGTTATTATCATCGTCAATGAAGATATATTGAGCCTGCAAGTGGGGGCGCAGATCGCTCATCTTCATCCAAAACATTGGAGTCTTACCGGATATGGCATAAGCATCATCGCGAACCACTACGGGACAAATGGCCTCCACGATGGTCTTCATTCTGTTAGTGCGATTATCAAACTCCCAACGTTCAATGATATAATAAGCCAACACCTCGTTAGTAGGCACATCTACCGGTTCAATATCATAAACCGGATTCTTTTCCGAGAACCCTTTGGCCGGTTTTGCATAGATTTCAAAGCGCGAAATCACGTCTGCCATCTTCACCCTGTTTTCTTCCGTGAAGTCCTCGCGGCCGTCGAGATATTCATAAGCCGGAATCTTATTCTGCGCCAACAGGCGGAACATGATGCGGAACAAGTTTTCGTTTCCGTCAACAAGGTCCTCCGGGAAATAAAGCGGTGCGTTTGCGTCTTGCTTAACCAAATCAAGTTCACGATATATGATTTTCATATATTTCAGACTTGACTCTTGACCGGACGCAGTCCCTTGTTGCTGCTGCATTCGGGCACTGATGCCGGGGGTTGATGCCTCAGTTTGACCGGGGCGCGTGCGCGGTCCGCGACTAACTACTGACGACTGAGATTGCTGTTGCGCCGATACGCTCAGCGTCATGGCGGCCATAGCCGCTAATATGATAGTCTTAAATTTCATCATGAAATATAATTATCTGATTTCTGAATACTAATTAACAATGACGTCGAGCGGAGCAATGCTACGAGTGATACCGTCCGGGCCTTTAGCCTTCACATCGGTTATGAGCACACGCTTGCCTCGCTTAAGATTACGGAATTGTTGACGCTGACGCTCGGAGAACTTATCACCGGCCGATGGCTCAACAATGTTATCGCCTTTTTGGTCAGTAACAACCGTTTGGAAACTTACTACTTGGAAGTTGATATTAAGCATATCGTCATCAATTGCAGCACTGAGACCGTCTGCAGCCAAGAGAGTCCCTTTGGCAAGGGGTTTGCCTCCGCGATAACGGTCGGCATTGCCTTGGGCATCTTTGATGGCAATATACGGCGCAGGGTCCGGCAATTTGCGAGTACGGAAGGTCATAGACCCCATGGTTTGCATCGTTCCGTCAATGCGTGCCGTAACTGTGATAACGGCCTCTTTTCCTACCGCTGCCGGGCGTGCTATCCAGCCCTTGCCATTACGGGTCAGGGTCCCATTGGTCATTGTTGCCGAAATCTGGTTATCTTGAATGCCGGGAGCTGAAATACTCATCGGATTATCAATGCCGGCATACAACACGTTCATCATAGTGGCTGAGACAGTTGCCGTAGGCTCAAAAACGGTGTACTCCGATGAAAATTCGTGACGTGTGCTTGAGCCGTCACCATGCATTACTTCAAGGTAACCTTGGTAATCAAACGTACCGGTGGATCCGGTTGAAAATTCATATACACTACTGCCTTCAGCGAGCGGTTCGCCATTGATGTATATTGCCGGACGCTGAGTGGTGTCGACTGCCGCCAAAACTATATTGGCGGAATACTTGCTGCCGCGCATCACCGAACGAGACCGCGGGATAACAAATGCATTCAGCTCGTTAACACGGACGTCACCCGCATCTACGGCATCAAGGAGGGCTGACAGTGCTTCGCCTTCGGCATAACGCACATCGTTTTCCAACTTTGTGAGCAAAGTGACGGCCGCCACGACCGGCTTGGCTTCAAAATTTGCATACTCCCAGCGAAGATGTCGCGGAGTGCCGTCGGGACCGAGATTCTCGGTTGAAAGAGCATCTTCAATCGTGCGCTGCTTGAGTTGATCGGGTATCATCGACACGATAAAAGTGCGATAAGCATCAATATTTTGGCGCAATTTCTGCCCCTCAAGTGTTGCAGGATTAAGAAGAACTGCCGAAGAAGCTTCCAAGTCATCGCGGAATTGGATATTGGCAGGGTCTCCGTCTTCACCATCGGCGGCACGCACAACTGCGAGTTTCAACGAATCTACTTGATGGAGCAACACGTTCGTAAACTGCGTGATTTCCGAAGCCTTGTCGAGCCATTGACGTCCCTTTTCGGGGTTTTGTTCCGCAAAACTTTCAAGGCTCTCAAATATGGCACTATTACGGCTTTGGACATTAGCATTAGAACGCGTCAGACTATCATTTACTTGCGTAAATCCGTCGAGCACATCGGAACTGACATTAAGCGCGAGCATCGCGGTCAGCACGATGTACATCAGGTTAATCATCTTCTGACGAGGCGTTTGTCCTGAACTGCTTGCCATCGGTTATTCTGCTTTAGGAGTGTTCACTTGCTGTCCGCCGGGAAGATTCTGGGTCATGGCCTGAATCATCTGGGCATAGATTGCATTAAGCTGCTGCATATATCTTGCCATACGCTCGGTTTCCTCGCAATACTGACGCGAAGTATCGGCTGAGCGTTCATACATGTCTCGAATGTCCTTGATGCCATTGTTCACGCGGTCAATGGAGTCAAGCTGAGAGCTGACGCTCTTAAGTTGAATTTCATAAATGGTATTCAGACCTGCAACGTTGCGATTCAACGAGGTCATCTCATCAACATAGCCTTGCGATGAAGCAGTGATACGATCGGAATTTTCGGTGATGGCATGATAGCTTTCGAGCAATACGGAAGTAACCTTGTTGAGTTCTTCAGTGGAACGACGCAGGTCTGCCATCTGCTCCGAAAGTGCGGCAATTTGTGCCACGTAGTGCTGGGTGGCCTCCTGAGCTGATGCGTCTAAACCGAGGGGTCTGTCGGCAACGATGGTGGCAGCAGAGGGAGCTACGCCACCGTCAACGCTGCCCGAGCCGCCATTGATGATAATACTGCCGCCTTCACCTGAACCACCGTTCATGTTGGGACGATCATCGGGATTGCGAGTGTCCAGCACCGGAAAAACTTCTTCCCAGTGATATTGACGAGCAGGGCGGTCAAATGCGCTGAGCACGAACATCACTACTTCTGTACCCATGCCGAGCATCAACAGGAAGTTACCCCCGGGAAGATGAAGCAATTTGAAGAGAGCACCCCAAATAACGATTGCAGCACCTATTGAGTATGCAAAGTTGAAAAACCTCTGACCGTTTTCACCACTAAGGAAGCGTTCAACTGCATTTTTATATCTTTTTATTTTTCTTGCCATACCGGTAAATTTCAATCTGTGATATTTAAAATTATGATGAGTTCAGATGTTATTTAGAGGACTTCTGACCGCGAGCTATGCCAATTTGCGTTCTAACGCAACGGAAGCCGATGTAAGACCGCTGTTCATTTTGATATTCCCACATTCGAATATCTGAACGAATATCGCTTACCACGTCTTTCCATGAACCTCCGCGAACAATCTTTCGCTTCAACTTGTAGGGGTCCTCCTTGGCGGCATCATAACGATACTGAGGATTGATATCCGCCTGAATTTTTCCAACGCTTTCGGTATAGGCTGTTGAGGTCCATTCGCTGACATTACCTGCCATATCATAGAGTCCAAAGTCATTGGCATTATATGTGCCCACTCGCGAGGTTATCAAATGACCGTCGCGCATGTAGTTTCCTTCCGCAGGCTTGAAGTTGGCATAGAAACAGCCGCGATTATCGTCCATGATGGGCAAGTCACCCTCCCACGGATATATATTTTCATCACTGCCGGAACGAGCGGCATATTCCCATTCCAATTCTGTGGGCAAACGATAAGGCTCGACATAGACTCCTTCTTTGCCCAACGAACGACGCAAAAAGTCTGTACGCCAATTGGCAAAAGCAGTTGCCTGCTCCCAACTTACGCCCACAACCGGGTGCTCGCTATACAACCCGTTTGAGAAGTAAAGACGGGTATAGGGCTCATTATAGGCATTTTCAAAATCGTTAATCCATGCCGTGGTGTCGGGATATACATTCACGATATACGTGTTCAAGAAATCATAGTCGCCGGTAAGTGCACGGGTGATTGTTTGACGAACGATTTCGCCCTCATCATTAACATAAGCAGTATCCTTGCTGATGATGGGAAGTTCGGTGCTTACCGCAATGTCGGTATTATACTCTCGGCGAGTCGGATCGAGTCTGTTACGACGCTTTGCCGCTTCAGTGTGGTTAAACGTTTCATAGCGATAATTCAGTTGGCGGTCATCAAGTTCACGCACCCCGGTAATCGGATTTGTGCGATACACACTCTCAATGGCGCGCAACTCATCTTCATTCGGATTGCGCCAAGGAATGGGTTTTGACCAGTTCAAGAAAGGCCCGATGGGGTTACCGTCCTTGTCTTCTTCAATACGAAACTCTTCGTTTCCGCCAAAAGCAGGATCCGCCAAGCGTTCACGAATAATCGAGTCACGCACCCAGTGAACAAACTGTTTATACTTTGCATTGGTAATTTCGGTGTCGTCCATCCAAAAGGACTCAACGGAAATACCTCGTGAGTCCGCCTTGATACCGCGCAATGAGTCAGGCTTGCTGACGCCACTTTGTATGGCACCGCGATCCACGAGCACCATGCCGTAAGGCGTCGGTTCGCTCCATGACGAAGAGCCCACTCCGGTAACTTCGCCGCCAAAACGGCCGGAAGTAGTACCCGCACATGAGCAAAGAGCTGCGCCGGCGGTTACTGCTGCAATAATCAATGAGGTTAGATGTTTCATTCTTATATCGCTGTGTTTTCTATTGTCTGTTTTATTTCATTGAGATGTTTCTTCTCACATGATTCGAATGCTTTTGTGCTTATTTCGATTCTTTTCACTGAAGTTCAATTTCAGGCTGTAGCCGACCCATACTTCATGACTGCCGGAGCTCACCCTCATAATAGGCGATGTGGAATAGTCATAACTATAGCCCAGCGTAAAGCCCTTCAATTCTGCTTCTATAAGCACTGAAACGGCATCGTTGGTCCGATAGCCGACTCCGGCGGTCAGGAACTTTTTCCATCGAAGGCGAGCTGTTATATCGGCTTGTACGCGCTTTAAATCAGTACGAACCATAACGGAAGGCAACACTTCAAATAACGTATTTTTTATCGGAATATTGCTTTGAGCGGTGAAATAAATGTTTCGAGGGAACGTAAACTCAAAGTTTTGCTCATCGCTTGACCCATTACCTTGGCTGCCTTCTCTCTGCATCTTAATGGTCGGAGAAAGCAGATGCGTACAACTCAACCCCACTTCAAACCACTTATGCGTATACCCAACACCCACCGACATGTCGAAATGATTGCCACTGACGTCAAAATTTGGTATCGCCTCGTCTGTGCTTTCATGATAGTCATCGTCATCGGGGATAAAAGCCTCGGACCCTTTGAACACTTGGGTGAGATATGCTCCTTGAAAACCTATAGTAAGGTAGCCTTTGCCTATCTTTTGGCGAGCAGAAAGTTGAACGGCAAGATTAGTAGTGCTATACAGGCCGTAGGATTCTTGCTGCATCATCACGCCTCCACCCCAACGTCTGCCGATAAGCTGAAACGGGATGTCGCCTGTGGCCATAAAATTAACAGGAGCACCCTCCATGCCAAGCCATTGCAAACGCGAACCAACTCTGATGCGCAGCAAGTCCGTTGCGCCGGCAGCAGCCGGATTCAGCAACGTCGGCGACTGAAAATATTGCGTCAGATTGGCATCGGTTTGCGCTTTAGCTCCAAATGCGGTTAAAAATGCCACAATGAGCATTACTCCGACCTTGAATGACCGAAATCTATTGCTGATATGTCGCCGTGTGCTATTCAAAATAGAATGTCAGAACTATCATTTTGGATGAAATTCGGTCCAGAGAATTTGTGTATTTCATCGTTGACGGATCGTCGTCAAGATCAGGACGCTTATGGTTCAACACATCGGCCAAACCAAAACAGAATTTCACTTCCGGAATAAATTTGAAGTAAGGGAAATACGTGTCAAGCCCCAACCCGACCGTCAGAAAGGTATCAAATTTTTTGAGGTGAAGCAATTCCGATGCTCTGCGTTTGCCCACATCAAATGTTGGCATTACTCCCAGCGTAAGATATGGTCGCAAGTTCCTGTATCTCAGAGCCGAAATTTTGAGGTCAATAGGTAGCACCAACAGTGTTGACTTAATATTTTGACGTTCTTTTGCACCTGAATTGGCATCTACAAAGTTAACCACTTTGTTACCAAACCAAATGCCCGGAGCAAGACGCACGTTAAAATGGGTCGACAAGCGAAAATCTATCATTGCATTCACGCAAAATCCGGGGCTGAAATCAGGCTGTTCGGCAAACCATGCCTCGCCGCCGTCAGAAACAACGCCGTTATTTGTGAACTGCAAATCCTGCATGTGAAGACCGACGCTAAAGCCTAAATGCCAAGCCTTTAAGTCGGCATACGGACGATTAAGCAACTTGTCGTTAAGTTTTTTAGCACTCACCGACATGCTGCCTACCACCATAACGAGCAGTATACAAATCCATTTCTTCACTCTTATTCAACGAAATCTTTGCCCAAATTATTGCTTACCGCCCCAACACCACTTGATTTTCAACAGAAAATACAGAAATTACAGCAATGTTATCTCTCCATCTATCAAAAAAAACGGCGGTTAGCCTACGATAGTAAATTTGGCAAACTTCAGCAAAAGGGTTTTGGTCCCGGCATTCTCGAAGTCAACAACGATGCGAGTGTCTGACATCGACTTGTCGACTTCAATGATTGTGCCGCGCCCGAACTTCATGTGTTCGATGCGCATTCCTTCGCTAACGGCAATGTCCGGCTCAACTCGGTTCGACACCGCCGCACTCTGACTCGGTGCGGCATACGGTTTGAATGCCGACATGGGGCGAAACGTCGGTCGCACAGGCACTTCGGGCTGCAAGTCGCCTATGGATGAACGCATATATTGCGAGTCAATATCGCGCAAAAATCGACTTGGACGCGGCATCACGGTCTGCCCGTTGCGGAAACGAGTCGAGGCATAACTGAGCATACAAAATTGCTTGGCACGAGTAATTGCCACGTAAAGCAATCGGCGTTCCTCTTCTATTTCTCGCTGCGACCCGGCAGCCATGGCCGACGGAAACAAATCTTCTTCCACTCCGACCACGAACACACTGCTGAATTCCAAACCCTTTGCAGCATGAACCGTCATCAATGTTACACGCTCTTCGGCTTGCATATCATCGTCCTTGCGGTCTTGGTCCGTGGCCAATGAAGCCATGCCGAGGAAGTCATCGAGAGCAATAGCCGTTGAGCCTTCTTCGAGCCGTTCCTCAATAAATTCACGCACTGCACTAACCAATTCTTCAAGGTTTTCTCGCCGGGCAATGGTTTCCGGTGCATGATCTGTCATGTACTGTGCCATCAAGCCACTTCGTGTAATGATAGTCTCAGCCACTTCAAAAGCGGAACGCCCCTGCATATTCAGTTCCACAAAGCCCTCTATGAGCTGCCGGAACGCATCAAGTTTCTTGGCAGCGGCAGATGCTATGCCTGTCGGATAGTCATCAAGATTGCAAAGCACCGTCCACAAACTGACGTTGGCGTCAAGGGCGGCGCGACTCAAGCGCTGCAATGTGGTCTGCCCGATTCCTCGCGCAGGAGTATTGATAATGCGGCGCAGTGCCTCGTCGTCATCAACATTGAGACTCAACCGGAAATATGCCAGCGCATCTTTTACTTCCTGACGCTGATAGAACGACAATCCGCCATATATCCTATATGGAATGTTGCGTTTCCGCAGTGATTCTTCCAAAACACGACTCTGCGCATTCGTGCGATATAGTATTGCATAGTCCTCAAATGAGTCATGCCTCTCGGCTCTTAAGGTTGCAATCCTGTTTGCGACAAGATAGCCCTCCTCATAGTCGCTATATGAGCGAGTCAGCTCTATCGGACGCCCTACTTCATTGTTGGAGAACACGGTTTTCTGAATCTGCTCCGTATTCTTGGCAATGAGCGAATTGGCGGCATTGGTTATGGTTTGAGTGGAACGATAGTTCTGTTCGAGTTTAAAAGTGCGCAGCGTGGGGTAACTCTGACGCAATGTCAAAATATTATCAATATTCGCACCGCGGAAGCTGTAAATGCTTTGTGCATCATCGCCGACCACACACAGATTTCCGCTCTGACGCGTCAGCATCGTAACAATCAGATGTTGCGCAAAGTTAGTGTCTTGATACTCATCAACGAGCACATACTGAAAAAACTCCTGATAATGGTGTAATATATCGGGATTGTCCCTGAAGAGCACATTGGTAAAGTAGAGCAAATCATCGAAATCCATGGCGTTCGCCACGAAACAACGGCGGCAATAGGTTTCGTAGATGGCATAAATCTGTGGGCGGCGAGCGCGTTTGTCGGCATCTAAAATGTCCCTGCTGTTTTTATATTGCGCAGGCGATACCAACGCATTTTTTGCCCCGGAAATAGCACCGAGGACCACCGATGGCTTATAAATCTTATCGTCAAGGTCCATCTCCTTGATGATAGTCTTAACCAAGGCCTTTGAATCTGCTGTGTCATAAATGGAAAAGCCGGGTTTGAAACCGAGCCGGTCGGCATGAGTGCTCAATATGCGTCGGAATATGGAGTGGAAGGTACCCATCCACAGACGCGACGACATTTTTGTCCCTACCATCCGTTCTATGCGCGAGCGCATCTCGTTGGCGGCCTTATTCGTAAAGGTCAATGCCATTATCCTCCACGGCTCAAAACCGCAATGAAGCAAATGCAGTATTTTATACGTCAACACTCGCGTCTTTCCGGAGCCGGCACCGGCAATAACCAGCTGCGGGCCCTCGGAATAAGTCACGGCGGCACGCTGTGCGTCATTCAAGTCATTCAGATACTCCTCGGTCATTCCACTGTCAGTTGAGTGAGTCGGCTTTCAAGTTCTGTTGAGGAAATGTGGGTAATAAGTTCGCCTTTCGAGGCAATTGATATTCCGCCGGTTTCTTCGCTGACAATAATCGCCACGGCATCTGTGGCCTGTGCCACTCCCAACGCGGAGCGATGGCGCAAGCCAAGTGAGCGCGGAATTGATGCATCATGACTCACCGGAAGAATGCATCCTGCTGCCGTTATTCGATCATGCGCTATAATCATTGCGCCGTCATGCAAGGGTGAGTTTTTGAAAAATATATTTTCTATCAAACGGGAATTGATTGCAGCATCGATAACATCGCCCGTCTTTTCGTAGGCATTAAGCGACATTCCGCGTTCAATCACAATGAGCGCACCTGTACGAGAACGCGACAAACTCATGCACGCATATACAATAGGCATAATCCACCGATGAGCGCGCTCCATTTCAAGCGCTTGCTCATCGCGGTTTTCAAGCTTCCGACGAAAGAACTTGCTTATACCTTTCCATCGTTTATTGGAACCTAATTCATCGAGAAAACGGCGAATTTGCTCCTGAAAAATTATCACCAATACCAATAAGCCTATGCTCATAAACTTATCAAGCAAGGAGCCGATCAGGCGCATACCGATAATTTCGCTTGTCAAAAGCCACACCCCGATAAAGGCAAGCACTCCGATAAAAATATTTTTTGTGCCCGACTGCTTCATGAGCTTGTAGATCCAAAAAAGCAGGATGGCTACAAGCAGAACGTCAATTACGTCTTTAAAGCCGAATGAAAGCATATTCAAGACTGATAGAAACGACTGAAAACTTTGATTGTTGAATCTATATCGGTCAAAGAGGCTGTCTCGCGAGCCGAGTGCATGGCCCACAATCCTATCCCCATATCAACGCCGTCTATATCGAGCGTTGAAGTGAGAATATTGCCTAAGGTTGAGCCGCCGGGCGAGTCACTGTGGTTCACGAATTCTTGGCAGGGCACTCCCTCGAGTTTACACAATTGCTTGAAGTATGCCGCCGAACGTGCATCGGTCATATACTTGCAGTTGGCATTGACTTTCACCACGGGACCGCCGCCCAAAACCGGCCGATTCACCGGATCCATCTTCTCTAAGTAGTTGGGATGAGCGGCATGCGCACAGTCGGCCGAGATGAAGAAAGAGCGTGCCAATTGTGCAAGAAATCCCTCATCGGAATTAGTTGCGGAGATGCGACGCATGATGTTGCGCAACACCGGAGAGTGCGCACCCTGACGCGTTCCCGAGCCGGTTTCTTCATTGTCAAAAATTGCAGCCACAGCCGTTGCCTTACAATTATTGCCGGCTTGCAGCAATGCTTGAACTGCACACCATGCCATCGCCAAGTCATCAAGACGACCGCAATTTACCCATGTTGCATCTGCACCGACCACTTCGGCTCCTTGAATATCATAGAGCGTAATATCGAAGTCGATAATCTGTTCCGAGGTGCATCCAATGTGGTCTGCGAGCAGACGCCTTACGGCATCTTTCCCTCCGAGAGTTTTGCTGATGTATCCCAGAACCGGTTGCATATCCTTTTGTGCCGACATGGCAACTCCCTTGTTAACCTCGCGATTAAAGTGTATGGCCAATCGCGGAATAATCAATCGCGGGCTATCGAGGCGCACAATTCGGCTCGTCAACTCCAACGGATTGGAGTCCGAGGCTGTAATGACTCTGCCACAAAGGCCCAATGGGCGATCCATCCAACTGCTCCATATCGCCCCACCGTAAACTTCGGTATTCAATTTCACCAAAAGTCCTTCACCACAGGAGCACGCACCCACTTCCATTTCCGGATTAGGTTTCAATCGGAAGCCGGGAGAGTCGCTGTGTGCCGCAATAATATGAAACGGAGCATTAGTGTCGCTGCCTACAATAAATGCGAAAATTGCCGAATTGTTCTTTATGACATAATGACGCGCTCCGGGAGCCGGATTCCAAGGGCTTTGACTTTCTCGCAACTCGGTAAAACCCTCTGCACGCAGCATTGCGGCTATCGTATCGACCGCAGTGAAGTTACTCACGCTGCGATTCATAAAATCAAAAAATTCCATATTATTTTCGTATTTCTTTTAGTGCTTGCGCAAGTTGATCGGGACATGAGGTTCCCTTCATTCCACATTGAATGCCTTCCAATCGAGCAATCACTTCTTCAGGCGTTAACCCCTTAACGAGCGCACCGATTCCTTGAAGATTACCGCTGCAACCGCCAACAAACTTAACGTCAACGACCTTATCGTTTTCAATTTCTATGTTAATGGTTCGAGAGCAAGTCCCGGAAGTGTTATACGTGTATTTCATGCTTTAAAAGACATAAGAGGCGGCACCCGTGAAAGATGTCGCCTCGTTAAAATATTTTCGGGTATCGATTATTCTGCGGAAGATGCGAGGCCCTTTTCTTGGAGCATGCGCGCATTGGTGTTCGACGGCATCTGAGTAGGATATTTTTCGATGATTTCCTCATAAACGGCTGCCGCTTCATTGTGCTTGCCAAGTGCAGAAAGCACAACAGCCTTCTTGGTCATGAAGTAAGGAACAAGGCGTTCGTTATCATCGGCAGCACTGATTGCCTCGGAAAATGCATCAACAGCTTCTTCATAACGATCAAGGTTTACCAAGCAGTCGCCCTTGATACCGCATGCGAGTGCAGCAATCAGTACATCGTCGGCCGAGTAGTTTTCAATATAGCCGAGAGCCTTCTCGTAGTCACCGGCCTTGTAGCTCAATACAGCAGCCATGTATGTGGCACGATTGCCGGCTGCGCCACCGTGATTTTCAGCCACATCTGCATAGCCTTGGAGCAGAATGCTGTCGGCCTCTTGATTCATTGCTTGAATGTCAACCGCACCGATTGCTTCGTTGCCGCTGTTGATTGCCGGATTACGAACCGCAAAGATATAAATCAACACCACTGCTACTACAGCGAGCACTCCGATTGATACCTTGACAATGTTCTGACGAGTCTTCTGACTGAGGAATTCTACCTGCTGAGCCTCAGCTTCCGGCATGTTATTAGGTTTGTTTGCCATTTTTCTGTGTTTGAAATTTATGAATTAGAGTGGTGCAAAGGTAAGGCTTTTCCACCAAAAAACCAATTATTAAACGATTTTTATTTCTTGTTTTGAGTAGATGCTCCGGTTTCAACGGCTTCAATTTCGTCTTTCATGTAATTTTCAATGACGCGAATAGTTGACAAGGTTGAAAAATCCGCCGCAAGAAGGATTTTAAGAGAGTAAAAATTATCATCGGCATCGCTCATTCGTTCAACAACCGTACCTACCGGAATCCCCTCGGGGAACACTACGGAATGACCGGACGTCACAATCGTATCGCCGACCTCAAAAGGAACATGTCGCGGAAGTTCCTCAAGAATGGCATGGCGAGGCGACCGCCCGTCCCACGATAAAGAGCCGAACGCATCGCTGCCTTTGAGCTTACAACTCAAGCGTAAATCTGCATTGAGAACCGAAATAACTCGTGAGGCATGCTCTCCGACAACGTTCACAATCCCGACAACTCCATTCTGATCCACCACACCCATGTCTGCACATACACCATCGGCCGAACCTCGGTTGATGGTCAAAAAATTGCGAGGACGGGCAAGGGAGTTATTTATCACTCGCCCAACAATGAAGCGATATGATTCCAATGCCGGAACGGGAACGTCACCATAGCCGAACAGCTGTTCGTTCGCCCGACTCAGGCCTGCACGCAGAGCCAAATTTTCCTGCTCCAAATCCGCTATGCGACTATTGAGTTCCTCATTCACGCTGCGGAGATGGAAATATCCGGTCACGGCATCAGAAGCCTTATAGACCGACGACGTCAACTTCCCGGCGGAGGTCATAAACACCGCTTGCTGATACGGATTGCCCCGAAACAGCTGGATGCAACTGACCACTGCCAAAAGCAGAAAAACAAATACCGCCCTGTGGCGCGAAAAAAAATCAAATATGGAGCGCATCGGCGCCGGCTTCGCTTATCGAATCAGGAAAGAGAACTTATCGTAATTCTTAAGAGCAACAGCTGTGCCGCGAGCCACTGCCAAGAGCGGGTCTTCAGCCACGTGGAATTGAATGCCGATTTTGTCAGTCAAACGCTTGTCGAGTCCGCGAATCAACGCGCCTCCACCTGAGAGCCAAATGCCGCTCTTCACTATGTCGGCATACAATTCGGGGGGAGTCTGTTCCAATGCGTTGAGCACTGCCGCTTCTATTTTAGAGAGAGATTTCTCAAGGCAATGTGCAATTTCCTGATAGCTTACCGGCACTTCCATCGGGAGTGCTGTTACGTGGTTCGGACCGCGCACAACGTAATCTTCCGGCGGATTTTCCAATTCGGTAAGCGCAGCGCCTACGTTGATTTTAATCTGCTCGGCAGTGCGTTCGCCAACTCGAAGGTTATGGGCGCGACGCATGTGGCCGATAATATCTTCCGTAAGGTCATCGCCGGCTATTTGAATAGACTTATTGGTAACAATACCGCCAAGCGAAATAACGGCAATCTCGGTAGTGCCGCCGCCTATGTCCACAATCATGTTGCCGGTAGGCGCTTCAACATCGAGTCCGATACCGAGAGCGGCAGCCATAGGCTCATAAATCATATAGACATCTCGACCGCCGGCGTGTTCGCTTGAGTCACGAACCGCGCGAATCTGCACTTCGGTGGAGCCACTTGGAATACCCACAACCATACGCAGCGAGGGCGAGAACCAGCCGCGCGCACCGGAGCTTTTTTTCACGAGGCCGCGAATGAGCAGTTCTGCAGCATTAAAGTCAGCGATAACGCCCTGACGCAACGGACGTATGGTTTCGATTGTCGGGTTTTCCTTACCGCGCATCATAGCGGCATCTTTACCCACTGCTTTAAGCTTTTGTGTCATTTTGTCGACAGCGACAATCGAAGGCTCGGCAATAACGATTTTGTCGTTATGCAATATGATGGTATTGGCCGTTCCGAGGTCAATAGCAATTTCTTTTGTTAGAGAAAAGAGTCCCAAGGGTGGTTTAGGTGTTAATAGGTTAGTAATTTTTAGTGGAAGGCGAAATTAGTGCTTGAAATGGCGGATTCCGGTCATTGCCATTGCTATGCCGTTAGCATTGCAGTAGTCAATGGTTTCTTGGTCGCGAATAGAGCCACCGGGCTGTATAACGGCATTGATACCGGCCTGATGAGCGATTTCCACGCAGTCAGCAAAGGGGAAGAATGCGTCAGATGCCATCACTGCGCCTTTAAGATCAAACTCGAAGCTCCGAGCCTTGGCAATGGCTTGCTTCAGGGCATCAACGCGCGATGTTTGTCCCACTCCGGAAGCCAACAATTGACCGTTTTTAGCCAACACTATAGCGTTACTCTTAGAGTGCTTCACAATCTTGTTTGCAAACAAGAGGTCATCTATCTGCGAGGGGTCGATGGGTGTGTTGGTGGCTGCAGTCATATCCTCAGCGGTTTCCACCTTAAGGTCACGAGCTTGAACCAACGCACCGTTCAAACATGAACGATAGCTCATAGTGGTGCGATTTTGCATGTGCTGCACCAAGATGATACGATTTTTTTTCTGCTTGAGCACTTCAAGAGCCTCTGCCTCATAGGCCGGAGCAATGATTACCTCAAAGAAAATATTGTTGATTTCTTTTGCAGCCTCGGCAGTTACTTCGCGATTTGTGATAAGCACACCGCCAAATGCACTTACAGGGTCACCGGCAAGGGCATCACGCCATGCTTCAGCAACAGTGGGGCGAGTAGCCACTCCGCATGCGTTATTATGTTTTAACACGGCAAATGTAGTGTCATCAAAATCAGCAATGAGGCTCACTGCAGCATCAATATCAAGCAAGTTGTTATAACTGATTTCCTTACCATGAAGTTGAGTGAACATTTCTTCGAAGTTGCCGAAGAAGTAGCCGCGCTGATGAGGATTTTCGCCATAGCGCATGGGCTTGATGCCGTCAACCGACACACGAAGTGCCGAAGGCTGTTCATCAGCACCGTCGAAATAGTTGAAAATTGCGCTGTCATAATGGCTGCTGACCGCAAACGCTTCCTTTGCGAACCAACGGCGCTGAGCCGCAGTGGTTTCTGCACCTTGAGCCGCCAAAATATCGCGCAAGGGGGCATACTGCGATTTGCTTGCAACGATAACCACGTCCTTCCAGTTCTTTGCAGCTCCGCGAATCAAAGAAATACCGCCTATATCGATTTTTTCAATTATATCCTCATCGCTTGCTCCGGAAGCAACGGTGGCCTCAAACGGGTAGAGGTCAACGATAACCAAATCAATTTCAGGAATTTCATATTTTGCAATCTGCTCACGGTCTGATTCATTATCGCGACGATTCAGAATGCCGCCGAACACTTTCGGGTGAAGCGTCTTTACTCGGCCGCCGAGAATGGAGGGATAACCGGTAAGGTCCTCAACGGCTTCACATTCATAGCCCAATTCCTCGATAAACGAGCGAGTGCCCCCGGTGCTAAGAAACTTTACTCCGGCCTTGTTTAACAAAGCCAAGATTTCATCAAGTCCATCTTTATGATAGACGGAAACCAGCGCAGTGCTGATTTTGCGGATATCATTTGCCATATTTGGAATATTTAAATTCTTTGATAGGTGCAAAGTTAGCGAAAAATTTGCGCCTTCGCAAGTATCATCTATAAATGTTATTTCTTTCTGAACAAAAAGGCTAAGCCATATATTGCCACTTGAAAAGCAACGATTAGTGCGGAAACGGGAACATCGATAATCGTTGCCGTAAATAATCCGCCCACGCTGCCAATAACCGAGAGCAAAATGGCAACAGGCAGAATAGTCTGCATGCGCTTGCTGAACAATTCTGCCGTCAGTGTGGGAAGCGTGAGCAACGACATGAGCAGCATAATGCCCACACAGCGAATCATCAACACGATGCCAACTGCCACAAACAGCATCATAACCCCATTGTAAAGAGCCGAGCGCACGCCGATAACGGTCATAAAATCCGGGTCAAATGCACTCGCCATGATTTTTCGGAAACACAGCATATAGAATACCCCCAACGACACCGTAAAGGCTCCGAACATCATGATATCAAAAGCGGTTACCATCAAGATGTTGCCAAACAAAAACGCATTCAATTCGGGGACGGCTCCGGGGGTCAAAAACACAAAAGTCACACCAATGGCCATACCGGCAGCCCAAACCACTGCAATGGCGGAATCTTCGCGTGCACTCCCTCGATTACTCAGCCACTGCACCCCCAGCGCAGAGCCTATGGCAAACACCATTGCCATTCCAACGGGCGACCACCCAAGAAAATGGCCCAAACCGAGTCCGCCGAAACACGCATGCGTAATCCCGCCGGAGATGCTTACCAATCGGCGGGTTACGATATAACTGCCGAGCAATCCGCCGCCTATGCTGAGAATCAGCAGTGCGAGCAAGGCATTTCGAAAAAAGGCATATTCAAGCATCGTTTACTGTGGCATAAGGGGTTAGTCGCGTTTGAAGTTCCGTAACATCGGACAGCGGCAGCAACAGGCGCAGACGGCATGTATTGTCGAATTCACGCTCCTTGATTTCTGCCGCCGACTGCTTCACGATTTGCATCACGTGGTTCATGTTCACGTAGGTAAACACCACTTCCAATTCCGTCATTTCCTTGCGCTCAATGATTTGAGCTTCATCAAGAGCCATTGCAGCAGCAAGTTTATATGCCGCAATCAGTCCCGGAGTGCCGAGTTTGATACCGCCGAAATAGCGCACCACTCCGACCACCACGTTTCGCAACCCGCGCGAATTGATTTGACCGAGAATAGGCCGCCCGGCTGTGCCGGAGGGTTCGCCGTTGTCGGTTGAATATGTTTCAGGATTATCCACTCCTATAACCCAAGCCCAACAAACATGGCGCGCATCGCAATATTCTCGCTGAAGCTCTGCCATGAGGGCCTTTGCTTCTTCAACGGTATCTGCCGGATAAGCAAAACCGAGAAATCGGCTCATCTTCTCCGTGAACTTGGCTGACGCCGGTGAGGCTATGGTAAGATATTCGGCCATGTCTTTCTATCTGTTTGCGCGGATATACAACACTATCGCAATGATTGAAAACACGATGTTGGGTATCCACATTGCCACGGCCGACGACGTCAGTCCGCTAATGGCAAACGACTGCGTCACTCCCATAAACAATATATAGGCGAAACTCAGCACCAAGCCGATGCCTATGTGGAGTCCCATTCCGCCTTTCACTTTCTTTGACGACAAGCACACTCCTATCAGTGTCAAAATGAAGGCTGCCGCGCATGCTGCATATCGACGGTGATATTCTATTTCAAATTGCTTTATATTGGCAACTCCGCGTTCTTTTTGACGAGCAATATAATCTGCCAACTCCGGCGATGTCATTTTTTCTTGGTCCTGACGCGATATAATGATGTCTTGCGGCTGCAAGACAATGATAGAATCAAGTTCGAAGCCCGTGCGAACGGTTTCTCTGTCATCGCCGAATTTACGCTCGGTAAAATTACGCAATCGCCATGAATATCCGCCGTGCCAGCTGGCAATACCGGCTGTCAGGCGTGATTTAAGACGCTGACCGTCAAACGTGTCAAGACTGAACCTTGAGCCTCGATTGTTAGTGGAGTTAAAATCTCCGAGAAACACCACTTGATTGGCTCCGATCTTCATTTGCACGTTGGAAATCACGCTCACGCGCTTATCCTTGACGTAAGTATTCGTGAAATCAATGCGTTTGGCATTTGCCGGAGGTATGACATAGGCACTAAGCACCCACGTCAGAGCAGCTATCATTGCTGCTGAAATCATGTAAGGACGCAGCAACCTCCTGAAACTCACCCCCGACGACAGCATGGCTATAATCTCGGAGTTGCCCGCCAATTTCGAAGTGAAAAATATCACGGAGATAAACACGAACAGCGGGCTGAACTGCATTGCAAAATAAGGCAGGAAGTTAACGAAATAGTCAAATATCGTTTCTTCAAGCGGCGCCTTCTGAAAGGCATCAATCTTCTCGTTGATGTCAAACATCACCGTAATGGCCAAAATAAGTGCCAACGAGAAGCAATAAGTGCCTATGAACTTGCGTATTATGTAGCGGTCGAGGAGTTTCAGCATCTAACGTACGACTTAGAGACGGCGAGTTATTTCTTCCACTTTGCGAGCCTTCCATGAGGCGAAGTCGCCGGCAAGGATATGCTCGCGAGCTTGGCGCACAAGGCTCAAATAAAACGCAAGGTTATGAATCGACGCAATTTGCATGGCAAGAATCTCTTGCGCAATAAACAGATGACGCAGATAGGCTTTGGAATACATTCGGTCCACTTCCGCCGCACCGTCTTCTTGAATCGGCGAGAAGTCGTTGGCCCACTTTGCATTGCGCATGTTCATAATGCCGTGGTCGGTGAAAAGCATTCCGTTTCTGCCGTTTCGAGTTGGCATCACGCAGTCCATCATATCGACTCCGCGATCAATGGCTTCAAGAATGTTTGCCGGAGTTCCCACTCCCATGAGGTAACGCGGACGGTCGGTCGGCAAAATCTCGTTGACCACTTCAATCATTTCATACATCTTTTCGGTGGGTTCACCTACGGCAAGTCCGCCTATGGCATTGCCCTCCGCGCCCAATTCCGCCACTTCCATGGCGGCACGACGACGCAACTCGGGGAAGGTGCAACCTTGCACAATGGGGAAAAACGTCTGCTTATGACCATACGGGCATTCGGTTTCCTGAAAGTGTTTCCAACCTCGCCGCAGCCAACGCATGGTCAGATCCAAGCTTTTTGAGGCATAGCGGTAGTCACTGTCACCCGGCGGACATTCATCAAGTGCCATCATTATATCCGAGCCGATGACGCGCTGAATGTCAACCACCTTTTCGGGAGTAAACAAATGGCGCGAGCCGTCGATGTGTGAACGAAAATGCGCGCCCTCCTCGGTGAGTTTGCGATTTTCGGCAAGGGAAAACACCTGAAAACCGCCGCTATCGGTCAAGATGGGGCGATCCCAGCCGTTAAACTTATGAAGTCCGCCGGCAGCACTGAGAGTATCCAAGCCCGGACGCAAATACAGATGATATGTGTTGCCCAAAATGATTTGCGCCTTGACTTGCTCGCGCATCTCCGACATGTGTACGGCTTTGATGGCTCCGACAGTGCCCACGGGCATGAAAATCGGGGTCTGTATGTCGCCGTGGTCGGTATGTATAACCCCGGCACGTGCCGCAGATGCAGGGGCGGTTGCTTGCAGAGTGAACTCCATAGGTTGCTTTAACAAAAAACCGGAAACCTGTTTGCGGCCTCCGGCGAGTAATGATTTGATGGGGTGAACAGTGGGTTTCGAACCCACGACCTTCGGAACCACAATCCGACGCTCTAACCAACTGAGCTATGCTCACCATCTATGTCAAGCCTTTTCGGGGCTTTTGCGACTGCAAAGTTACAACAAAAAATTTTATATTGCAATACTTTGCCGAAAAAACTTTTTCGGGGAAATTTTATTTCAGGGCTTTGGGGGTGAAGGAGAAGCGATAGGAAACGGTGAACATGGCATAGCGCGGCAGAGAGTTCACCCACGTTTCGGTGCGCCCTTGAGCATTGATGGAGTAGCTGACGGAGGTGAGCTGACCGAGCAAATCGACCGCAGAGAGTTTAAACGTCAGTGCGCCTTTGAGAATAGATTTCTGCACCGAAGCGTTCCAGATCCATTCGGTGGTGTTCATCGATGAGTCTGCGTAGCCTCGGCGGAAGCGCGCCGACATTTCCGTTTCGCCCTCAATTTGCCACGGGAGGAAAAAGCGCACACCGAGTTTGCAATCCGTTTCGGTGGCAGAGATCGTCGAGAAGCCTTCGCGCGGAGAAGTGGCATACTGCCATGCCGAGCCTATGCCGAGATAAAAACGAGTGCCGTTGGTCAAGCTATATGACAGGTTCACCCTACCCTGCAAGTTCTCAGTGCGGACCAAACTCTTCACCGGAGCCGAAAGCACTGAAACGTAGTCCACGCTGTTTTGATGTTTCGCATAGCCCCAAACGTTCACATTCCAACGCTTATCTTGCCCGAAGGGAAAGTTGCCGTAGTAATCTGCATAAATCAACCAGTTGCCGTCAACGTTGACAGCAGTACGTGTGGTCACCCCGGTTGTGGGGTTATAGACCGCAGATTGCGCCAGCGCATTGTCGGTTTTCTCATATACTAAACTAAAATTATTATACGCCTGACTTGTATGACCATAATGATACAGATAAAATCTAACGCTCTTAATCTCAGGCTCTCGAAACTCAGCACCGGGAATCGGAGGAAGATAAATATCCAGCGGATTGGAGGAACTGGCAAGGGGCGACAAGGTTTGCATGGAGACAAGCGCCGTTGATATTATATAATTCATGCGCATCGACAAAGTCCGCACCTTATTATTTGATCTTAATTGGAATGATGCATACAGATATTTTTGGGCATCATTTCGATTCATAGAGAAGTGATTGACACCGGCATCTGAGGCGAGATATGGCAAATCATAAGAGAAATGACGGAAGGCTTCAGTGTGCCTATATCCTACACTCACGTAATATGTGGCGTTAAATGCTGAGTCGCCGGGGGCAAGCACTTCGGTGTTGTACGTAGCGCTTGCACCGACAGAAATGTTATTATCGAGCGAGAGCACATTGAGCGTATTCTCTGCATTGATTGATGAAATCGGCATATTCTCCGGAGCAGTCATCGACGGGAGCGGTCTTTCTTCCGGATTGAAACCTTGCCAAAGAGCCTCGCGGCGCAGCATCTGATCATCAAACGAACGGTCGAGTTCGTATTGCAATCCGGGCGAAATCTTCACGCGATGTGCCAACTTATCGTTCATAAATCGCTTTTCCCAATCATAACCCAAGGCGGCATTTACTTCCGTAGAGCGTCGCTCCGACTCAGTCCATTGCCCGATACGCACCGGCTCGACAGCCGGGTCTGCAAGGGTTTGAAACGCATATGAGCCGGAGGGAGTATTAGAGGTATCGTCGGTAACATTGCCGTCGAGGAAGAAATTGCCGCGAAGCGATTTGGGTGCATACGTTACATTCAGCGCTCCTTTAAGCTGAAGTCGGTCTATGTGGCTATTATTTGCACTATAACCGGTCGACGTCAGCGAATTTTTCAGATTGACCGACGGCTGAGCCGCTCTGCCAAACAGATTAAAAAGCGTATCAAGCGCCGCACCGCGATATTCCTCAACAGGATTGCGGTCAAACATGGCTTGATAGGCATAAGTGGTGACGGGGTTGCGCATCCAATCCACCATAGGTCTGAACCAGATTCTCAAGTTATCACCACGATAGTCAATCTGTGCATTTGCAATAAGATGATTGCGCTGCTCGGTTGTTTCCATCCGGTTACGCTGATACATATCTCCGGAATCGTAGAAGAGAGTCTTGCCGACGATTTGCTGCGTGGAGATGTCCTCGCGAGAATAGTGCATATCAGCTTGCAATTCGAGCTTTTGCGATGGTTTATAGAACACGTCGAAGCCGCCCATCGCAAGGTCCATCTCGCCGGAGTTGTTCCAGCCGCCGCTGCCCCAATCTTTGTTGTATGAAGTGGCTCGCGAGGTGTTTTTGATGTTGTTCACATTGCCGAAAGCACTGAAACGATAGTTTTTACCGAACCCTATGAGGAAAGCCCTGCCGATATAGCGATGATCAAGTTTTTTATCGCCGCCCTTATGAATGCCGGGGCCATAGCCTCCTTCCACGTTAAAGATAGTGGCCATCGAAAACTCTTTCTTGACAATGACGTCCATGACGAGATTATCGTCGGTGGGATCATCATCAATGGTGTGTGACTCATGAGTGAGATAATCGTCTTTGGCAGCTTTGTCATACACCTTGATTTTATCAATCACATAGGAGGGCAAGTTTTTCAATGCAATTTCGGGATCGCCTTGAAAAAAGTCGTTGCCGTCGAGCAGCAGTGATGAAACTTTGCGCCCGTTGACAGTAATGGAGCCGTCGGATTCAAGTTTTGCACCGGGCAGCTGGCTCACCAGAGCATCTAAGGTGGAACCTTCGGGAAGATTGAACGCCGCGGAGTCATAGACAATGGTGTCTCCCTTCATCACCATCTTGATGGCTGTGCCCACTATTTCCACCTCTTTAAGTCTCGTTTCGCGCTTCTTCTCCATGTATATATCTCGGAGATACACCACGTCTTGACCTTCCGACGCCACTTTGAAGTCATAGCGCAAGGGTTCGTAACCTTCACGGTTAATGAAGAGAGTGTAGTCGCCCACCCCACCGCTGACCAACATTCGGAACGCACCCGTCGGGCTGAATTTCAGTTCATCATCGCCCTCAAGCATCTTGAACGAAACGGCAACAGTGTCGTTGCGGACAATCGACAGATAAATGCTGTCAACCATCTGACGTTGCCACTCGGTTTTGGAGTAATCTTGCTGACGGGCATAGCCACGAAGCAGGAATTGAGTCAACTTGGCAGATGCCGAGAGAGAGACACCGAGGAGAATTACGAGGGCGATAATTTTGCGCATAATGAGTTATGTGATAATGTTTACTAACAGTTTATAGACGCATCGAACTGCGGGAATGTGACACAATCAATGCCGTTTTTTTCACTGCAAAATTAAAAATTATTCGCACATAACGTCGTAGATTTTTCCACGAATTTATAGGGGGGGGTAAGCAACTGATATTCAACCGTTTACGCGTTACAAAGTCGTTACACCATGAAACGCAACAAATCCTATAAGGCTTCCAACCGTCGCATCAAGGAGTCGCACACTGACTGAAAAGCCTCCCGATTGGCTTCGCCGATAGGTTTTTTCGGTTGAGACTTGATGGTTAGCGGATTAACGGGCTTGCCATTTTCATACACCCTGAAATCAAGATGCGGTCCGGTCGACAGCCCCGTGGAGCCGACATAACCGATTACTTCCTTTTGAGCCACTTGGTCGCCTACTTGCAATCCCTTGGCAAATCGCGACAGGTGCATATAAGTAGTGGTGTAGGTGCTGTTATGGCGTATCTTCACGTAGTTTCCGCCACCATTGGCTTGATAACCCTTGGCAATGACTTTTCCGCTACCGATAGCATAGACCGGAGTACCGGTCGGGGCAGCATAGTCCACACCGTGATGAGAGCGATAACGTTTCAACACCGGGTGATAACGACTATTGCTGAAGCGCGACGATATGCGATAAAAATCCAAAGGAGCTTTCAAGAATGCGCCTTCCAAACTGTTGCCGTGCTCGTTATAATAGAGTTCCTCATCGTCTTGAACGAATGGTATGGCGTAATACGTGCTGTCTGACGCACAAAACGATGCTGCCAAAACCTTGAAATTGCCAAGCGCGGTGTCCTCAACATATTCTTGCTCATAAATCAACCGGAACTCATCTCCTTCTTGAATACTGAAGAAGTCAATTGTCCACCCGAAAATATGGGAGAGCGTCACAGCCAATTGGGGAGAAGCATCGTTAGCCACCATAGCGTTCCAAAGCGATGACTCAACAACGCCCTTACAAGTGCGCTGCTGCCATGACGACGGACGTTGACCGCGAGTCACACTGTCGTTGACCAAGTCAAAAACGGCATATTCCTTTGCGCTGATTTCATACACGAAATAGCGCGGAGTCGCAGTGCTGTCGTTGTCGCTCAGCAAGGCTATAGGCTGACCGGCTTGCACCTTCCGAACATCGAAGACCGAGTCCGGACACTGTGTGAGAGCATATACCTTCTGCGGCGAGAGCCCATAGCCCATCAGTATTTCTGCAAGAGTCTGACGAGGCTGAACAGTGTCGTTGGCCACATGGAATCGATTTATTGGCAGCCCGTACTTATAGACAGTATCGCAAACTGCCACCGTGTCGGTCGCCGCAATCGCATTCTCGGGCTGAGTTGAGTGCATGGCGTTCCCACACCGTTTCATCACCATAAAAATCACTGCAGCGAGCAGCACAGCACCCACAACGGCAACAATGATCTGCTTGCGCTTGCCTCCGGGACGTCGATAGTAATTCTTGCGATACATGTGTTTCATTATCTTTCGTTTTCTTATATATTCACCAAGCATCTGTGTTTTATCAATGCTCGGGAATTAACTAATTGTTCTGTAAAACCAAAGGACCGCTCATTCCGGGCAGTCCTTCGGTATGTAATTTCAAGAATGGTTGCAGATTATTCTGCTGCGGGAGCTTCCTCGGCTGCAGTTTCTTCAGCTGCGGGAGCAGCAACGGGAGCAGCTTCGGCTGCTGCAGTTGCGCTCTTTTTGCGAGAGCGACGAGTGCGTGATTTCTTCGCACCTTCATTCTTCTTAGCTTCCAAAAGAGCTTCGTTGTAGTCAACGAGTTCGATGAAACACATTTCAGCGTTGTCGCCGAGACGGTTACCGGTCTTAAGGATGCGAGTGTAGCCACCGGGACGGTCAGCAATCTTCTCAGCGATGTTGCGGAAGAGTTCGCTTACGGCATACTTGTTTTGCAGATAAGAGAAGACGAGGCGACGATTAGCCATAGTGTCTTCCTTAGCGCGGTTAATCAGGGGCTCGGCATACATGCGCAGGGCTTTGGCCTTTGCCAAAGTTGTGGTGATGCGCTTGTGCATGATGAGCGAGATGGTCATGTTAGCCAGAAGGGCATCGCGATGTCCTTTTTTACGGCCGAGATGGTTGAATTTTTTATTGTGTCTCATCTTGGGATTTACTCTTTATCTAATTTATACTTGGCAATGTCCATGCCGAAAGAGAGGTTCAGGTTAACCAAAAGTTGGTCAAGTTCGGTGAGCGACTTCTTACCGAAGTTACGGAACTTCAACAAGTCGTTCTTATTGTACTTAACGAGGTCACCGAGGGTTTCTACTTCAGCAGACTTGAGGCAATTGAGCGCGCGGACGCTGAGCTCCATGTCAACGAGTTTTGACTTCAGGAGTTGACGCATCTTGAGCACTTCTTCATCGAACTCTTCATTTTCGGTTTCTTCCGGGGCTTCAAGAGTGATGCGCTCGTCGCTGAAAAGCATGAAGTGCTGAATCAGGATCTTGGCAGCCTCTTTGAGGGCTACTTGAGGAAGGATTGAACCGTTGGTAGAGATTTCAATGATGAGTTTCTCGTAGTCGGTCTTTTGGTCTACGCGGAAGTTCTCCACTGTGTACTTCACGTTCTTAATGGGAGTGTAGATGGAGTCGATGGCGATGATGGTCACGTCTTCTTGCGAAATAACCTGTTCGTCAGCGGGAGTCCATCCGCGACCCTTATTAATGGTGAAGTCCAAAGTGAATGAGGCGGAGGGATCGAGTTGGCAAATAACCAAATCAGGGTTGAGCACTATGAAGCCGTTGAGAGCTTTGCCAAGCTGACCGGCGGTGAGCACTTCCTGACCGGAAACGGTGATGGAAGCCTTTTCTTCGTCGGTGTCTTCAACAATCTGCTTGAGGTCTACTTTCTTCAGGTTAAGAATGATGTTTGTAACGTCTTCCTTAACTCCGGGAATAGTATCGAACTCATGCTTCACTCCATTGATGCGAATCGAAGAGATTGCATAGCCTTCGAGCGAAGAGAGCAGAATGCGACGCAGGGCGTTGCCGATAGTAATTCCATAGCCGGGCTCCAATGGCTTGAACTCGAACTTGCCGAATGTGTTGTCGGCTTCGAGCATGACAACTTTGTCGGGTTTTTGAAATGATAAGATAGCCATGGGCTTATTACTTGGTTATAGGATTACTTAGAATAGAGCTCGACGATGAGCTGTTCTTTAATGTTTTCGGGAATGTCTTCGCGTGCAGGGATGTGAAGGAACTTGCCGCTCTTGCTTGCTTCGTCCCATTCAATCCAGGGATATTTGGCGTGGTTGAATCCTGCGAGGTTGTCAACGATAACTTCGAGCGACTTGCTGCGTTCGCGCACACCGATTACTGTGCCGGGTTCAACATGGTAAGAGGGAATGTTGACAACGGCGCCGTTCACTACGATGTGACGGTGAAGAACGAGCTGACGTGCAGCAGCACGAGTGGGAGCGATGCCAAGACGATAAACAACGTTATCAAGACGGCATTCGAGGAGTTGGAGAAGTACTTCACCGGTAATGCCTTTGGTGCGTTCTGCCTTTGCGAAGAGATTGCGGAACTGACGTTCGAGCACGCCGTAAGTATATTTAGCTTTTTGCTTTTCACGAAGCTGAGTGCCGTATTCAGAAGTTTTGCGACGACGATTTTGGCCGTGCTGACCCGGAGGGAAGTTTCTTCTTTCAAGCACTTTGTCGGGACCATAGATAGGTTCACCGAATTTGCGGGCGATTTTGGTCTTAGGACCTGTATATCTTGCCATTTGGGTTGTTTTTGAAGTAAAGTTAAATTTATTGATATTTATGCGATTCCGGAGTTGAAAGGCTGCGAGAATAGACCGGAGAGGTAAAAACGTCGCCGCGATGCCTTTGGCTTGTTGCCAAGGAGCGGTGGGAGCCGGTAGGAAGCGTGACAGCCGCGACCATTGAGAGGGAAAGTGTGGTTATCATCTGATAATGGTCATAATATTTAATTCGCGCAACCTGGTGGCCCTCTTTGGGCAGTTGTTGGTGTCTGTTTTTCCTATCTCCGAGCCTAATGACTCGTTGATGCAATTCTCCTCCGAGAATCTTTAAGAAAGGGTTGGATTTCCTAAGCGCACTGACGCATTATACGCGACGACGCTTGGGAGGACGGCAACCGTTGTGGGGCAGCGGAGTAACGTCGAGAATTTCTGTTACTTCAATGCCTGCACCGTGAACGGTACGAATAGCGGATTCACGACCATTGCCGGGACCCTTAACGTAAGCTTTAACTTTGCGAAGGCCCAGATCATACGCGATCTTGGCGCAATCCTGTGCTGCCATCTGAGCAGCGTAGGGGGTGTTCTTCTTTGAACCACGGAAGCCCATCTTGCCGGCGGAAGACCAAGATATTACCTGACCTTCAGCGTTTGCGAGGCATACGATAACGTTGTTAAATGAGCTATGAACGTGGAGTTGGCCTTCTGCACCAACTTTCACGTTGCGCTTTTTAGCTGCGACTGCTTTCTTTGCCATATGGATTACTTTATTTACTTAGTAGCTTTTTTCTTGTTAGCAACGGTCTTCTTACGACCCTTGCGAGTACGTGCATTGTTCTTGGTGCTCTGTCCGCGGACGGGGAGGCCGATACGATGGCGAATGCCGCGATAGCAACCAATATCCATCAGTCGCTTAATGTTGAGCTGAATTTCAGAGCGGAGGTCACCTTCCACTTTGTATTCGCTTTGGATCACTTCACGAACCTTGGCTGCTTGGTCGTCGGTCCAATCTTGTACTTTGATGTCGCAGTCCACTCCTGCCTTTTCGAGGATGGACTTTGCAGAGCTACGGCCGATACCGTAGATGTAGGTCAAGGATATTTCACCTCTTTTGTTTTGGGGGAGGTCAACTCCCACGATTCTTACTGCCATAGAGTTTTATGTTAATCAGAAAATTTTTGCAAAGGTACGAAAAATTTTTTAACCCTGACGAAGTTTGTACTTGGGATTTTTTTTGTTGATAACGTAGAGACGGCCTTTGCGACGCACAATCTTGCTGTCGGCATTGCGTTTCTTAACGGATGCTTTAACTTTCATTGCTGTGGGTTTATTAAATCGTTAAATATGTTAGTTCATTGATTATAAGACGGTTGCATTATTTGTAGCGGAAAGCAATACGACCCTTCGTGAGGTCATAAGGGCTCATTTCCACTCTCACTTTGTCGCCCGGAAGAATTTTTATGTAATGCATGCGCATTTTTCCGGAAATGTGAGCAATAATTTCGTGTCCGCTCTCGAGTTCTACGCGAAACATGGCGTTGCTGAGAGCCTCAACTATGGTTCCGTCAAGTTCAATTGCTGCTTGTTTGGCCATTTGGTCTGTTGGATGGTTATTTATGATGAATGATTTATATGAATCTGTCGCCGAGGGCTTCTTGTATGTAGTCAAAGGTGGTCAACACCCGAGTTTCTCCGGGCAAGATGGCAATGGTGTGCTCATAGTGAGCCGATGGTTTGTGATCCTTGGTCTTGCAAGTCCAACCATCGTTGGAGATTACCACATTTTTTGAGCCGAGATTAATCATTGGCTCGATGCAGATACACATGCCGGCCTTCAGAATCGGACCGATGCCGCGGCGTCCGTAGTTGGGCACTTCGGGACTCTCGTGCATGGACCGACCTATTCCGTGACCGCACATCTCGCGCACCACTCCGTAGCCGCGACGTTCGCAGAATGATTGCACAGCATTGGAAATATTGCCCAATCGGGCTCCTTCCTTGGCTTCGGCAATGCCGAGGCTAAGCGAATGCTTGGTGTCGTGCAAGAGCTGAAGGGTCTTGGCCTCCACGTTGCCGATAGCGAACGTGTAGGCAGAGTCTCCGTGATAGCCATTGAGTTCAACAACGGTGTCTATCCCAAGGATGTCCCCGTCGCGCAGTGCGTAATCCGAAGGGAATCCGTGGACCACAGTGTCATTAACCTCAATACACAAGGTGGCAGGAAAGCCGCCGTAGCCCAAACATGCCGGGCGTCCGCCATTGTCTTGAATAAATTCGCGAGCAATGGTGTCGAGGCGGGCGGTAGTCACGCCGGGAGCCACCCACTTGGCGACTTCGCCAAGCGTGCGGCTCACCAGTGTGGCTGCCTCCTGCATCAGGAGAATTTCTTCAGCTGTCTTCAGATAAATCATTCTTCAGCTATTCGGTATAATCAATAGGCGGAACCGGTGGTGCGGCCTTTGATTTTGCCGTCTTTCATCAGACCATCGTAATGGTGCATCATCAAGTGTGATTCAACCTGAGTCAGAGTATCGAGGACTACACCCACGAGAATCAGCAACGACGTACCGCCAAAGAATTGGGCAAAGTTATCGCTGATACCGAAGATACGGGCAAAAGCCGGAAGAATAGCTACGATACCGAGGAAGAATGAACCGGGAAGAGTAATGCGCGACATTACGCTATCAAGATAGTCAACGGTAGCCTTACCGGGTTTAACACCGGGAATGAAGCCGTTATTGCTCTTGAGATTTTCGGCAATACGAGTGGGGTTCACTGTAATAGCCGTGTAGAAGTAGGTAAACGCTACGATCATCGCAAAGTAAACGGCGTTATACCAGAAGCCGTTAACATTGCTCATTGCGGCAAAGAAGCCTCCGCCTTGACCATCGGAACTGAAGCCGGTGAGCAAGAGGGGTACAAACATGATTGCCTGAGCAAAGATGATGGGCATCACACCGGCAGCATTAACCTTCAAAGGAATATACTGACGTGCGCCGCCATATTGACGGTTGCCTACGATGCGCTTTGCATACTGCACGGGGATTTTGCGTGTTCCTTGAACCAAGAGCACTGCACCGCATGTAACGGCGAAGAGCAGCAAGATTTCGATGATGAACATCACAAGACCACCCTGACCTGTGCCGGCACCCGGCATACGAGACTGGAACTCGTAGAGGAGGGCATGGGGCAGACGTGCAATAATACCCACGAGGATGATGAATGAGATACCATTACCAATACCACGGTCGGTGATACGTTCGCCCAGCCACATGATAAACATTGAGCCGGCTGCGAGAATGATAGTCAAGTAAACAACAGTCCACAATCCAAGCGATGTAATCACGCCGGTTTCTGAAGCTGCGGCATTGAGCTGGTGCTCCAGATTATAGAGATAGGCGGGGGCTTGGAGGCAGAGAATTGCCACTGTCAAATAGCGGGTGTACTGGGTAAGTTTCTGATGACCGCTTTCGCCTTCGCGCTGCATCTTTTGGAAGCTGGGAAGAACCATGCCAAGGAGCTGAATCACGATTGATGCAGTAATGTAAGGCATGATACCCAACGCAAAGATGGAGGCATTGGAGAATGCGCCACCGGAGAACATATTGAGCAACTGCATCAAACCGCTCGACTCCGTGAATTTCTCCAAGGCAATCAAGTGGTCGGGATTAATACCCGGAAGCACGACGTAACAGCCGAGTCGGTACACGAGTACCAACATGACTGTTACGAGGATGCGTTTACGCAGTTCCTCAATGGTCCAGATGTTTTTAAGTGTTTGTATGAATCTCATTGGGGAATGATTTTTTAGGGGCGTTTATTAAATCTCAACGGCTTCACCTCCGGCAGCTTCAATTGCTGCTTTGGCGGCTGCAGAGAAGGCATTGGCCTTAACGCTTACTTTGCAAGTGAGAGTTCCCTTGGCAAGAATCTTAACTGATTCGCCGGCAGCAACGAGTCCGTTTTCTGCAAGAACTTGCATATCGATAGACTCAAGATTTTTTGCTGCTGCGAGAGTTTCAATGTCGGCCAAGTTGATTGCCTTGTAAGTCTTGTGGTTAAGGCTCTTGAAGCCAAACTTGGGCAAACGACGCTGCAAAGGCATCTGACCGCCTTCGAAGCCAATCTTACGTGAATAGCCTGAGCGTGACTTTGCGCCCTTGTGACCGCGAGTTGAGGTGCCGCCCTTGCCGGAGCCGGGACCGCGACCTTTGCGGGTCTTATCTTTGGTTGAGCCCACAGCGGGCTTGAGGTTACTGAGTTCCATAACTATAGTTTCAATTAGTTAGCGGGTTCAACTTTTACCAAGTGGTGTACGGTCTTGACCATGCCCATGATTGAGGGAGTGTCTTCTTGCACCACGGTTTGGTTCATTTTGCGGAGGCCGAGAGCGTCCAACGTTGCCTTTTGGGTCTTTGGAGCGTTAATGCGGCTCTTGATTTGAGTAATTGCTATTTTTGCCATTGTTCGGTGAGTTCTGGGTTGTGAAGTGGGATTATTTACCGTTAAACACTTTTTCAACCGACACACCACGGCGAGCAGCTACCTGTGCGGGTGAGCGCATTTCGCCGAGAGCGGCGATTGTAGCCTTGACGAGGTTGTGGGGGTTGGACGAACCTTTGCTCTTTGCAAGCACGTCGGATACACCAACGCTTTCGAGCACGGCACGCATAGCACCACCGGCTTTCACACCGGTACCCTGCGAAGCGGGCTTGAGGATGATTCGGCTGCCGCCGAACTTTGCTGCCTGTTCGTGGGGGATAGTGCCTTTGTGAACGGGTACGCGGATAAGATTCTTTTTAGCTGACTCTACGCCCTTGGCGATGGCAGCCTGTACTTCGTTTGCTTTGCCGAGACCCCAACCTACGATACCTTTACCATCGCCTACAACGACGATTGCTGCGAAAGTGAAGGCACGTCCGCCTTTGGTAACCTTGGTAACACGGTTGATGGCAACGAGACGATCTTGGAGTTCCAAGTCGTTGGTAGATTTTACGCGATTCTGATTGTTTGCCATATCTGTTTAGAATTTGAGACCGGCTTCGCGAGCAGCGTCGGCCAGAGATTTAACGCGACCGTGGAAAAGGTAACCGTTGCGGTCGAAAACTACAGTTGTAATACCGGCTTCGAGGGCCTTGCGAGCTGCTTCAGCACCTACTTTTGCGGCAACTTCGGATTTGGTGCCTCCTTCGAGTCCCTTTGACGATGCAGACACGAGAGTCTTGCCGGCGAGGTCGTCGATGATTTGCACATAAATGCCCTTGTTAGAGCGGAAGACTGTCATGCGCGGACGCTGGGGAGTTCCGGAAACTTTGCCGCGAATGCGAGTCTTGATTTTATTTCTTCTTGCTATCTTGGAAATCATAGTGGTTGAATTCTAATCTTTCTGGTTATGAAAATCTTGTCTATGCGCGGAGTTTATTATTTCGCACCGGCACTCTTACCGGACTTACGACGAATAACTTCGCCCACGAACTTGATACCTTTACCCTTGTAGGGTTCGGGCTTACGCAGAGAGCGAATCTTGGCGCAAACCTGACCGAGGAGCTGCTTGTCTGCGCTCTCAAGGATGATCAGCGGGTTTTTATTACGTTCACTCTTAGCTTCAACCTTGATTTCTTTCGGAAGCTTGATAAAGATGGCGTGTGAGAATCCCAGAGAGAGCTCAAGTACTTGGCCTTCGGCTGATGCACGATAACCTACACCTACGAGTTCCATCTCTTTCTTATAGCCGGTTGACACGCCTACTACCATGTTGTTGATCAAGGCGCGAGCAAGACCGTGCTGTGCACGATGGTCGCGCTCGTCAGTAGGACGAGTAACGATTACTTGGCCATTCTCTACCGCTACGGTAAGATCGGGATTAATTGTTTCTTTGAGTTCGCCTTTGGGGCCTTTTACGGTTACTACGTTTGCAGCAACGTTTACGGTTACGCCTGCGGGGAGGGCAATGGGAGCTTTACCTATACGTGACATATGTTATTCCTCCTATTGATTAGTAAACGTAGCACAATACTTCGCCGCCGACCTTTTCTTCGAGGGCTTGTTTATTTGTCATCACACCCTTTGAGGTTGAAAGGATTGCAATGCCCAATCCGTTGAGGACGCGGGGCATGTCCTTGTAACCGGTGTATTGGCGCAGACCCGGACGGCTTACGCGCTTAAGACACTTGATTGCGTTCACGCGATCTTTTGGGTCGTACTTGAGGGCAATCTTGATAGTGCCGCAGGGGGTCTCACCCTCTATAAACTTATAGTTAAGAATATAGCCTTGTTCGAAGAGGATCTTGGTGATCTCTTTTTTCAAGTTTGAGGCAGGAATTTCAACCACGCGGTGGTTGGCCTTGATGGCGTTCCTCAATCTTGTCAGAAAATCTGCAATGGGATCAGTCATGTTGTTTAGTTTGGTTAAATTGATTCGGTGTTGTCCGAACAATATTTAATTTACACTCTGTTATTTTTCTTTGAGCGAGTTGATAATGATTAGCCCGGCTGCTACGCCCGCATTTTCGCGGGCGAGCTTGCTCGAGTATATTTACCAAGAGGCTTTGCGCACGCCGGGGATGAGTCCTGCCGATGCCATTTCGCGGAATTGAATACGCGAAATGCCGAACTGACGCATATAGCCTTTGGGACGGCCGGTAATGGAGCAGCGATTGTGCAAACGAACGGTCGATGCGTTCTTCGGAATCAACTGCAGTGCCTGAAGGCTTTCGTAGTCACCGGCAGCCTTGAGAGCGGCTTTCTTCGCTGCATACTTGGCAACGAGTTTGGCGCGCTTAACCTCGCGGGCTTTCATGGATTCTTTTGCCATACTTGCTGAGTTAGGTGGGTTAGTTGTTCTTCTTGAAGGGGAGACCGAATTCCTTGAGCAGAGCAAAGCCTTCTTCATCGGTGTTGGCCGAAGTTACGAAGGTGATGTTCATGCCTTGCATCTTCTGTACGGTATCAATGTTGATTTCCGGGAAGATGATTTGCTCGGTGATACCCAATGTGTAGTTACCGCGGCCATCGAGCTTTGATTCGATGCCTTTGAAGTCGCGGATACGGGGAAGGGCAACACGCACGAGGCGTTCGAGGAATTCATACATCTTTTCGCGACGAAGAGTCACCATAACGCCGATAGGCATTTTCTTACGAACCTTGAACTGTGCAATGTCCTTCTTTGAAAGAGTTGCAACGGCCTTCTGTCCGGTAATGGCGGTGAGCTCGTTGATAGCGGTTTCGATGATTTTCTTGTCCTGAGTGGCAGCGCCGAGACCTTGGTTGATAACGATCTTCTTCAGACGGGGCACCTGCATCACTGTGGTGTAGTTAAACTGCTTTTCGAGGGCCGGAACGATGCGTTCTTTATAGTCCTTCTGGATTGTAATTGCGCTCATTACTTAATCTCCTCTCCTGATTTTTTAGCCACGCGAACCTTCTTGCCATCGGCATTTACGGTGTAGCCTACGCGAGTGGGCTTGCCGCTTTTCGGGTCCACGGGGTTGAGGTTTGAAACGTGAATGGGGGCTTCTTTCTTCACCAAACCACCATTCGGATGCTGTGCGCTGGGCTTAGTAGCTTTGGTTACCATGTTGCAACCTTCTACTACTGCACGCTGCTTCTTGACGTCAACGGAGAGCACGCGGCCGGTTTTGCCGCGGTCCTCGCCGGAGTTGACGTAGACGTTGTCGCCTTTTTTAATATGGAGCTTGCTCATTTCTTAATGGGTTTACTTTTGATGGATTACAGCACTTCGGGTGCCAGTGAAACAATTTTCATGTTAGTGGCGCGCAATTCGCGAGCCACGGGGCCGAAGATGCGGGTTCCGCGGAGTTCGCCGGCGTTATTGAGCAATACGCAGGCATTGTCGTCGAAGCGGATGTAAGACCCATCGGGGCGACGTACTTCCTTTTTAGTGCGGACGACCACTGCTTTCGACACGGTGCCTTTCTTCACATCGGATGAAGGGATTACACTCTTCACCGACACCACGATAATGTCGCCTACTGACGCGTAGCGGCGGCCTGTTCCGCCCAGTACTCGGATGCACAGGGCTTCTTTTGCGCCGGAATTGTCAGCGACTGTCAAGCGGGTTTCAGTCTGTATCATTTTCTAAAAATTCTGTTATTTGACGTGAGTTGATTGGTTGGGTGGATTACTTCACCTTTTCGATGATTTCAACCAGGCGCCAACGCTTGGTTTTGCTCAAGGGGCGTGTTTCCATCAGACGAACGGTGTCACCAACTGAGCACTCGTTCTTTTCATCGTGAGCATGATACTTTTTAGTCTTGTTCACGAACTTACCATAGATGGGGTGTTTTTCCTTCCATTTGATGGTGACGGTGATGGTCTTGTCGCCCTTATTGCTGGATACCACACCCACACGCTCTTTGCGAAGATTTCTCTTTTCTTCCATTTTTTGTCGGTTTGTTTATGGATTTAACGTTTAGTGAGGGTGATTTATTTCCCTGCCAATTCACGAGCGCGAAGCTCTGTCTTGACGCGGGCAATCATTCGACGATCCTTGGTTATCTTTGAAGGGTTGTCAATGGTGCTTACTGCATGATTAGCAATCAGCTGACGATATTCCTTCTCCATCTGCGCCAGACGCTCGGTCAAGTCGGCAGTGGTCATCTCTTTGATTTCTTCTTTCTTCATGATTCGACGTTATTAGACGTTTTGAGAGGGGTCGTAGTCACGACGCACCACGAATTTGGTAATCACGGGGAGTTTCTGTGCAGCAAGGCGGAGAGCTTCCTTTGCAATGTCGTAAGACACGCCTTCCACTTCGATGAGGATACGTCCGGGTGTTACGGGTGCTACATAACCTTCGGGGTTACCTTTACCTTTACCCATGCGGACCTCTGCGGGCTTCTTGGTGATGGGCTTATCCGGGAAAATACGAATCCAGATCTGACCTTGACGCTGCATGTAACGAGTCACGGCGATACGAGCTGCCTCAATTTGGCGGCCGGTAATCCATTTGGCCTCAAGAGTCTTAATGCCAAATGAACCAAAGGCCAGCTGATTGCCGCGCTGTGCCTCACCTTTCATGCGGCCTTTCTGCGAGCGGCGGAATTTGGTTTTCTTAGGTTGTAACATTCTGCTGTTGATTCAAATGGTTAAGAATTAACGGTTATTTTTAGGCTTGCGGAAGCCGCGATCACGACGTGAACCGCGTTCGCCGCCTTCGCGTGAAGGACGGCCCTGTTCCTTAGCTTGTGAGAACTGAGGTGCCAAATCACGCTTGCCATATACTTCGCCACGGCAAATCCACACCTTTACGCCGATAACGCCTACTTTGGTGTGCGCTTCAACGAGTGCATAGTCAATGTCGGCACGCAATGTGTGAAGAGGAGTACGTCCTTCCTTAAACATTTCGCTACGTGCAATTTCCGCGCCGTTCAAACGACCTGAAATTTGCACCTTGATGCCTTCTGCACCCGCACGCATGGTTGATGCAATTGCCATCTTGATGGCACGACGATATGCAACCTTTCCTTCGATCTGACGAGCAATGCCGTTAGCAACGATTTCTGCATCCAATTCCGGACGCTTGATTTCGAAAATGTTGATTTGTACGTCGCGTGAAGTGATTTTCTTCAGTTCTTCTTTGAGCTTGTCAACTTCTGCTCCACCCTTGCCGATAATCAAACCGGGACGTGAGGTGCACACTGTGATTGTTGTAAGCTTAAGGGTGCGCTCGATAACGATGCGCGAAACGCTCATCTTTGCAAGACGGACGTTCAGATACTTGCGGAGCTTATAGTCCTCAAGCAGATTGTCGCCGTACTTGTGGCCGAAATTCCAGTTTGAATCCCAGCCGCGGATTACACCGAGGCGATTGGCAATAGGATTAACTTTCTGTCCCATTCTGTTTTTGTCTTGTGTAATGAGGGTTAAGCTTTTTTATTATCTACTGTATCCACGATAAGGGTAACGTGGTTGGAGCGCTTGCGAATGCGATAGCCGCGACCCTGAGGAGCGGTACGAAGACGCTTGAGCATGGGAGCGGGGCTAACGAAGATAGTGCTGATGTAGAGTTCTCCGGCATCAGCCTTGCGTTCGTTCTTGGCTTCCCAGTTCGCTACTGCACTGCGAAGAAGTTTCTCAACGCGAGCGGCAGCTTCCTTATTGGAAAATTTGAGGACACCGAGCGCACGATTAACTTCCATTCCGCGAATCATGTCTACAACAAGACGCATCTTGCGGGGAGAAGTCGGCACGTTGAGCAGCTTGGCGAAGGCCACTTGCTTATTGGCCTCTTTCCTCTGTTCTGCTGTATTTTTCTTTCTTACACCCATAGGTTGTGATGTATGTGTTTACTGCTTTTATTCTTTTGGGTTAACTCTCGTTTACTTCTTGCGATTGCCTGCGTGGCCGCGGAATGTGCGGGTCGGAGCAAATTCGCCCAACTTGTGGCCCACCATATTTTCGGTCACATAAACGGGGATGAACTTATTACCGTTGTGAACGGCAAAAGTGTGACCCACGAATTCGGGTGCAATCATAGAAGCGCGGCTCCATGTCTTGATAACGGACTTTTTGCCGCTTTCCTCCATCGCATTTACTTTCTTTTCAAGCTTAACTGAGATGAAGGGGCCTTTTTTCAATGAACGACTCATGCTGTTTTTTCAATTAAAAAGGTTCGTTTACTTCTTTCTTCTCTCGATGATATACTTCGACGAATGCTTCTTGGGAGCACGAGTCTTGAGGCCCTTGGAGTAGAGACCCTTGCGTGAACGGGGATGTCCGCCTGATGCGCGACCTTCACCACCACCCATCGGGTGATCTACGGGGTTCATCACTACGCCACGGTTGCGAGGACGACGACCCAACCAACGGCTGCGGCCTGCCTTACCGGAACGCTCCAGAGAGTGTTCGCTGTTACCTACAACGCCTACTGTTGCCTTGCATGCTGCAAGAATCTTGCGAGTTTCGCCTGAAGGCAACTTGATGATAGCGTAGTCACCTTCGCGCGACACGAGCTGAGCGAAAGTGCCGGCGCTGCGTGCCATGAAGGCACCCTGACCGGGACGCAGTTCGATTGCGTGGATGAGTGTACCAACGGGAATCTTGCTCAGAGGAAGTGCATTGCCTACTTCAGGTGCAGCTTCGGGACCGGAAACGACTGTTGCGCCTACTTCGAGTCCGTTAGGTGCGATGATGTATGCCTTGCTGCCATCTACGTAGTAAAGAAGCGCGATACGAGCCGAACGGTTGGGGTCGTATTCAATGCTCTTAACCACGGCAGGTACTCCGTCTTTGTTTCTCTTAAAGTCAATGATACGGTAAGCACGCTTGTGTCCACCACCGATGTACCTTGTGGTGAGGTGACCTTCGGCATTGCGGCCGCCGGTTGATTTCTTACCGACTGTAAGAGATTTTTCCGGCGTAGTAGCAGTGATGGTACCCTTGAATACGCCGATAACCTTGTGTCTTTGCCCGGGAGTTGTGGGCTTGAATTTTCTTACTGCCATTTATCGAACTGTGATTAGATGTTGCTGAAGAAGTCGATTGTCTGGCCGTCTGCCACGCTTACGAGTGCTTTCTTCCAAGTTGCGGTGGCACCCTTGATGAGGCCTCCCTTGGTCCAACGCTGTTTGCGCTTGGCACGAACAATCATAGTGTTGATTTTAGTAACCTTGACGCCATAAAGCTCCTCTACCAAAGCCTTAATCTCGGGCTTGGTGGCATTGGGCGAAACGCGGAAGGTGTAGCGGTTGAGACTTTCGGAAAGCTTGGTAGCCTTCTCGGTCACAATGGGTTTAATGCTGATTTCCATTTTTCGTTTTAAGCTATAGGGTCAATAATTAAATGTTATTTACAACGTCAACGCTCTTTTCTGAAAGCAAGAGCACGTTGTTGTTCAAGATCGCATATGTGTTCAAGTCGCTTGCCGCCATCATGCGCACATCGGGCACGTTACGAAGGCTGAGCTGTACGTTCTTGTCCATCTGAGGCATAACCAAAAGCACCTTCTTGTCATTTACCTTCAATGCAGTCATTGCTGCCACGAAGTCCTTGGTCTTGGGTGCTTCAAATGTGAAGTCCTCAACAATCATGATTTGCTGATCTGCGAGCTTCGAAGTCAGAGCGCTCTTGCGCGCAAGCTGTTTTACCTTCTTGTTCAGCTTGAAAGAGTAGTTGCGGGGACGGGGACCGAATACGCGACCACCGCCTACGAGCACGGGTGAGTTGATATCACCGATACGCGCACCGCCGCCGCCCTTTTGCTTGTGGAGCTTGCGGGTTGAGCCGGAAACTTCGCTGCGTTCTTTACTCTTGTGAGTGCCTTGACGCTTGTTGGCAAGAAATTGCTTCACGTCGAGCCATACTGCGTGCTCGTTTACGTCAACGCCGAAAACTTCGTCGTTAAGAGTGACCTTACGACCGGTGTCTTCTCCCTTGATGTTATAAACTGCGAGTTCCATTTCTTACTTCTCTACGATTACGATTGAACCTTTGGCACCGGGTACGGAGCCCTTGATCATGAGGATGTTGTGTTCGGGAATTACCTTAAGGATCTGAAGATTCTGAACAGTTACGCGTTCATTACCCATCTGTCCGGCCATGCGCATTCCTTTGAACACCTTTGCGGGATACGAGCAGGCGCCAATTGAACCGGGAGCACGAAGACGATTGTGCTGGCCGTGGGTAGTCTGACCTACACCGCCGAAACCGTGACGCTTTACTACGCCCTGATAACCCTTACCCTTTGAAGTACCTACGATATCTACGTAGCCACCTTCTTCGAAGAGTTCAACAGTGAATGTTTCACCAAGAGCGTGTTCGCCTTCAAAACCCGAGAACTCGGCCAAGTGGCGCTGAGGTGCTACTCCGGCTTTCTGGAAGTGACCCATCATTGGCTTGGTAGTATGCTTCTCTTTCTTCTCTACAAAACCGAGCTGAAGAGCTTCATAACCATCCTTTTCAAGAGTCTTAACCTGAGTAACTACACAAGGGCCTACTTCGATAACAGTGCACGGCACGTTCTTGCCGTCGGCACTGAAAACGGATGTCATTCCGATTTTCTTTCCAATTAAACCTGGCATTTCTTTGTAGTTTTAAGTTATTGATGATTAATTATTGTGTTTTTTTAGAATTTCACAAGGGGTTATCACACCTTGATTTCAACGTCAACACCGCTGGGGAGTTCAAGCTTCATCAGCGCATCTACTGTCTTGTTGGTAGCGTTGTAGATGTCAATCAGACGCTTGAATGAAGAGAGTTGAAATTGTTCGCGGCTCTTCTTGTTAACGAATGTTGAACGGTTTACGGTGAAGATACGCTTGTGGGTGGGCAGAGGTATGGGACCGCTGATGATTGCACCCGTAGCCTTCACGGTCTTAACGATCTTCTCAGCTGATTTGTCAACCAAGTTGTGGTCGTAAGATTTCAGTTTGATTCTGATTTTTTGGCTCATATTGGTTTATTCGTTTTTTCTTTATTCAATAAGTGGGTTACTTCAGCAGGTCTACGCGGCCTTGGCATTCAGCAAGCACAGTCTTCGCAATGCTTGAAGATACTTCTGCATAGTGGCTGAATGTCATTGTCGATGTTGCGCGACCGGAGGTGATCGTACGCAATGCGGTTACGTAGCCGAACATCTCTGCAAGAGGTGCCTTTGCCTTAACCACGCGCGCACCGCTGCGGCTGGTTTCCATGCCTTCTACTTGACCGCGACGCTTGTTAAGGTCGGAAATCACGTCACCCATGCTTTCTTCGGGAGTAACAACTTCGATCTTCATGATCGGTTCGAGCAAAGTAGGACCGGCCTTTTCGCTGGCTTTCTTGAACGCGCCGATTGCACAAAGTTCGAACGACAACTGGTCAGAGTCAACCGGGTGGAATGAACCGTCAATCACGGTAACCTTGAGGTGTTCAACCGGGTAGCCGGCAAGAATACCATTCTTCATAGCATTCTGGAAGCCCTTCTGAATTGAGGGGATGAACTCCTTGGGAATGTTACCGCCCTTAACTTCGTCAACGAACTGCAAGTTGCCTTCGAAACCTTCGTCAACGGGTTCAACGCGAACAATGATGTCGGCAAACTTACCGCGACCACCGGTCTGCTTCTTGAACACTTCGCGGAGTTCAACGGGCTTGGTGATAGCTTCCTTGTAAGTAACCTGCGGACGACCTTGGTTACATTCAACCTTAAATTCACGACGCAGACGGTCGATAATGATGTCGAGGTGAAGCTCACCCATACCGGAGATAACGGTCTGACCGGTTTCTTCGTTAGTTTGTACGCGGAAGGTGGGGTCTTCTTCAGCAAGCTTCTGCAAGCCAACGCCGAGCTTGTCGAGATCCTTCTGAGTCTTGGGTTCTACCGCGATACCGATAACGGGTTCGGGGAACTCCATAGCTTCGAGCACGATGGGTGCATCTTCGGCACAAAGGGTGTCACCTGTGCGAATATCTTTGAAGCCTACGCCTGCGCCTATATCGCCGCAACCGATCACTTCTTTGGGGTTCTGCTTGTTTGAGTGCATCTGGAACAGACGGCTAACGCGTTCCTTCTTGCCCGAGCGGCTGTTCAAAACGTAGCTGCCGGCAGGCATATCGCCGGAGTACACGCGGAAGAAGCACAGACGACCAACATACGGGTCTGTTGCAATCTTAAATGCCAATGCACACAGAGGAGCATCGCTTGAAGTTTCGCGCACGACAACTTCTTCAGGATTGCCTACTGCATGACCTTCGATTGAAGGTGTATCAACCGGGCTGGGGAGATATGCGCAAACGTTGTTGAGCAAGCACTGCACGCCTTTGTTCTTGAAGGAAGATCCGCAAGTCATGGGCACGATTTCCATGGCGAGAGTTGCCTTACGCAATGCGCGACGGATTTCGTCTTCACTGATGGTTGAGGGATCTTCAAAATATTTCTCCATGAGAGCATCATCGAACTCGGCGATGTTTTCAAGCATCTTGTCGCGCCATTCTTCAGCTTCAGCTACGAGATTGGCGGGGATTTCTTCGATGATATAGTCGGCGCCCATTGCTTCATCGGGCCAGAAGTAAGCCTTCATGGTGATGAGGTCAACGATACCCTTGAAGGTTTCTTCAGCACCGATAGGAATTTGAATCGGACAAGGATTTGCACCGAGCACCTCTCTGAGCTGACGCACTACTTCAAAGAAGTTCGCACCCGAGCGGTCCATCTTGTTAACGTAGCCGATACGGGGCACGTTGTACTTGTCAGCCTGACGCCAAACGGTTTCCGACTGAGGCTCTACGCCACCAACGGCGCAGAATGCAGCAACGGCACCGTCGAGCACACGCAACGAACGTTCCACCTCAACGGTGAAGTCAACGTGTCCTGGGGTGTCGATCAAGTTAATCTTGTACTGCTTATCATCATACTTCCAGAATGCGGTGGTTGCAGCAGAAGTAATTGTGATACCACGTTCCTGCTCCTGTTCCATCCAGTCCATGGTAGCTGCGCCGTCATGCACTTCGCCGATTTTGTGAGTCAAACCGGTGTAAAAAAGAATGCGTTCGGAAGTGGTCGTCTTGCCGGCATCAATGTGTGCCATGATGCCGATATTACGGGTAAGCTTGAGTTGTTCGTCGTTCTTTGCCATTTTCTTCGTCGTTCAGGGGGATTAGAAACGGAAGTGTGCAAAGGCGCGGTTAGCCTCAGCCATCTTGTGCATGTCTTCTTTACGCTTGAATGCACCGCCCTGTTCGTTGAATGCATCAACGATTTCAGCAGCGAGCTTGTCGGCCATAGTCTTGCCGCCACGCTTGCGAGCGTAAATAATAAGGTTTTTCATTGAAATAGACTCCTTGCGGTCCGGACGGATTTCAGTGGGAACCTGGAAGGTAGCACCACCAACACGGCGGCTCTTTACCTCCACCAAAGGAGTAACATTGTCGAGGGCCTGCTTCCAGATTTCCAAAGCAGTCTTTTCCTCGTTGGGCATCTTCTTCGCTACGGTCTCAAGAGCCGAATAGAAGATGGTGAAAGCGGTATTCTTCTTGCCATCATACATCAGATGGTTCACGAACTTGGTCACTTTGACGTCGTGAAACATGGGATCGGGCAGAACTACCCGCTTCTTAGGCTTTGCCTTTCTCATTTTTCTTTTTCGTGTTGTGTCTTCAGTTTTCGGGGTTGGCTGTTTTTTGTAAAACTTTCGTTTCTTGCTTCAACAATGACCGCTGTCATTATTTACTCAACCGATATGTTTTTCTTATTTAGCCGACCAAACGAAACGAACGACTGTTAAATTTTAGTTCGGTTTGTTTGATTGTTTTAAGTACGCTTTTTCTGGCTGCGGTAACTCTTACTTCTTGCCCTTTGCAGGAGCCGCTCCGGGTTTCGGACGCTTCGCACCGTATTTCGAACGACGCTGTGTGCGATCTTTCACACCCTGAGTGTCAAGAGTGCCACGAACAATGTGGTAGCGAACACCGGGGAGGTCTTTAACACGACCGCCGCGAACGAGCACAATGCTGTGCTCCTGAAGGTTGTGACCTTCACCGGGAATGTAGCTGTTGACTTCCTTACCGTTAGTCAAACGCACACGCGCCACCTTACGCATTGCTGAATTAGGTTTCTTAGGGGTTGTGGTGTAGACACGAACGCATACGCCACGACGCTGAGGGCAGCTGTCCAAAGCGGGCGACTTGCTCTTGTCGGTCAGAGCCACGCGGCCTTTTCGTACTAATTGCTGAATAGTAGGCATCTTAGTTGTTAATGTTGTTAATAATGTTGTTTAAAATTATGTTTGTCTTCAATGTTTTTGCAGAGTCCGTCGCAGCACTCACGCCACACGCTCCGCCCTCACACTCAGTGTGTTAGCCTTGCCGTGCGACGCACTTATGCCTTGATTTCACCTGCAAAGTTACGAATAATTTCCGACACTGCAAAATCTTTTCACTCTGAAGTTCAATTTTTTACACGATTTTTAATCAACCGACCCAATAACACAAAAAAAGGAACGCAAGCCTCAATCATCGACTCGCGCCCTCCTTCTGATTTATGTGTATTTTTCTTATTTGCTTAGAGTAATCGTATTTGATGAGTAATAGGTTCCACGAGTGGTCTTAACCATTCCGCGAACCACCGACGATGACCCGTAGGAATACGACACGCCAAATGTATGTGAAGTAGCCGACGTATTATACGGTGAAGTGTAAAACACTCCGCTCACCCTATCGATGCCAATCTGCTGCACCGTAAAGTTGCTGCCCGACGCCGAAACCGTTATCTCATATTCTCTGTTAAAACGATTCGAACTCACTGTGCGTGCCGAAATCGAAACACTCACACTCTCATTCGCTGGCGGAGTCGATCCCCCACCGTCGTCAACCTTGGTCCACTCGTCAACGTGCTGATTGAAATACCACGACCTATAATACCGACGACCCTTATACATAATATAATCGTCATAAACCTCTATCGTGTAACCGGTTGGCTCTCCGCCGCTGAGAACGTCCACAACAGAGCCGTTTATATCCAATCCGTAAATATCCCATTCCAACATATCGGAATACCAACCGCCGCTCAAACCCTGACAATACGATTCTACTACATTGTCAAAATAATCGCTATTGCCTATAACTCCCCAATCGGTCAACACATATTCTTTAATCTCAAGACCACGCGCTGTAAACACCGTTGCCCAATCCTGACCCGGCATCAATTCTACTTTCTCGGGTTTTGTGGCATACACTCCGGCGATATCACTCCATGTATATTTGTCAACCTCTCCGGGTTCATCTTCCGAACCGTTACACCCAACGGCAACCATACTTGCCACAAACAGCAGGCCAAATACAACAAAATTTAAAGTCTTTTTCATAGCATACAAAAATATCTCAAGTTTTAATCCGCCGCAAATATACACACTTTTTTCACAGCTACCCCGGTCACTTTGTTAAAGTTTGTTAATTTGCATTTTACATCGCCCCACAAATTTGCGGGAAATCGGGAACAGCCGTCCTCGCCGCTCTAATTATTGATAAAGACAACCCTACCCTCTTTGAAATCCGGCGTGGTTATAAACGCCTTAACCTCATCTTCACTCATTGACAGAAACGACCGAAATTTGACCCGATAACAGGAACCCGTCAATCTCCCCGAGCCCAAAAATCGCTTGGAATAAGTGAACTGCGGATCAACCAAAACATCTGCTCCAGATTCCCTACACAGTTCTACAATCAAATTCTCCTTCCGCTGCTCAAGCGATGTCTGCGAAAACAACTTTGGTCCCCACGTAACTGATTTCTGAACCCTAACGGCGGAAATATCCAACTCCGCCGCTGTCACCGCTGTTATCTCCGTATTTACCGACACATTTGATGTCAAAGGAGCCTCCCCCTCGCGTGCCCCTGCCGAATTAACGACAATGCACACAAGGAGGAGGACCAAAAACTTCGGCTTAATGGCTGATGCTATAAAATGACCGAATTAATTTACCGAACGGAAATTATTGTAAGCGCCGGGACACCCTGTCACTTCAATAACTTCAAGATTGGTATCAAAAGAAAATTCGGGAGCCACAATCACATCGGCATTGCCGTTTGTTCTCAAGAATGCCGCTATTGCAGCCGCCTTGCAGTTCTTAACGCCGCCACGACGATCCTTGCTACTCGTATTATAGCGATATGTCATGCGCTCGCCTACGGTCAAATCAGCCACGTTCATCGAACTAACCACGGTCGACACATTAACGGGCGTCGCTGTATGAATGCTTGCCGTACACGAAGACAGCACTAGAACACCAACCGCGCCAATCTTCAAAATTGCTTTTTTATAACGAGAATTATTAAACTGATTAATAATTTTGCTTACTGCCTTGAACCGGTGAACGTCAGAGCATATCCGCTTTCTCCGCCAACGCTTACATAGGGGAAACTATAAGTCATGGCTCTCGATTTCGTTATCGAAACGCGACAGTTAGGCTTGTCACTGCTTGTAAGCATAAAGTCGCCGCTTGCCGACTGCGTAATCTGAAAAACGTGACCGCTGCCGCTTGCAAAGAATGGAGTGCCATCTGCTTCATAAGGAGTTACTACAACAAACTCATTTGAACTCTTTGTTACTACCATTTTCATGCCTGCATATTCTTCCAAAGGCATACCTGTCAAGCCAACGATTTCCAACTGACCGTGACCTACATAAGTCCCCTGTATTGCTGAAGCCGGATCTACCATAGGTCCGTCATCTTCGTTGCTACATGCGCTAAAGGCAAACATTGAAACCACTCCCAAAACGAGTGCCATAAAGAAATTTTTCTGCTTCATAATGATAAAATTGATTTATTAAACTTAATGTAATGAAATAAAAATTTGCGCAAAGATACACACTTTTTCACAATTACCCCCCATTTGTTAAACTTTGTTAACTGCACGCAATTTTCTTTTTCCTTGTTTCCTGTTTGCTCCTTTTGTGGATATTCGTTAACTTTGCGGCTATGATGAAACCGATTTTTCTCATAGGATATATGGGCTGCGGAAAGTCAACTCTCGGACGAGCGTTGGCGCGGCTCTCACCGCTTGAGTTTATTGACCTCGACAACTATATCGAAAACCGCTTTCATGCCTCTATCAGCGACCTGTTCTCATCGCGCGGTGAAGACGGATTCCGAAAGCTGGAGCAAGCAATGCTCGATGAAGTGAGCCGATTCAACAACGTAATCGTAGCTTGCGGAGGCGGCACACCTTGCTTCTTCAACAACATGGACCTGATGAACGAACGCGGAACCACCGTCTGGCTCACCACTCCAATTGAGCGTATCTATGAGCGACTTCAACGCAATCGCGCCAAACGCCCCATCATAGCAGATAAATCCGACGCCGAGCTGATGCAATTCATCACTGACGCGCTGGCGGCTCGCGAACCTTTCTACTCCTTGGCTACCCACCGATTTTGCGCCACCCTCCTCGAAGACAAAAGCCAAATCGCAATCACCGCCGCCGACTTCGCCAAACAATTTAACCTCCCTACCCTCTGATGAACACCCAACCCTCACCCTGCGAAGAAATGCTCACCCTTGAGCAGCCGCTTAGCGACTCCGGCCCCGAACGAAAACTCATCATCGGACTCCCGAGCGGTATGGCTGCCGGCGAACGTCGCTTTCCCCTCACTCCCGAAGGCACCGAACAACTCGCCGACCGAAATATCCTCGTAAAAATCGAATCGGGAGCAGGCAAACCCATACACTACTCCGACAATGACTACTCTCGCGCCGGAGCATCGGTATGCGAACGCCAAAAGTCATTGAGAGCCGACATAATAATCTCGCCGGCTCCGCTATACAAAGCCGAAACCCTCTATATGCGCCGCGGCACTGTCCTGCTCACTCTGCTGCGCTCGGTAATCGACCGGCCCGACTATGCCCGCGCTCTGCAAAAAGCCGGAGTCAACGTCATCGCTGCCGACCTCATCGACAATAACGGACACCGCCCCGTAGCCGACATCCTCCACGAAATCGACGGCTGCGCATCGGTAGTCGTAGCATCGTCTCTATTAGCTGACCCAGTCAACGGAAAAGGGATTCTCCTCGGGGGAGTCACGGGCGTTGGACCCGGCGAGGTGCTCATCCTCGGCTCGGGAATGGGCGCAATTGCTGCCGCCCACAATGCCCTCGGCCTCGGTGCCACGGTCAGAATGTTCGACAACGACATCTATTCCCTGCGCTCAGCCTCAAGAGTACTCAATTATCAAATAATAGCAGCGGCGCCCCACCCTCGCGTACTGAAGTCGGCTCTCCAAACGGCCGACATAGTCATCGCTACCCCGATGTCCGGAATGCCGGTCATCGACGGCGAATTGGCGGCCGCAATGAAACGTCGGGTAATCACGTTTGACCTCACCAACAAACCCGGAGCTACATTCCCGTCATTGCCGCTCATCGACTTGGGCAATATGGAAATCGACTCTCTCAAAGCTTCCAACTCCCGAGTTTGCTGCCACAACGTCGGCGGCAGAGTACCGCGCACGGCGGCAATGGCGCTAAGCAACTCCATAGTGGCAGGATGCGATTCTCTGAGGGCATCAACCGGGTCACTCGCCGAAATGCCGGCACCTATGCGCCAAGCCTTGCTGTTCTATTGGGGCAAATGCGTCAACTCTGCTGCTGCCGAAGCATTGGGCACTCGCGCTTTAGACATCAACCTCCTAATCGGCAACTAAAAAACATGTCTCGACGAAAATTCTACGTAGTCTGGCAAGGTCTATCCCCGGGCATCTACGACTCTTGGGAGGAATGCGAACATCAAGTGCGCGGATTTGCCGGAGCTAAATACAAAGCATTCAACTCCATCGAAGAAGCAACGGCGGCTTTTCGCGGAAGCTACGAGGACCAAGCAACGCTCCTCATCGCATTGGCAAACCGTAAGGCGGCTCACGCTGCCGACTTCTCGGCGTTTCCGGAAATTCGCACTGACGGCATCGCAGTTGACGGGGCATGCGCCGGTGTGCCCGGCCCCATGGAATATCGGGGCGTTGAAATTGCCACCGGAAACGAGCTGTTCCACGTCGGGCCGATTTCGGGCGGCACAAACAACATTGCCGAATATTTGGCACTGGTCCATGCCTTGGCTCGATTCGACAAGATGGGCGACTTCCAAACTCCCATCTACACCGATAGCCGCACCGCTATTGCGTGGCTTCGAAACAGAAGGAGCAAAACAACTCTGACCCCTACCGCCGAGAATGCCCAAGTGTTCAACCTCCTCGAACGCGCCAACCGATGGGTCGCCTCTCACCCCCTGCGTAATCCCGTCATAAAATGGGAAACCGAAATCTGGGGTGAAATTCCCGCAGATTTCGGTCGCAAATAATTCGGAAAACGTTATCCGGACTGATTAAAAACTGATAACCGACGCTGAATCGTCAATGCCGCCGCGCACCTGAGGTTCCGGAGCGGCCGGAGTCGGAACGGCTGAAACAATCGCCGCTTTTTGCTCCGAGGTTCGGGCATACGCAGGTGATTTTTCCAAGTTCTCTATAACGTTATCATCATCGAGTTGCTCCGGTTTGAGCACAACGTAGAGCGAACGTGCCTTTGCCGCCGCCAAGGCCGCAGCTTTCTCCTTACCATACTGTTCCTCTATGACCTTATTGGCGGTTTCCACTTCGGCCGTCTTGGTCTCCTCAGACTTTCGAGGGCCGAAAGTCACTTTGCGCTCGGGCACCGAAGCATCTGTTTCAAAGCCGCTGGCAAGAATGGTCACCTTGATCTTGTCGCCGAGGCTGTCATCATAAGCCACGCCATATATCACCTCAACGTCTTCAATCGAGGTGACAAACTCCGTAAACGCCTTCATTTCACCGGTACGGAACGGATTGTCGGCCTTACGCGAAATGTAGAGATTAAAAAGCAACTTTTTCGAGCCCATAATATTGCTATTCTTCAGCAGAGGCGACTGCAATGCATCTTCAATAGCTTTCTGCACGCGAAATTCTCCCTCGCCGTACCCACAGCTGATAATCGATGCGCCGCCATTGCGAAGCGTCGTATCAACGTCGTTAAAGTCAATATTGATGCGCACATCCTCTGTGGTGATAAGCTCGGAAATGGCATGCGCCGCTGTCGACAGCGTATCGTCGGCCTTGCTGAACGATGAATCGAAGTCCAAATCAGGATACATCTCGATCAAACGCTCGTTATTAATGAGCAGCAACGAGTCAACATACTTCTTCATCTCGTTGGCGCCTTCAAGGGCTTTGGTAATCTTTTTAACGCCTTCAAACAAGAACGGAATCGTTACGATACCAACCGTCAGCACACCGCGTTCGCGAGCCACTCGGGCCACTACCGGGGCTGCACCCGTGCCCGTGCCGCCGCCCATACCGGCTGTGATAAACACCATCTTCGTATTATCGTCAAACATGGCGTTGATGGCATCAAGACTCTCCTCGGCGGCGGCTTTCGCCACTTCCGGTTTATCGCCTGCGCCAAGACCCGTATGGCCGATGAGCACTTTCTCCGGCACTATCGAGTTCTTCAGGGCCTGACTATCAGTATTGCAGACCACGAACTTCACGTCTTCCGAATCCGGATTGGCTGTATAATCGGGGTTTTTCTCCAAGTGAACCTTATACATGTGGGCAACGGCATTGCCGCCACCGCCACCTACTCCAATAATCTTAATTATGCCGTCGCGGTTCGGGTCAACGGGGGTGGGAGCAACAAATTCCGATTCCCTGCAAATATCATCTATATTCATAGTTTCGTCACTTTTTTATTCTACTTATTCGTCATAATCCCCAAGGTCATCAGGGGTATCGGTCACCTGACCCTTTATTTTCTTCCACAGTCCGCCCAATAAGCTGCCTGACTTGGATTTGGGTTCTTCATCGAGGAAATCCTCTTCTTCGTCGTCTTCATCTGCAAAATCTTCTTCATCTGCAGGCTCCTCCGGTTCGGGAGTCTTCATCGGAGCGGTCGTACATGGCTTAACCGACTCTTGAAGCGAAAGCTCATAAAGCAACGAGATTACGTCAAGGTCCTCGCCGGTGGAGATTTTTGCCCCCGACATTCTGACTATGGCGGGAAGTGCGCCGCGGCGCACCCCGAGAGTGGTGATTTTACTTAACTCCTCGGCAAAGCCGCGCAACATCGAACCGCCACCGACCACCACTATCCCTGCCGGCAGGTCCGAGGCTGCAACTCCGGCATATTCCAGCTGGGCATTAATATTAGTGATGATTTCTGCCGAACGTGCGCTGACTATATTATTTATCTGAGTAGTATCCACTTCGTCCATCGTGGCACGATGTGCTTCCATGACATTCGCCGTACCAACCACTCGCTTTAACTCTTCCGCACGCTCATCGGTATATGGGAGCAACGCCGTCAAGTCGCGGGTAATATGACGGGAGCCCAACGGAATAGTCGCCAAATACGTCAAAACACCTTTCTTATAAATAGCAACCGTGGTTGTCTCTGCCCCGCAGTCAACCATCATCACTCCCAAACGCTTTTCATCAACCGTCAGCACCAAGTCAGCCATAGCCATCGGACGGACAACGTAGCCGTTAATGTCGATATTGAGCTTTTCATTAACCGCCAACTTCAAGTTTCGCATAAGTTGGCTCCGACAGCTCACTATATTGACCTTGGCCGAGATTTCGCGTCCCAATACGCCCACGGGATCTACCCCTTGACTTTTGCCGTCAACAAGAAAATCTTCAGGCTCTACTGCAAGCAGCTCAACTTCAGAACCCGCAGGTCGGGCTCGATTCAGCAAGTTACTCACTATTTCATGCGTCACCTCAGTGTCGTTCGCAAGCGACATGCCAAGGGTCGCAGGAGTGGTCTTCAACGACCTGCCCCCCACCCCAAGATATACCGCCGAAATCTTCTCGGGCGATATGCGATTGTTTAATTTGGTCATGACGCGATTCAACTCATTGGCAACTTCCATAACATTCTGAACGCATCCGTAGCGCACAAAATTCGGGTGTTGCTTCTCTTCTTCAATGCCCTTAACGGTCAGGACCCCCGAAGAGTCTATTTGACCAACGGCGCCCTTGATTTTTGAGCTGCCGATTTCAATGGCCACAATGTAAGGAGATGTATTATTCATATTCTTATACTTTTATTCTATATTGTATGTTGCCTATTCTTGTTTTGTCGAAACGGTTTCTTCATCAGCCTCCGCATTTTCAAGTTCCTCTATGATTTCTATATCTAACTTCGGAAGCTTACCTCGCCTACGAGTTGCAACGATCTGATTTCGCCACTTCAGAGTTATCGTATCGTAATAGTCCCAACCCTTTTCCGGCATAACAGTTGCATAAAACCGGCGCAGCCTCTTGAATTTATCCGAAACATCGGAGGCATCGCCCAAGTTCACGACATGACCGCGTATGGCGGGAACAAGGATTATATTGGTGGAATCCGCCGCGGAAATCATCGTTATCATCTTATTCATATCCGAATCCGACTTCAAATAATCCAGCAGCGGCATCAGCATCGCCGGACTACTCCCACGAGGTATCTCCCCATAAAGTTGGGGCACATCGACTTTATATCTCCGAGATGCCGCTATGCGTTTCCCGGCCCGGTTTATATAATAACTCTGTCCTTCATCGGGCCACACTCGAGCAACCGGAACCATCGGTTCCACAGTGACTCGTATCTTATTATTGGCCAGTCTGACCACTTCAGCCCGCTCTATGCGGTCAAGACTCGCCACTGCGGCTTGCAATGCGCCCAGATTCACGTCCTTCATCGAAGTCCGGGTCAACTCGCTGAAAAGCGGCATCAATTCCGCCGTAAGGGAGTCAGACGTAACAAAGCCTATTCCATCCGGGTCATCAACAATTATCTTTCCGCCGCTCAAGCCGCCGCAAAGCTGCTCATCGGCACGCGAACTGCTCCACACGCAGACCGCAATGAGATACACCGTAAAAACACACGTCAATGCTATCATCAATATATTTTTCACTACGGGCCTCATTTGCTTGCATCTACTATTTGTGGAAGAAGTAAGTTAATATCCCCGGCTCCAACGGTGAGGAGGACTTCAAAGCCGCTTTGAGCAACGGCATCTACCAGCGCATCGCGCTCCACTATCATCTTTTTCTCAACCGTAACGTCTCGAAGTATAAGCTCCGATGTCACTCCCTCAATCGGAAGTTCCCGGGCAGGATAGATTGGCAACAATATAACTTCGTCGGCTTGCGAAAGTGCCGCGGCAAATTGCGGCGCAAAATCCCGAGTGCGGCTGAACAAGTGTGGCTGAAATGCCACCACTAATCGCTTGTCGGGAAAAAGACGGCGCACCGAACCCAACGACGCCTTCAATTCATCGGGGTGATGTGCATAATCATCAATTATCACCTTATCCGGCTCGCGCAGCCAAAATTCAAACCGGCGTTTTGCGCCGAGAAATGTCTTCATCGCCTCGCGATAATCATCGGCTTTGATTTCGGAATTACGGAGCAACCATACGCCACCGCAAGCTGCAATTGCGTTATCTACATTTACCTCTAAAGGCACTCCAAGTTCCACCCCTGAAATTGTTTCCTCGGGAGTAACAAAATCAAACGTTATGCGTCCGTCGGCAATAACGAGGTTTTCAGCATGAAAATCTCCGCGGTCAATTCCGTAGGTATAGGTTTTTACCTTTTCGCCGACACGCGGTTTAAGTTTTAAGTCATTGTGAATCAGTAGTGCTCCTCCGGGAACAACGAGTTCGGTGAAGTGAGCAAAACTTTCCAAATAGGCCTCCTCTGTGCCGTAAATGTCCAAATGATCGGGATCGGTTGATGTAATGACGGCTATGGTCGGCGATAAGTGATGAAATGAGCGGTCAAATTCATCTGCCTCGATAACGGCATATGGACTGCGACTGTCCAACAGGCAATTAGTGCCGTAATTCCGAAGCACTCCACCCAAAAAGGCGTTACAGCCTACTCCGCTCTGCGTCAGCAAATGCGCCGCCATTGAGCTGGTCGTGGTCTTGCCATGAGTTCCCGCAAAACACACTGCCGTCTCGCTCCGCGTCACTCGCCCGAGCACCGCGGCTCGCTTCACCACTTCAAAGCCGTTGCTGCGAAACCACTGCAACCCCTTGTGGTCACCGGGAATTGCCGGAGTGTAAACCACCAACGTATCCTCCGGATTTCGATACGCCATGGGTATAGATTCCGGATCATCTGTAAAACAGATGTCCACTCCTTCCGCAGCCAATGCTTCCGTAAGGTCCGAAGGAGTGCGGTCATATCCACCTACTCGGCATCCCTTGGCAAGGAAATAGCGTTCCAATGCCGCCATGCCGATGCCGCCGGCGCCTACAAAGTATATATTTTGCTTTTCAGCACTCATTTCCCTTTTTGACAAATTTCAAGAATCTTATCTACTATTTTCTCATCGGCGCCTACCAACGCCATTTCCAATGCATTATCGGCAAGCGACATGCGGCGAGCATCGTCGGCCAACAAACTGCAAACCTCCGACCCGAGTTTCTCGGGAGCGTCGGCATCAAGAATCATCACTGCGGCATTGCGAATCGCAAGGGCTTCCGCATTCTTACGCTGATGGTCCTCTGCCACATTCGGACTCGGCACCAAGATTGATGCCTTCCCAAGAAGTTGCAACTCCGAGATTGTTCCGGCTCCGGCACGCGACACAACCAAATCTGCCGCACGATATGCCACCGCCATATCTGAAATAAAAGCCGAGGCTTTAACTCCGGAATACTGCGCGGCTATCGGAGCAAACTCTTCAACGTAGAGTTTACCGGTCTGCCACATCACTTGCGCTCCGGTTTCCGTGATATCCTTCAATGCACCGCCAAGGCTCTCGTTAATGGTGCGCGCACCCAATGAACCACCCACCACTAAAACCAACGGCCTGTCGGCGTCGAAGCCCAACTTCTCTTTGGCGGCTGCACGACTGAGCTGACATTCAGCCAAGTTCGCACGAACCGGATTGCCGGTAAGCACGATTCTGTCTGCCGGGAAGAACCGTTCCATTCCGGGATATGCGCAGCAAATCGCACGCGCGTCCTTCGCCAATAGTTTGTTGGTCACTCCGGCATACGAATTCTGTTCTTGCAGCAAGGTCGGAATTCCGGCTTTCTGCGCAGCTTTCAGTGTAGGACCCGAAGCATAACCGCCGACTCCGACAGCTATGTCGGGAGCAAACTCGCGAACTGTCTTGCGCGCCAAGCGCATGGACTTCCATAGCTTAATCATCACCGCCACGTTGCGCCACGGGCGTTTCCTGTCGAACCCCGCAACCGGTAAACCTACTATCTTATAGCCTGCCGCCGGCACACGTTCCATTTCCATTCTGCCCAATGCGCCGACATACAATATTTCACATTCGGGCAATCGCCGACGCAGTGCATTTGCTATCGAAAGCGCGGGGAAAATATGTCCGCCGGTTCCGCCACCGCTGATTATAACTTTCATATCATTCAATATTCAATCGGTTAAACTTGTGAGGGATTTGCATCTTGAAGTTCAGTGGGCAATGCGTTCTTTTCGCGTGCAAGTTCGGCGCGCGAAGCATCTTTGTCACGCAGCGTAAAGCGACTCACACTCAGCATTATCCCAAACGCTATCGAAGTAGTCAATATCGATGTGCCGCCCTTGGAGAATAAGGGAAGCGGCTGACCCGATACCGGGCCGGCGCCGGAAACGATGGCCATGTGACATAGAGCCTGCATCACGATCAACACCGCACATCCGGTCACCAAAAACGCCGGATACATCTGATTGCAGCGATAGGCGATAACGTATGCTCGAGCCAACAGCCAAATATAGAGCAACATCACAAACATGCCCCCTATAAAGCCAAGATCTTCAACTATAATGGCGAATATAAAATCAGTAAAGGCAAGCGGCAGACGCGATGTCTCGCGTGAATTGCCGGGAAACACTCCGAACCAGCCGCCATTGGCTTGCGCCATATACGACCGCATTTCTTGCAAATTCTTTGCCGTAATCGGACGCTCATAGCGAGGAGTATCATCGCTGAATGCACTGAATCGATTGGCCCATGTGTCGTCCTCCATGCGAGAGCCGCCTTTATCAGCCGCCTCTGGAACTTCAAAGACATTGCCGCGCGAGTCAACGAGAACAATGTCCGCTTGACGCTCGTCGGCCTGTTTTGACATATGAATTTTTATGCCCGCGCCAATGCCGCCGGCCACTGCATAAATCGCTATAATCAACCAAAACTTGCGCCATTCCAATGCTCCGAGCAAGAGCATCGAACATGAAATCGCCATCAAAATTATCGTATTGGTCAATCCCTGCGTAAACAGCAGAGCGCTGAGAAACAACACCAGTGAGGCGGCTTTGAATAGGCCGCGATTTCGCAGTCGCTTATCTTTTTTCAGCTGCGAAGTGCTCAATATCAGTGACAACATCAACACTGCCGACAGTTTCAAAAATTCCGCCGGAAACAACGACACAAACGGCAAGTTTATGGCTCGGCGTGCTCCATTGACGTACTCTCCGAAAAATATAACGTAAACCATCGCCAATACGCTACCCAAACACAGCAACTTGCTCGCCGGAACGAAGTATTTGAAATGCACCTTTTGCAAGCCGAGAATAATAAGAAAGCCAACAAAGAGCATTCCGACATGACGCAGCAGCGGAGCATACAATCCTTGCTTTGAGATTTCAAACGATGACGCACTGTAAAGTTCTATAATTGACAAGACAACTATAAAACCGTAAACGCCCCAAATGTGGGTGTCCGGCGGATTCAATGCCCCGGAAGTCGGAGCCTGTGCCGGGGAGGCAGCTGCCACGCTGCGCCTTTCCTGTTGTGGATTTTCTGTACGGAATGCCATTATGATTGTAAATTCTTTACGGCTTGCTTAAACAGCTCGCCCCGATTAACGTATGACGTAAATAAATCAAACGATGCACAACACGGACTGAGCAAAACCGTGTCGCCGGGTTCAGACAAACGACTGCACGCGCTCACTGCATCGCTCAAACTGTGAGTACTCTCCAAAACGGGAACCTCATCCTTGAAAAATTCTTCAATCTTCTCGTTATGCAGACCCATAGCCACTATGGCCTTGACCTTCCGGCGCACCAAAGGCAGTATTTCCGAATAATCATTGCCTTTGTCTTTGCCCCCGAGTATCAACACTGTATTTTTCCCTTCAGGCATACTCTCAAGTGCATACCAACACGAATTTACGTTCGTAGCTTTAGAGTCATTTATCCAACGGACGCCGCCTATCTCGCCCAAGTCTTCCAACCTGTGCGCAACTCCGGCAAAACTGCCCAACGCCCTGCATATATCTGCATTCTTCACGTTGAGCAACTGAGCGCTAAGTCCCGCTGCCATCGAGTTATACAAATTATGCAGTCCGTTCAGTGCCAAATCGGCTCGGGGCATTGCCAACGGTTCATTCGCCGCGTTGATGATCATCTCGTTTTCAGCATTGACATAGGCAGCCGACGCTTCCTCCCGACTCTCGCCAAACGGACAGCATCGTGCCTCGGTGGTCACTCGCTCAAGCTGTGCATTTATCACGGGGTCATCTTGCCAATAGACAAACACGTCATCTCCCGTCATATTGCGAATTATACGAAACTTGGCATCAATATAGTTCTGCATCTCATAGTCATATCGATCCAGATGATCAGGCGTGATATTGAGCAGAACGGCCACGTTTGCCTTGAAGTCATACATGTTTTCCAACTGAAACGACGAGAGTTCCACCACGTAAACGTCGTGCGGCTCGCGAGCCACTTGATACGCCAAACTCCTGCCTATATTCCCGGCCGGTGACGCATCTATGCCCCCTTCTTGCAAGATGTGGGTAATCAGTTTTGTCGTCGTGGTCTTACCGTTCGACCCCGTGATACAAACCATCTTGGACTTTGTATATCTACCCGCCAACTCTATTTCGGAGATGATAGGCGTGCCCTGCGCAATGAGTTTCTGCACCAAGGGCACTGTCGGAGCTATCCCCGGACTTTTAACCACTTCATCGGCATTCAGTATGAGCGATTCGCTATGTCCGCCTTCCTCATACGCTATACCTTCCGAGCGCAAAACTTCGGCATACGCCGCCGATAGTTCTCCGCTGTCGCTCAGAAAAACGTCAAAGCCTTTATCTTTGCCGAGAATGGCTGCGCCTACACCCGATTCTCCGCCGCCGAGTATCACTAATCTTTTCATTGATGCGTAATCCTTTATCTGATTTTAAGTGTCACGAAAGTTAATGCCGCCAAGATTATCGATACAATCCAAAAGCGGATGGTTATCTTTGCCTCATGCATTCCGTTTGCCGGCTTGTTCCAAATCACGTTGGCTCCGGCAGTGGCATCCTTCTGAAAATGATGATGCAACGGGGCCATCTTAAACACTCGTTGACCTTCGCCCTGCTTGCGCTTGGTATATTTGAACCATCCAGTCTGAAGCATAACCGATATGTCTTCTATGAAGAACACCGCACACAGCAACGGAATCAGCAACTCTTTACGAATGAGAATTGCAAATACCGCAATGATGCCGCCCAATGTCAGCGAACCCGTATCGCCCATAAAAACCTGTGCCGGGAAGGCGTTATACCATAAGAAGCCGATTAAGGCACCGATAAATGCAGCCATATAAACCACAAGTTCTTCCGAACCCGGTATATACATAATGTTCAAGTACGTTGAATAAATCAAGTTGCCGCCCAAGTATGCCATTATGATCAGTGCCACTCCGATTATCGCGCTCACTCCGGTGGCAAGCCCGTCGATTCCGTCAGTCAGATTGGCGCCGTTGCTCGTGGCGGCTACTACGATAATAACTACGATGACAAACAAAATCCAACCGCCGATTTCCGAGAAATCACCCATCCAACAGGTCAAATCGGAATAGTCAAGGTTGTTATTTTTCACAAACGGGATGGTGGTGGTCGGAGCTTTCACATTCATTGGCACAGACGCTTCTACCGTCTCGACTCCTTCTTGAATTTCCACGTTATCGCGCACGGTGATGTCCGGACTCAAAGTCATGGTCAAGCCGACAATCAAACCGATTCCCACTTGACCCACGATCTTATACTTGCCCGACATGCCGTCCTTGTTCTTACGCTTGATTTTCAGATAATCATCGGCAAAGCCAAGCGAACCGAGCCACACCGTTGCCACTACCATCAGCAGCATATACACGTTCGACAGATTTCCAATCAACAAGCATGGCAAAAGTATCGAAATGATAATAATGATACCGCCCATTGTGGGTGTGCCCTGCTTGGCTGTCTGCCCCTGCAAACCCAAATTGCGAACAATCTCGCCCATCTGCATCAGTTGCAGGCGATTAATGATTTTGCGACCGATAATTGTGGCACACAGCAGCGACACAACGAACGCCACCGATGACCGAACGGTGATATAACTGCTCAGACGCGCCAATGATTCGCCGCCTAAACCGAGGTCGTTGAAAAGATAATACAACATGGCTTATTCTTGCTCAAACGCCGCCTTGATCTCTTCGCGGTCGTCAAAATGATGTTTCACCCCCTTGATTTCTTGATAATCTTCATGGCCCTTGCCCGCTATCAGAATAACGTCGCCGGGCTCGCCGAGGGCGGCAGCCGTTCTGATGGCTTCGCGGCGATCCTCAATAATCAGCGTTCTGCAGCGCGCTTCTTCCGTCAAGCCCGATTCCATGTCTTTCAAAATCGCGCTCGGCTCTTCAAAGCGTGGATTATCCGAGGTCAAAATTACTTGATCCGACAGTTTGGCGGCTTCTGCAGCCATAATCGGACGCTTGCCGGCATCGCGATTACCGCCGGCGCCAACCACTGTGATAATGCGCTTCGGCCCTACTTCTCTGATGGCTTCCAACACGTTCACCACGGCATCGGGAGTATGAGCATAATCCACTATCGCCACAACTCCGTTCTTGGACCGTATCGCTTGGAAACGACCCGAAACCGGAACCAATCGGCTGATTTTGGTGAGAACTTCTTCCTCAGGCCAGCCGAGCAAGCAGCTCGCGCCGAACACCGCCGTCAGATTATAGGCATTAAATTTGCCCGTAAACATCGTTTCGACTTCATTGCCGTTTAAACTCAGCAATGTGCCGTCAAGGCGACTTTCTATGATTCTGCCGCTATAGTCGGCCATGCCGCGAAGAGAATATGTGTAATGCTTGGCGGCACAGTTCTGAAGCATCACGCGCCCTACCTTGTCGTCAACGTTGACCAGTGCAAAAGCTTGCGAGGGCAGACCGTCGAAAAATGATTTTTTGGCTTCCAAATACGCCTGAACGGTCTTGTGATAGTCCAAGTGGTCTCTTGTCAAGTTCGAGAACACGCCGCCGGCAAATTCCAAGCCGGCAATGCGATGCTGATGAGCGGCATGTGAGCTGACTTCCATGGCCACAACCGAGCAGCCCTCCCCGACCATGCGTGCCAACAGCTCATTAATGCTGTAAGCATCGGGGGTGGTCTGAGTGGAGGCTATCGCCTCGGTTTCTATGTAATTGCAAACAGTGGAAAGCAATCCGGCTTTAAGCCCCATCAACCGAGCCATTTCGTAAATCAGAGTGGCGGTAGTGGTCTTGCCGTTAGTGCCGGTAACGCCTACGAGTTTCAGCTTGCGCGACGGATGTCCGAACCATTCCGACGAGAGCAGACCGAGAGCCACCGAAGTGTTCCTTACTACTACGTAGGTGATCCCGGGAAGAACCTTGTCGGGAAGCTGTTCGCAAACAATAGAGGCGACTCCGGAATGTTCCAGCAGCGGTATAAACGAATGGCCGTCAACCATCGTGCCGCGAATGGCAACAAACATCGACCCGGGGGTCACCTTGCGCGAATCAAAGGTCAACGCGCTGATTTCGGGATTCTTCGGACCTACTACCTGAATGGGAGAGACCGATGATATAAGTTGTAGTAATTGCATATATTTCTTAGGGCTTTAATGTTAAATGTACTCTATCGCTGTGTGACCCTGCGCCGGGGCTTTGTGACGCCACTAATCCTACTCCGTCAAACGTAACGTTCACTCCGGCACTCTCAAGGATGCTGACGGCTTCGCGAAGGCCCATGCCGCTAACGTCGGGCAAACCTTCTGTCACTTTCTGAGGGGCAAAGCGGTTCGGAACTACTCCGGTCACTCGATTTACCACTGCCGACAGTTCCGCATCCGACGAAGCAAACGCCAAGGGCTGCTTGCCGGTGGTTCCCGACGTGCCGCTATCGCTATAGTCCGACTCGTTGTCCAGCATGCCGCGAGCATACATCGACATCGCCACGTTGCGAAGCACTGCACCCGAGGTGCTGGCTGCGCCAAACGCCGTTTCTCGCGGGTGATATATCAGCACCATGCAAGTATATTTCGGATTTTCTGCCGGAAAGTAGCCGCAAAACGCCAATCGTTTCCGACTCGTATCATACGCTCCGCCGGCAAGCGTATAGCAGGTGCCGGTCTTGCCGGCAAGTTTAACGTAAGGGTTCTTCAGCGAACGAGCGGTGCCGTGTTCTCCGTTGCAAACTGCATACAGACATTCACGCATCATCGCGGCTGTATTTTCCGAACAGAAATGCGGAACAACATAGTCCACCGGCACAACGGAGTCGCAATCTTCTTTGTGTAAACTTCTCACCAATCGCGGCCTCACAAATTTGCCGCCATTGGCTATGGCATTATAGATGCTGAGCGTATGCAGCGGCGTCAGTTCGCACCCGTAGCCGTAAAATTGGCGCGATAGTGTGATCAACGCCCCGTTTTTCGGTACCGGGAATTTCGCACTGCGCTCTTCATAGATTCCTGAGTTCAAGGGCTGAAGCAGTCCCAACGCTGCAACTCGATCATGCCAGCCTTGCGGACTTCTGTAGAATTTCGACAGCACGCGAGCCATGCCTATATTGCTCGACTCTTCTATGATACCGCGAATCGTAAGCTCGGAATTGTAATGCGAATCGGTGATGGGTCGACCGGTGCCGAATGCGCGGTAGCTATGACCGATCTGAACCACTGAGTCCAAATCTGTCACATATCCGTCCTCTATTGCTATCATCATGCTGAGCGTCTTGACTACCGAACCCGGCTCAAAGCCGCGCACCGCACGATTCATCGCTTCTATATACCGACGTTCATTCTTCGGGTCTTCTTCCAGATTAGACATTGCTTTGATTTCGCCGGTGTGTACGTCCATGAGCACTGCCGTGCCCCATTCGGCATGCGTTTCTTGCAAACGAGTCATTAACGCACTCTCCACTATGTCTTGCATCTGCACGTCTATCGTACTCTTTACGTCCCATCCGCGCTCGGCGGCCACTTCTTCCCATTTCCCTATACCGCGAGTAAACGTTACCTGACGCGCCACTCCCGCCTTGCCATACAGATAATTATCCAATGCCTTTTCAAGCCCGGAATAGCCGCGTTTTTGTCCCGTTGCCTGGTCTTCGGTGACATAGCCGATGCTCAACTGCGCCATGTCGCCATACGGATTGATTCTGCGCTTCTTCGGTTCTGCCAACAAGCCGTGATGATTGCGCTTCCTACCCTTAAAGAACGGAAATTCCTTTATCTGCATGTAGTCCGCATACGTCACGTTGTGAATCAATCGCCATCCGCGCGGACGCTTCTGCCTGTATAGCACGCAGTCAAGTGAATCCTGCCAGGCTTTCAATCCGCCGGCAATCGGAAAATGTTTGTGCATGGCTTCGGCAAGCGCGTCCTTCTCAGCCACGTATTCTTTCCATTTAAATCCCTCTGAACCAAAGTCTATGCGAAGTGTGTAGTACTGCAACGTGGTGGCAAGCACACTGCCGTCGGCGGCAAGTATATCGCCGCGCTCCGGCTCAATCACTCGCTCCATTCGGCTAAGTTCTTTCTTGGCGCGTGCCTCCCATTTTCCCGCATCGACCACCGCATTTTTAAACGTGTTATATGATATCCACGTGGCTATAACCAACATGAACCCCAACAAAATGGAGTATCGAGCCATCACGCTCGCTCGCTTGCTCTTCGGCTTTTTCATTCCCGCCATATCGTTTTTCCTCCTTTCGATTAATCTTCTATCCTATAAGGGGGCTGCGACTGAACCGCAAGGTCCAACCCCGCTTCTTGAACGCTGCGCTGCATCGCGCTCTCGCGTATTCTCCCCATGTACTCTCCCCTGATGCGTATGCTTTCAGTCCTGACCACTTCAAGGCGGTTATTCAGGCGATTTATCTGCTCCATGGAGCGCTGACAACTGTAACGATTGGTGATATAGACCAACACCATCGCCAAAACCAAAAATATCTGTAGCCAATAGCGGGCAAAAAAGTCGCCGCTCACCAAACGCCCCTGCAGCAGGCGCGACAGCAAATTGTCATTCTCCTGTTTGTCTCTACTTAACTTCATGCCCGTATATACTTTTCTCTTTCCGTGTGTTATTCTTCCGTTAATTTCTCGGCTACGCGGAGTTTTGCACTCCGACTGCGCGGATTGCGGCCGACTTCCGCGTCATCTGCCACTATAGGCTTTGATGTCAGCAACTTAAACGGCGACAGATTTCGCCCGTAAAAGTCTTTCTGTTCTTTGCCGTCTATCCGACCGGTCCTCATAAAGTTCTTGACCAATCTGTCTTCCAGCGAGTGATACGTGATTATGGCCAATCGACCGCCCGGCTTCAGCGACTTTAGCGAACGTTGCAAAAATTGCTCCAATGCGGCAATCTCGTCATTAACCACTATGCGCAATGCCTGAAATAGCTGTGCCAATTCTTTCTTTTCGCTCTTGGGCGATATGTAGGGCTTCACCAGTTCCAACAGCCGCTCAACTGTGGCTATCGGCTGCTCCGAACGTGCCGAAACTATTACCGAAGCAAGTTTGCGAGCCTGACGAAGCTCACCGTATAGACGAAACATGTCGGCCAACGACTCTTCGCTCTCCGTGGCAAGCAGTTCGGCGGCGGTGCGTTTGGCGCGGCGATTCATTCTCATATCCAACGGTCCGGCAAAGCGAAACGAAAAGCCGCGGTCCGGGTCGTCGAAGTGGTGAAAGCTCACCCCCAAATCCGCCAAGATACCGGCCACTTCGCCACATACGCCGTAATAGCGCAAATATTGGTCTATAAATCGAAAATTGCCGTGTATCGCCGTCAAGCGGGTATCTGACGGGGCATTCGCAAGGGCTTCTTCATCTTGGTCAAAAACGTAAAGTCGTCCGCTTTCGCCCAAATTTTCCAAAATGCCGCGAGAATGGCCGCCGCCACCAAACGTAGCATCGGCATAAATGCCCTCTCCGTCAATGTTTAACGCTTCAATTGTCTGTGGCAACAACGCCGGGATATGATATACCGGTTCACTATTCATGACCCCAAATTTACAACTTTTTTTTTACAAATTTACAAACATAAACAAAAAAAGTTTTCAACACTATGCAACCATTTGATTATCTTTCCGTTAGCCGATTTGCGTTTGCAAACCCAACCCTCCCGTTTCCGACTCTCTCGCGTGCGCGATTTGGATTTGTCAGAAATATCACGTAATTTTGCATATAATTACTAAATTCCCTTAATTATGAAATCTTTAAAACTCATCGTATTTTCCCTCGTTATTGCCCTGATAGCACCGGCTGCAAACGCTGCGCTTCCTGCCGTAAAGCTGAAAAATCTCCAAGGCAAAGTCGTCGATACTTCCAAACTCAACAATAATGGCAAACCTATGATTATCAGCTTCTTTGCCGGATGGTGCAAACCCTGCAAACGCGAACTCAACGCAATCAATGAAGTCTATGCCGATTGGCAGGATGAAACCGGAGTGAAGCTTATCGCCATTTCTATCGACAAGGCTCAAGATGCCTCCAAAGTAAAACCGATGGTTGACGCCGAAGGTTGGGAATACGACATACTTCTTGATCCGAACAGCGAATTTATGCGTGCTCTCGGAATTCAGCAGATTCCCCACGTTATCATAATCGACGGCAACGGTAAAATCGTTGAATCGCGCAGCGGTTACACTGAAGGTTCCGAGGCTCACATCATTGAAAAACTTCGCGAAATCTCCAAATAACCGCAAATGACAGCTCTGCGACTGAAATCAGCACTTTTCGCGTGCATTGCACTGCCTCTGACCGCCGGTGCTTTCGAAATCGGAAAAACTAACAACCCGGACCGACAAGTAACCGTTCATGGAGCAGTACAAGCCGACATCCTGTTCCCGGAAAACGATGCCGCAATCGGCACCAACTATGACTCCGACGATAAAGTCCTCGGCAACATCTACGCAAACGCCGGACTATTCAGCAAATACATCGATGCCGGACTCCGCGTTGAATATCTCGACCACCCCCTCCCGGGTTTTGAACGCGACTTCAAAGGCTGGGGTATCGGCAATTTCTACGTAACCGGCAAATACAAAGGATTTAACCTCACAGCCGGCGACATCTACGAGCAATTCGGCTCGGGAATTATTCTCCGCACTTACGAGGACCGCCCCCTTGGAATCGACAATGCCATTCGCGGCGGACGATTGAAAGTCGATGCCCTCAAGGGTTTCAACTTCACCCTCCTCGGTGGCGTGCAGCGACGTTATTGGGATTGGACCACCAATTCCCGAATCTACGGCGCCGACGTGGAATGGACCATTAACGACCATTTCAAAAAACTGAACGATAAGGGCATAACTTGGACTCTCGGAGCCTCGTGGGTGCTGAAAAACGAGCGTTATAATGACGACAACCGGATCCTTACTTTCCACCCCGTAAATCAACAGCAGGTTTACCTGAACCTCCCCACAAAGGTCAGTGCCTACGATGTCCGTACTCATTTCAACATGGGAAATTTCGACTTCCTTGCTGAAGTGGCGCTGAAAGACTCCGACCCGTCTTACGACAATAATTACACTTTCCGCCACGGGTCTGCGGTACTCCTCTCCGCAACCTACTCGCGAAGCGGCCTCAGCGCGCAGATTCAGGCTAAACGTTCCGAGGATATGTCGTTCCGCTCTCAGCGCTCAATGTCGGGGCTATCTACTTTCATCAACAATCTTCCCCCCTTTGCCTACCAACACACCTACTCGCTGGCGGCCATGTACCCCTACGCTACCCAAGCCGCTCCCGGCGAATGGGCGCTGCAGGGAAATTTCGCCTACACTTTCAAGCGCCGTACCGCTCTCGGCGGAAAATATGGCACCAAGTTGCGCCTCAACATGAGCTACATCCGCGGTCTCAAACGCGACGGCGATTGGCAGGTGCCCGACAATTCTCTGTGGGGAACCGACGGAGTTGACACTAAATTCTTCGGATGGGGTTCGCTCTATTATCAAGACATCAACCTCCAGTTAGACAAGAAGTTCTCGCGCGTGTTCTCGCTGAACGCAATGTATATGTTCCAGCGTTACAACAAAACGGTAATCGAAGGCGAGGGCGGAACTATCAATGCCCACATCGCTGTGGCGGAAGGCAAATTCCGCATCTCCGACAAGGTGACGCTCCGCACCGAAGTGCAATATCTCGCCACTAAGCAAGACAAGGGCGATTGGATCTACGGACTCGCCGAGGTTTCTATCCTCCCCTATCTCATGGTGAGCGTTTCCGACCAATGGAACTGCGGAAACCCCGACGGTGACAAGACTCACTATTATATGTTCTCCCTCACCGGTAACTACCGAAACAACCGCCTCATGATTGGCTACGGACGCACTCGCGCCGGCATCAATTGCTCCGGAGGCGTATGCCGATACGTACCGGCCACTCGCGGATTTCAAATCTCTTATAACTACAACTTCTGATTATTCGCTCGCCAATGAAGTCCCTTCATAAAATATCCCTCATCCTCACTGTCGCCGCCATCATGGTTGGCTGCGAACAGCGCATCGACCCGGCCGACCGCTACATCCCCGTACCCAACCCCGAGCCCGTGCGCTATGTCCTCATTGAGGAATACACCGGCATTCACTGCAAAAATTGTCCGAACGGGCATAAACGACTTGCCGAAATTGAAGCGTTCTACAACACTGATGAGAACCTCCTGAAAGGTGCCGGAGTGATTTCCGTAGGAATCCACATCCCTGTGTTTGGCGACCCCGTTGACCAAGGCGGATTCGTAACGCCCGAGGCCGACCTCCTTGCCCCGGGACAAAACTACGCGCCTGCAGCGCGCATCAATCGCCGCAGCGATGTCCTCGAACTCGACCGCTGGCAAACCACCATTGCGTCCGAAATCCCGCGCAAAGCATCAGTAAAGTTCGAGTCCTTGAATGCCACTTTAAGCAACGACGGCAAACTCTCAGTTGTCGGCTCCGTATCTACCGAAGACAATATCGACGGAACTCGCCTACAAGTTTGGGTAATTGAAGACGATATTGATTATTGGCAACTCCAACCCGACGGCAACTACGAAGAGCACTATAGCCACCATGCCGTCTATCGCTGCTCTCTGACCGGCTTTGAAGGTGAATCAATCACTATAAACCGAAACTATTCAACCGAGTTCGAACTCCTGAATCAAATCATCCCCTCGGTTTGCAATCCCGAAAACCTCCGCGTTGTCGCCTTCATCGAAACCGACGATGCCGGAGTGCTCAATGCCTTCGAAACTCACGTAATCACCCAATAAGAATAATATAATAAACAATTCATAAGCCTATGAAAAAGATTTTTACCTCATTCATCTGCCTTGCCGCCGCATTGGTGGCTTCGGCGCAAAACTTCACCGTGACCGGTATCGACGGCGTCACCTACAATGACGGCGACGTGGTCAATATCGGCTACACTGCCGGACAACTCCCCGGAAAACACAATTGGGACCCCGAATTGAAAGTCAACGTCTTGGAAGCCACTTCTTCGCTGACAAAGCGTTCGGTATTCACCGTAACCGCTTATGCAGATGCGGCTAATATCGTGCAATTCTGCGGCCTTGACGGAAACTGCCTGATGCTTGCCGGAAGCCCCGTAGCAAAAAGCGGATCCTACGCCGCCGATCAGTCTTTCTTCCTCCAAATCGACATTCTTAATAAGGTCATCGCTAACCCCATTACCGCAAGCGTGTCTATCACCGACGGCGAGGAAACAATCAACCTCACCATTAACTTCCTCACAACCGAGCAAGCATCTATCGATGCTCCCGAGGTTGCCGCCCCGGCACTGACCCTTAACGGACACACTCTGACCTACAACGTTGATTCTCCCACAAACCTCACCTTATATAATATCAGCGGACGCGCGGTGATGAATCGCAACGTAAACAACTCCGGAACTATCAGCCTCGACGGATTCCACGCCGGAGTCTATGTTTACCGTCTCGGAACTCTCACCGGAAAGATTCTTGTAAGATAATAACCCTCTTTTCTAAAACCTTAAATCTAAATACCCATGAAATTACGTTTCATTTCATGCATTATTGCATGCTGTGCCGCATGCTCTTCAGCGCTGGCTGCAACGTCTTTCATCAATCTCACGCCCAAGCCCAAGCAAATGACCGTTGGCTCCGGCGAACTGCAACTGCCAACGGCATTCTCCATCAATGATGCCGCACTCAACTCCGACATGAAGGCGGAAGTGGCCAAGTTCATCGCAACTTTCTCTACCGCTACCGGCATCTCCGTAACCGAAGGAGGCGAGGGACTCTTCACGATTACCGAAAACTCCGCACTCCACGAAGAAGGCTACAAACTCGCAATCACCGCCGATGCCGTGACAATCGAAGCGGCTACTCCCGCCGGTCTTTATTACGCATTCCAAACCGTCATGAAAATCATGCCGGCAAATGTAATACTCGGAAAATACGCCCCGGGAGCTTACTCTTTGCCGGTCGTGACAATAAACGACGAACCTCGCTATCCTTGGCGCGGTATGGAGATTGACTGCGCTCGCCATTTCTTCTCCGTTGAACAGCTGAAAAAGATGCTCGACATCATGGCGGTCTATAAAATGAACCGTCTGCACTGGCACATCACCGATGACCAAGGCTGGCGTTTGGAAATCCCTAAATATCCGAAGCTCACTACCGTTGGCGCAACCGCACAAAACAACTACATGTGCGACTTCGACACTAAAACGTCCTATATGCTCAACGAGCCCTACGGACCCTACTTCTACTCCGTTGAAGACATCAAAGACCTCGTGGCTTACGCGAAAGAACGCCACATTGAAATATGCCCCGAAGTCGATATGCCCGGCCACATGCAAGCTGCGATTGCCGCCTATCCCGAATTCTCCACAACATACGAGGGAGAACACCCGGTGCGCTACTGGCCCGGCGTTTCTACCGATGTGCTCGACATCAGCAACCCGGCTGTAATGCAATTCCTCAAGGACGTTATGGATCAGCTCATCGAGCTTTTCCCTTACGAATATATCCACATCGGAGGCGATGAATGCCCGACTACCGCTTGGGCCAACAGCGAAGCTTGCCAACAGTTCAAAAAAGACTATGGCTTGAAGTCCGACCAAGCCATTCAAAACTGGCTCACCCACGAGCTAAACGAATACGTGAAGCCCAAAGGCAAAAAACTCATCTGTTGGAACGAAGTGCTCACCGCTGCCGGCGCCGATAAAGAAATGGTGAAAGAAGCCGACATTCTCATCTACGCTTGGCTAAACCCGGGAGCGGCCGACAATCCTTCAAAGCAGGCGGCTGACCTCGGACTACGCTCCGTTTGGTGCTCTACTCACCATTATTATATCGACTACCCCCAGTGGAGCGGCTCCGACGAACCCCTCTCAATGGGTTTCCCTATCACTCTCGAAACTGTCTATAACGTTCGCCCCGACTACGAAGAAGCCCGAAAGGAACTCTACTACGGCGTGAACTGCAACCTCTGGACTGAATATATCTCCGACCCGAAACATCTGGAATACAACGCTCTGCCGCGCATGATTGCCGTGGCTGAAACCGGCTGGACGCCCCAAGCCAAAAAGGATTTCGATGATTTCAAAGCACGCTTCAATGCCGACACCAAACTGCTTGACCTCGGCAACTACACTTACGGACGCCACTACGTTGACGGTTCGGCTCAAGACGTGGTTCTCCCCGAAGACGGTAAGTTCTATCGACTTATCACTCAGGCAAGTGCCGACGCTAACCGTCGCGACCGTTGCATTGAGCTCGTCCACGACGGCTGCCCCCTGATTTCTGAAAAATCAGCCTCTGTAGGCCGTCTTTGGACAAACAATCAGGCAGCCGAAGGCTCCGATTGCTACGATTGGCAATTCTGGACTTTCGAGGCTGACCCCAATGGCTCCGGAAAGTATGCAATGGTAAATCGCATGGCACCCGACGGCTCCGTAAGCCCCGACATGCAGGGCTCGTCTATATCCGCTCGCTGGGATTACGATGCCAACGCCAAGCACTATAATTTCATCCTCGGCGAACATTTCGGCTCTGCCGATTTGGGCTATACCTACACCATTCGCTCGGATAAGGGCAATAATTGGTGGCTCAATTGTGCTCAAGCCGGACAGAATCAAACCGTCAATAACTGGAATGACCCGGCCGACGGCAATGGCGGCATCTGGCTCTTCGCGCTCGAAGGTGCTACCGGACAATCCTCTGCCATTCACCCGGCTTTCACTCCGCTGGAAGTAGGCAAATCCTATGTGTTTGCAAATGCAACTCTCCCCGATGCATACCTCTCCGCAGGCAATGCCAACCTTATGGTTACAGATGCCTCTGACTTCAATTGGGCAAATCGTGCATGGACTGTATCTTCCTCCGATTACGATGAAGCAACAAACATCCAGACGCTAACCTTGACCAATACTCTGAACAACACATATATCGGTGCCGCCGGCGAACCGATCACCACTAACACAGCCGCCACCAACTACGGAAACGGTGCCTTCAACGGCGATCTCGGTGCGCCGATTTCAACCGTTGCGACTTTCGCAGATGCGGTTCAGGTAAAAATCTATCGCGCCTCGGCGGAATCTGACGCATTCATCATCCAAATCGGCAACTACACTCTCTTCCCCGTTCCCGCGGAAAACAAGTTCATGCCTAATGCCGTAAACGGTCGCACATCGGTTGCCCTCGCTATGAATCCCACTTGGAACATATCTGCTGCCGAAATCGCGGAATACTCAATCGTGAGCACCGACGGACTCATTAACGAAACGAAAGCAATGGTGGCCGGTGCGGAAATCGTATCGCCCTACCCGAACTACGCAGTAAAGAGCATCGAAGGCAACGTCATCACTCTGGAACGCATCAGTTGGAACGTAACCTATGAATGCCGCGACACCGAAGGCGCGCTCTGGACAACTGTAACCGAAACAGTGCCTGCCGAAGTGACCTACACTCCCTCCGCTCCCGAGTTCTCATACCTCACCGACGGTAAAATCCAAGGCAACCACGCTCCGGGAGTCCTGACGGCCGACATGACCTACGTTGTAGTCTATACCGCAAACTGCTTCCGCGGAGCTAAGGGCGAAGCTCGCCGTGTAACCGAACTCGTTGCCGGAAAGCCCTATCTCATTCAAGACCTCCATGCCGAACGCCACGCCTACCGTGGTGAAGCCGGGGGAACGGTAATCGGCTCGCGCAGTGCCGACAATCTTGCGCCCTCGTTCACTTGGGTGCTGGAAGCTACCGACAAGGCTGACCGCTTCTACATCAAGAATCTCGCCACAGGAAACTACGTGCAGCGTGTACTTCGCTCGCAAACCGCAAAAACAGGCGAAACGCCCTATGCATTCACGCCGACCTATGACTCTGCCGCCCAAACTTGGAAAATCAAAAACAGCGGCAACAATCTCTGCTGGGACGGCCTCGAAAACCTCAACATGGTGGGCTGGGACAACCCTGGTCACCCACATGCGTTCTGCGAGTTTTATCCCACCCCTTACTTCGCAATCACCGTTGAAGAACGTGACCTTGACGGCAACCTCCTCAACTCTTCCGTGAAATACGTTGCCCCGGGATCAAGCTATATCTTCGCGGCAGCTTCTCGACCCGGAAAGGTGTTGGTATCTGTTGAAGGCAACGATGACCTCGACGAAATCAACTCCAACAAGCTCATCACCGTCACCTACAACCTCGGACAAGACGCTATCAACGAAATCCTCATCGACCAAAAGCCGCTCGTAAACGGCATCTATGACCTTACCGGACGCCGACTCAACAAAGTCAACCGCCCGGGAATCTATATCATCAACGGAACAAAAACTATCGTAAAATAAACCTGCCATGAAAATCAAATCTTTATTACTATCCGGACTGCTGGCCGTGAGTGCCTCCATGTCGGCTCAGGCAGATTTTATAAATCTGACTCCGGCACCGAAGTCCATGACCGTAGCCGACGGAAGTTTCACCCTCTCGTCCGGCATGACTGTCACCACTGCCAATCTCGCTGACGAAATGAAGGCCGAAGTCGATAAGTTCATTCTCGACCTCAACAACGCAACGTCTCTGAATGCCGCAACGACCGACGCCGAAACCGCAACCGTTACCGTTACCCCTAACGCCGACATCGCTCCGGAAGGCTATAACCTGACCGTCTCGACAAACGGCATCAACATCGAGGCCTCTACCGCAACCGGTCTCTTCTACGCTTTCCAAACCTTCAAAAAACTCCTGCCCCCCAACGTCATGGCGGGAGTCCCGGAAAACAAAGTTTATTCCCTGCCGCTGGTAACCATTGCCGACGAACCGCGATGCGAATACCGTGGTTTCATGCTCGACGTGAGCCGCCACTTCTTCCCCGTGGAGCAAGTCAAGCGTATGCTCGACGTAATGAGCTACTACAAACTCAACACCTTCCATTGGCACCTCACCGACGACCAAGGCTGGCGCATCGAAATGCCCGACTATCCTCGCCTGCAAACCGTCGGAGCCACTGCTCCCAACGTGCAAATCGTTGACATGAACACCAAAACGGAATATTGGCTCAACGAACCCTACGGACCCTACTTCTATACTCAGGATCAACTCCGCGAAGTAGTGGCTTACGCCGAAAAACTCCATATCGAGGTAATCCCCGAAGTGGATCTCCCCGGCCACGTCTGCGCCGTAATGGCTGCATATCCGGAGTTCTCTTGCACCCCCAACGGCGGCCATAGCGTTGCCGTAACCGGCGGCGTTTATGCCGATGTGCTGAATGTAGCTAACCCCGGAGCCATGAAATTCGTCTACGACGTTTGCGACGTCCTTATCGACATTTTCCCCTCCGAAACAATCCACATTGGCGGCGACGAATGCCCCACCACCGCTTGGGAAAACAATGCCGAATGCCAAGCCAAGGTTGCCAAATACAATCTCTCAAGCTATCGCCAGCTCCAAAGCCTCTTCATCAAAGACGTCTCAGACTACGTCCGCGCCAAGGGCAAAAAACTCGGCCTCTGGAATGAAGCAATCTCCGCCGGAGGTGCTAACCTCGACCTCGTAAAAGAGACCGAAGCAACTATCTGGTGCTGGGTAGGAGCCGATGCTGCCGTAAACACTGCAACAAACCTCGGTCTCAAAGCAATCTACACACCAATCACCTCAAGCGGTGCAAACAAAGGCTCTTTCTACATCAACCGCTCGCAAAACCCCAACGATCCCCCGGCAAACGGAACAAAATCCGACGACGTCAAGAGCGTTTACAACACTATTCCGTTCACCACCAACGCTCTCAACAAAAACCCCGAACTTTGCTACGGCGTACAGGGCACTTTCTGGTGTGAACGCGTCGCCTTCCGTGAATACCTCGAATATCTCGCCCTCCCCCGTCTCTTGGCTATTGCCGAAATCGGCTGGACTCCGCAAGAAAACAAAAACTGGGAAAGCTTCCAAAAGCGCATGAGTGCCGACCGCAAGCTCCTCGAATATAACGATTACCGCTACTCGCCTTACCACATGCTCGACGAGGAAGTCGAACAGCCCGAAATCGTCATGCCCGACCCCGATATGTGGTATCGTATCACATCTGTCGCCACTAACCGCACCGGTCGCGTCTGGGAAGTAACCAACGAACACCACACTATTGCAACCCACGCTTCCTACGCCCAAAACATGCTCTGGTCCACCGACCAAGTCGCATCTGAATCCGACCCCTACTATGACTACCAGTGGTTCCGATTCGAGGAAGACCCCGCAAACCCCAGTAACTACGCAATCATCTGCAAGGCGCTCCCTGAAGGCTCGCTCAGCGGAAACGCAACAAGCACCTCCAACACCGGTCGCTTCAACTACGACACTGCAGCGAAACACTACGACTTCCAATTCCTCAACGACTACTATTCAACCAACACCGACGGTAACCATAACTACGTCCTCACTTCCACTTCCCTCCCCGCCGGACACCACGTTAACTGCGCCCTCGGAGGTCAAGGTTTTGCCATCAACGTTTGGAACAACCCCGTGGACGGTGACGGAGGCATTTTCACATTCGTACCCGCCCAATCAGGAGGTGACTCCGGCGACTCTTCCGACATAAATTTGCCCGTGAAGTTTACAGAAGGAAAAACCTATGAGTTCATCAACACTTCCGAAGCATTCAAAATGAACCGACTTACCCACATCGGCACCGATCGCCTGTATCACACTTCCGAGCCTTGGGGCTTCATCGCATGGGTTGCGAAAAACGTAACAACAAATGCCGACGGCTCGCAATCATTCACTCTTCAAAACGCCGCTACCGGTCATGCGGTCGGCTCTGTCGGCGCTGCTTCAGGACGAATTGGAAAACCCGTAAACGTCGGTGAACGATCAAACGCCGCCACTATTAAGGCTTACCGCTACTCCGAATCCGACCAATCATTCATGCTCGCAATCGGCGACGACATCCTGTGGTGTCTCCCCTCCGATGAAATTGCGGCCGACGTTCGCGCAGGTGCCAATAACGGCAGCGGCGTATCGCCCATGCAAGGTGCTTCATGGACTGCTATAGAAGTAAACATCACCCAATTCACATGCACCGACACCGAAGGCAACGTTATCTTCTCCGCACTTCGCGGCGTTCCCGTTGATGCAACTGACGTCAAAGAATACTGCCCCGAAATCGATTGCTACGAACTCATCGACGCCACTTCCGAATCTCCCGGCGTAGTTAACGCTCAGTATAAGAAAGTCAGCCAAGTCGTCACCTACATCGGACGCCTCGAAAACGGCATCTACGTCGATATCACTCGCAAGTACTACGATGCTGACGCCGAAATCACTGCCGAAATCCCCGAAGTAAAAGGCTGCACTCTCCTTTCTCCCGGCGATATCTCGAGCGACGTAAACGGAGCAATGACCGTGAACTCAATCTACACCACCGATGCCCACATGGGCGTTGCCAAACCCGTTGCCGCAGTGTCTGAAATCGTCAGCGGCAGAGCTTACCTCCTGCGCGATGCCCACGCCGACCGTAATGCCTTCCGCTGCGCTACCGCCACCGGAACCGTCAATGGTGCTCGCTCCGCCGAAAACGCCTCTCCATTGTTCACATGGATTCTCGAAGCTAACAACACGCGTTTCAACGTAAAGAGCATTCCTACAGGACAATACATTCAATCACTCAAACGCTCCACTACCGCAACCCTCGGCAACAACCCCTACGGGTTCACCTTCACCTACAATGACGACGCTGCAAACTGGACCGTAAAAGGATCTAACGGAATGTACTGGGACGGTAACGAAAACCTCGACATGGTGGGCTGGAACGTGGCTCCGGGTCACCCCATCGAAATCTACGAATTCCTCGGTCAACCCTTCTACCTCGTCACTATCATCTCCGTTGATACCAATGGAAACATTCTTGCCACAGAGCAAAAATACGCCCTGCCCGGCGAAACCTTCATCGTTGGCATGACTTATCGCCCCGGATACTCAATCGTTGGCGTGGAAGGCCTCGATGCCCTCAAAAACATCTCCGGCGATGCCGACGTAACAATCACATACCTCTCCGACGAGGAATCGGCAATCTCCGAAATAACTGCGCCACAAGCCGGCTCGCAAGCAATCTACGACCTCAACGGCCGCCGATTGAACCGCATCTCAGCTCCCGGCATCTACATCATCAACGGCCAAAAAGTCCTCGTTCAATAAACCCCTCCACCTCAATAAAAAAACAGGCGGTCCCCTCTCGGACCGCCTGTTTTCTATCCCCCCACTCTCCCCTTTCACCTTTCACTTTTTTTCCGTATCTTTGCGTTGATGAAGCGCACTCTTTCTCGGTTTCTACCCCTTCTGACCTTGCTCCTGTGCCTCGCGGCATGCGAACGCTACGTAGCTCCCGACCCTACTGTCAGGCGCACCGTCTTGATCTACATGGAAGCCCGAAACAATCTGGCGGGTGATGCCTACGACGACATCGCTGAGATGAAACGCGCATCGATTCCCGCAGATTGCCGACTCCTCATCTACCACTCCACCCAAGGTGTCTCCCCGAAACTCTTCGAAATAGTCAAGGGCCGCGAAGTGCCCCTCAAAATTTACCCCGAAGAAACCTCGGCGGTTGACCCGGCTCAGTTCCGCTCGGTCATTGCTTCGGCTCAAGAGTTTGCCCCGGCGCGAGAATACGGACTGATTCTCTGGTCCCACTCATCCGGCTGGCAGCAATCGCCCGTAAAGGTGCGCGGGTTCGGACTGGAAAACAGCTCCAAACAAATGTCAATCTCCGATTTGGCAGATGCTGTCGAAGGCTTCAATATCGACTTCATCATCTTCGACACGTGCTATATGGGATGCATCGAAGTGGCCTACGAACTGCGCAATGCTGCGCGCTTCATGGTAGCCTCGGTCTGCGAAGTCCCCAACGAAGGAATGCCCTATGACTCCACTCTTCCGGCGTTAATGAAACCCGACCTCACCGATGCTCTAATCGAAACAATAAACATAAACCACACCATCAATGCCCCGGCAAATGTCGGCGGTTGCCCCGTAACGCTCAGCCTAATCGACCTCTCCAAAATGGACGCACTCGCCCAAGCGGTCAAAGATGCCCCTCTCCCCCTCCCCGACGATTTCACCCCTCAAACATTCTCCCTCAGCCACCCCTATCGCCATCTATTCTTCGACTTCGGACAATACTACGACGCCATCGGCGGCGACCCCGACGCAAAAAAAGCCGCCATTCTCTACGAACGTCACTCCTCGTCCATCTGGGGAGACCTCCGACTTGATCACTGCTCCGGACTTTCCATCTACCTCCCCCGATTCTCGCCGGGCTACGACTTCAACTCCCATGGCTACTCCTCTCTGGAATGGTATAAATTCATCTACTCAACTAATTAACCAATAATTATTATGGCAGATTTTTCACTTAAATCCGAGGAAATCTTCGCTCTGAACGACCTCCTCAAAACAGGCACCGACAAATTGGTGAACTTTGCTATCCAACTCGCTGTTGCAGTCCTCGTGTTCTACGTCGGACGCTTCGTAATCCGCAAAGTCGTTAAAATCATCAAGCGACTCATGGATCGTCGCAAGGTTGACGCATCTATCGCTTCGTTCGTCAACTCCGCACTCGAAACCGTGCTCTACTTCATCCTCATCATCGCCATCATCGGCATTCTCGGTATCGAAACAAGCTCGTTCATCGCGCTCTTCGCCTCCGCAGGTGTTGCCATTGGTATGGCTCTGAGCGGAACGCTACAAAACTTTGCCGGAGGAGTGCTCATCCTCTCGCTGCGTCCCTACTCCGTGGGTGACTTCATCGAGACTCAAGGCTATAGCGGCACTGTAAAAGCCATTCAGATGTTCCACACAATCATCACCACCCCCGACAACAAAACTATCATCATCCCCAACGGACCTCTGAGCAACGGCAACATCAACAACTATTCTCGCCAGCCCGACCGCCGCGTGGATTGGACCATTTCCCTTGCGTATGGCACCGATTTCGAAAAAGCTAAAGCAGCTATCCTCGACATACTCGCCTCCATCCCCGAAATCGACCGTAAAACTCCCGGTCGCGAACCCGTAGTGGTTATCGGTAGCCTGTCCTCAAGCTCCATCGACCTCGCTGCGCGCGTTTGGGTTCGTTCCGAAGACTATTGGACCGTTTACAACAAAGTCTTGGAACTCATCTACTCCGGACTCCCCGCTCAAGGATTCAAATTCCCCTTCACTCAGATGGACGTACATCTGGTTCCGACCGATGGCAAAAACTGAATTTAGACTCCACATTCTCGGCTGTGGCTCGGCGACTCCGTCGCTGCGCCACATGCCGTCGTCTCAAATCATCGAACACCGCACCAAGCTCTTCATGGTCGATTGCGGCGAAGCGGCACAGCTGCAAATGATGAGAATGAGACTGAAGTTCGGTAAACTCAACAACATTTTTCTCTCCCACCTCCACGGCGACCATTTCCTCGGACTGCCCGGACTCATTTCCACCATGGCTCTCCACGAAAAAGGGTCTGCCCTGACTATCCACACCTTTGCCGAAGGTGCCAAAATGCTCCGCACTCTGATGCCGATGCTAATAGGCGACACGCCTTTCGACCTCAAATTCAACATCATTGACCCCTCGACCAAAAATCAACTCCTCTACGAAGATTCTTCACTCCTCATTTCCTCCTTTCCCCTCTATCACCGCGTGCCGGCCGTCGGATTCATCTTCCGCGAAAAACCGAAAGCGCGCCATATCGACGGCCCCGCCGCCAAGTTCTATGGAGTGCCCCACTATTTCATGGAGTCGCTCCGCCAAGGTCACGACTTCATCAAACCGGACGGAACCGTAATCCCTAACTCCAGACTGACCACCGACCCTTCCCCCTCATCATCCTACGCTTACTGCACCGACACCATCGCCGACCGACGTGTCGTCACTTCGGTGCGAGGAGCAGACACAATATTCCACGATGCCACATACGGCGATGACGGGGAAGCAAACGCCGCAACCTACGGCCACTCTACCGCCCGACAAGCCGCACGCATCGCGCGCCTCGCCGGTGCAAAACGTCTAATCCTCGGACACTTCTCCAAACGCTATAACTCCGAAGACCCTCTGATTCAGCAAGCCGCCGAAGAATTCCACGGCTCAATAATCGCTGCTAACGAAGGGCTCACCATTGACCTATGAACCCTGAAGACATTCGCATGATGACCGCCGCGCTCAAGGAAGCCCACCTCGCGCTGGAAGAAGACGAAATCCCCGTGGGTGCTGTCGTGGCGTGCAACGGCAAAATAATCGGACGAGGTCACAACATGACCGAACGCCTACGCGACGTCACCGCCCACGCCGAAATGATGGCAATCACCGCCGCTGCACAAACCCTCGGCGGAAAATATCTGAAAGATTGCACCCTGTACGTCACTATGGAGCCTTGCCTCATGTGTGCCGGAGCCATCGCATGGAGCCAAGTCAGCCGAGTAGTCTATGGAGCCGATGACCCCCGACGCGGATTTCGCAGTCTCACGGTGGGCGACCGTCCCATACTTCACCCCTCAACCGAACTCATCGGCGGAGTACTCGCCGACGATGCCCTATCGCTCCTGCGCAACTTCTTCAGCGCACGCCGCAAATAAAGTCTGCTATCGTCAAGGCAGCCATTGCCTCTACCACCGGAACAGCCCTCGGAACCACACACGCATCATGCCGACCTCGCGCCTTCAAAACCGTAGGCTCCCCGGCATCGGTAACCGTATTCACCTCGCGAAGCAGGGTCGCAACAGGCTTGAAGCCAACCCTCAGTTCAATATCCATGCCGTTGGAAAGTCCCCCTTGGATTCCGCCGGAATGATTCGTTTTCGTAACAATCCGCCCCTCGACATCGGTGGTAAATTCATCTATCACCTCAGAACCGCGCCGACTGCACCCCGCAAATCCCATGCCGAACTCTACGCCCTTAACTGCCGGGATTGAAAACATCGCACTGCCCAATCGTGCATTCAGCCGATCGAAATGTGGCTCACCGACTCCGGCAGGTACGCCGCTAATCTTGCAGCCGACTATGCCGCCTATCGTATCGCCCTCCGCCTTAACCTGCTCTATCAGCTCTATCATGCGTGCCGCTGCCTCCGAATCCGGACAGCGAACCGCATTACTCTCGGGGTCAGCCGTGGCTTCCTTCATCTCAACGTGACCCACCTGCTGAGTCCACGCCTCTATTCTGATGCCATGCTCGGCAAGAAGCTGCTTGCAAAACGCGCCGCCAACCACTCTCGTTGCCGTTTCGCGCGCCGAGGCTCGACCGCCGCCGCGATAATCCCTTATACCATACTTCGCCTCATACGTAAAATCAGCATGACTCGGCCGGAAAACGTGAGCCATCTCCTCATAATCACCGCTCCGCTGATTTGTATTCTCTATAATAAAACCGATAGGAGCTCCGGTGGTCACGCCGTCAAGCATGCCCGACAGCACTCTGACTCGGTCCGCCTCCTGACGACCCGTAGTAATGTGACTCTGACCCGGACGACGCCGGTCTAACTCTGCCTGCACCGCCTCAAGATCTATCCTGACGTTCGACGGAAACCCGTCAATAATGCCTCCTATCGCTGCGCCGTGGCTTTCGCCAAACGTCGTCAGCCGTATGTTGCGTCCTGTCGTATTCATTTTATTATATCCACTACTTGTGCCCCGACGTAAGCTATCAACTCCGCCGGATTTATTTTCAACTGAAGTCCGCGCTGACCCGCGCTGACATATATATACTCATGCTCCGTTGCCGACTCGTGGAAATACGTCGGAAACTGCTTCTTCATGCCGATGGACGTACAACCGCCCCGGATATAACCCGTCAGTGGCTGAAGCTGCTTCATCGGGATTAAATCAGCCTTCTTTGCGCCGGCCGCTTTGGCGGCCTTCTTCAAATCAACCTCCGCATTTCCCGGAACTACACAAACAAAATGCCCGACCCGGTCGCCCTCAAGCACCAGAGTCTTAAAAACGCAATTTATATCCTCCCCCAGAGAATCCGCAACGTGCTGTGCCGCCAAATCCTCCGGGTCAAACTCATAAGGAATCAACTCATACGCAATTCCTGCCGCATCGAGCAGCCGCGCCGCATTCGTCTTTTGCTCTTTCTTTGCCATACTGCCGCAAAGTTAACGATTTTTCCCCAATCCTCCCCCAAATAATCCCCATAACTTACATAAACATAAGTAACATAACCCCGCTGCAGAGCTGCCAAAAGCCGCAGAGCGGCGACTCCTCCTTAGCCTCATGCAAGCAGCGCGTCAGCGATGCGCAGCGTGAGGTCCCGAAGCAACGCCCCTCCCCCCAATCTGAGCCGCATAGCGGCGACTCCCCCCCGACAAAAAAAACGGCTGCGACACGAATGCCGCAGCCGATCCATTTAACCTATATCAATTGCTTACCTTATTTAATAAGGATTTTAGTGCCGTTAATGATATAAATGCCACCCTTGACCGCCTTGAATACTCTGCGACCTTGCAGATCATAGATCGCTCCGTCATTAGCGCGGTCGGCAACGGTGATTTCTTCAATGCCGGTAACAGGGTTGTCGCCTTTATAGATTTTGAAGACCTCAGTGCTTGAGTCGGCATCTGCCGGCAGAGGCAGATATGCTTGGTGACTCTGACCCAAGAACGAGCCGTCGGTTTCCTCAGCCTTATAGAAACCAACGGTTTCGTTAACGCTGTTGAGCATGAAGCCGGGTGCTTCAACGTTCGCGCTCTTGATTGTGCCGCTAAGGGCGTTGGTTCCGGTGAATGCTTCTGCCGTAGTGATAGCGAAGCTATAGCTGCTGACTGTGCGTGCTTTGCTTTCGAGCACCACTCCGGTGTTGGCGGGTATAACTCCGCCGGTAATATCTTCAAGGTTGGCTCTCTCGCCGTCAACTGTTACCGTGTAGGCGTTAATGCCGTCGGGAATGCTGAGAGCAACGGGTGCATAAATAGTGGTATAGCCATACTCGGAAACGTCAACGGGAAGCGCCTCCACTTCTTCAATGGTCCATGAGTGAGTGGCTGCGTGGTCGGCGACATCGCTGTTGCAGCGGTCGGCGTTGCCATTGGTATTATTATCGTGGAGATAGTTTGAGTTTGTCGTGTTCATCACCTTATATTTGCCCTCATAAGAGGTTGAGGGGAAGATTGCCCAAGGATTGCCGGCTTCGTTTGCATTGGCAAGGTGGCGAGTGTCCTTAATCGGAGTGCCGGTAGCGTAGCTCAGGAGGGTCATGTCATGGTCGAGGTAGAAGATTGTGCCCTTGCCGGCTTCTTCGCTCATCTTCATTTGCTTGTTGGTCTCGTCAACCAAGTTCAGAGCGTCAACATACTTGCCCGTGTCGCCTTTAAGGCGATAGTACTTGCCGCATGCCGGAGCGTCAAACTCTTCAATCATGAGGGCTGTGGTGAAATATTTGCTGTTTCTGTACTCAAAGTGATAACCGCCCGAATTGTCGAAACTTGTCTTTGCGGCAACAAACACTCTCACTGCTCCATTTGTACCCGTAGCGACCATGCGCGCATAGCCGAACAATTCCTCATTTTCTACCGAAACGTACTGTCCGCTCTTGTGCATCTTGTCAAAGGTAATCTTGGTGCGGTCGGAGGCGGCATCCAAGGGGGCCCCTACATTGGGATACTGAACATATTTCCGATTATAAGTCATCACCGAATAGGTGGTGCCGTCTTCGTTCAGATGAGTGCGGAACATTGCGGTGTAGGGTATGGTTGCTCCGTCTTCCAACTTTATGAGTTCCAAGGCGGTTCCGTTATAGTTGATATAATGCTTTTCGCCCTGGAGGTCAACGAAAGTGAAAGTATAGGCTTTGCCGTCTTCAGGCAAGTTTATTTCCGTTGAATTATAAACCGCAGCTATGGCTTCTGTTATCTCTCCGGTGGAGGTGGCGTTATTTACTGCTTCTTCGTAAGCGGCAAACACCGAATCGACGGGATAGCCCACTTTGCCCTTAACGTCGTCAAACAATGCAAGAGCCTCGGCTTTTTCTTCTTCGGTGGCGTCTGAGGTAAAGGCCGCCGGGGTATATTCGCCGTCATAGAACGATATTGAGCTGATAGTACCGGCTGAGCTGAAAGGAGCATAAACGCTGCTTGTGTTATATTTTACGCCGCCGATATAGAATTTCGAATTCTCACCCTTATAGCCGTCGCTGAAAATGTTTGAAGTCGGATGTCCGGTAAGCGACTGAGTATCGTATGTGCCGTCGGCGTAATAAAATACTGCCTCGCTGCCTTTCAAAACATAGTGGAGAGTTGTTGCTCCGGAGGTCAAAGCCTTGCTTTTCGTATAGAAATAACTTCCGTTCGTGCCGACATGAACTCTATAGCGATATTGACCGTTTGCCGGACCGGTACCGAGTCCGATGATGTTTGTTTGAGCCGTTTGCGTGCCCGAGTAGGTATAGTCAGTGATGCCGCCAAACACCATTGCATCAGTGTTATTGGTCAACGTAACTTCGGCAATTACCGTGATTGCGCCGTCACATGAAAGGAGCGTCGCCGCCTGCTCGGAGGTCAGTTCTACCGGACCTTGCGAAACGTCAGGATTTTCAAAGGTAAGCACCGGGGTGGGACCTGCTGCCATAGCACCGATTGCAGTAAACAACGATGCCGCAAAAAGAGTAAATTTTCTCATAAAATGAATGGGTTAAGGTTAAAGATTACTCTCTTATCCATAAGAGTCGCAAAATTACCAAAAATTCTTCTAACTACCCCCCCCAATTGTTAATCTTTGTTAAAGACTCAACCATAAAACTCATAAGACTCATAAGACTTATAAAACTTATAAAATTTATAAAACTCACCCCCCCTCCTCAAAATCTACGCTCCGGGGGTGTCTGCGCGGCGTATCTTTGCGCTCATGGATTTTAATCATGCTTTTATTGAAGAAAATCGGGTGCGGAGGGAGGCGTTTCGCCGACGATCGCGGCCGCGTTTCCTGTCTCTGCCCGACCAAAATCTCGATGAGCGTATGCGAAGCGACTTCGAGTTTTGGGCGCAGCAGTGCGTGCGCATTCGCCATAAGCTCACGGGCCAATCAGTGCCGTTCATCCTCAACGGGGCTCAGCGAAAGGTCCTCACCGTGCTTGAGAGTCAACGCTTGGCGGAGCGGCCAATCAGGGCCATCGTGCTGAAGTCGCGCCAATGGGGCTGCTCTACTCTGATTGCCTACTACATGGCGTGGCTCCAGCTCATGCACACCGAGAGTTGGCACTCGGCCATCTGTGCCCACTGCCTGAATGCCGCCACTCTCATTCGCAGCCACTACAAGGATTTGGTGGCTAACTATCCCGAGGAGTTCCGACCCGAAAAGATGAAGTTTAAGCACGCCGAGGCGGGTTCGCCCACTTATGAGCTGACGTCGGCTCGGGCGCAAGTCATTGCCGTCACCGCAAAGAATCCCGATGCCGCTCGCGGTGCGGCGATCTCGATGGCCCACTTGAGCGAGGTGGCTTATTGGCCCGACTCGCGTGCCTACTCGCCTTACGATGTGGTTCGCTCCATTGCTTCAAACGTGCCTCGCGTGCCGCTGACAGCAGTGGTCATGGAGAGTACCGCAAACGGCGCCGGAGGTTTCTTCCACGCCGAGTGGAAGCGCGCTCAGGAGGGCGAAAGCGACAAGACGCCGATTTTTGCGCCGTGGTATGACGTGGAGATGAACACCGAGGACCTCGATTGTCCTCCCGAGCAGCTTTGGGAAAAGCTCGACGACTACGAACGCTCGCTGTGGAACATCGGGCTGACCCTGGAGCAGATTAATTGGTATCACAACAAGACTCTCGAAGTAGGCTCGCGCATCATGATGATGCGTGAATATCCCACCACTGCCGACGAGGCGTTCAGCAATGAGCTCCCCGGAGTGTTTCCCTCGCAGGTGCTCGATGCGCAAAACGCCAACATTCGCGAACCGCAACGCCGCGCCGAGGTGTCGTTCACCGACGGACGCATTGCCGACGCGGCAAACGGGCGGCTGGAGGTATGGCGCGAGCCTTGTGCCCCAACGGAACTTGCCGGGCGTAGCAGCTACGTTATCGCCGTCGATGTGGGTGGCAATTGGGAGGGTGCGGACTGGAGCGTGATTGCAGTGTTCGACTGCCGCGAGCCGCAGCAGATGGAGTTGGTGGCGCAATGGCGAGGACATGCCGATGCCGACCGACTCTGCGACATCGCGCAAGCTCTGGGGCGCCGTTACCACAACGCGCTACTGGTCGTGGAAAGCAACTCCTTGGAAGCACGCGGACTCGATGCCCTCGAACGAATTGCACGCTCAGGCTACTCCAACATTTTCCGCCGAATTGGGCTCGACAAGGTGACCGGACAGCCCTCCGAACGATTCGGTTTCCACACCAACGCGCAGACAAAGACGGCAGCCATCACCGACCTGACCGCCGCCCTGCGCGACGGTCGCTACATCGAACGCTCCGCCGCCGCGCTGGCTGAGATGCGCAACTTCGTGCGCACTCGCCGAGGCTCAATGGAAGCCGCACCCGGTGGAAACGACGACATGGTCATGACGCGAGCCATTGCCGCCTACGCCGTGCGCCAACATCGACCCCGCTCACGCACCCAACGCCCCAAATTCACCCTCTAACCCCTCCAAAAAGTTGGAAAAATGCGTTTTTCACCCCCTTTTCCCATTGGAAAAGTGCAAAAATCTCCCCAAAATCTATTGGAAAAATGCAAAATTTACCCTAATTTTGCGTTGGAAAAATGCAAAAGCCATGCTAAAAAGAAAAATATCCAACTACATTGAACGCTTCTATGAGGTAAACAAAGGAGCTTTGTTATTGTCGGGCGCTCGTCAAATAGGCAAAACCTATTCGATACGACAATTCGCCAAGGAGCACTTCAAAAGTTTCATTGAGATTAACTTCGTAGAAAACCCCAAAGCCGTTGAAATTTTCACTAACGCGACGAACAGTTCCGACATTCTGCTTCGCCTGTCAGCGTTGACCGACAAACCGTTGATTAAGGGCAACACTTTGATTTTCTTCGATGAAGTTCAGCTATGCCCCGAAATCGTAACTGCCATAAAATTCCTCGTTGAGGACGGAAGATACCGTTACATTCTAAGCGGGTCGCTGCTTGGCGTGGAGTTAAACAACCTCCGTTCGGTACCGGTAGGCTACATGGGAATTAAAGAAATGTATCCCTTAGACCTCGAAGAGTTCATGTGGGCAATCGGAGTGAATGACAACGTTATCACCTCCCTGAAATCAGCATGGGAAAACAAACAGCCGGTTGACTCATTCATTCATGAAAAAATCATGGAGGTTTTCCGCCTGTATCTCATCGTTGGCGGAATGCCTGATGCCGTGAATACCTACAAGAAGAACAACAATCTTCAAGAAGTAATGGAATCGCAACGGCAGATTATAAAACTTTATCGGAAAGACATTTCACAATATGACTCTACCCGACAACTAAAAATCAAAGAAGTATTTGATCTTATACCCTCGGAACTAAACTCCAAAAACAAACGCTTCATTGTGAAACGACTGAACGAAAAAGCCAGAATGGAGAAATACAAAGATGAGTTCCTCTGGCTGAAAGATGCCGGAGTTGCGCTTCCTGTCTATAATGTCGAAGAACCCAAATCACCTCTCAAATTGGCAAGCCTGAGAAATCTGTTCAAACTCTTCTCAAACGATGTCGGATTATTGGCATGCCAATACGCTGACGGAATTCAATTAAAAATCCTAAACGGTGACACGGGCATCAACTATGGCTCCATATACGAAAACGTAGTCGCTCAGGAATTACTCGCTCATGGCTTTGACGAATTATACTACTATAATAGTAAAAAAACGGGTGAATTGGATTTTGTAGTAGAACTCAATGGCGAAGTGCTGCCGATTGAAGTAAAATCCGGCAAAGATTATGCCAGACATCGCGCGCTGAACAACGTGCTCGACTGTCCGGACTATAACATTAAAGAAGCCGTGGTGCTTTGTAACGACAATATTTCAGAAGTCAATAAAGTTATCTACGCTCCAATCTATATGACAATGTTCCTTCACAAAGAACAAACCGATCCCATAACCTTCAACTTGGACCTCAGCGGACTCTAATCTCCGCTAATTCCCCCGAAAAACGCCCGATTTATTGCGGATTTTTAGTAACTTTGCAAAAATTACTTGATTATGCTTCTTAAAAAATTGATTATCTCCGCAAGCATTGCTTGCTGCTCTCTGATAGCCAATGCGCAAGACTCCATCTCCATGGTGTCTGATTCAATTGCATGCCCGATCGCATTGACCGACTCGGTTGCAACAGACTCAATCATTGCCCCGCCGCCAATTGCGGTTTGCGACTCGCTGGCAGCTGTAATGGACTCTATCGGCTTTGTGGTTCAAACCGAACCACTGCCGCAAACCATGTTTCTCCCTGCCGTTTACATGGGCTATGACACTCACGCCTATGCTCATGCCGAGCGCGTAATAAACCTCCATAAAGCAAACGACACCATTCCGGAGTGGTTAGGGCGCAAAGTGCGCAGCCGCCGATTCGCCAACGCGCTGATGCAACACTTGGCAATGACTCGCCTCGACGTGATCCCATACAATATTGCCACTCTTCCCGAACCGCCGAAGAAGTACATTGCCATTGCCGACCCGATGAGCACAGTGACCGTGTTCAAGGAAATCGGCGGACTACCCGAAAAGGTGGCGGCCGACAAGCCCGAAAACGTGGCGGCAGTAGAGATCAAAAAGCAACATTGGCTTAACAAATTGGCACTGAACCTGCAATTTTCACAAGCCTACATCAGCCCAAACTGGTATCAAGGCGGCAATAACTCACTGAGCCTCATTGCCGACTTCACCTATCAGAGCAATCTGAACACGAAGTTTCACCCCAACCTGCTGTTTGAAAACTTCTTCCAATGGAAAACGGTGCTCACCTCGGCTCCCGATGACCCTTACCGACCGTACTCGATGAGTGAAAACCGCTTCCAAGTCAATTCCAAGTTCGGCTACAAGGCAATCAAAAATTGGTATTACACAATCAATGCCATGCTGAAAACCCCGATTTTCAACGGCTACAAAAGCGGAACGGAGACACGCACGGCATCGTTCCTGTCGCCCGGTGAAGTGAACTTCGGTCTCGGTGTGACGTTCAACACAAAAACCAAAAACGACAAATTCTCATTAGGACTTACCATTTCTCCACTCTCATACAACCTTAAGACCGTTATAGACAAGCATGTCAGCGAAACGGACCACGGATTAAAACCCGGACGCAAGGGTCACAGCTCATTCGGTTCCAACATGGAAATAAAATGGGAATGGAAAATTTTGCACAACGTGAATTGGACATCGCGCATTTATGCGTTCTCCAATTATCACTACTTCCAAGGTGATTGGCAAAACACCTTTAACTTCACCATTAATCGCTTCTTCTCTGCCCGACTCAACGTAGATCTTCGCTACGATACCTCGGTCAAGAATCCGTCAACAAGCTGGAAGCTATTGCAACTGCGCGAAATGCTGTCGCTCGGCTTCACCTACACCATCACCCACTAAACGAAGTTCGCACCCTGCTCAAGCTGACCGGACCAACGCTTGTGGGTCCACAGCCAAGGTGCCGGATTGCGACGAATGGTCGCTTCAAGCATTCGCAGATATCCAACCGTCATCGGATATTTCGGTTCATCTTCAGCGGGAATAACCGGCTTGAGAGTCATGCGCATACGGCCGCGTCCGAGCGGCTCAACGTCAACATAGTAATAAGCGGCATTGATTCGACGACCAATCTCCTCTCCCCCTGCCATGTATGCCGTGGGAAGATTGAACCAGCGAGTCCAGTTTTGAAACTTCCCGTTAGGGCGTTGATCGGCAATGAAGCCGGTGATGGAGATCTTTCCCTCATGATGCAACTTCAACAATGCTCGGAAAGCGGAATGTTGCGGCAAATTGAGAGAGCCGAACCGATTGCGAACCCGTTCAAGCACGCTGCTACCCAAAGAATTGTGCATCGGCTTGTAAATCTGGGCGTTCACAAACCCTTCGGGAATAGCCCAGACAATAGTCGGCACCAACTCCCAGTTCCCGTAGTGACCGAGATACAACACCACGGACTGATGCTCCCGTTTAAGCTTCTCAAGCTGTTCCCAACCGACGAATTCCACCTTTCGTCGCAGCGATTTGTCGGACACCGTCAGCAGTTTCAGACTCTCAACAATGGAATCTGCCAAATGGCGATAAAACTTGCGCGCTATTTTTCGTCGCTCACTTTCTGACTTTTCCGGGAAAGCAAGGCCGAGGTTCTCCATGACAACCTTATAGCGATAGCACTTCAACGTATATACCACCCAAGCCAAAAAGGAACTAAACCCGTAGAGAAACCACCACGGCAGACGGCTCAACGCCATACACGTGCAATAAATCAAGCGTTCCATATTATCAATGAGAGCAAGACGAGAGAATCTTCGTGAGGATGCGCGATGTGGCACCTGCCTGTTCATGGCAGTACTGAGTGCCCACGACACGAAGCCGATGCAAATGAGTTGCACTTGCATTGAAATATGCATCAGCCCATGCAGAGAATGCTTCAGGAGTAGGAGTAATCGTTGCCAATCCCATCTCCACAAGCTGCTGCGCCACTGCCTTACGCTCCGTTCGCGGACCGAAGGAGATGGGGAGCCCATAGACTGTAGCCTCCAAAACGCTATGCAACTCGCGAGTAAATCCGCCACCAATATAAGCCACCGTGCCGAGTCGGTAAAGATATGCCAACATGCCTATATTGTCAACAATCATAACATTTTCAGTCATATCCGACGAATATGCGCTCAACCGCCTCGACGGGACTTTCAATGCACTCTCTATTTGTGAAATATGATATTCATCAACCTCATGAGGGACAAGCAGATACTGACGTCCTCCGACATTGGAATTTATTTCGTGTGCGAGAAGATTGACGTCGTTTTCATCACTGATACTTCCGGCAATGAGGGTGCGCGTCCGAGCACAAAACTCTTCAAGCGGAGCAAAAAGCCACGGAGTTTCGGCAACCGACAGCGCATTGTCAACCAACGGGTCCGCCTCTACCGAGGCTCTCGTAAATCCAAGTTCCGCCAATGTATCAACGCCTTGACGGTTCAAGCAAAAGATATGGTCATAAGCCTTCAGCGACTCGCGAAACGCTCCGCCGCCAACCCGACGGAAGTGAGGCGCACGATGAGTGAATACGGCAGAAATCAAATACGCCGGAATATTACGCCGATGCAGTTCAAGCAGATAGTTGGGCCAGTATTCACTGACCATGAACATTGCCGCTTTCGGCTTAACGACATCAAGAAATGCACGCGCATTAGAGCGAGAATCCAGCGGAAGGTAACACACCAAGTCGGCCGGCACGTTTTTCCGCGACTTCAAGGCTTCTATGCCCGTTGGAGAGAAGAACGTGAGCACTATGCGGGCATCGGGACGCCGACGGCGCAAATCTTCCATCAGCGGGCGCGCAATGGCATATTCTCCAAGCGAAGCACAATGAAACCAAAAGTTTTCATCTGCCGGAGCGAAACTTCTTAACGATTCGAAAACTCGTTTTTGTCCGCGCAAAAATCGGCAAGTCTTGCTTCGGGCATTGTCCGACAAGCAAGCGGCCGCCAGAGTCACGAGCCCTTTTGCTCCACTGAGTAAAGAATTATAAATCACTGACATAAATGCGAATTAATTATCTTGTTCGTAATAATAAGAATAGTCAATGCCTTTCATAAATATTTCACGATCATTGATTTTGTCAGTTAGAGCACCGTTTATTAATTCGCGTAGCCTCTTGGAATCTGCCACACTTAGGCGCATTGCTTCCATATAAGCAGACTTGTCAATTTTACTCCAATCAACACAGCATTTTAATGATCTCTTCAGCATTAAATCCAACCAAATTCTTGTACTTCTGCCGTTTCCCTCCATAAACGGGTGGGCAATATTCATCTCTACGTATTTATCGACAATCTCGTCAAGGGTAGTTTCGGGCATTCTTTCAACTTGAGAAAGAGTTTGCCCGAGAAATTGAGATACTGCAAATTGAAATCCGCCTTTCGAGATATTTTTTTGCCTGATTTGACCTGCAAAATCATAAAGACCGCCGAAAAGAATGGCATGAATTTGTTGCAATCCTCGCATCGTTCCGACCTCGATAGTTTGCAAAAGGGGGCTATCCCACAGTTGATATGCTTTATCCCGACTCTTGCCATCTATTTGACTCTCGCCGGTTATTATCCATTTGGCAAATGCTACTGCATGCTTGCTTGGCACAACTTCAACAAGACTAAGCAACTCATTTTGAGGCAAGCAGTCAGTCAGGTATCGTTTCCCATCAGCAGCAACAAGTTTGAGTTGGTTACATCGCGTAACCAACTCATTACCCCTATTGGCTAAACGATATTTCATCACTTTCCAATAGTTGCGGGGGTTTTTACTATCGGTAAGTGCAGCAATAACATCAACCACAGAGAACAACCACCGATTTCCATCATAGTCCCAAGCCGCACGCACCTCTTTGTCGTTAAAGAAGCGAATAGACAGTTTGGGTTGCCGGTTATTCACTGACATAAATGCGGATTTGACGCACCACAGCGTCGGTTAAATGATGAAACGGGACCTTGTCAATTACAGCCACAGCCACCGATGCGGCCTGCGGCATCAGATTCATCAGCAAACGCAATGCGCAATAACGCGCCAACGGGTTATCGCTTTCGGCCGTAGCCTCTGCCGCCTCCAATGCTTCAGGACACTTGCGCAGCAGAGAGTGACACACCACGTCGGCTTCCTCTACGGAGCGCACCTCCTTCATCCAAGACAGTACTTCGGGACAAGGGGGCTGCACCATCGGCGCGAGCAAACGCGACTCGCGACAATCAGCGTCGCGCCACAAGAGCTCGGCAAGCTGCGCATCAGTGCCGATTTCAGCGGCAATGTCTTTTATCTGAGGCAGATTCAGCCCGAAGATCAGCTTATGAGGCGTTTGGCATTGCTTCCTCAGCATATCGGCGAGCAATCCGTTGCGAAAAGTAAAAAAGCGTTGTTTGACCTCGCGTAATTCCATTATGTGTTATTTCAGAATTTCAATGGCTTGCTCCGCAGTTACGAGCTGCTGCTCACCGGTGAGCATATTTTTCAGCGTGAGTTTACCCTCGGCGAGTTCGCTTTCGCCGATGATAGCCACGTAGGGAATCTTCAGCGCGTCGGCATAGGTCATCTGCTTCTTCATCTTGCAGCAATCGGGATAAACCTCGGTTGCGATTCCGGCGAGTCGCATTTCCTTGACAACCGACATGGCCATTGCGGCTTCCGCGCCTCCCATATTCAGGAACAGGACTTTTACTCCGGTGAGCAAATCGGCGGAATATAGGTTGAGTTGATTGAGTACATCGTAGATTCGGTCGGCACCGAAACTGATACCTACGCCGCTGAGTCCGGGCATTCCGAACACTCCGGTAAGGTTGTCGTAACGTCCACCGCCGGTGATTGAGCCGATGCTTACGTCGAGGGCTTTGACTTCAATGATAGCTCCGGTGTAATAATTCAATCCGCGAGCAAGCGACACGTCGAGATCCAACTCTGCGCGCAATCCGAGGGCATTGACTCCGTCAACAATCTCACGCAGCTCCGCCACTCCTTTTGCTCCCTCTTCAACATCGGCGAGCAAGTCGGCAAGGCGAGCAAGACGTTCATCGACTGAGCCGTCGATCAGCAATAGAGGCTCCAACGCTGCCACGGCATCGGCGGAAAGCCCGCGTTCCAACAGTTCTGCTTTCACGGCATCAAGGCCGATTTTTTCCAACTTGTCGATTGCAACGGTGATATCTATAATCTTGTCGGGTTCTCCAATCAGAGTGGCAATACCTGCCAATACTTTGCGGTTATTTAATTTGATTGCTATACGGATGCCCAAACGTGCAAACACATCGTCAATCATTTGAAGCAATTCTACTTCATTGAGCAGAGAGTCGGAGCCCACGACGTCGGCATCACACTGATAGAACTCGCGGTAACGCCCCTTTTGAGGACGGTCGGCACGCCATACGGGTTGAATCTGATAGCGTTTGAACGGCATTTGGAGTTCATTGCGGTGCATCACCACGAAACGCGCAAACGGGACTGTCAGGTCATAGCGCAGGCCTTTTTCGCAGAGCTGCGCAGCGAGGCGTCCCATCTGCCCTTCGGGGTTGTCGAGCAGTTCGCGATCCACTCCGCGCAGACAATCGCCCGAGTTGAGAATCTTGAACAGAAGTTTATCGCCTTCTTCGCCGTATTTACCCATCAAGGTACACAGGTTCTCGGTGGCGGGAGTTTCAATCGGAGCAAAGCCATATAGACGGAACACGGAACGAATCGTGTCGAAAATATAATTGCGGCGCGCCATTTCTGCGGGAGAGAAATCGCGAGTGCCTTTAGGAATTGATGGTTTCATATTCTATAAATGTATATTATAATGTGCAAATGTACATATAAATTGCGAGAAATCGGCACCAAGAGCACAAAAATGCGCGAGCGTTTACATTATAAAGGGCGGAAAAGTTCCCCACCGATAACCGGCGGAGAACTTTTCTTCATAGTCGTTACACCTATCGGTGCGGTTTAGTACTCTGTTTTGTCGTCGGTTTCCCGCCAAAGGTCAAACGCGGCTTTTGCTTTGTCGCCCATAAGGACTTCCACCGAAAGCCTGCGTTCGTCCTGTGGGAGCGCCAACTCGTCATAGATGAACGAGTCGTCGAAGCCGATAGCCGCGGCATCATGTTTATTATTGCCGTAATAGAGTTTGTTGAGGTGCGACCAATATATCGCGCCGAGACACATAGGGCAAGGTTCGCACGAACTGTAGATTTCACAGCCGCTGAGGTCGAACGTGCCGAGCTTCTTGCACGCGTCACGAATGGCACTCACTTCGGCGTGTGCCGTAGGGTCGTTCTCATCGGTAACGCGATTCACTCCCGTAGCGACAATCTCACCATTGCGAACAATCACAGCACCAAACGGACCTCCGCCATTCCTGACGTTTTCCACAGAAAGGTCAATCGCTTTCTGCATCAATTCCTCTTTTGTCATCATAGAGTTGTGTTTTTTCTCGCTACACGAAGAATAAATCATGCCAATCGACATCACCATATAGCGACAATTAAACTTGTTTTCATAACGAACCGCAATTACATTGACAAAGTTCAGTTTTTTCGACCGTAAAATTAGCGTTTTATTAAATATCATACAAGAAAACAAGCCGAAAAATCAATAAAACGACAGTTTCACATAGTGAGATTCTAATTCAACAGACTTAAATCAATATCGGGGACTATAATCTCTGTTAGTTTATCCTTAACAAGAAATCCCATATAAAGCGGAATTGTCAGCACTTCGCCCTCACGTCCCACGTTATATTGCCCAAGTTTTATTGCATTATTGATGTGATAAATGTTTTTGTTCTTCAAAACCGTTTTTAAGCTTTTCGCTTTGCCTGATTTCGCTTTGACTTCGATCACGGCGCATTCACCTTTATAGCGCACAAGGAAATCCAATTCAAGACCACTATCTTTTTGGAAATAGTATAACTTTTGTCCGGATTTACAAAGAAAATCTGCCATGAGATTCTCGAATATAGCACCCTTATATCCCAAAAGATTGCCTTTGAGAATGTCGGCTTGAGTGCCATAATCGAGCATACCGACGAGTAGCCCTATGTCTGAGGTGTATAACTTAAAACAATCCTTAATAGAATTACCCTCAAGAGGCAACTCCGTAATATGTGTGTTATAACATTTCTTTGCAATGCCGGCATCTTCAAGCCACTGAATACTACCCACATACTGCGCAGAACGTCCACCTTTTCGCACCACAGAATACTGAAATTTTTTATTATCCTTGGCTAATTGCGTTGGAATTGACTCGAAACATTCCCGAATTCGAGGTTTGTCAGCATCATCGGCATACTTAACCATATCTTCCTCGTATTCAGCAATAAGGTTACGCTGTACTTTGTATGTAAGCTCAATATTTTTGGTTTCAAGGAATGTGTTCACAACCTCCGGCAAACCTCCAACTATGACATATCTGTACAATAGATCCATCATCACTTTGTGAATACCGTCCGGCACCACCGTCTCATTTTCAAAACAGGCTTTCACAGAATCAATAACTTTGTCATTAATTCCATTTGCCCACAAGAACTCCTCAAAATCCAAAGGGTACATTTCAACCACAGTCTCATATCCAACAGGGATAGAGTCCTGACCATCCTCGATTGTCTTGTCACTTTTACCATATCCTCTCACACCCAAGAGAGAACCGGTTGCAATAACATCAAAACGCCCATCTATTTGAAACGACTTTAATGCAGTTCTCGCCTCTCTGCACTCTTGAATCTCATCAAGGATAATACAAGTCTTTCCGTTAACGAAACGACTGCTCGGTATCAAGGCAGACAAGTTAAGGATAATGGTATCAACATCTATATTGCCGGCAAAGGCTGACTTTTTATCAGGTTCAAGAATGAAATTCATATAAATAACATTCTCATAATTCTCCTTTGCAAACTTTTGGACAATGTATGTCTTTCCGCATTGGCGAATACCTTTTATGACAAGTGGCTTCTTGGATCCAGAGGTTTTCCACTCAACCAAAACTGACTCAATTTTTCTTTTAAGCATATTTCAATGATTTATTTTGCTGACAAATTTACACTTTTTCAAGCGAATAATCAAGCAATCGGCACACTTTTCCCAACGAATAACAGCAAAAGGTGACACTTTTTCAAGCGAATAGGCAGTTGCCAATGACAAGTCCAAAGCTATGTATTTTCATCAGAATCATCAATTTTAGGGTAGATAACAAATTATTTTTATTGAACTGAGAAGTTTATGTGATTAAATTAACACCCATAAATTATGAGTAGCACATTTTTCAGATGCCCAACGCGCAGTAATCCCCGTGTAAGCGCCCAAGTTCAACGTTGTCCAAATTGTAATGCAATTGTTTGCGATAGGTGCGCACCTACTGCATGGTGCCCTGCTTGCGGTCGTGACAGCCTAACATGGCTCGACGAAATCGACACCATCGGCTGAGAAGTCGATAACCAATAATAAAATGGCTTGACTTGACTTAGTTCGGTTTCATTCCTTATGATAAACGGATAACACAAGTCAAGCTCCCCTCATGTTTGTAGAGCTGAGGAGGGGTTAGCCGAAGAAGAGGTAGGCGGCGAAGATGCCGGCAATGGAGCCGGTAATGTCAGCAAGGAGGCCGTAGCCGACGGCATAGCGTGTTTTGCGCACTCCAACAGAGCCGAAATAGACTGCCAAGACATAGAAGAGAGTGTCGGTGCTGCCTTGAATTGCTGCGCTGACTCGCGCCACGAATGAGTCAGCTCCGTAGGTTGACATCAGGTCAACCATCATGCCTCGCGAACCCGAGCCGCTGAGGGGCTTCATGATGGCAGTGGGGAGCGCACCAACCCAATCGGCATCAAATCCCAATGCGGCAATTCCTGCGGCGAGAGCATCGGTGATTACGTCCATTGCCCCTGAGGCGCGAAACATTCCGATTGCCACGAGTATCGCAACCAAATAGGGCACTATCTTAACAGCAGTTTTAAAGCCCTCTTGCGCTCCTTCAACGAAGGCTTCATAGAGGTTGAACTTCTTGCGGAGTCCGGCAATTAAGAACATGGCAATTACACTGAATAGCATAAAGTTGGACATGAACGAGCTATATGCTTGCACCTTTTCGGGCGGCAGAGATGAGAAGAACCAGACCAAGCCGCCAACCACCGCCGAGAGCCCTCCGAGCCAACCGAGCAGTACGGGGTCTTTCAGCGATATTTTTTGCTTGAGACAAAGTGCGATAATGCCTACAATAGTGGCGATGAAAGTTGCCACCAAGATGGGCATAAATACGTCGGTTGGGTTTGCCGCTCCTGCTTGTGCTCTATACATTATGATGCTGATAGGAATCAGACACAACCCGGAAGCATTGAGCACCAAGAACATAATCATTGCATCGGTGGCCTTTTCTTTTTCGGGGTTGAGCGACTGTAATTCCTGCATCGCTTTCAGCCCCAAAGGCGTTGCGGCATTGTCGAGTCCGAGCATATTGGCCGACACGTTCATAAAAATCGAGCCCATGGCAGGGTGTTCCTTCGGCACTCCGGGGAAAAGACGACAAAACAGCGGACTAACCAATCGGCCGAACATCTGTATCACTCCCGCCCTTTCTCCGATTTTCATCAATCCGAGCCACAGCGACAAAATGCCGGTCAGTCCGAGTGCAAGCTCAAAAGCGGTTGTTGCCGAGCCGAACGATGCTGTCATTATGTCGGACCATACGGTCAAATCGCCGCAAAACAAAGTCTTACCGACTGCGACCGCGAAGGCTATCAAGAAGAAGGCTATCCAAATGTAGTTAAGTACCATAACGGGAAAAGAATCAGAGGGGTGAGAGGGAAATTTATCGTTGGAGGTAAATCAAAGTTTCGGGTCCGAGGTTGAAAACCATGTCGAGAATGCTCAAGCCGCCCACAAACCCCAATTTTTCGGCTCGGACTTGCCAATAAGGCTCCGGCTCCCATGGTTCGACGGCCACTGGTATTGCCCCCTGCGGGGCAGCCTCGACAGGGCAATTCAACCCTATTGCGCGACGAATTGCGGCATCGAAACGAGCGTTAAGGTCGGATACAGTAGTGAAGGTATCGGGGTTTGCTATAATCGGGAGAAAATCATCGGCATAGAACTCGAAAAACGGGGTGCGTCCATAGGCACTTTCGAGCGCAGTGGTCATCACTTCCCACCAACGACCGTGGAGGCTGACGCGCGTCTGAGCCCATGTTCGTCCGTAGGGTTTTTCTATCGGCACAGTCAGTTCCAAGACTCCGCGCGTATCGGCTATTGCGGTGCGATGAGCCGACTTGCACCGTTTATCGAATCGCTCATCATGACAGATGCTCACCCTTCCCGAGTGCATTACCATCATCCGATAGTAAGCCGGAGGAGGACAAAACCGAGTAGGCAGAATCAGTTCACTCATCGAGAGAACGAGAGAAGCAAACCATTTCGATGGCAGTATTGGCGGCTTCAATGCCTTTATGACCCGCCTCGCCGCCACATCGGTCCAACGCTTGCCGTTCATTGAGCACGGTCAAGACGCCGAAAATCACGGGAATGATGCCGTCGGCATTGAGCGAAGTGATTCCCTGAGTCACGCTTGAGCATACGTAGTCGAAATGGGGAGTGTCTCCCTTAATCACACAGCCAAACACAATGACTGCATCGAACTGCTCGGTGTCGGTCAGTCGCTGAGCCGCATAGGTCAATTCAACCGCCCCGGGCACTACGAACTCCTCGACTTCGGCACCGGAGTCTTGCAACGTTTTAATTGCGCCGTCGGCCAGGAGCTGCGTAATATGTTCGTTCCAGCGAGTGCGCACCACAGCGATACGCATATCCTCGCCGCTTAACTTTTCAGGGGAATATCCGCCGTTCATAGTTGTTCTCCTCTAAGTTTTTCGCCAAGCGATCCGCCGCGATGGCGCATTGCATATTGTTCGCGAGTAAAGCCGTCGCGCAGCATCATTCCAACGATCAGCATGTGGCCGATTACGGTCATTGCCGTGATGGAAGTGGTCGGCGTCAACCCCAGAGGACACACCTCGTCGGGATTTCCGGTATAGAGTCCGATTACGTCGGGCATAGCCGCCAAGGGACAATGAGCACCGGCGGTGATAACAATGGCTCTCATTCCGGGATACAGCATTCTTGCCAACTCATACAGGCGCAGAATCTCGTCGGTTCTGCCGGAGTTTGAAATCAGCAGCAGCACATCGTTGGGCTGAAGGACCCCGAGATCGCCGTGTTGAGCTTCCGCAGAATTGATGCAAACGGCAGGGATTCCTGTCGAAGCGAGCGTAGAAGCGATATTAAACGCAATTTGCCCGGCCTTACCCATGCCTGAGGCTACTAATTTACCGCCTTTCCGACACACTTGCTCTTGAATGAGATCAAGAGCCTCGGAGTAGCGAGGCGTTACGGGCAAAGTCGCAATTGCGTTTGCCTCAGCCTGAACCAAGTTGCTTAACGTTTGGAGTTCGTCCATTTTGCCAACGAAATGTAATAATGATAACAGCGCAAAGTTACGAAAAATCGCGGAGAGTGGCAAGAAGAAACACGATACTCTTCCCAATATCTCATTCCGTGTCATTTTATGGCTCGGAAACGGATTTTTTATTTGCACCGACAAAGAAAAATTTGTAATTTTGCACGATAAAATATAATCAAACATTTTTCCAAAACTTAATTGATTAATACACTCATGAGTAAAGAAAAAAAATTCATGACGTGTGACGGTAACACGGCCGCAGCGCATATCGCGTATATGTTCTCCGAAGTAGCCGCAATCTACCCGATCACACCCTCTTCGACCATGGCAGAGCTCGTTGATGAATGGGCAGCCAACGGACGCAAGAACATTTTCGGTGAAACCGTTTTGGTTCAGGAAATGCAGAGTGAAGGCGGTGCAGCCGGTGCCGTACACGGCTCATTGATGAACGGCGTGCTCACCAACACTTTCACGGCATCGCAGGGCTTGCTGCTGATGATTCCCAACATGTATAAAATCGCCGGCGAAATGCTGCCGAGCGTGTTCCACGTATCGGCGCGCACGATTGCCAGCCATGCACTGAGCATCTTCGGTGACCACCAGGACGTGATGTCGGTACGCCAAACCGGCTTCGCCATGCTTGCCGAAGGTTCCGTACAGGAAGTTATGGACTTGAGCGGCGTTGCTCACCTTGCATCAATCAAGAGTTCCATTCCGTTTGTGAACTTCTTCGACGGGTTCCGTACGTCACACGAGATTCAGAAGATTGAAGTAATCAATCAAGACGAAATCGCTCCGCTGCTCGACCGCGAGGCTCTTGCCAAGTTCCGCAGTCGCGGTCTCTCGCCCGAGAATCCCCAAGCACGCGGTCTTGCCGAGAACTCCGACGTATTCTTCCAGCACCGCGAAGCCAGCAACTCTACCTATGCGGCTGTGCCCGACATCGTTGAGGAATACATGAACAAGATTTCGGAAATCACCGGTCGCAAATACGGTTTGTTTAACTACTATGGCGCACCCGACGCAGAACGCGTCATCATCGCCATGGGTTCGGTATGTCAGGCAGCCGAAGAAGCCGTTGACCACCTCAATGCACAAGGCGAAAAGGTCGGCATCGTTGAAGTACACTTGTATCGTCCGTTCTCAGCCAAGCACTTCCTCGCTGCCGTTCCCAAGACTGCCAAGCGCATTGCAGTGCTTGATCGCACAAAAGAACCCGGAGCAAACGGCGAACCGCTGCTCCTCGACGTCAAAGAATGTTTCTACGGCAAGGAAAACGCCCCGGAAATCGTTGGCGGTCGCTACGCATTGGCATCGAAGGACACCACTCCCGCGATGATTATCTCAGTATTCGAGAACCTCGCACTTCCTATGCCCAAGGACAAGTTTACCGTAGGCATCATTGACGACGTGACCTTCACATCTCTGCCTCCGAAAGAAGAAATCGCATTGGGCGACAAGTCAACCTATGAAGCGAAATTCTACGGTCTCGGCGCTGACGGCACAGTAGGTGCGAACAAGAACTCGGTGAAAATCATCGGTGAAAACACCAATAAGTATTGTCAAGCATATTTCGCCTATGACTCCAAGAAGTCAGGCGGCTTCACTTGCTCTCACCTCCGCTTCGGCGATGCTCCCATTCGCTCGACTTATTTGGTAACCACACCCAACTTCGTGGCATGTCACGTTCAGGCATATTTGAACCTCTATGACGTGACCAAGGGCCTACGCAATGGCGGCACATTCCTGCTCAACACCATTTGGGAAGGTGACGAACTCGCAGCTAACTTGCCCAACAAGGTTAAGCGTTACTTCGCCAAGAACAACATCACGGTTTATTACATCAACGCAACTCAGATTGCTCGCGAAATCGGGTTGGGCAATCGCACCAACACAATTCTTCAGAGCGCATTCTTCCGCATCACCGAGGTAATACCCGTTGACCTCGCCATCGAACAGATGAAGAAGTTCATCGTGAAGTCATACGGTGCGAAGGGTCAAGACATCGTTGACAAGAACTATGCAGCAGTGGACCGCGGCGGCGAATACAAGCAGCTCCCCATTGATCCCGCATGGGCTAACCTTGCAGATGACGTGGTTGCAGAAAACAACGACCCGGAATTCATCAACCGAGTTGTTCGCCCCATCAACGCACAAGACGGCGACTCCCTCACCGTTAAAGACTTCATTGACCGCCCCGACGGCGTTTGGGAACAAGGCACTGCCAAGTATGAAAAACGCGGCGTTGCAGCCTACGTGCCCAACTGGATTCCCGAAAACTGCATACAGTGTAACAAGTGTGCATTCGTGTGTCCTCACGCATCCATTCGTCCCTTCGTGCTCACCGAAGAAGAAGCCGGCAAGGCACCCTTCGGCGCCGAACGCACCATTCCCGCTCTGGGCACAGCGTTCAAGGGCATGAGCTTCATTCAGAGCGTTGACGTGCTCGACTGTCTCGGTTGCGGCAACTGCGTTGACGTATGTCCCGGCAAGAAGGGCGTTAAGGCTCTTGAAATGCGTCCGCTCGAAGAACAAATGTTTGAACAAACCGAATGGGAATACTGCGTTAACGAAGTTACCTCCAAACAGAACCTCGTTGACATTAAAGCAAACGTTAAGAACTCACAGTTTGCAACTCCTTACTTCGAGTTCTCCGGTGCATGCGCAGGTTGCGGCGAAACTCCTTATGTGAAACTCATTTCTCAGCTCTACGGCACTCGCGAAGTAGTGGCCAACGCTACCGGCTGTTCATCAATCTACTCCGGTTCCGTACCCTCCACTCCTTACACCTTTAACGAAAAGGGTCAAGGTCCGGCATGGGGCAACTCACTCTTCGAAGACTTTGCAGAATTCGGTCTGGGCATGAACATTGCCAACAAGAAGATGCGCGAACGCGTTACTCGCCTCGTTGAGCAAGGTCTCGCTTGCGATTGCTGCTCGGCAGAACTGAAAGTTCTCTTTGCAGAATGGCTTGAAGTGAAGAACGACGGCGAAAAGAGCCGCGAAGTTGCCGACAAGATCATTCCCATGATTGAAAAGTGCTCTTGCGACATCTGCAAGCAGCTGACCGAACTGAAGGGCTACCTCGTTAAGCGTGCTCACTGGATCATTGCCGGCGACGGTGCTGCATACGACATCGGCTTCGGCGGTCTCGACCACGTACTCGCATCGGGCGAAGACGTTAACGTCATCGTTGTTGACACGGAAGTTTACTCCAACACCGGCGGTCAGGCATCGAAAGCAACTCCCGTTGGCGCAATAGCAAAATTTGCTGCCGCAGGCAAGCGCGTACGCAAGAAAGACCTCGGTCTGATTGCTTCGACCTACGGCTACGTTTACTGCGCACAGATTGCAATGGGAGCCGACAACGCTCAGACCCTCAAAGCAATCCGCGAAGCTGAAGCCTACGACGGTCCGTCAATCATCATTGCTTATGCTCCCTGTATCAACCACGGTCTGAAGTCCGGCATGGGCAAGAGCCAACAGGAAGAGCAAAAAGCAGTGGAATGCGGCTACTGGCACCTCTGGCGTTACAACCCCGCTCTCGAAGCAGAAGGCAAGAACCCCTTCACCCTCGACAGCAAGGAGCCCCAGTGGGACAAGTTTGAAGACTTCCTCAAAGGCGAAGTGCGCTTCGCATCAGTGCTGAAGTCATTCCCCGAACAGGCTGCCGAACTCTTCGAAGCAGCGAAGGAAAATGCACAGTGGCGTTACAACAACTATCGCCGCTTGGCTCGCCAACAGTGGGGCATAGATCCCGAAGTTGGCAAAGTTGGTGAATAATCCCACACAACAATAATCACAAAGCCGAGACTCATCCTGAGCCTCGGCTTTTTTTAGTATGTTGCGGGGTATATGGTTTTAGCGGCGGATTAGCTTGCGCGCGGCGTCGAGACGGAGGAGTATGAAGAGCAAAATGGTGAAGCCCCAGAGCGAGGAACCGCCGTAGCTGAAGAACGGCAAGGGTATGCCAATAACGGGACACAGCCCGATAACCATGCCTACGTTAATGCACAGGTGGAAGATGAAGATGCTTGCCACGGAGTAGCCGTAAACTCGACTGAATGCGGTTGGCTGGCGTTCGGCAATGGAGATTATGCGGAGGATGAGCAACAAGAAAAGAAGGAGGACTGCCGAGGTGCCGACATAGCCGTGTTCCTCTCCTATTGTGCAGAAGATGAAGTCGGTGTGTTGCTCGGGTACGTATTTCAGTTTTGTTTGTGTTCCATTCAAGAAACCCTTGCCCGTGACTCCTCCCGAACCGATAGCAATGAGGCTCTGATTGACGTTATAGCCTTGTCCGCGAGGGTCGGCGGTGATGCCGAGCGATACGAGTATGCGGTTTTGTTGATGGGGCTGCAATAGGGGGAAGAGAGTATTGACCGAGAAAGCAAATATAAGCGAGCCGAGGGCAAATATGCCGCAAACCATTAGCTTGCGAATATGGTCGCGGAATGATAAGATGACCAAATATAATGCAGCGATAATGATTGCCGCCATAAATATCCATTTCCACGGCAAAACAATCTCAAATGCACCTAAGATGAACGCAACAGCTACAAGTCCGCCGAAACCGAGAAAAAGCAGGCGCATCAATTTGACCGACTTGGCAAACAGCCCCGCCATGAACACCATAACGAGCATGATGAGCATATAGACGATAAATTCGCCTTGCGCCATTGCGAGAACAGAGTTCTCGGCATACTTCATGATGACAACGAAGATTGCCACAGCGATGACTGCGGCAAGCAACACAATTCCGCTCATTCCCTCGCGATAGAGCACAAAAAACAGCGCAAAGAAAGTCAGAGCCGAGCCCGTTTCATTTTGACAGATTATTATGAACGACGGGACGAGAAAAATAGCAATTGCCTTCAGGTAATTGGAGGGAGAGTTGAGTTTGAAGTTATAGGTATTGAAGAGTTTGGCGAGAGCCAAGGCGGCGGCACACTTGGCAAACTCTGCAGGTTGCACGCTGACCGGCCCGAATCTGAGCCATGAATGAGAACCTTTGATGTCGGGTGCCACAAAGATAGTGACGACCAAAACAATCAGCATGAACGCATAAAAGGGATAGGCGTAGGTTTCATACATTCGATAGTCCGTGAGCATGATAGCCGCACCGATGAGCAGCGACAAACCAATCCAGCAAATTTGCTTTCCGGAAAATTCGCTGAAGGACCAGATAGAAGCATGGTCAAAGTCATAGCTTGCCGCATAGATGCTGACCACTCCGGCAGTGACCAGAAGAAGATACAAGCCTATGGTGAACCAATCAAGGCTCCTGAATGCCCCGGGCTCTGCATTAGCGCGAGATCTACGGCGAAGACTATTTTCCGACAACACGATTTTGAAGGGTGCTTGAGTTCAACATTGTTTCTTCCAGATATTTTCGCTCGGTGCGAATGGAGTCGGTCAGATATTTTTCTATCACCAACGCACCGATGGGCACTCCGTAAGTGGCACCCCAAATTCCGTTTTCAACATATACTGCCACGGCAATCTTCGGGTCATCATAGGGAGCAAAGCCAATGAAAGCCGAATGGTCCTTGCCGTGGGGGTTCTGTGCGGTTCCGGTCTTTCCGGCAACTTCAATGTCGGGGATATTCGCCTTGGTACAGGTGCCTCCGGTAACTGCCATTCTCATGCCCTCCGCCACTGCTTCAAACCAACGGCTGTCGATGTCGGGCTTTCTGACGTCAAGCAGTCCGGCAGGCATCACGGTGTCTTGAATTTCCTTTACCACGTGGGGAGTGATGAAGTAACCGCGATTTGCCACTGTTGCACAGAAGTTGGCAATCTGAAGCGGAGTGGCAAGGACTTCGCCTTGGCCTATGCTTACGGAAATTACGGTGTTTGCACTCCAGCGCCCTTGGCCGTAGTACTTGTCATAATACTTGGCATTTGGAATAAAACCGCGTCCTTCATGAGGCAAATCCACTCCCAGCGGATAGCCGTAGCCCAACTGAACGATGTAGTTTTTCCATACCTCAAAGGCCTCTGCGGCAGAGGCATATCGGCTTCGACTGTCGATCATATTACGGAAGCCATAGCAAAAAAACGCATTGCATGAAGTTTGGAGAGCGCCTTTCACTTCTCGGGGAGAGCTGTGGGCATGACATTTCAGTTTTCTGCCGCCATAGGGATAACCGGCATAGCAAGGATAGGCCGTGCTTGGGGTTATCACACCTTCTTCAAGGAATATCAATCCTTGAGTCGGCTTAAAGGTTGAGCCCGGAGGATATGCGCCGTTCAAGGCTCGGTCAAAAAGCGGCAAATAGGGATTTTTTTTGCGGTCTTGCAGTGCAAGGTAGTTCTTTCCGCGCTCACGTCCGACCAGAAGCGTCGGGTCATAAGTGGGCGAAGAAACCATACACAAAATTTCACCCGTCTTGGGTTCGATTGCCACCACGGCACCGATTTTGTTGACCATCAGACTCTCGGCATATTGCTGCAGTCGAATGTCAAGGCTGAGTTTCAAATCTCTGCCCGCCACCGGAGCACGGTCGAACGCGCCGTTTTCATAACGGCCTTGAACGCGCCCGTAGGCATCGCGCATGAGAATTTCCTCGCCTTTCTCGCCGCGCAGATAGCGTTCGTAGCTGCGCTCCACTCCCAAGTCGCCGGTATAGTCGCCCGATGCATAATATCCTTCGGCATCATTTTCAATATCCCGGCGATTTACTTCGCGAATATTGCCGAGCACATTTGCCGCCGCCAGATAATTATATTGCCGAAGTATGCGTTTTTGAGTGTAGAATCCGGGGTAGCGATATAGTTTTTCTTGGAGCCGTCCGTAGTCTTGTGCCGTCAGATGCGTCATAAATCGCTGCGGAGCATAAGAGCTGTAGTTTGGCGAGCTTTTCATTTCCGACATACGGCGATTAAACTCCTCCACATCAATGCCCAGAGTGCGACAGAAGTCCAAAGTGTCAAGCCCTTTGACGTCGCGCGGAATCATCATCACGTCATAAGCCGGCTGATTATACACAACCAATTCGCCGTTGCGGTCATACATGAGACCGCGTCCGGGATATTGTGTCTTGCGCAGAAATGCGTTGTTGTCGGCAAAATACTTGTATTTATCATCAACCACCTGAAGCGAAAACAAGCGCACCAAGTAGATAACCACGATTACCAAGATGAACCCGGCAATTACGTAGCGACGTTTTTCGAGGTTATAGTCTTTTCTCACTTACGGATTTGCGCGATAAGCCGTCGGTGGCCACCAACAGCAAGGAGGTCAGCAAAGTCGACAACACAATGCGCTGAAGCATGATGCCGAGGTTAAAAAATGCGAATGACTCGATTATGAATATCAACATGCAAAACAGCAGCGTCAGAGTGAACACGTAGCGCGAAAACACTCCGAAACCAAATGCTTTGATGGAAGGCAAAGCGTGCATAATGTCGTCTTCACGAGGCAAAAAGAGGCGCAAAATCGCATGGCGACACGCGCCGAGGCAAGTACACGCCAAGGCGCACATGCCGGGAGTGTCTTGAAACACGTCCATAGCCGTGCCCAACAAGAATGACAAAAATATCACCTTTGTGGCACTCATGCTCACCGGGAGCTTGACGATGAAATAGATGAACACAAACGGAATGGCCAAACCATACAGCACAATGTGATTGAAGATAACAGCCTGAACCGCTATCATCACCACAAACATTAATGCAAGTTGAAAACCGTTTTTCTCCATGAGCAGTGCAAAGTTACAAATTTTTCCTGAAAGGGAGATAACTCAATTCCCCGTTTATTTCCGCACTCAGATGTTAGTAAGCTGCGTCCCTCGCTAAATGTCGGTTTTTTTGTGAGAGGGAGGGGGCGTATTCGCAAAACGGTTTATTGGCGACCGCCGCTCCATCTAAATGTAGGGTTTTGACTCGTCAAAACCCTACATTTATGGGGTACGATATGTTATCGGGAGGTTATTTAACCTTATTTAACACTTTGGGGGGGTAAACAGTTAAAATTTCTCTATCTTTGCGCATTAAAACTATTTATAACCCATTATTATAATTTTCACACATGAAGAAATTTTTACTTTCAATCTTAGGTTTGGCACTCGGCGCGAGCGCATTTGCCCAGACGACCTACCAACTCGGCGAAGTCCTTGACCCGCAAACTCTGACCGAAGGCGAACACAAGGTGATTTTCCGTGGAGCAAGTAAAGGAACTGACAGTTATTTGCAGGCACAAGCTGAAAGTGGAACGTCAAACGTATTTTTCGGCACCAAAAACACAAATACTGATTTAGAAGAGTTTGACGAAACGTTCGTTTACACCATCAATGTTACCATTGAAGGCGATCAGAGAAACTTCACCATCAAGAATTATCTTGGCGGCTATGCGCCGAACTCGTCTACGGCAACCTCCAACGTAAATGCAAAATATTACAGCACCATAACCGATGCTGCAAATGCCGGCTTATATAGCGCTCTTTATTGTATTACAACTGCAACATACACGAACGACCGCTATATGCTTCTGCTCAACGGGACCAGCAATCATGTCCATTTAAATGACCAATGGACATATTTTAGCACGCCACCCGCAGGCCAGCAAGATGCCGGAGGCTCCGGCAGGTCAGCCGCTGCATTTAAAATGTATGAAGCAGTAGAGATAGTAGAGCCGGAACCCGACCCCGAAGTTCAGGACATTACGCAGGTTACTAACGCAACCGTGGGAACCGCGATTACCGACGGCGCAGTGATTGCATTGCAATGCTTGGATACTAATGGCGGTTCATTCTACTATTTCAACGGTGACC
>SUXJ01000007.1 GCA_015061005.1 Bacteroidales bacterium
TTCAGGAGTAATCAACTTCTCTTCTTCTCGCAATATGACATCTTCTATGTTAAAGTCAGAAGCTTTTAGAAAGTTTAGAATGAATTTTTTTAGATCTCCCGATTCATCCTTATCTAATCGAGATTTTACATAGCCCGAGAGCAACATTCCAGGTGCCAACACCTCTTTAACTTGTTTGGCAAAGTAATCGTACACATCATTTAGTTTAGTCCGTTCTACATTACTTTTACCAAAAGCGGCAAGCACACTGCTGTTATTGATAGTGTTACCTGAAATCACATCCTGACTTTTCTTTGTCATTTTAAGGTTTACGCCGAATTCTATGATTGAAGAATCTGACGTAGCATCATAACTGCGGCTATACAATTTGGTGGGTCGGATAGAATCATAAACAGTTAGCGTTTCTGAATAGATATATTTTGCATCCAATTCAAAAGTAAGGATGTACTTCGACTGATTGATATAGAATATCATCGACATTTTAGTGGTTTCATTCTTAGATGTTTCATCAAGCATAAAAGGGACCACCCCCGTTTTTTCATTTCTATCTTTAGGCATCCTGAGTACAAGCATTCTGAAAAAATCAATAGCATTCAAAATATTGGTTTTACCAGAAGCGTTAGCACCATATATGATACCCACTTTAAGCAATTTTACTCCGTTCTTAACTTCGTAGGAATATTCATCAGACATAAAGATATCTGATGAAGGCTCAAAACTTATCTTTTGCGGAGACTTTATTGAGAAAAAATTTTCAATGGTGAATTCTGCTATCATAACTGCTAATTTATATATTACACAGTGCAAATATACAAATAAAATTCCATAAAAACAAGTTATATTTGTGATTTATGTAGTAAAATTACAAAAATGAAATGCAAAATAGTATTATCGTAATTTTTAATGGTCGTATAAATTATTTAAGTGTTCTATTTGAACTGTTGTTTAGATTTAATTGCAGTGAGGAATAGCATTATTATTCCATGACATAATCCAACATATTCCATTCTCTTTTCGTTGACACAAAGCCTCCAAGACCTTTTGTCTTATTCTGCTCGCCTCATAGCTGTTCAACCTGAATGCAAGAGCAATGACCACTTCAAGATTATAGAATGTTGCCCAACTTGTAGGAGTGGCAACATCGTATCGTTGGGTAGCTGCAGGGCAAAGCATTTCACTCTTGTATATCGATTTTATGGCAGCTCGGAGTGTCGGGGCTAATACCCCGAACAACTCCATCAATTCCATTTCAGACATCCAAATATTACCACTTGGAATATTCACTCTTCCGTTCTCGCTGATTGTTATAATTACTCGTTCCATACCTATACATAATTATATAGCAAACCTTTCACAAACTCTACTCTCAAACATTGATATATCGTGTTCGAGTTTGGTATTAGTTACTTTTGCGTAAATCTGCGTTGTGGTAATGTTCGTATGCCCGAGAATCTTGCTCACACTCTCTATTGGCATTCCATAGTTCAAGGCTAACACAGCGAATGTGTGCCTACTTAGATGGAACGAAGTTCGCTTCTCGATACCGCACATTTTGGCTACCTCCTTGATGCGTTTGTTTATAGTGTCGTGGCTACCGATGTTGAAAAGATTGTTGCTTATTCTGTATGGCTCGTATCGCTTGATAATCTGCATAGGAATATCCATCAATTTGATTTGGAACGGGATACCTGTCTTTTGTCGCTTTGATACTATCCAAGGTGAGCCGCCCAATATTGAGATATTCTCCGTTGTTAGGTTCTTAATATCAATGAATGATATTCCCGTCCAACAACCGAACACGAATAAATCTCTTGCCAACTCCAAGTCGGGATTGTTCAATTCAACCGTTGTAAAGGCTTGCAACTCATCTTCGGTTAGAAAACCTCTCTCCTTATGGTCGGGGTCAACCTTGTATTGAGCGAATGGGTTTCGTGCTATCTTGCCATTATAGTGAGCAGTGGTTACTATGTGCTTCAATGGTATGGAGTATATCCACACTGACGACTGAGCCAATCCAACCTCATTTCTCAGATACAAGCAATAATCACGAATGAAATCTTCCGTAAGTTCATTCATCGCAATATCTGTACGCTTGTAGTGTACTTTGATAAACTCTGCAAGATATTTTCTTACGGTGAGATACTTTTTATATGTACTCAAAGAACGATCCTTACCAACTCGCTTGGCAAAGGCTTCGTTCTCCTTGTCGAATGCTCGGAGCAGAGTTTCATACTCCGTTCCGATACCTTGATAGGCATTGCGCACCATTTCAGCCGTTACAAACGCCTCACGGTCTGAAATGCGTTGGTAGTGCTTAATGATTTGAGCCTTGATGTTATCCAAAGCCAAATTGATGTCTCTCGATTCTTTACTCTTGCCTTTGGCTCGGTTGCCTTTCACATCCCATAGGTCTTTATGGATGCTCTGCTTGCAACTGAATTGAGCTACTGAGCCGTTGATTGTCACTCGTCCCATAATAGGAACAATACCGTTTTTCTCTTTGCTTCCGTTCACGTAGAACAGCACCTTGAATGTACTTCGCATAATCTAATCCTTTTTTTGGTTACAAAATTAGTTATCAGCGAGTTATACATTGATATGCAAACTAACGCAGAACGATGAAACGTGACGACACAAAGAAAAACTTTACTGCCTTATCGGGTAATGATTAGGCAACCGTTCTATTTCATTACCTTGCGTTTCTTTGCTAAATTGCCATCGTTACTATTTCTGAGGTTTTCTGTTTAATGCGTTATGGCTCAGTTCAAAACGCAGAAATTCACCTTTTTTGCTCCGAGAACCGTAATTTTTTATATAAAATTACTCGCAGCATTCTGAGCCGCATTTATCCTCACATCAAGAAACACTAAAACCGACCAATTAAGGAAAAACACATATAATTCATTCCAAAATTTTCCCAACTATGAAAACAACAACAAAACTTCTATCAATACTTCTGACAGCAATGACCTTTTGCTCATGTAGTGAAGAACCTGATTTCGACCCAAATAAATTAGGCCCGGGAAGCAGACTGCCTGAGCACTTGATTGAAAACGGAAGCGTCCCTAATTTTCTCACCTACCAAGGCTCGGAGTGCTATGCACTTGTCTATGGTCCCGAAGAAGGCTACAGCGAATATACATGGCACTTTGAATGGGCCGGAGCACACTACTATTGGGCGGAAAAAGATCTACATACCGCACGCTTCAATTATAACCATCAATTCTATTCAAATCTAACCGACCAACCACGCACTAACAGCGGCGACTACTGGACGCCTCTTATCGAGTCACTTACATGGAATCATACGACCGATGGAGTAGTGAGATATGATTATCGTACTCCTGATTACAAACGCCTGATTAGTATTTTTAATGGCGAAGAACCAATCGAGTATATCTATGACTATAGCTTTCAAGTTTCTCGCATGATATTGCTTGATGACTATGTAATCCTCTACTTGGAAGACAATTACAGCAAGGGCACAAACGGTGGCGGCGGATCCGGAGGCATTGGTAATGGCGGAAACAGCGGCAACGATAACGACTCTGATGACTATAATCTCACGTCAACTAAAGTTTTTGAAGTTTGGGTAAAAACATCGGGATTAGACCGATATGTTTATGACAACACCCACAATTGGTATAAAGGAGAGGTTGCAGGAAAAGTTTGTCTGTTCAAATCCAAAAACACCAATGACTTTCTTGTGGCATCCAAAAACTACGATTCGACTTGCGAAGGGTACAAAGTTACCCAATATTCCTACAAAGTAACCGAATACAAACCCGGACAAGGCACCTTCTACTACTACTTCAATTAAAAGCCCTCATAGTTATATCAATCAAGCCTTAAATCCCCCACTTCGTTTTTGGATTTAAGAGTATCACGAAAGGCGAAAGCAATAGCTTGTGGATGGACAATCCTCACCTGCAAGATAGCACGCTCGACACAAATTTACCGAGACCGCAAGGAGCAAATGCCCACGCAAACGAGGTGTACTTATGTCACTGATAATCTACCATTTACCCTCCCGGGAAAAAAACAACAAAAAAAGTTTGAAATATTCTCCAAAGTTTTGCTAAATTTGCAAAAGCAAAACCTTATCAGCGGTAGCCATAATGAGGTTCTGACTACCACCTGATGGAAATTTGTATTTATAGAACCTCCCTTAAATCGAAGTATATGAAACGACCGGTCTTGTCCTTCCTCTGCCTGCTTATTTATCTGATTGGAACTTCACAAGTTTTGCCCAAGTTTTCCAACAACGACACCGATTACTGGTACTATATTGAGTTTGCCGTTAACTCTTCAGTAATCCAAGACATAGGACCGAACCAAGAACTACGTAATCGAGTCGCTGCGGAAGATGAAGACGGTCAGTTATGGAAACTCACCGGAAACGAAAGCGCCTGTATCCTAACATCAAAGACCGGCCGTCAACTATTTTATAGCCAACAGAATAACAGGTTCATAGCTTCACAAACCGATGGCACGGCAATGAAGTTTGTTGCCACGTCAAACGGCAAGTGGGAGCTACACCTCGTTGACTCATCACTCGCTCCGGCTGCCAACCCCGATGCTTTGGCAATCGTGATTAATAACGGAAGCGGCATTGACCGGTATCTCGACGTTTGGAAACATGATTTCAATGCTTGTGCGCTGAATTTCATTCGAATGGAAGATAAAACGTTTTCCATTCAAGCACCACCGGCTGAAGCTGAAGAAGTAAAGATCTCAGGGTCATCGACCGAGCCCGAGCAGCCGCTTACTCTCTGGTATAACTCACCTGCCAAAAATTGGACTCGCGAAGCCTTGCCTATCGGCAACGGCGACATGGGTGCAATGATATTCGGCGGTATAGCTCAAGACCGCATTCAGTTCAACCATAAAACCCTATGGAAAGGCTCTTCAAGTGCAACTGACTTGGGATCATACCTCGCATTCGGCGATTTATACATCATCAACAAGAACACTCAAGCCGCCGAAAACTATAAAAGAGAACTCGATCTCACCGAAGCGAATGTAAAAGTAACATATACTCAGGGCAACTCTGACTTTGAACGTGATTACTTCTGTAGCTTCCCGCATCAAGTCATAGCAATTCGCTATAAGGCAACCGGAACCGACAAGCTCAACCTTGATCTGCAATTTATCAACGCTCAAGGCAATAAAGCTAAATACTCCCCCGATGGAGCCTCATTTAACGGTGCGCTCGAAAACGGCATGAACTATCGTGCAACAATGGTCGTGCAAACCTCCGGCGGCTCCAAGACGGCAAACAACACTGCCATATCCGTCAATGATGCAGATGAAGTGACCATCTACATTGCCTGCGCCACTGATTTTGATGCCTCATATCCCAATCACCTCCACGGCGATACGGAAGCCTTAAGTTCAAAACTGACTCAAACCGTGCAAACAGCACAAGCACAAGGATTCGACAACGTAATGACCGCACACGTGGCCGATTATGCCGAATTATTTAATCGCGTTAAGTTCACCATTGAAGGCTACCATAATATTGTGCCGACAAATCGACTGCTTCAAAGAAACATAACCGCCTCAAAGTTAATGGTGGATATGCTCATTTTCCATTATGGCAGATACCTCACCATTGCTTCTTCACGCGGAGTTGCGCTGCCCTCCAATCTGCAAGGCATCTGGAACAAAGACGGCAATGCTCAGAGCAGCGCGGTTTGGGCATCGGATATTCACGCCAACATCAATGTTCAAATGAACTATTGGCCCGCCGAGCCAACCAACCTCAGCGAATGTCATCTGCCATTCCTTAACTACATAAAAAATGAAGCATTGCGACAAGACGGTCAGTGGCAACAAAATGCACGCGATCTCGGCGTCGATAAAGGCTGGGTAGTTAATACCGCCGGAAACATTTTTGGCGGTTCAAGCAGCTATAAATTGGGCAAATACTCGGTGGCAAACGCTTGGTTCTGCACTCATCTCTGGCAACATTATGCCTATACTTGCGACACTGATTTCTTACGCGAAACGGCTATGCCCGTAATGAAATCCGCCTGTGAGTTCTGGTTTGAAAGACTCGTCCCCGCTCAAAATAATGACGGCACATTGGAATGTCCTTATGAATATTCTCCGGAACAAGGTCGAATTCAGAATGCCACCGCTCATGCTCAGCAACTCGTGACCATGCTTTTTGAGCAAACGCTGGAAGCCATTGACGTATTGGGCAAAGACGACTCACAGTGTGACGACGCCTTCATCTCAACGCTCCGCGACAAACTGTCGAGATTGGATAAAGGCTTGCGCATTGACGAAAACGGCTTGTTGCGCGAATGGAAATATCAAGAAAACACGCCCAATCTATCCGCCGACTCCGATTACTTTGCCGATGACGAACAAAACGTTTGGAAAGGCCACCGCCACACCTCACATCTAATGGCTCTATATCCCGGATTCAATATCGACAAAGGAATTGACCCCGACATATTCGATGCTGCCGTGAAATCGCTCGATGACCGCGGAGACGTTGCAACCGGATGGGCACGTGCTTGGCGCATATCTCTTTGGGCAAGAACACGCGATGCGAAAAGAGCCTATAAAACCCTACGTGGCTTCGCTCATCGAACCACATCGCTCGACTATGATTGGCACGGAGGATTGTACGATAACATGCTTGACGCTCACGCAACGAGTGTATTTCAGATTGAAGGCAATTTCGGTGCCACCGCAGGCATAGCCGAAATGCTGCTGCAAAGTCGCCCGGATTCGGTTATCTTGCTGCCGGCTCTGCCCGAAGAATGGGCCAACGGTAACATATCAGGACTTAAAGCCTTGGGCAACTTCGAGTTTGATTTAGTTTGGAAAAACGGCAAACTCATATCGGCAACAATTCAATCCCTCTCCGGCAATCCTCTTACCATTGCCTACCCCAACATTGCTGAAGCTAAAATCTCGGTTGAAAACGGAAACGCCGATAACGTTGACAAAACCAATACCGACCGAATCTCGCTCAGCACCGAAAAAGGCGCAAAATATATCCTTGATATGTCTGAAATAAACTCAAGCATCTCCGGCACCGTAATCCCGGAACCTGAAATAACCGTAATTAACAATCATATAGTCATTAAAGGCATCGACAATACTGACGTTACAGCTTATGACATCAATGGCAGACCTATAGACACGACCGAGCGCGTTGACTCCGGGGTGTATATTGTGAAAACGCCGAATCAAGTCAAAAAAATCATTGTAAAATAAATTTTTCTCGGAAAACTTGCATATCTCAAATATTGTAGCTAACTTTGCAGTCGAAAATGAGACATCGCGGAGTAGAGCAGTGGTAGCTCGTCGGGCTCATAACCCGGAGGTCGTTGGTTCGAGTCCAGCCTCCGCCACTAAGAAGAGACGCAATTGCGTCTCTTTTTTTATGCCTATTTCACAAAATCTACGCTATCGTCATTAACTGAGGGATTAACTTTGCAGAAAAATAATCACATCAATACTATGAAAAAATCAACTTTCTGCGAGGCCATGTTTGCCAAATCCACTCATTCACTGACCAAACTGCGCATGCAAAGAGGCTGCAACGGTTTAGGAATTTATATGTGTTTGCTTGAAGCCCTATTCGATGAGTCAACGGGTATGCTCCCTAAAGAATATGATGTTATCGCATTCCGCTTCGGGCTTGCGGAAGACGAAGTGCGCGACGTGGTAGAGAATTTTGGACTATTTGAATTTACCGACGACGGAATGTTTTACTGCGAACGTCTCAGAGCCGAACGTAAACCAAAACCCAAAAAAGAAACCGAGAAAACAACTCCTCAGCAACCTGAACCGGAGTCGGTGGTTGCTGAGGTAATTGAAAATGATTCTTATGAACATGCCATTATGATACTGCGCAACGACACTGAATGGCAAAAACACACCTCCGCCATCTTCAATATCAACGACCCGACCGAGCTGATGAAATACCTCGACGAGTACTTGTGTATGCGCGAAGAAGAAGGCCTCGTTACGCGGGATATGACGGATTTGAAAAACAGCTTTACGATGTGGCTAAACTCTCGCTTGAGTTTAACGTATTAGCGGCTCAGTCCACAGTCCAAGTTTCGCCGGCAAGTATCATTGAACGCAAATCGGAATACTTGCGCACTCTCTCTATCTGCTGTTCAAGGGCATCATTATATGACGGGGCTTCAACATCGCGAATCACACCGATAGCAAGAGGCAATGTCTCGCCGTCCATAAGCGCAAGACTGCGATGCAAGAAATCATCTTGACAATGCGCATCATGTACGAGCACGTCATCAATTGTGTAACCGTCCTCACCGAGCTTCACGGCTTTAAGTCCGAAACCATTCTGAACCAAACCGTATTCTTTGTCCTTTCCGAAAAGCATCTTTTCGCCGTGATGAAGCGTAATTGTGCGTTCCGCTCTGACTGCTTTGTCGGCAACTCCGGCATGTATGCCGTTATTAAATATCACACAATTCTGAAGGACCTCGGTAACGGCCGCACCCTTATGGCGCGCCGCGGCAACAAGACATTCGCGAGTATTGTCAAGCTCAACATCGATTGAACGAGCAAAGAATGTGGCTCGTGCACCAAATGCCAACTCCGCCGGCACAAACGGATCTTCAACAGTGCCATACGGCGATGATTTGCTGACGAAGCCGCGCGGACTTGTGGGAGAATACTGTCCCTTGGTCAGGCCATAAATCTTATTATTGAGAAGCAGTATGTTGATGTCAATATTTCGACGCAATGCATGGATAAAGTGATTTCCTCCGATTGCAAGACCATCACCGTCACCACTCACCTGCCAAACGGTCATTTGCGGATTAGCCAACTTAAAGCCGGTTGCCACTGCAGCTGCGCGGCCGTGAATCGTATGGAAACCATACGTATTGCAATAATAAGGCAAACGCGAAGAGCAGCCTATGCCTGAAATAACGGCAGTCATGTGGGGAGGCACTCCGAGTTCTGCCATTGCCTTATGCAAACAGCTAAGCGCGGCATGGTCACCGCAACCGGCACACCATCTGACGTTCTGATCGCTCTTATAATTCTGTGCGGTATATTGTTGATTTTCCATTGGTATCTTTATTTGATAATTTCTTTAACTTTAGCAACCAACTCGCTGACCATAAACGGTTGACCTTGTATTTTATTTATTCTGTATATCTCAGTATTCGGATGCATGGACTGCAAATAATCGGCAAGCATACCGGTATTCAGTTCTGCAACAATCACTCGCTTGTAGTTGCTCATAATTTCAGCAAAATTGCACGGCAACGGATTGATGTAACGTAGATGTGTGAATGCTACGTTCTCACCCTGAGCGTTCAACTCGGCAGCTGCCGTGCGCAGATGTCCGTATGTGCCACCCCAGCCAACAAGCAACGTATCTGCCTTGCCTTCCTCATTAAAGAAAACTTGCTGGAGCGGTATATCATTTGCAATATTTGCCACTTTTTGGCGACGTGCATAAACCATCTGTTCGTGGTTAACAGGGTCATTGGAAATCACACTTGTACGAGCATCCTTTTCAAGACCGCCGAGACGATGCATTGCGCCTTCAGTGCCGGGTATTGCCCAATAACGCACGCCATCGGCATTGCGTTCGTATGGCTTCCACGTGCCGTCAGCTTTTTCTGTCGGGAGAATGGGTGCATGAATCTCAGGATACTCATCGGCTTCGGGAACTCTCCACGCACTCGAACCGTTACCGATAAATGCGTCAGAAAGAAGAATAACCGGAGTCATGTGTTCCAAAGCGATTCGCGAAGCCTCAAATGCCATATCAAAGCAATCAGTGGGCGATTGAGGTGCAACAACGCAAAGCGGAGATTCTCCGTTGCGACCATACAGAGCTTGCATTAAATCAGTCTGTTCGGTCTTTGTGGGCAGACCGGTCGATGGACCGCCACGCTGAACGTCAATAACCACAAGCGGCAATTCCGCCATCACCGCCAGACCCATTGCTTCACCCTTCAAAGCTAAACCGGGGCCAGAGGTAGAAGTAACAGCAAGAGAACCCGCAAACGCAGCTCCTATCGCCGAACATATTCCGGCAATCTCATCTTCCATTTGAACAGCCTTGACTCCAAGGTCTTTTCGTTTAGCAAGCTCATGAAGAATATCAGTTGCGGGAGTGATGGGATAAGAACCGAGGAAAAGAGGGCGACCGGAACGCTCCGATGCCATAATCAAGCCCCATGCTGTTGCCTTATTCCCGTTAATATCTGTATAAATGCCGGGAGTGGCAGCCGGAGATTCGATGCGATAAGTCGAAGTGGAAGCGTGAGTATTCGCTCCGTAATTGTAGCCGGCATCAAGCACCTTGGCATTTGCTTCGAAAATTGCCGGCTTCTTGGCAAACTTCTCTCGAAGCATCTGGCGAGCGCGCTCAATCGGACGGTCAAAAAGCCAACACATCAAACCCAATGCAAAAACATTACGGCATTTCATCATTGACTTCAAATCCAATCCCGTTCCTTCAAGGGCAGCTTTGGTCTGCGTTGTTAATGAAACCTGCATCACTTCGCATTTGATATCTAACTCTGCAATGGGATCTAAAGTTTGAAACTCGGCTTTCTTTAAATCTACCTCCTTACATGAATCAGAATCCAAAATAATCAACCCCGAAGGTTTAACAATCTTATAATTACGCTTAAGAGCAGCTGCATTCATGGCTACGAGCACATCGCAAGTGTCACCCGGAGTGAAAACGTCAGTACCCAAACTAACCTGAAAACCGCTCACGCCGCTGAGAGAACCCTGAGGAGCGCGAATTTCTGCAGGATAATCAGGAAAAGTTGAAACTTGGTTACCAACCGAAGCACTGACATTGGTAAAAATGGTGCCGGCAAGCTGCATTCCATCGCCGGAGTCACCCGAGAAGCGAACCACGACATTTTGCATGGTCGCTACGTTTGTATCTGGATTTAAGGCCATACTATTGTTAGATGTTGTTACTTTGCTCGCAAAGTTACACATTTTTTCTTACCTTTGCCATCAACTAAGATATGTTTTTAAACGTTTTCCTATTAAATAAGAACAAAATCATCTGTCATGTACTACAAAAACCACATTTGGATTATGTTAGTATCGCTTGCTGCAGGTATTGCATGCGTGATGCTCAATAAAATCGCACCTGAAACGATTGTAATTATTATCGGCACAATGTTTGTAGCTGCCGGAGTCATTAATATTGCCTTTATTCTGAGTACGAAAACCAAAATCGAGGAGAAGAAACAGCGTCCGTCATTCAGTAATTTTGTCACTTCATTAGCCGCAACCATCCTCGGTACATGGCTCATCATTGCTCCTGAAGATAATATTGCATTGATAACGCGAATCATCAGCATCATAGTTATTCTCGGAAGCGGCTATCTCCTGTTCAGCATGCTCGTGTATTTCCGTAACGTTCGCTTCCGATTGGGGTTCTACATTCTCCCCGCTGCAATCCTCGCCATCGGCATTTGGATGATGATTTCTCCGATGACTTTTGCAAGTTTCTTGGTGCTGACTGCCGGCATAATTCTCATTACGTATAGCATAGCAGTTGGTTTGGAGCTATTGGTACTCAAAGCCTTTGAACGACAAATGAAAAAATCAGTTCCGCAAAACGACTCCCCCGAGGAAATCACCTCCGAAACATCTGATTTTTCAGTTTAAATCCGTAAATTTGCAGATATGATTCGCCATATCTGCATAATCACAACGATGGTCATCGCATTCTGCGTTAATGCGCAGGAGGTGATACGCCCCGTAAATTCGGCATGGAGTGCCGAAGTCGGTGTCTCGCAGTTGGCTGACACGTATCTCAGCCCTGTTAAGTATTCGGGAGAGCATTATGGTTTGAGCTACAGCCGTCGCCAAGCAATGACTCTGCCTGACTTTCTGCAAGGGTGGGACGTAAATCTGAGTTTTGACAATGCAAAGAATCCTGCCGGGAATGCCCGAATGCTTGCCATGCGCGTACAGGGCGGCTGGCGCATGATGCACTCATGGAAATTGCCCAAAAGTTTTAGTATTGGGTTAGGCGGCTACATAGGTGCAGAGTTTGGCGTACTCTACCTAAGTCGAAACGGCAACAATCCGGCACAAGCAGATGCCGCCTTCAGCATCGGTCCGCAAGTATACGCTCAGTGGAACAGTAAACTTGGGAAACTACCATTGCGAATACGAGCAGAAGCATGGTCACCATTAATAGGTGGCTTCTTCTGTCCTGATTACGGAGAATTGTATTACGAAATTTCACTCGGCAATCACAGCGGATTGTTTCACTTTGGTTGGCCCGGTAACCGAAGGAGAGTAAACGGATTGCTGTCCGTTGATTTTGATTTTGGCAAATCATCTTTACGACTTGGCTATAAATTCGATGCGGTTTCATCGAAGGCAAACCACATTACACATCGGAGAATAGAACACTCGGCAGTGATCGGTGTTGTTTGCGATTTTATTAACTTAAACTCACAAAATGCACTACATGATGCGCAAATTATCACTGCTTACTATTAGCCTTGTCGTTGCGCTGATGCAAATCGGCTGCCACCCTATTGAGGAGTTCGAACAGAACAATCAAGGGAATTTTGATGCCTTGTGGACAGCCATTGATGAGCATTATTGCTTCTTTGAGGACAAAGACATTGATTGGGATGAAATATATGACAAATATTCTCCAATGATCAACGAATCATTGAGCCGCACTCAACTTTTCGGGGTGTGCGAAAGCATGCTTAATGAGTTGCAAGACGGACACACAAATTTGTCGTCGGGATTTGAAACATCATATTACAAAAAATGGTGGAGCGACTACCCTCAAAATTTTAATCGCCGCTTGATTGAAGAAAATTATTTGAAATTTGAATATAAACAACTCGGCTCGGTTATCTACGGCATACTGCCAGAAAATATCGGTTATATTTTGATTCCGACATTTTCCGGCGGACTCTCCAACAGCAATATCGATTGGATACTATCGGATTTGCTGACCACGAATGGACTCATCATAGACATTCGCGACAATGGCGGCGGAATGATGAGCTATGCGGAAACGTGGGTGAGACATTTTATTACCAAACCGCTCCATGCCGGATATATTGTCCACAAAAACGGGCCCGGACATTATGACTTTGATGCCCCCCACCCCATTGAGTTTAATACTCCTGAGCCGGACCACATTGTTTGGATTAAACCGGTTGTACTGCTGACAAATCGGAGCACATTTTCTGCCGCCAATTACTTTGTGATGTGCATGAAAGAGTTGCCCCAAGTGGTTCACACAGGTGCGACAACGGGGGGCGGTGCCGGTATGCCCTACTCTCAGGAGTTGCCTAACGGATGGAGCATCAGAATGAGTGCCGTCAAGGTGCTAAATTCCAAGGGAGAAAATACGGAAGCCGGCATTTCACCTGACTCAAACTGCGAAATTGACATGAATCCTCAAGCCGAAGCCGCCGGGCGCGACTCGATGCTTGAATTTGCCATAACATTGCTACAATGAGAAAATTACTGTTCATTATTCCGTTACTGATTACGGCATGTGCTCATCGGACACCCACTCCGACAGAGACCGCACAAAATTATGCAGCAACTTTTTACGCTCCAACATATTCCAAGAATTTTAAAATCAAAGCGTTATCCGACACTTCCACACAACGGCTTTTGGAAGTTTATCTCCCTGACACTTTACGCATAACAATTCCTGAGGGAGGTTATAAGTCAATAATATGCTTGTCATCGACCTACATCGGCTATCTTGCGGAAGCAAATGCTGCTGACAGAATCAGCGGGGTGAGCCGACGTGATTTGGTCACCAACAATATCGTGAAGAATAATGCTGTTGAGGTTGGCTATGACGGCGCATTTGACTATGAGGCAATTCTCACAGCGAAGCCTGATATAATGCTGATTTATGGCATAAACGGACCGAATCCGATAGTCGATAAATTAAATGAGTTGGGCTTAAAGTATGTTTATATTCACGACTTTGAAGAGCAACATCCCCTTGGCAGAGCAGAATGGTTAGTGGCATTAGGAACATTAGTCGGCAAGGATATGCGCGATAAGTTTGCAAAAATCGCAGCATCATACAGACCGGCAAAAGGCGACACAAAGGTCATGCTTAATGCACCATATAGCGGAATTTGGTTTATTCCCGGAAGAGATAATTATATGTCACGACTTATAGCCGATGCAGGCGGAAGAGTCAACGCACCTCAACCCGTTGGCAACAAGAGCGAACCGCTTGATATGGAAATCGCACTTCCATCGCTCAACGGCTCCGATATATGGCTGAATCCCGGGCAAGTAAATTCGGTTGCAGAGGCAAAACGGCTTGCTCCACATGGAAAGTTTGCCGGCGAGATATGGAATCAAAAACCGGACTTCTATGAATCCGGAGCGGCACGCCCGGACCTTGTTCTTGAAGAAATAAAGAGGATTTTCAGCCACGATGAATCCATTCCGTTTACTTACTTTACAAGACTTGAATGAAACGAGGCTCGTTATTTATATTGCTCACAATTATCACCGGCATATTAATACTGATTGATATTTCGGTCGGTTCGGTTTCCATACCGATTGCGGACGTTATAGGCGCGTTAAGCGGAGGAGAGTGTTCCGTCCACAATCGAACCATAATTCTTGATTTGCGACTAATAAAATCCATTACAGCACTTCTGGTGGGCATAGCCTTGGGTATTAGCGGCTTGCAGATGCAAACCTTATTTCACAATCCACTTGCCGGACCATACGTATTGGGACTGAGTTCGGGCGCATCATTAGGTGTTGCGCTACTGCTGCTGACCGGCATGGCAGGGACATTCGGGATTGCCGGAGCAGCGATGATCGGTGCTGCAGCTATGATGCTGCTACTGCTAATAGCCAACGAACGAATTAAAGACGTGATGACGCTGCTTGTGCTCGGCATTATGGCATCATCAGGTATCAGTGCCATAGTGCAAATTCTGCAATACCTCAGTGACGAACAGGCCCTTAAGGCATACGTTATATGGACAATGGGCTCACTTGCGGAAGTTACTCGTCCACAGTTAGCGACCATGACAATTGCAATTGTTATAGGGGTGATTATCACAATATTCACTCTAAAATCACTAAATCTGATTATGATGGGCGAAACCTACGCACGCACAGCAGGCTTGAATTTGACTCGCTCTCGGTTTATGCTATTGTTGTCTACAACTCTGCTGGCAGGCGCAGTTACGGCGTTCTGCGGTCCGATTGGATTTGTCGGTTTAGCTGTGCCACACATTGCTCGCGGCATTTTTCGGACAGCAGACCATAGGATACTCATTCCGGGCTCAGCACTTATGGGTGCGATAATGATGCTTTGCAGCGATATAGTTTCTCGTCAATTCTTGGTTCCGATCAATGCGGTGACTTCATTGGCGGGCATTCCGATAGTAATCTACATAGTACTACGCAAATGATTCAGTTTCATGACATTTCAGTTGCAAACAATCCCCAAAACATACTCATAACGGGACTGACACAATCACTTGCACAAGGGACTCTGACTGCGCTGATAGGGAGAAACGGTTGCGGCAAATCAACACTTCTGCGAGTACTCGCCGGTTTGCAACGCCCTATAAGCGGGAAAATATCACTTGGAGGTTTGAATCCTCACAAATGCGGATCGGCTGACCTTGCCCACACGGTAGCAGTGGTAACAACCGGGAGGACAGACGTCAGACGACTGACATGCATGGAGATGGTTGGCATAGGGAGGTCACCTCATACGGGACTTTTCGGACGCCTTAATCAACTTGATCATGAGATTGTGGAGCAAGCTATAAAAGCCGTTGGCATGCAGGATTTCAGAGATCGAGAAGTTGTCACTCTCTCGGACGGAGAAGCCCGAAGAATAATGATTGCACGCGCACTTGCACAAGACACTCCCATAATACTCTTGGACGAGCCAACAAGCTTCCTTGACGTTCCGGGGCGGTATGACATTTGCGAACTACTCGCAACGTTGGCTCACGAACGCAATAAAACGATATTATACTCCACACATGAACTTGAGCCGGCAATGCAATATGCGAATCAGATAATGCTAATTTCCGGCAGAGAGGCTGTGACTCTGCCACCCGAAGAAATGCGCCTTACGGCCGCATTCAGAGACTTAACGAGCGGGAGGACTCTCGCACTATGACAGGCTCGGACGAGTCCATTAAATCCACAATCGCAGAGCTTTCAACGCTATCCAAATACTCGGCATCGGCATCAATCAAAAGTAAGGTAACGGACGCTTCCAACTCTGAGGGGTCGGAAGTGCCCAGCGAACCACTCAGTAAGGGGCGACCGAGTTCCTCAGCAAGCATCAAAGCAATGGGGTTATCGGGAATACGGATACCGACTTGCTTGCGACCTTTATATACCTTGGGCATAGATGGCGCCGGAGGCAAAATGAAAGTGACAGCACCGGGAGTGTTGCGTTTGATTATAGAGAAGGCTACATTGTCAATGCGAGCATATTGAGCAGCAGAGCTGATTGAATCGCAGACGAGGGTGAGCGACTGCCTTTCGGGATTGATTTGTTTGAGACGACACAGCCGCTCAACGGCTTTGATGTTTAAGCCGTCGGCAGCGAGAGCCGGGTGCGTATCAGTTGGATAAATGACCAACTTGCCGTCACGCAGCGCATCGGCAGCACGCGAAATAGCTCGGCGGTCAGGATTAGCAGGATGCAGAGTAATAATTTCCATAATCACTTAAAATGCTTTCCGCAAAGATACGATAATTTGGGGAAGAGAGGCGTAGAAAAGGAGGAAAATAATAAGAAAAGTTTGTATAATTGGGCATTTGGATTATTCAGACGGCTACATGCGGAGGTGCGGCGGCAAGGATTTTGGCGGTGGACGGAGGTGGGCGGTGTGCCGCAGCTACGCAGCTCTCGGGAGGTGGGGAAGATAGCCTCACGCTGCGCATCACTAACGCGCTGCTTGCATGAGGCTACAGGGTAATGCGCCGCTATGCGGCTCCTTGCTGCTATGCAGCGGTATTTGCCGGCAGTGAGGGAGCGTGGCGGCAAGCGAACTGAGAATTCATGGATTCACTCATTACGGCGCGCTGCTCGGTTAATATCAGTCCTTACGAACAGGAATCGAGACAAGTCGCTGAAATTCGCGTCTTTACAGGCTTATTTAGTTTGACTCATCGCCCGATCCCGGGGTGTCACTATGGTCCACGCCCCGGCTATTAATTCGCTTCGTTTTCACGTGCTTCGCACGCATGACAAACCCTGATTCGCAGGCAATTCGTCTGTTTTTAATGAGGATAAAAAAAAGTTGTAATAAAGGGGGGACCCGCTTTATTACAACTTTGGGATATAGAGTTCTACCGTATGTTAGTTATTTGCGTGCGCCTAATGCGATGCTAATACCTATGTTAAGGTGGGCATGGAGGTCATTAAGCGGAATGAATTGCGGAGAAACCTTGGTTATCATGTAGTCACTGCCAATGTAGAAGTTGAAGCCTGCGGGGTGGAAGTTAAGCATCCAACCAAGGCTGGAGCCATAGGAGGTGTAGCCATAGTTTACAGTGGCAGAGAACCATTTGATGGGAGCCACGTTGACATATCCGCGAACATGGTCAAATCGATTGCATACGAATGAGGAGAAGTTATGTTGATACAACAAGCCAACAGACAGAGGTCGATAGAATGGCATTTCATATTTGGCACCGATATACATTTTTGCATCGAGTGAAGTGCCTCCTTTTTTCTTGCCTGTGTAATAGAGATTAACCATGTCGGCAGCATCTTCACCAAGGCGTTCGAATTCGTCTTCAAATGTTTCAGCAAAATTATCGTATTCAATTTCATTGAAGCCATTGAATTCGACTTTAGACTCATTGCTTTGCGCTGAGAGCATGTTCTTCCAATAGATTTTGCCGAGGTCAACAATTGAAGCAGAAACGGTAAGACCGGGAACCCATTGCTCCAAATCGTATTCCACACCGAGGTCGATACCGAAGCCATGGGCAGTAGGAGCACTAATAGAGCCAATTTCGATATTATCGAGAATGCCATCATCATCTGTTGTTACATCAGCATCACAGAAGAGAGCAGCCTGAGCAGTGGCGTGGCTTTCAATCATCCAATGATCTTGGTTGAGTTCCACATTGAGTTTGTTGACCTGAACATTTGCATGCGCAAGACCTGCAATGTATTTCACGTTTGCACCTACGCGCAGTCCCGGGATAACTTCGCGAGAGTATCCGAGAGTAAAAGCGGCATAGTTCATGGTGTTCAACGAAAGATCGGAGAAGGAGTAGGAATTGTTTTGCAATCCGGTTTTGGCGAATTCAAACAAACCCTTGGGTAACATAACAGATGTAGATGAATGAATAGAGAGGTCAAATGATGCGAAACCGCCAAAAGCACGGAAGCCGCCGGCAAATATAGTTTCGTTGAGGCCGAGATTCATGCGCACTTTAGAGGGGAGTTTGCCAAGGAACTCGTTTTGGTCCACTGTGCCACTCATGAAAGTAGTCAACTTATCATCATCATAGGGGTAGATGAAGTCAGAAAGGCCGACATTTCCTCTTGTTCCAACTGCAAGGTTACCAATCAAGAGAGAGAAATAACCGCGTTCAGCTTTCATTGCCGGATTCATCTTGTAGTTATAGAGTGAACCGTCGAGGAAGTAGGACGAAACCGAACTTTGAGCGACAGCACTGAAAGACGCAACGGACAAAACAGCGGCGCAAATATGTTTAAAAGTTTTCATAATATGTTTTCAAATAATGGATTAGTCATTAAAGTTCAGTTTCAAAATCGCCGGTAAGTTCAATAACAACATCAGAAATCTTAATGCCTTGACCGGCCTTGATACCAGTCGAACCGGCTACATGATTAGTGGCAGCAGTAATGACTAAGTCAAGTTTATCGAGATTTGAGAGATTGCCGGATTTGCTCTTGATTTCGAATTCGAGAGACTGAGATTGTTGATCACAGAGTGAGCCATCAGCCTTAACGATGTCTTCACCGAGACCGGGCTTAATGCTAATGTCATCAATTGTGATGTCATCGATTTTATTACCTTCGAAATCGCGCGGAGTTACACTCAAAGTCAAGCCGAGCGGAATAGTATTGACAATGTTGAGTTTAGCTTTAGCGGAAAGATTGGTAACGTATTCGCTGATGTCATCTATTTCTGCCTTTATATCCTCAATGGTTTCTTTATAGCAAAGATTAAACTCATCGAACTTCAAGGGTATGTTTACTTCATAGGAACCGGTGATTACCAAGGGCTTGCTAATGTCAACATGGTGAGTAACACTCGTGTCGATTGTAGGCTGGAGGTTGAAGCAGATTTGTTCGGGAACAGGCTTGAGCAAGTCGGCAAGTTCGGGAATGAGGAGTTTATCGTAACCGACCGGAGCTTCGAGAGTTTCGCTGCTGGTGAAGAACAATTTGGTTGCTACCGGAGTGATTTCCTTGCCATCATAAGAAGCCGGGAGAATCTTGAATTGCGTTACAATATCAGATTCCGAGATTTTCACACCATTCTCGTCAATGCCATAGATTTGCGCATCGATTATAACAGGAATTGCGATTGAATTTTCGAGGGCGACCATGAGTTGGGGCTCGGCGAGTTTAGCAGCGTTACCTTCTTCTTGCAAGAACTTGAGGTCATCACCAAGGTCAAGGTCAACCGTTTCGTTTACGGCATCGATTTCTCCCTCATAAAGACCATGGAAATTCTTAACTTCCATGTCAGACATAGTGAAGTCAATGTCGAGTTTAATATCCATATTCTCCAACACGTGAGAGTGGAATTCAGTGCCATGAATTGCGGCTTCACCTTCGACAACAATTTCGCCGGGATATTCGATGTAAGCATTTCCGTCAGCGCCCTTTTTAGGTTTCACACCTACTCCGTTAAATTCAGCAGCGTTTTTGAAATCAAGACGATCGCAAACAAATTCAACCCAGAGGTCTTCATCGCGACCGGGGTGATAGAGAGCATAAAGCGTCAGAAGACCGTCATCGATAGATACTTTCATGTCGGGGCGAGAAGTGGCACGGGGGCTTACCTTAATGAAAGAAGGAATGTTTGCATTGACATCAAGTTCAATATCAGTGTCCAACTCATCGAGGCCTTCTATAGCGAGATTAAACCTGAGAACTACTTCTTTAGTGAAATCGAGTCCTTCGATGAGAGTGATTTCGGAGGGAACTTTTTCATTGAGTTCGAACGTTGATGTTGTACTGAGATCTGAAAGGATTGTTTCGGTATGAACAGAGGCATCGGCAATAATCAAGTCAGATTCGTGCATAACGAAATCGGCTTGTTTTTCACCCTTAAGACTGTTCAACACAGACACCATGGATTCGAGCTCCGCTTCCGCGAGGATCACATGGTCGATAGGATTCTTGTTGGCATCAACAAACTGAACGTGAGCTTCAAGTTTCATGTCGTACTCACCATTGGTGACGGGGTCATCGAGCGTGAGTTTTTCCAAATGGATATCCCAATGAGTTTCAGCAAGAGCCTGTAAGTCATAGGCATAGAAAGCATGGTCATTAGCATCATAAATGATTGAGGTACCTTTGCCTTCATAGGATGAGTGTTCATTATTGATCTCCAACTCAGCGGGGAACGATAATTTCAGAGCATAACCGGGCTTGAGAGAGAAAGCATTGAGCCATTCTTTCTCCATAAAGGTTTCAAACTTGATGCGACTCTGATCTTCAACAAATTCGATATAGTAGATATGGTCAATATTCTCGAGGCCACCAAAGTGTCCGGTATATTCAATATCAACAGGTTTAAAATCAACATCAATTTCATTGGTACTACCGGTTGCATCGCGGAATGCCAAGGGTACGTTGATAGAAACGTTGAAATTGAAATCATCGGAAGTGATTTCGCTTGTGGGTACGAATGTTCCGTTTACTTTATAGGCCAAGTCATATACAAGCTTGTCTTCGATATTAATGTGACCGTTTGCAATGCTCTTTTCAACATTAACTATCTCTTTGATATAACAGCGAAGAGTAGTAGAGTTACCCGAGAGGGGCATATCGGTGACAGATATTGAGTGACCATCGGCAGACAGCGAGTAATTTTCGGCATTCGGCACATTAGGGTCGATTGCTAAAGTAAACATATCGGAGAATGTGACTTTGAAGTCCAATTTTTTATCAATATCAGCCAAAGCATGAGGGTGAGTGACTACGACTTCAAGGGGAGTACCATTGATATCTGCGCCGTCCGAAGTAGAAAGGAATATCTTGCTAATCGACTTTACTTGAGAGGGGAGTTTATAGGAGAACGAGGCGTTAATTTCTTCGTTTTCAATCTTAATGGTCTGCTCTACCGGAACCGAAGACGGCAAATTAGTGAGACTGCCGGAAGCAATCAGTTCGAGCACCATGTCAATTTCAGGAGATGAAATAGGACGAGTAACGTTTGAGTTCAACACGGGAAGGTGTTGATTCAAATCATCGATAGAGATAGTAGGCGTTTTGAATACTGCCGGTTCGACATTTGCGGCACTGATGTGGACATCAGTTATATCCGCTTCAGTGAAATCAATGTTTACCAACTCCTCAACGGGGTCGACGGTGATAGAAATCGGATCGATGTGTTCTTCGATCGGGTCGATTTCATCATTTGTGGTGATTGCATAGATCCCGTCATCGCCTTTTTTCAGAATGTCGATGTCCTCGACATCGATAAGGTCATCAAGCGTCACCGCTTTCATGCTTCCGAGAGGCACTGTAACGGTATTTCCGGGTATTTTTATGTCGGTGGAAATATCCTTGTTAGCCAAGTCATATTTGTCATCCACACACGAAAAAAGCAAAAAGGAGCATAACCCAATAATGGTGTATGCAAAAAAATTCTTAGAACTCATAATGTATGAAATTAGTGATAGGATTCTCGTCCAAGCTATAATATCAGATTAAGAATGATTGATTTAAAAGAACTTTTTCAGATTAGATTAAAATTTTAAGAAAATCCGTCGGCAAATAGACCAACGGATTTTCAAAGGTGTTACATGCTCGCGAAGAATTATTCTGCAGCGGGAGCTTCAGTAGTTTCTTCAGCGGGAGCAGCTTCAGCAGCAGCGGCAGCTTCGGCTTCAGCCTTAGCAGCAGCGAGTTCAGCCTTTTTCTGAGCAACGGCTTCAGCCTTTGCCTTGTTAACGGCCTGTTCAGCTGCGAAACGAGCTTTTTCAGCTTCAGCTTGCTTGTTAGCCAAAGCAGTCTTGTCAGCCTCAACAGCTTTCTGCTTGCTTTGTTTCCACGCTTCGAAACGACGCTGAGCTTCAGCTTCGTCGAATGCGCCTTTCTTCACGCCGCCCTGAAGGTGCTTCATGAGGAGCACTCCTTCATGTGAAAGGATAGTGCGGACGGTTTCAGTGGGGATAGCACCCACATTAAGCCAATACAGAGCCCGCTCGAAGTTCAAAGATACCGTAGCGGGATTGGTGTTAGGATTGTAGCTACCAATGCGCTCGATAAATTTGCCATCACGTGGCGCTCTGCTGTCGGCGATTACGATAGGATAGAAGGCGTAGTCCTTGTGACCACGACGCTGCAGGCGAATCTTAGTTGCCATACTTTAGAGATTTAGTTTGAAGTTAATAAATGAGTTGGGTTTATATTGGTGTCTCCTAAAAGACGGGTGCAAAGTTACAAAAAAAATGTTAATCATGCAATAGTTTTTATGCCATCTCGCAATAAAAGAGCGTCAATATCAGGGTCTTTGCCACGAAATTCTCTATAAAGTACATCAGCCGGCGACGTCCCACCCTTTTCAAGGATATTTTTACGAAAAGAATCTGCGAGTTCAGGATTGAAAATACCTTTTTGTTCGAAAAGAGCAAAGGCATCAGCATCAAGCACCTCAGCCCACTTGTAGGAATAATATCCTGCGGCATATCCTCCGGAAAAGATATGGGTAAAAGACGGAGCAATCAGAGTTTCGGGGATATAGGGGAAGATTTCGACAGATTTAATTGCATCGAGTTCGACGGCAACTACATCGTCAATCGGCTCGGTAACAGAATGGAACGCCATGTCAATGTAAGCAAAATTAAGCTGACGAATGCACGCAAAAGCGGCTCCGAATTGCTGCGAAGCAATCATTTTACGGAAGAGTTCATCGGGCAGCTGTTCGCCGGTTTGATAGTGGCGCGCAAAACTATCAAGAAAATCGCGAGAATAGAAAAAGTTTTCATGGAATTGTGATGGTAGTTCCACAAAATCACGATCCACGTTAGTTCCGGCAAGAGAGGTATATTTTACTTGCGTGAGCAAAGAATGAAGAGAATGACCGAATTCATGAAGGAATGTGGTCACTTCGGATGGAGACAACAATGAGGGGCGATTGGCACCGGGTTTAGTGAAATTCATCACTATATTGACTTGTGGTCGCAATTGGCCGTCAGCCTCACGGAAGTCGGTCATCCACGCACCGGGGCTTTTTCTGCCTGCCCTCGGGAAGAAATCAGTGTAGAGCAATCCGAGTTCGGAGCCATCTGCGTCGGTCACCTGAAACACTTTAACGTCATGATGATAAACAGGCACATCGTTTTTTTCCACAAACCGTATGCCATAGAGGCGCTCAGCCAAAGAAAATACGCCACGCATCACGGCAGATAGCTCAAAATACGGTCGCAAAACCTCGGGGTCGAAATCATAGCGTTCGACTCTGAGGCGATTTGAATGGTATGAGTAATTCCAAGGCAAAATTTCCTCGCCTGCAAAATCACGCAATTCCGCCAACTCGCGCTTCATGGCCGGCATATAGGCATCGCGCAGACTATTGAGTAGATTCAGAGCTCGCTGAGGCGTTTTAGCCATGGTTCGTTCCAGCATAAAGTCGGCAAAAGCATCATACCCCAACAGTTGAGCTATTTCGAGGCGTAAAGAAGTTATCTCCTTAATTATCTCAATATTTGAAAACTCTCCTTTTTGGTTTCTACCACTATACATTAAGTATAGTTGACGTCGCAAATCGGAATGAGGCGAAAATTTCATGAAAGCCGTATATTCCGGGGCTTGCAAAGTGAGCAAATATGGAGCACGGGATTTTTGGGCCTTTGCATTTTCACTAATTTGCTCAATGAGCCACTGAGGCAGTCCATCAACTTGGTCAGCATTCAGTTCGAGGGAATAACCCGCAAGTTCCTTCTTGACATTCTGTCCGAAACGTGTGGTCAATTCGCTTAATCGTTTTTTTATATCGCGGAAACGTTTACGATCCTCGCCCTGGAGATTTGCACCGTTTCTTATGAAGCTATGGTATGTTTCTTCGAGCAACATAGTTTGCTCATCTGAAAGATTCAAAGTTGAAGATTGATCATAGACAGCTTTGATTTTCTGAAAAAGTGCCTGATTAAGACTGATTTTAGAAGCATTTTCGCTTAATATCCGAGAGACTTCTATGGACAAATCCATCATGGCATCGTCGGCATCTGCATGAAGCAAAGCATAGAAGACGCCTAAGATTCTTGATAATAATTTACCGGAATTTTCCAGTGCAACTATGGTGTTTTCAAAAGTTGGCTCCTCGGAATTTGCAACAATGAGGTCCACCTCCTCAAGCCTGATGACAGCAGCCTCTTGAATAGCGGGCAAATAATGTTCGATGTGTATCTGTGGGAATGGAGGTACGTCGAAAGGAGCTAAGAGGGGATTATTTGTTGTCATACTGAAAACGGATTGCGTCAAGAATGAGTGGTAAGATATCAATTGAGATTCCTGCAGTTTCAAGCAAATGAGCATCACCGGTAATTGCAGCAGTCAACTTGGCCTCATCGCCATCGGCATATTGCTTATAAAAACCGATTGCATCACGAATATTTCCAAGTGCAAGAGATAGATGCCCGAGGTTAAGAAAATCTGCAGGGGTTGGGGTGTCTTCTGCCAAGATACGGTTATAGTATCTTTGCGAAGTTTCGAAGTCGCGATTCAAGAAAGCGCACCAAGCAATCGGGCGCAAAGGCTTGACAGACTTTTCATCGAGCATTTCGGCCTTATAATAACAATGCAAGGCTTCATGAATTTGATTCATTTGCAAGTAGCAATGACCCATATTTAGAGCATATGCCACACTATCGGGATTTTGACTTTCAAGGCGTCGGTAATATTCCAGAGCCTTTCCAAAGTTGCCGAGAGCCTTGGACACTTGAGCCAGTCGCTTCAAAGTCCATTCGGATTGAGGAGCAAGCATTTCGGCACGCTCATATTCCGTTAGAGCCTCCTGACGGCGACCGAGACGTTCGAGCGCATGACCCATTTTCTGATGCAAAGTTAAATCGGGATTAAGCATTCTGAAAAGCTGCAAAGCATCGTCATAGTGTTCATGTTTGAAGAAAAATTCCGCAAGCAGGCGAATTTTCTCAGGTTCGGAGAAGTCAGATTTCAGAGTAGGAATCATTGCCGGATTGAGGAGACGGGCAAACGGGTCGGCAAACTCACTACGTCGGCGGAAAAGGCGGAAGAAACGGAACAGGTCTTGCACATAGCGAGTGATTTGATTGCTTCGACGGACTCTTTCAGGAAGCATATCTACGTCGGCAAGCTCCGCCATTTGAATCGAAGCCTCGGTGATTTGATTCATCACCTGCTGTTTCTGCGCCTCGGGGAGACGGTCAATCGAGAATACAAAGGAGTATTTATCGCTGTCGCACATGGCCTGAGAATCAGCAATAAACAAGCCCATAGCTCCGTCATGTCCGAGCGACTCAACGACATCGGACCGGTCAGCATTAAATGGCAAGAACCAATTGGCAATGTTATTGAAGAAGGGATATGATTTGAGCATTGAAAATGCGGAATAGAACAAATCGCCGCCCTCCATTTGCATATCCGACAGTTTGCGCAGCCGTTCAGTCAACCCGGACTTTTCAAGTAAATCTTCCCACTCGGGGTTCATATCGGAATCTGACATATCCAGACCGACTTCTTTGATGTGTTTCTCAATATCTGGGCGAAGCTTCATCATCTGAGGTATGATTTCTTCACGCATGGTACGAGCAATCTTTTCTACGTCACCGGTTTTTACAAATTGCATTACGATATGCTCCACATCTGCCGACCAATGCCCTTGCTCGCGGAGAGAGGAAAGGATATTTCGGACAGCCTCAGTATCGGACCGTTTGGGCCAACGAGACATGACGATAACAGCACCAACAGTTGCTCTTATCCGGACTTCCGGTTCATACCCTTCAGATGCAAATTCAAGCAAGAGGCGCAAAATCGGTTCGTTGAAAAATTGGAAAAGCGACATGGTCAGTGCGCTTACAATCAATTGCTTCATGTGGAGAGGCATAAGCTCGGATTGCATGGCATCACGCACGGCTGCTATTTCATCAAAACTCAATGGGGTTGATGTCCACAACGCAACGAATAACCTCGGCTCCAAATCTTCAACAACTCGACGACAAGCTGCTGCCTCCGACTTCTTCATAGTAGCCAAGGTGAATGATGAAGCATTATTTGCAGCCACCAAATATTCACTGAAAAGTGATTGCAGCGACTCAGTTCGATTGAGTTTAGATGAACGAATTGCACTGAAGTATAATGAATTATGATCAGCAATTCGACTCTCTCGAACAATCATATCGAGCAGATTATAAATACGGGTGGACAGTCGTGATATCTGAGTTTCACGACTTGGATCGGGTGCTCCGGTCAGAGCATATTCAATAATACGGCTATAATCTTCTTCTGCGGATTCAAGTTCTGCTCTAAATCGCCAAGCATCGGCACTAAGCATCACACGCAGAAGGCGAAATGCTTCGTGAAAATTTCGAGAACTCACGGCAGTTTCTACCGCCTCTTTATATTCGTATGTGTTCACGTTAGATAATTTTAATTAGTACGCTTAAAGAGCAGCAAAATGCGTGCCATTCAATCATAAAGAAGATAAGGCTTGATTTGTTCAAGCCAATTCGACTTTTCACCGGTTAATAAAGGCAAAACATCTTCTGCTCGCATATTTTGCTTAAATCGGGTTAGAATAGTCGTCGAGCCACACACCTTATTAAACATTGACACCCTTGAGGGGGCAGCGAGACTTATCGGATTTATGCCCTGAGCATCGAGAGCTTGCATTACGTAGAACTGAATCGGAGTGAGAGCAACTGCGTGCTCATCAACGATATGCACCTGCACACCTTGTAGTTGATTATTATTGATTTTTACATGATAAGGACGAAACTTCACACCGGGAAGATGAAAAGCATTCAAATCATGAGCCAAACGGTCAGCATCAATATCAGCACTAACTACAAGACGAAACGGCAGCGTGAAATTGGCACCGATAGAGCATACACCAAGTTCACCAAGGATGCCAAGTGCAGGATAATAAAAAGCAGTTTCAACCGTGGGGATATTAGGCGAAGTAGGAACCCACGGCAATCCGGTTTGATTAAATGTCATGGCTCGCTTCCATCCGTTCATGGCAACAACATCAAGACTACATTTGCCGTCAAACAGAGTTGCATTAAGATAAAGCGCCAACTCTCCCGGGGTTAACCCGTAGATATATGGAATGTCAAATTCACTGACGAAAGATTTGCAATCAGGAGAAACATTCATCGGTCCTTCAATACGCAAACCGCCTAAAGGATTGGGGCGGTCAAGAACAAGCAATGGGACATTATGAGCCACACAAGCCTTCATTACCCTACCGAGAGTAGAAATAAACGTATAAGATCTGCACCCAATATCTTGCATATCATAAACCATTATGTCTATGCCTTCGAGCATGGAAGCAGTAGGAGTCTTTGTTGCCCCATAAAGTGAATAAATTTTAACTCCCGTAGTTTTATCAACTGATGGTTTAACTTTTGCACCCGCAGGCACGTCACCTCGCACACCATGTTCCGGTGCAAAGAGCGCAGCGAGATGAACGCCGTCGGCAGCATGTAAAATGTCAATTGTTGAAACCAAATCGCTATCAACACCGGTTGGATTAGTAATCAAGCCCACTCTTTTTCCTTGAAGTTCGGCAAAGTTGCCGGCGCGTAACACCTCGATACCGGTTAGTGTACGGGCGCCGGCACAAGATGCAAGTAATACTGCAAATATAGCTAATAATTGTTTCATCAATAATATTTTAAAAGTTTAGATGTCGGATAGTAATGCGAAAGTATTTGACGAAAATCATAGCCTTGTTCAGCCATCATTGCTGCTCCTATTTGGCACATGCCCACACCGTGCCCCCACCCTGCTCCATGTAAGACAAAATCATCGCCATCACGATCAACAACAAATGCCGAACTATATAAATGTGATTCACTGAGCCAACGACGTATCATCAGCTCCTTACCCACAATCATTGAGCACTTTTCACCGACTATTTTAAGGCGAAAAATGCGCCCTGACGTGCCACGAGACAGTGGCTGCAAATCATGAATTAAACCAAAGTCGATGCCCGAACGCTTATAGATTAAGTCCGACAAGCGGCGTCGGTCATATCGTATAGTCCACCGATAAAAATCAGGTGTAGTTGAGAAATCAAAATCGTTGAGAACTTGCCGGAGAGTATCGGGAGCTGCGTCTGCGCAAAACGCTTCCGGTCGGCTCATAATCCACGCACGAGCATTATCCTCATCTGTTAAATCGGGGAAAGAAAGAGCGGACGCATTATCAGCTCGGGCAACGAGATATGAATGGGCAGAAGGTTGCCAGCACGTTTGAAATTGCTCAAGGACTCCGCCACAACACTTTGAGAATCTGGCGTCACAAATTAAGCCATCGTGAGAGGATAATACCAAACCTCGAGTGGCACTGACTGCCACAAAAGCATTACTTGAAGAAATGCGCGTAATCCCCTGATAACGCTGACAGTGATCGTCAGAACAAACGTCAAATCCCGCATGATCATCAGAGTCGAACCATTGACTGATCTCATCGCCCTGAATTACGGATTCATTGCATGGGGACCCCTTGTCTGCCAAATGTCGAGTTGCACGCATTTGGCTTAAGAGCCAACTGCGCGAAATCACAGCATGAGCCTTCAATAACTCCAATGCAGATGTGGCAGACATTTCTGATGAAATTACAGAGCAGAGATAGTCTTCCACCCCTATGCGGTTTATGATTTGATTATCATGCTGAAGAATTTCGCCGGCAAACCTTTGAGTTTGACGACGTTCCCAATGGAAATCCTTACCGATAATAATCCCGTCAATGCTTGTTGAACCATCTGCCTCCCGAGTAATCACCGGAGATTCAGTAATCAGACCTACGTAAACCGGAGGCTGACTGAAAGTCACTTCACGAAGAATTGCATCGACATTTTCGGCATTTAGACGTTGAAAATCATCCCTACGCACAGAAATAAGCGTTCCGGATAAATCGATTGCCGCAGGACTTATAAGCAAATCGCCATAACAATCCGGACGATGCTTGACGCGCGGAATAATCGTAATTTCCCCGCCGGTACATACAGCGTTAATCATGGGATCAATCTCCTCTGCACAGAACTCTGCCGGCGCGAGCCGATAGGTATAAAATCTCTGAGGGATACGCATATATTGAGAAGGAACAGCCTGAAAATGCATGTGGTCAGGAGCCGAAGCTCCACACTTCGCCCCATTATAGAAGATTGTATATCCCGGCAATTCTTTACTCAATCTGCGCATCTGCTCTGTTCTACCGAGCAACGACTGCTGTACATGATTTTTTGCTGCAATAGTTAAATGACCCGGGAAAATAGGAAACGGATTAATCAAAATTTCCATATCTTCCCATGGCAGAGCTATTTGACAGTCGGGACGATTTGCAGAACAAAGGAAACACGGACGAGCGGCAATACTGGCAGAATCAACCTTTGCTGCAGTGCTAACGGCCCGAGCCGGATTAAATTGCACCTTATAACCACCGACCTCCTTTATTTCAACATCATCAAGCGCCTTGAAGCGCAATGCGACTTCCGGCCACAACTGAAATTGGCGTTCAAAAAAGGAACTGAGGTCAATCATTTTGCGTTTGTTCTGGCAGTGAGTTCTACGGAGCGAACCCAGTCCTTGTAACGATTATTGGCGTTTATTTTCTCTTGACTGAGATTCGAATCAGAGTTTCCACCCCAACGACGACAGAAATACAAAGAGTCAAAAATGCGTGCAATGCAATAATTACGACAAACACTTAGAGCCATAGCATAGTCCTCACCATAGGAAACATCAGGGAAGCGCAATCTGCGAGCAATGGGGGTAAAGAAAGCTCGGGGAGCACCGAGTCCGTTGATTCTGAGCGCATTATTAGGTCCATTGTCATCGGTCCACTCCGCATGGTCAATCAAACCCGGCGGTAAGATATTGAGGTCAAAATCAGTCAAAGTATATGAACCGATAACCATTGCGGCACCGGTTTCACGGAATTTATCAACAATTTTTTGCAACGTCAACTCAGAAGAGTAAACATCGTCAGAGTCCAACTGAATTGCAAACCGCCCGCAGCGAGGGTCGTCAAGCGCACAATTCCAGCATCCGCCAATGCCATGTCCCGGGTCCGGAATCACATGAATCAGGCGAGAATCCTCCGCTGCAAACTCTTCAATTAATTCAGAAGTACCATCATCGCTATAGTTATCTACAACGATTACATTAATCTCGAAACTACACTTTTGATTGAGGGCAGATCTAATGGCGTCTCCGATAGTCTTTACTCGATTCTTCACCGGAATGACCACGGTAGCTTCAACAGGGAAATCACCCACATGCTTGACGGGATGACACGACGTCACTAAGGCTCCACGTTTAGAAAGCCACCTGGTAAACACCCCCTCTTTTTCTATTTGCGCCTGACGATTACGTGGGTCCACATACTGAAATTGTTGCTCTCCATCAATTACAACAGGGGCAGATTTCACCATAGTAACATATTCCGGCAGATGCACAATCTTGCCATGCATTGAAAGCCAAAACGCATAGAAAGCCGAATAATCCAGAGATTCTATATTTTCAGCAAATGACTTTAAAACTGCCGTTCTCACTAACATAACAGGACCGAAATCAAAATCATCGCGCACAGAACCGGATTGCATTTCTATTAAGGGTATGCGTGAGCCATTTTTTATAAAATCGGCATAGACCGCATCTGCACCTGAATCTTCCAACACTCTGATGAGTCGAACTTCATCAACACTCTCAATAATATCCGATGTGATAACCAAAAGAGTATATTCGCCACAAGTATCACATGCAGCCCGTTTAAGTTCAGCGGAACTAAAGTTTTTCAATTCAATCATTTTAAATTCAAGAATTTGAGGATTTGTGTCATTAAAATAGAGCGCGATTCATCATTCTGAATTGCTTCAAACGGGAAACCCATTGAAACGGCTCGATGAGTTAAGGGAGCAAAAGCCACTGCCGCAGGAGACTGATTTTCATCATAACGCATAATCGTTGAACCAAGCTCAGATGCCGGGTATATTGCATCGGGCGAGGCAACTGCATAAGGCTTTTGACCAAGTTCGTTTGAAAAAGTAAACGAGGCATCGGCAAAATTATCTGCAAACAAAGAGTTGACCTCACTAACTTGACCTATTATAGTGGCATGATCACTGCGCCATTTTATACCCAATACTCGCTCCAAGAAACTCGTATCTTCAATGGAATCAATGCAGTCAGAAGCAAGATATGCCCCACTCACGAACACAGGAACCCCATCAACAACGAGAGAATCCAATCGCGTTTGCAATTCAGGAGTGAATGCCTTATACTCAGGCGAGGACTGCCGTTGAAGTCCAAGGATGAGATCCACACACTCCGTTCGATCCTGAGTCTTTACAAAGGCTGATAGAGAACGCCCGGAGAAGGAATAACCGGCATCCATAATGGCTTTCCCGTGAATAATCACATTGTCGAATGAATTGCCGTAAATCGGTCTTGTTTCCATATTAGCACGCGAAGCACCAAAACCGGGTTGATCATCATGAACCCACTCAGAGAGTCTGTTGAATTCATATTGCGCGCCTGTAAACGACAAATCTTTGATGTATGGCACTCCGGGATCATATAATCCAAATCCGGCAAAACTTCCGTGAGCGAAATTATCGGGAGCAGAAACTCGAGTAAAACCATTAACAACGGTCACATGACCGGACGGATTTTCAGGAGAACCGGCTGCGAGGACTTCCGACGGGAAACTATGCCCTCCCTTGTTAACAGCAATAACACGATAACTACGAATTTCACCTTTGGGGATATTTACAATAATGTTGGATTCACGAATGGTGTCGATAGGAATGAATGGCGCATTCTGATTAGACCCAATGCGTTGTTCAATAATATAAGATGAGGGGAAAGCGGTAGGCTCAAGAGGGTCAGGCTGGGGATTCCACGAAAGGAGATAGCCTGTTTCAGACATCGGCACAAGCATCATCGACACCGGAGGTAATGGCTGAACAATATAGTGTGCGAGCTCCTGACTGACAAGATAGCGCAAAATGCCTTTGTAAACGGCACGCGACACATTAAATTTAAATTGCGGGTCAAGTCCAAACTTCATGTCGGAAAAATTCTGATGAGATAGCAGTTCCAAGAGCATGGTTGGGACCTCGGGTACACGAGCTTCAATATATGAAGCATCACGAATCTTTCGCAGCGGCCATTCAACGGAATATATTGTGCTTAAATCTTCAACTACTTGATTCACAATACTGCGACAGAGACGACCGCCCAGCTTACGAGAACGTCCATCGGCATATTTACCACCCCGGGCAGTGAAATGAATTCCCATTGTGCCAACCAGTTCGTCTTCAGTTTCGCCAATTCCGGCATCGGAGTGAAAAGCCATGACCAAATCAACAGGAACGCCCAACTCCTGCATCATATAATTGACCCACTGAGGACGACAGAAAATGTCGTCACGATAGTCGTTTTCTTGATTGGCATAAACACTGTCAGGCATTCCCGCCCACTGCAAATAGTAGCGTGAGGCTTCCGCCCATCGCGGATAACCGCTAACTTGCGCAGTTTCCGGCATATCATCGACATGGCGTGCCACATTTCCAATTCCGCCTCCTATTCTAACGGCATCGGCTCCGACAACACCTCCTACGCTCGACACATTGTCAAGACTCACGAGCGGACGAGCCTCCTTGCCGGGATCAAAAGGAAACGTGCCAAGATAGACCCATGTTGCCGCTCCCATGCTCTGATTGACTGTGAAAGACCGATCTCCGGCGGCTGTATGAACGGTATAACGTGCATCGGGCACTGCCTTATCCAATTTTGGATAACTGATATAAACGGCATATTCTCCATATTCGGGAACAACCGCACTCCACGATGCCGTTGACCTACGGCGCGCATCCTTTGGTTTTACTGTCTTCACCTGACGGGCACGCCCCATAATAAAGGGATTCTCACCGGCTAACAACACATCGACACTCCAACCAAAACCCTGCGTTTTCGTGTCTGCCCATTTGTGTTTGCCATTAGACTCTTCATATCCATCAATCGCATATTCGCCATCAGGGTCAATAACCAACTCCGCTTCATTATCATCACGTTCGCGCGGCAGCATCACATAAGCTCCGGCATTTTCGAGCATCGGAATCAAAAAAGGAACAACATAAGAACGCGTGTATAGGTCTTCGACGGTTCCGAATAATCGACAACGCTGCCACTTCCACCGGTCTTCGGTAATATCGTAATAACGACCGTGACTTTGCCACATCGCTATATTACGCCCCGACAGCACGCCCTCGGGATTATCATGACCTTGTACAAACGATTGTGCTGCAGCAAAATCCATGCTAAAAGCAGCCACTGTCACAAGGAAAAACTTTTTCATATCCATAACACTGCAAATATAATTATATTTTTGCTAAGTATGAAATAAAAACAAGAGTATTCTCAGCCGAGTTTGCGGGAAATGACAAAGACGGACTCATTAAGAGCCCGCCTTGATAAATTGACAACTAAATTCGGACGTGTTAGAGAGAGATTTTCCGAGTCACAGACCCAGCATCTGTGGTGACTTTAACAATGTAAATGCCACTGCCCAAGAAGTCTGACGCAACAGAAAATTCTGCGGAGTTGACTTCAGGGAAGTTCGCTATTCGGGAGCCGTCTATGGCATAAATCTCAATGTCCTTAATTTCTTCCGGCGCTATTGCCCTGAAAGTTCCGTTAGAGACTATAACGAAAACAGAGGTCTCGATACCGGTTTCAACAATGCCGTCTTGCTTGCTGTTATATAACTTAAAATTATCAAGCGCAAAATGATAGTCAACCATTGCGTCATAACTAAATCGGAACATAATTGCCTTATAACCTGCCGTGATACCCGTTATAGAATAGTCTAAGATTTCAGGGCTACAGAACTCGCTCACGCCAAGCTCCGCCGGCATGTAGCCGGAAAAAGTCTCTACAATATATTCCCAAGAACGGCCGCCATTATGAGAGTATTGCAGCGATGCAACAGCCATGTCATCAGTCATATAATCAATTGCGAACGTGAGATGTATATCATCGGAATCCGTAACAGACGAGACATCAAAAACGGGCGAAGTGAGCGTTGATGCCACAGAATAATATCCGCTTTCATAGCAGTCTATCGAAGCAAATCCGCCATCGAAGCCATCGCCCTCGATCATGATGCCGCGAGGATTGGAGAAAGACCACATATAAATGGCAGGCACATCATCGTAGATAACGTCAGTGACCCAGTTTTCCGGTTTAAATTGCCCATTGAAATCTTGAGTATATGGAAGCGACATTAAAACAGTCTTGCCTACAGATACCGACACATTGACGGGCCATGAAAGCACCTGATCAGCATAAATGGATACAACGTTATAGTCATAGACACCGTTTTGGACATTAGAGTCAGTAAAAGAAGTATCGGTGATTGATTCAGCAACGAGAGTATTGGCGCGGTACACGTTATAACCGATAACCTGCACATCTGAAGATTTGGGTGCCGTCCATGAGAGGCTCACATTATTGCCATCTACTTCTGCCGAAAGATTTGTAGCCGCGAAACGAGTGCCGAGCGCAATGACATCTCCGACCGCCACGGATTCCCCGTGCGGATCTTCATAAACGGCAGTCACCGCATATTCAAATATGCCATTAGGAACCTCGGATTGAGCGAAAGAACCTACGGGCAACTCCGTTGCTATGAGCTGACCGTCGCAATACACATTATAATACTGAGGTTTCCAATCGCCCTCGGGCTCCTGCCATGATATAGACACCTCCCAAGATTTATATTCCTCGAAATACTCAGAAGTCACAGCCACATTCGAAGGGGGATAGAACGACATTTCCTTGACTTCCACAGAAATCTCGGCGGCTTCCGACGCGACTTCACCGTCAACAGATACCACTTGATACGTATATTGACCTGGAGTCTTTTTAGAGTAGTCAACATACTGAAGCGAAGTAATATTTTCTGCAATAAGCTCACCGTCGCGATAAATATTGTAGCCCTCAATTACAGAAGGGTTATCATTTTGAAGCGATGAAGATTTGGAGGCATAAATGTTAACGTCGTCTATGACCCACAAGAAGAATAATCCCATTTCCGGAGTATTCGGATTGGATTGAGCAACGAACGCAACTTTAGTATTCTCATTTGCACCATATAAAGGAAGCACAACCGATTGCCAACCTTTCTGATTCGGGTCACCTTTCGTTACGTCCCAAATGGTTTCCCAAGCAGTGCCTCCGTCATTTGAAATCTTCACACAGTAGATGTCATTGAAATCCTCATATTCTGCATACATGAAATAAACCGGGTCGATGAAATACGAAAATGACAGATATGATGCACCGTCAACAGCCGGCGAAATCAGCCATTCGTCTTGTCGAGCCGGGGAGCCGTCGGCATGAGGTACCATTTGGTCAAAATAAACCATTGCGCTGCCTTCACCTGAATGAATGTAGAAATCTCGATTACCTTGGGAAGCAAAATCCTTTGTGGGATACTTGAACCATGTACAACGATAGTCCGAAGTGTTCCTGATCTTTCGTCTCCAGCCTGTTTGAGGAAACTCAGAGCCTTCAAAATCTTCGGCGGCTATAACATCGCCGACATCAGGACTATTCCATGTCAACGTTACTCTATGACCCTCCACGTTAGCGGTAAGGCCAACCGGAGCGGAAGGGACTCCTGCCGATGCTAAAGCTGCCCAAGAAGCACAAACAGCGGCAATCATCAAGCGATATAAAAAAGTAGATTGACTCATAAACACTATAAAAAAACGATGAATAAAATTTTATTAAATAACATTACAAAGTTAAGCAAAATATTTATACACTACAAAAAATCGTTATAAATATTGCACAAACAACCGAGTTTGTATTACATATTTTTTTAACAACTCTCGACACAAAATAAAATCACAAGTTTTCCAAAATATTTTATATCACACTAATAACCAATAGTTTATTTTTGTCGGCAGCCCAAAAAGTTTTCCAAAACGACAAATTGTTGAAAAGTTTTTAAACAAAATGTTTGCCGTTTTACCAATGTTTACTATCTTTGCAATCCACAAAATCACCTTAAAAGAATACCCGTTCAAATGATCCAAACAATTATTAAGCGCGACGGCAGAGTCGTTGGATATAACGAAGAAAAGATTAAGGCAGCCATTCGCAAGGCGATGTTAACAACAGAACTCGGCGAAGATGAGGCCTTGATACAGCGCATAGTTGACCGCATCGGCATGACCGGCAACGAGCAAATGTCGGTCGAAGAAATTCAAGACCTTGTTGAACTGGAATTGATGAAATCGCCGCGCAAGGAAGTTGCACGCAAATACATTGCATATCGAAATCAGCGCTCAATTGCGCGCCGTGCGAAAACCCGCGATTTGTTCATGGAAATCATTGCCGCCAAGAACAATGACATTACGCGTGAAAACGCCAACATGAACACTGATTCGCCTGCCGGCATGATGATGAAATTTGCATCGGAGACCACCAAGCCATTCGTTGATGACTATCTGCTCAGCGATGAAGTGCGCGAAGCTTTGCGCCACAATTATATCCATATTCACGACAAAGACTACTACCCCACCAAGTCGCTGACATGCGTTCAGCACCCCTTGGACCGCATTTTAGAAAACGGATTTATTGCCGGGCACGGGGAATCCCGCCCTGCCAAGCGCATCGAAACGGCAAGCATTATCGGATGTATCTCAATGGAAACGGCGCAAAACGAGATGCACGGAGGTCAAGCCATTCCGGCTTTTGACTTCTACTTGGCTCCATTTGTGCGGTCATCGTTCATTGAGGAGATAAAAACGATTGAAACGCTATCGGGTCAAGACTTGAGCCATCTTTACCATACGGAAATTGAGGACTTCATAATCAAGCCACTCGACGGATTGGAAGGCGAAGCGCGTCAGTTACAACACGCCATTAACCGAACGACTGCCAGAGTACATCAAGCCATGGAAGCGTTCATTCATAACATGAACACCATTCACTCACGCGGAGGCAATCAGGTCGTGTTCAGCTCCATCAATTACGGCACCGACACGTCGGCAGAAGGACGCTGCGTTATACGAGAACTCCTTAACTCCACTTACGAAGGAGTGGGCAACGGCGCGACAGCCATATTCCCGATTCAGATATGGAAAAAGAAACGCGGAGTGAGCTACTTGCCAACCGACCGAAACTACGACTTATATCAGCTTGCTTGCAAAGTAACGGCACGTCGCTTCTTCCCCAATTTTGTAAATTTGGATGCGACATATAACCAGCACGAAAAATGGGACATCAACGACCCGAAACGCTACATGTATGAGCTCGCAACTATGGGCTGCCGCACTCGCGTTTTTGAAAATCGCTACGGAGAGAAAACATCAGTGGGTCGCGGCAACTTGTCGTTTACCACGATTAACATTGTGCGCCTTGCCATCGAACTCATGGGCATACAGAGCAAAGAAGAGCGCGTTGAACGATTCTTCAAACGCCTCGACGAAGTGATGAATATCACGGCAAAACAGCTCCACGACAGATTTGAGTTCCAGAAAACAGCCCTCGCCAAGCAATTCCCGCTATTGATGTCGCGACTATGGAACGGCTCTGAAAAACTCGGTCCTAACGACACGATTGAATCGGTCATAAATCAAGGGACACTCGGCATCGGATTCATAGGACTTGCGGAATGCCTCGTGGCTCTCACAGGCAAACACCACGGTGAAGATGCCGACGCACAAACCCTCGGTCTGCGCATCGTGAGCCACATGCGCTCTCGTGCCAACGAGTTCTCTGAACGCTACAATCACAACTACTCCATCTTGGCAACTCCGGCCGAAGGACTCAGCGGCAGATTTACGCGCGGCGACCGTAAATCGTTCGGCGTGATTCCGGGAATCACAGATCGCGACTACTATACCAACTCAAACCATGTTCCGGTATATTATCACTGTTCACCACGCCATAAGGCTCAAATCGAAGCCCCCTATCATGAGTTGACTCGCGGCGGCCATATTTTCTACGTGGAAATAGACGGAGATGCAACCCACAATCCTCAAGCAATCAGCGACATCGTTGACTTGATGGACCAATATAACATCGGCTACGGTTCAGTAAACCACAACCGCAACCGCTGCATGGATTGCGGCCACGAAGACGCATCGGAAGGACTGGAAGAATGCCCGAAATGTCACGGAAAGAACATTGACCGACTACAACGCATCACCGGCTACCTCGTCGGCACCACTGACCGCTGGAATTCAGCCAAACTCGCCGAGCTGCGCGACAGAGTCGTTCATAAATAAGATGTCGGACACCCTACGCGTATTGCAGATAGTCCCCGGGACGTCGGTTGACGGCCCGGGGCTTCGCACGTCCATTTACCTTGCCGGCTGCAACCACCATTGCCCCGGGTGTCATAACCCCTCCTCGTGGGATTTCCGCGGAGGCACTGAGATGAATATTGACGAGCTTGCCGATATAGTTATTGCTCACGGATTCAATGTCACACTAACCGGCGGCGATCCGCTTCAAACGCCAAATCCGAGCGGACTGCTGCGATTGGTGAGGAGACTAAAAGCCGAAGGACTAAAAATTTGGTGCTATACGGGCTACACCTTTGAGGAACTTGCGGATCACGAAGAACTAAAGGAGCTCGTCGGCGAATTTGAGGCAATAGTCGAAGGGCCATTCATTGCCGCCGAGCGAGACCCCGACCTGCGCTTCAGAGGCTCTCGAAATCAGCGCATTATACAGCCCGACGGCACGCTCTTTCAACTTTTATAACAGTTGCTCACGCTCAGCGTTAACGGCTGTTATTTTTATTTAACTAAGTATTAAGTAACTTTTCGAAAAAAAAATGCCCTGTTTTGCAAAAAAATTCCTAACTTAGCATGCCATTTTATGTGGACATACAAACCTATAAATTAACCTTATATGCTAAAACCAATCAAAATTATCATGGCTGCATCGCTAATGGGAGCAATGGCTATTGCCACACCCGCCCACGCTGCAGCCACGTCGGCTACTGCCACACAGTCGCAGACTTCAGCCACCGTAGTGGTGTTAGATGAATTGGGTGAACCAATGATCGGCGCAACCGTTCAAGTGGTTAATAATCCCGCCAAGGGAGGCGCAACCGACCTTGACGGGCGTTTTTCACTCGCTAACATCGCCAAGGGGACCAAACTGAAAATTTCCGCTATCGGCTACAAAGACATGGTAGTCGAATGGAAAGGCGAGCCCATCGAAGTTCAGCTCGAATTGGATTCGCAAGTGCTCGGTGAAGTCGTTGTCACCGCAATGGGTATCCAGCGTAAAGCGGCATCACTGACCTATGCCACCCAACAGGTCAAGGCAGAAGACCTCATGAAGGTTCAAGACGCCAACTTCGTTAACGCATTGAGCGGTAAAGTTTCCGGTGTAACCATCACTCAGAGTGCCGGTGGCGCGGGTGGTACATCCAAGATTCTACTGCGCGGTAACAAGTCGGTTATGGGCAGCAATGACCCGTTGATCGTTGTTGACGGTATTCCGATGACCAACCAAGCCAAGGGCGGCTCGGGCTGGAGCGACGGTTCTTCATTGGGCTACTCAAGCTCATCTGAAGGCGGCGACGCTCTTTCACTGATTAACCCCGACGACATTGAAAGCATCAACGTGCTCAAGGGCGCAAACGCAGCCGCACTCTACGGCTCTGCGGCAGCCAACGGTGTATTGATGATTACCACCAAGAAAGGTAAAGAAGGAAAAATCAACATTTCGATTAATTCAAACGTAACATTCGACACTCCGCTTGTCACCCCCGACATTCAATACCTCTATGGTACGAAAATTCAAACCGACCCGAACGGCAATCCGATCGGCATGTCATTAGGCGGTTGGGGCAAGGAAATCGGCACCTACACCGAAGCTGAACTCGGTTATGCCAACTCAAAGCTGACCAACGTTGCTCAGCGCCATGTTGACAACTTCTTTGAAACCGGCATGACGTGGAATAACTCAATTGCGATTTCGGGCGGCAACCAGAAGGTTCGTTCATACTTCTCATATTCGAATTCAAATTCGAATGGTATGATGCCGAACAACTCCTATAATCGTAACACATTCTCATTCCGTCAGAACTTCAACTTGTTTGAAAACAAACTGAAGATTGACCTCTCAGTCAATTATGTATATGCGAAAACTTTGAATCGTCCCGGTGGCGGCACTACAATGAATCCGCTCTATGACCTCTATCGTCTTCCCGGCAATGCGGACCTCGAATACTACCGCAACAACTACATGATTGAAAACGGCACATGGCAATCCTCAAACCAAATCTCCTATATTAAAGACGGTAAGAAAGTATCGGAATACGCTCAACTCTCCGGTCCGATGCAAAACTGGTTCTATCCCTCCACTCCGGACAACAACAACCCCTACTGGATCACCGGCATGAACCGCAGCAAGCAAGTTGAAGAGCGCGTTTACGGTTCAGCAGTCGTGAGCTACGAAATCATCTCAGGCTTGATGGTACAGGCTCGTTTGAACGTTGACCGCACCAAACTTCAGGGCATCACCAACCGCTATGCCACCACTCAACTTCCTTCCGCACAGGAAGACTTCGGTATTTATGGCAACGACCGCTATACCAGCAATGACTGGTATGTTGACGTGATGGCTTCTTATAACAAGACCTTCAACGACAAATACTCAGTATCTGCATCAACCGGTTGGGTGGGTCACACAGTTAAGAATGACTCATATACTCAGTGGGTTCAAGCAACGGTATTTGATCCCTACAATGACAACAAACTGCCCCACCTCGTTAACTACTTCCACCCCACCGCCAAGTACGGCAGCAACAATGTGAGCCAAAGCAACGGTTCAAACTGGGATAAGGGTTGGTTCTTCACCGGTCAACTCGGCTATAACGACATGGTATTTATTGAAGGCAGCTACCGTATTGACTGGTATCGCGCATTCCGTCAATTCTCATCGCGCGGCACTCCCGACCACTACGGCTACTGGTCAATCGGCGCAAACACCTTGATGGACAAATACCTGCCCATGCCCGAATTTATCACTCACCTGAAGCTTCGCGCATCTTACTCGGAAGTAGGTAACTCAATTCCCAACCAAGTGTTTGCCAAGACTTCGGTTAACACAGTGACCGGCGGCGCACCAGCGCCCTTATATGGTTATTTCGACAATCCCCTGCCCGAAAAATCCAAGTCATTTGAAGTTGGTTATGATATTTCATTGTTCCGCAGCAACCTGAATTGGGACTTGACCTATTATAATACGAACCTCACAAACTCTTACTTCCTTGCTGCGACAACCGGCGGTAAGTCCAAACCCGTTAACACCGGTTCTATCCGCAACCAAGGTTTCGAGACCACACTCACCTATAATCTCCTTGCCGGAGAAGACTGGATGTGGCGCACCGGAGTGAATCTCTCTTACAACGACAATAAGATTGAAAAGACCTTCCTTGACGAACAAGGCAACCCCGCAAAGATGGAACAATCAATTGCCAACGGTTCACTTGCAGTTCGCTACGCTCCCGGCGGTCAATACGGCGACATCTACGCCCTTGACTTCAAGCGCAATGATGACGGCACAATCTATATTGATCCTCAGCACGGTGTACCCACCAAGTCTCAAACAGATTGGGTATATCTGGGCAACATGAACTCAAAATGGAACCTCGGTTGGTCAAACACTATTCAGTGGAAAGACCTCTCGCTCTACTTCCTTATCAGCGGACGCATCGGCGGTAAGTTCGTTTCACTGACCGAAGCCTACCTCGATGAAATCGGTATGTCGCAGCGTTCAGCCGATGCACGTCAAGCCGCCATCGCCAACAACATCGTATGGACATCTGTTGACGGCAAATCCAAGCCGGGCATGTACGTTGACGGCACTTTGGTTCCGGTTGAAGACTACTACAAGACGGTAGGCGGTCAGCGCTTCGGCACTGAGTACGTTTACGATGCCACTAACATTCGCTTGGGCGAAATCTCGCTGAGCTACACCATGCGCAACCTGTTCAAGGGTGCCATCAAGGGCTTGACCCTCTCGGCAACAGCACGTAACCTCTTCTTCATCTACAAGGCTGCGCCGTCAGATCCCGACTTGGCACTTTCTACCGCTAACGGCCTCGGAGCATTCGACATCTTCAACATGCCCTCATGCCGCTCCTACGGTATAAACCTCAAAGTGGAATTCTAATATCATAAACATTATCAGATATGAAACTCAAAGATTTGAAATATTTAGTTGCAGTGCTTACGCTTCCGGGAGTAACGTCTTGCATGGAGTTCGACAACCCGGCTGACGAATTCGCGCCCAATGAAGTCCAAGTTGATGCAACGATTTATCAAGGCGATGCCGATGCGCTCGACTTCACGGTAGAGCCTACCGAAGCAGAAGTAGATGCGGCAATGGCAGCGTTGGAAACGAACTTTGCCAACGTAATCAATGCTCAGACCTCCCTGCTTGGCGGTAAAGACGGAGCTCCTCTGCAGGAACACTACTATCAGATTGTATATAATATGACAGTGGACTGCTATGCAGGTTTCTTCACCATGATTAACAGCAGTTTCATGAGCGGAACAATGGAAACCACCTATTCTTACCATCAAGGCTACTGCGAAGGTCCCTACGGACGTTTCCTCAACATGAAGAACGACCTTGGCAACTTCCTGAACCGCGATGAATCAAACATGGTAGTTGAATTGAAGGCCGTTGCTTTGCTGATGTTTGACATCGTGGCACAAGAAAACACCGACATCTTCGGTTCAATCCCTTACGTTGACCACAAAGGCAATAAGGAAACCAACCCGTTCACCTTTAATAAAGGCATAGACATCTACTACTCCATTATCAAGAACCTTGACGACATCAATGCCTGTTTGTTGAATTTCGAAAACCGCCCTCAGTGGTATAAAGACAAACTCAATGCGAAATTGGCGTCGATTGACCAATCAACCATTACACGCAGCTTTGATACATGGCGCCGCCTTGCCAACTCTCTGAAGTTGCGCATGGCAATGCACTTGGCAAAAGTGTCGCCCGATGATGCCAAGCGTTTTGCTGAAGAAGCAGTAGCTGCCGGCGTTATCGACTCTAAGAATCAGCAAGTGGGTGTGTTCGGCGGAACTTCGTTCGGTTCAAGATCACATTGCGTGAACGTAATCATGAGAGGATGGAACGACATTCGCATGAATGCATCGTTCATCAGCTTGCTCAGCAGCTTGAAACACCCCTACATGAACTATCTGTTTGCGAAGAACAACAATCAGCTTATCAACCAGACCACCGGTGAAGTAATGGAACCCGGAACTGAAATCGTTGGTGTTCGTGCCGGTCTTCGCATGGAGCCCTCTCAGCAGTATTTCTCCAATATGCGCTTTGCATACTCCACAATGAACTATGACGACCCGATGGAAAATGCAAACTGGATGCCTTTCTATCTGATGAAGTGGGCTGAAGTTGACTTCCTCAGAGCTGAAGGTGCGCTTCGCGGTTGGGACATGGGCGGCACTGCCGAATTCTTCTATAACCGCGGTATCGACAATGCCGACTGCTCCGACGTGTTCTCTATGCCTTCAGGCGACTATGAGAAATACCTCGCAGAATATAAGGAACTGACAGAAGCCGTTCCCTACACTTACGTTGACCCGATGGACTCAGCCAACAACATTGAAAGCGTGACCAAAATCGGCGTTAAGTGGGACGAAGCTGATGATCAGGAAACCAAACTCGAAAAGATCATCACTCAGAAATATATTTCGGCTTATCCTCACAGCTACGAAGCATGGGTAGATCTGCGTCGTACAGGTTATCCGAAGCAGTTCCCGGTATTGAATCCCACCTTGGGCAACGACGGCAGTCTCTCGGATGGCGACATGATTCGTCGCTCACGCCTACCTTGGGGCAACACCATTGCAGGTCAGGAAGACGTGACCAATACCGGTCTTGAAGCCATCGGCGGTCCCGACGTGATCGCGACACGCGTATTCTGGGACATTCCCGGCGGAAACTTCTGATTTGACACATTGACTCACATGGCGAGAACAAACGCCATGTGAGTCATATATCAAATATGACAATCTATTATTCCCTTATTTATTAATACCTATATGAGTAAATTTTACAAACTCGGATTGATGTGCGCAGCCGCACTCATCCCGATGTCGATGATGGCTCAGGATTATCCCGCCTCGACATCCTCGCAAATTTACGACCAAACCCCGTGGGAAAACTTCAAAGTTCTGGAGCTCTTTGCTAAAGCCTACGATGACGGTCGTAACTATCCGACAAAAGCAGAATTTGAGTCCATCGGTTTGACCATGGATCTTGAATTCGTACGCTCTCACACACGTCAGCGCCCCATCTACAAAGATGCGAGCAAAGACATCGTACAAGACATTAACCACGATCGCCAACTCTGGTGTAACCTCCCTGCAGGCTACGGTAAAGGCACCGGTGGTTATCCCTCAACAGAATTTGACCAAGACGTGTTCTCTTTCTGGAACTACACCAACCTCTATGGTGCATGGAACTATGGTTTCCTCTTGGCTCCCGGCGCATGGATTGATGCCGCACACAAGAACGGCACACGCATGTATGGCGGTATCGCATTCTTTGAATCATGGAATGACGACGGTTCTGAAGGCGCATTCCAGAAATTCATCACCACCAAGAACATCAACGGCACAGATTACGCCTACAAGTATTCTCGTGCATTCGTGAATGCAGCAGCATTCTTCGGCAATGACGGTTATAACTACAACTCGGAAGGCACAATTTATCAGACTTCCGACTTTGTCGGCTTCCATGCTGAAGTAAAGAAAATTGCCAACGACCTGAACATTCTCGGTTTCGGCATCGGCCAATACACCATGAACGCATCATTGAGCAACTCTAACATCGGTTATCTCTATGGTGACTCACAAAGAGGTGAAATCTACGACTGTATGCTCAACTACAGCGCTAATATGCTGTACTATCGTGGCGTGCCCGGAACAACCTCTGCTGTAGAAGCTGCCGGTCTGTCAATGGACAACGTATATCAAGGACACCTCCTCGTAGGTCTTGATCATGACTATTGGATTCAGATGAACAACAACGACGTGCAAAAGCGCATGAACATTGTTATCTGGGGCGAACATGACCAGAGTCGTTTCTTCCAATTCCGTATCGGTGAAGACCCGCTGTCAACTCAAAGCAACTACCAGAAATTGATGGAAAAAGCGTTCTCCGGTGCTAACCGCAACCCGTTGAGCCGCCCTGAAATCAACAACGCATGGGGTAAATTCCAAGTTGCTGACGCAAGCCAAGCCAACGAACAGCTCAACAACAGCCCCGGTTTCGCTTCAATGTTTGCCGAACGCACTGCAATCGGTCCGTCACTTCCCTTTGAAACAAACTTCTCACTCGGTAACGGTGAAAGCTACTTCTACAAAGGTAAAGTTACTCATGGTCCATGGTACAACATGAGTCAGCAGGACATCGTTCCCACCTATCGTTGGTTGGTAACTACTAAGAACAACATGACCACCTATGCAAACGACATCAACGTTGAGTTCACTCACGAAGATGCTTACATTGCAGGTTCTTCAATCCGTCTGAGCGGTTCAACTTCAGCCGGCAATGACATCGTACTGTATCGCACCAACCTCAAAGCAACTGAAGGCAACGTAAAAGTTGACCTCGCAGTTAAGAGTGGCAAGGAAGGCACCAACGCAACTAACCTCTCTGTTATCCTTCGCAAACAAGGCTCAAACGCATGGATTGAAGTACCTTACGGCACAACTTCCGGCAAGACTTGGGAAGCCAAGACTCTCGAAGTAAGCGGCATTGCCAAGGGCGAAGTTATTGAATATATCGGTCTGCGCGTTAACGGTACTACTGCATCGGACTATCAGATGCTCGTAGGTCACCTCAGAGTTTCTGACGACCGCAAGGTTAACGTTGCTCCTCTGCGCGAGAACTCACTCGTAGTTGAAGTTAAGGAAGAAACTACAGCTGCTTTGTCAGTGAAACTTAACTGGGAACCCAACTACGACGCATTCAGCACTTCTATCGACAAGTTCGGCATGGTTTACAACGATGAAATCAACGTTGACCACTTCGAAATTCTCTTCAAAGAAGGCGAAGAAGGTAAGGTTCGCGAAGTAGGCCGCACCGCACAATGGGCTACTTACATCGGCAACATTCCTTTGGCACAGACTGCTACTGCCTACATCGGCGTTCGCGCAGTATCGGTTGACCTCAAGTCAGTATCTCCCGTTCAATGGGTTGCAATTCCTCGCTATCAGGGTGAACTCCCCGAACCCGAAGTTGAAGACCTCTATGGCAAGACTTGGATGAGCAGCGTCGGTAATGGTACTCTCGCAAACTGTATCGAAAACATTTGGGTAGAAAAAGTTACTACCACAGGCGCAACTCAGAACTTGAACTATCAAGTTACCAGCAACCCGCTTAAGGGCGTATCTGAAGAACAGTACTACTTTGCAAAAGACCACAAGTTGATCGTTGAACAAGGTCAGACCATCACTATCAACTACAAGGGTTATAACTCAGGCACAAGCGAATCTCTGCAATATGACTTCGTAAATGCTTATATCGACTATGACGGCAACTACTCATTCCTCGATGCAGACGAAACTATTGGTAAGTTCGGTAACTTGAACCAAGGCACAATGGCAATCGTTGATCCCGGTTTGGAACTCACCATTAAGATTCCTGCAGATGCCAAACCCGGTGCATCTCGCCTGCGCATTGTAGGTTCTGACGCTTGGACCCCCCACCCCGGCCCGACAGGTGGCACAGTTAAGGGTTACTCAATCGACTTCCCCATGGAAATCACCGGTAACAACCCCGGCCGTAAAGCAGCTGAAACCTATAAGGATCGTCGCGACGAAGGCGAAGCTGAAGAACCCGAAAACATGGACGGCGAATCCGGCATTGAAGAAGTAGGCGTTAACACCGCATTCTCTTCAGTAACCGTTGCTAACGGCGTTGCTACTTTCGTTAACACTGAAAAGGCTTGGTTCTACACAATCGACGGCCGTTGCGTTAAGCACGTAGCAGACGCAACCGTTGCAGCGAGCGTAACAGACCTGACCGCCGGTGTTTACGTTGTTAAGATGCAAAACGGACAAATTGTTCGCAGCCAGAAAGTTGTTGTTAAGTAATTAACCGACATATCTAAGAAAGTGGGCCGGAATATTCCGACCCACTTTTTTTATCAGTATCGTGGAAGAATGACTAAAAAAATCCGACCTACGTAATGACGCAAGTCGGATTACTTTTAATTGGGTTATCTTTTAGAATAATCGTTCTTGACCGAGGAGAGAGTCGCGGACTTCATCGTCACTTAATTCCGGCTCTACGGGTTCGGATTCGACCTCTGAATCGTCTGTGTCGGGCTCGTCAACCTCCACTTCTATAGGTTCAAGTTCGGAGAGATTTGCTATTCCGTAGGTGGTTAATCGCTTGCCTTTCGCCTTGAATGACTTCAAGCCGATAAACTCGGCAGCAACAACCTCTAAGGGTTCGCGCACGGCGTCAACGCCGGAAAACTCCACTTTGACACGCGCTCCGGGAGCATCGCTGAGCAAGAGCAACTCGGAATCGGGATTCTCACCGATAAATCGCTGTTTCTTGGCAGACTGCTCGAACTTGAAGCGTTTGATATATGGGAAGCCTTGGTCGGCATCATTGAGCACGGCGGTCCAAACTGCATTAGGGCGGAATTTCTCTATTCGGAGAATATTGTCCTCGTAATGATTAGTGGCATCGAAGGAGGAAGTGTAGTACTCACCGGTTTTGAGTATAACCAAAATCAGGTCAGTGCCTTGGAATTCACCGAGATAATCGCCCCGACCATCGTAGTTGAGTCGGAACACATCGCGGTCAAACCAAACCTTTCTGCCTCCGAGAGTTGAGGCTCCGCGTTCACGCAGAGAGAATCGATGAACATCATTGCGAGTAACAATATTACCTCGGCTTTGTTTGCCTTTAATTCCGAGCTCGGCAAAATCTACATCGAATTGCAATTTATTCAGACGAGCCTTGGGTTTGAGAGTTACACGCACAACTTCAGCCTCGCCATTGCTATTAGCAGAGAAATAGCAAATTTTGCTGCCGGGAGTGCCTTGCGTCAAATCGTATTCTTGATCTCGACGTACTCCGGTCACAGCAAATCGCTTCATAAAATATGTGCCATCTTTGCCATCGCGATAAATCACGTTATAGACAGTGCGTTCGTCTTTTTTCTTATAAACATTGATGTATTCAGTGTTTTTGCCGACAAAAAGCTTGTCTTGTACTCTGACAACTTTATATTTGCCATCGCGATAGAAAATTATCACTTCATCAAGGTCTGAACAGGGAGCAATAAATTCGTCCTTGGTAAGAGTTGTGCCAATAAAGCCATCGGTACGATTGATGTAGAGTTTTTTATTTGCTTCAGCCACATTGGCAGCCTCGATACTATCGAAGCCTCGAATGACCGTCTTGCGAGGATATGCCGCGCCATATTTGGCCTTCAGTTCTTCAAACCATTCAATCGTATATCCGACCATATCGGAGAGTTTGCGATCAATGTTTTGAATTTCCTCTTTGTAGGACGCAATTTGTTCGTCGGCTTTATCCTTATTGAACTTAAGGATGCGCCCCATTTGAATTTTAAACAGACGCTGAATGTCGTCGTCGGTTACGGGACGAATAAAATGCTCGACAAAAGGAAGCAAACGCTTATGAATATGAGCCGTTGCCGCCTCAAACGACTTGGCCTGCTCATATTCTTTATCCTTATAGATTCTTTCTTCGATGAAAATACGCTCTAATGAAGCAAAATGCAACGCCTCGGCAACTTCACCGCGCTTAATCTGCAATTCTCGGCGCAGCAATTCTTTTGTTGAGTCAACATTATGACGCAACACATCGCTTACGCCTACAAAGCAGGGCTTCTTATCCGCAATTACACAGCAATTGGGGTAGATGCTCATTTCGCAGTCGGTGAACGCATAGAGAGCATCGATAGTCTTATCGGAAGATGCTCCGGGCTGAAGATAAACGGTGATGCGCGCATGTTCGGCAGTGTGGTCATCGACCTTCCGAACCTTAATTTTGCCCTTCTCCATTGCTTTGAGAATGGAGTCGGTGATGGTACGGGTAGTGGTGCCAAACGGTATTTCGGTAACGGCAAGCGTTTTATTGTCAACCTTCTCAATTTTTGCACGCACTTTTACGCATCCGCCTCGCTGCCCATCGTTATAGCGAGCCACGTCCATTAATCCTCCGGTAGGGAAGTCGGGAAGGAGAGTAAACTCCTCACCGCGGAGATATGCCACGCAAGCATCGAGCAATTCATTGAAATTATGAGGCAAAATCTTGCTTGAGAGTCCCACAGCAATGCCCTCCACTCCTTGCGCCAACAATAAGGGAAATTTAACAGGAAGCGCAACGGGCTCGCGGTTGCGACCGTCATAGCTGGGCACCCACTCCGTCGTCTTCTCGTTATATAATACTTGCAAAGCAAAGGGACTGAGTCGAGCTTCAATGTAACGTCCTGCCGCCGCAGAGTCACCGGTCAAAATATTGCCCCAGTTACCTTGGGTTTCGACGAGCAATTCTTTTTGACCGAGTTGCACCAAAGCATCCTTGATTGAGGCATCGCCATGGGGGTGATACTTCATCGTATCGCCCACAATACCGGCAACCTTGTTGAACCGCCCGTCATCAAGCGTCTTCATTGAATGAAGCACACGGCGCTGCACTGGCTTCAAGCCATCGTCGATAGACGGCACTGCACGTTCCAAAATAACATAGGAAGCATAATCCAAAAACCAGCTGCGATACATCGACCGCAACTGATATCCACCTGAAGTAAAGCTCTGTTCGGAGGTTTCAGGCATAAGATTTTCGGTATTTTCAGTCATAACAATGCAAAAATACGAAAATTTCTTGCATTTTCCAAAAATTAGTTGTAACTTTGCACCCGTAAATGTTGGGAGAGATGGCAGAGTGGTCGATTGCAGCGGTCTTGAAAACCGCCGAGGGTCACACCTCCGGGGGTTCGAATCCCTCTCTCTCCGCTCACAGCGAATGGAATCAACTGAAAATCAGTTGGTTCCATTTTTATTTTACTCGCTGCTCCCCCAGATTGCTCCCCCGTCTCTTGTCATATAACTTTTTCGTGTGTACTTTTGTTTTAGTATTATAAATTCATTTGCGATAATTTTTATGAAAAGACAATAGTGTTTTTTCTAGGTCAAATTCCTTTCTCTGTGACTTGTTTTTGTCAACACGCACTTCGTGGAATTGCGCTTGATTTCACGGCTGACGGTTGATTTGCTGACATCTATAAGTTGAGCAATTACTTCTTGTGATGTTCCTCTTTGTAGTTCCAGGTAGATTACGTACCTTTGCTCACGGGTTAAATGACTGTACATAAGCAATACAAAAGTATTTAATCCTTGGGAGACGGCGGTCACCCTTTTTCTTTTTTTTGTATTGCTGATTGACTTTTGCTCTGTCACTTGTCGAGCGAATCTTGCTCACTCCTTTTCGCTACGCTCAAAGTCGTGAGCAAGGGGATTATTTGTTGCACTTCTATCTTGACAGTATATATATTTACAGAATATACTTTCGCTCGCTGTGAAAAATATTCAAGTAAACTTGATATTATTTCGCTCGCTTATTCGTATATTTACAGAATATACTTTCGCTCGCTGTGAAAAATATTCAAGTAAACTTGATATTTCTCGCTCGCTTATTCGTATATTTAAATAATATGTAACTTTTTTGCAAGTCGGGCGGTTTTTCACCACATCACACTCATTTATCTACTGAAACCGGCAGGCTTGAGATACATTTTCTTTCCATTGACAATGTACAGACCGGGAGCTGTCACACGGTCTAAGCGACGACCGAGGAGGTCGTGGATAACCATACTGCCATTATACACAGGCTCCACACGGTCAATGAAAGCTTCGCTCCCGACGTATGGTCCAAAGCGGAACAGCGCCTCGCTTGCACGCGCTGCATCGACATATCCAAGGTATTGCGAACCACCGGAGAAACGTCCGAGCAGCAGACCTGCATTATCCACAGGAGATATATTGAAGACATCGTCACCCTTTTGCGCCATAGTCCATTGTACGACACGTGTAGCATCAGTCCTATCCTCGACCCACACCTTGCTGTCACCCGGTTCCATAACCTGCGACCAGGCCGGGTTAGAGCCCAATACCATGCCGGCGGCATCGAGCGGACAGAGATAGTACTGCCCTACGTCTGTTCCCTTGACGAAATACCATGCTTGACCGGACGACACATTTGCAGTATCGGAAAGTGATATCAGGTTCAAGGCATATGCATCCGCATCGAACATATTGTCTGTGGGAACAGGGTTGTACTCCAAGGCTGCATTACCATATATTATACGATACAACACGGGGGCTGTTTCATCTGTAGTGAGTTCCACCGGAAGAGGTGTATTCAGTGCTCGTCCAAGCAGTTCTATCATCTGCTGCACTTCCTTGATACAGGTATTAAACTGTGCGACGGAAACCGACAGTTCCAACATCCTCTCCGCATTAGTCACAAGCGCCATTGCATCATTCACATACAACGGGAACCAGGTTCCTTCAGGTTCTATACAATCTATTTTTGTAATTCCGAATTCCGACATACTGAAGAAATATTCCCCGTTATATTTCATCTGTTCTGCGGTACAAGTATGGGAATTCACAAAACAAGCCGATTCTGTAACCGTGAAACGCAAATAACGGTAGTTTCTGCCACAAACAATTGTATCAGAGATGAAAGACGGGTTCAATGATGTATCGGCACCGTCACTGACATGCAACATTACATCTATGATACTGCCATTTACATCTTTTATCGTACCACCGAAATTGCTGTTGTTGTCACCTTTAGGGTCTATACTATTCCAATCGGCTTTGACACGCATACGGTAATATCCCGGTTTTTCCGGTGCTGTGAAAGATGGCACATCGAGTACATTACGGCCATCCCCTGACAACGAAGCACCTCGACTGTTGAACCCGACATTTTCGTTATTCTCACCGCCATAGAACGAATAGCTCACGAGATCCTCATTGGGTTGGGAACCGGTAACTGAGGCTGTGAAACCATCATTTTCATAATCTATATAAACATATCCGTGCAACCAGCTCCAGTCACCGTCTTTCACAAATGACAGCGTAAGCGTCTCGCCTGCAATGACATCTAAAGTAGAGGACGTCATATCATTATAAATTCGGTTCTTATCAGTTATCTGCACCGTTTGTTCTCCACAACCGGGACTCATCAGCTTGATAGCAGACAGTTGACGGGCGTTCTTTGTTGCTGTTGCAAAGTTTGAGTTCAATTCATATACTACATTATCGGCAATTTCCATTCCCAAAAGTTCATCACGGCCGATAACTGTAATCTCATCGAAATTCACTCCATCATTACTTCCCGAAACTATTATTTCAGTAGGGACAGTGTGGTAGTTGTTCTCACGCAACGAGTAGTTAAAATAAAAATCCGAAACAGCATTGCCGGCTCCCATATCAATTTGCAAATAATGCGGGCTGTCCACAGGTGCCCCCGACCAACGGCTATGGAAATAGGTCGTTGGCAATCCATCAATCAGAGCAGCTACACCACCTCCATCGACAATACCACCGCCGGCATTCTGCTCCGCATTGGATGATATATAGTAATTTCCTCCCGCATCATCACACTGCAAAGGCAGTCGACTGGCCAATGCACCACCGGAAATATATGATTTGAGTTCGTTGACACAGCCTTGAAGATTGCGGTATGCCTCGCGCAGTTCTACATTATTTGCAGCATCATAAGCCTTTTTTAAGATATCATATTGTTGCTCCAATGTGCCATATACGGAATTAATCTGCGAAACAGATACATCCGATGCATTTTTGGACGCGACAGCTGTTTGAACAGCCATTGCTGCAGACACAAGCTGGGGCACTGTTATAATATCCGTGTACCGCTCTTCTACTCCACTAACAGTTACATTTCCGCTAAACGACACATTTACACCCATCTCATCCACAAGCCATTTAACACGTGCAATCATTTTATCCAATCTAAACACAGCAGTCTCAAGTTCTGAGACATCAACCCTGCGTGCAAACCAATATGAAGCATCAGCATCGCTGAACCAACCCACCACATTCATCCAGGCATCAAGGTGCAGCAGATAAGATTTTCCGGTCAAAGAAACCGTTCTGTCGACAGTAAGATCCAAAGTATAGACATCGGCTGTACTTCTCGACTTTTCATCGGCATAGACTTGCTGGCTATATGATGTCATTTCATCAATATACAGACCATTCTTCTTGTTCTTAATGTAATAGCCGGCACCATTTCCGGAATATTCAAGTATCCACCTATCGGTTCCGGTGGGAGGATATAGAGTTCCGTCCACCTCGTTGTTTGCGGCCAGATACATTCTGTTACCACTGTGGAGCTTGTTTTCGAACTGATATGCATCGCCGTCGATGACATTGATAACAACGGCATCACCTAATTCTTTGAGCACGTTCATCTCTGCGGCTAGCTTGTCAATAAAAATATCATATTCTTCACTGAGACTCTTATTGTAAACACCTCTCGCCTTGACAAGCAACAACTCAATACCAGCTGTATATATAGGGTTATAATACCCGACTCTGCAGCCATCGTAATCGATAAATCTCACAATTTCATCAGCATTGTCTATCATCAATTTCAGCGCAGCCCTCTTTGCGGCATCACTATCAGACTCATCGACACTCTTCACATCATATAACAGCCCATCGACACCTACAACTTTTATTTTGTATGCACCCGACCTGATTCCACCCAACACAGCATCATCCAGGTCAAGCTCAAGCGTGTTGAAGAACGAGTGCAAAGAACCTGACTGCTCTATTATCACTCCAGCAGCACCAGTTCCACCTGAAATCTCAACAGTGTTGTGTTCGGTCTCTATCCACACATAATCACCGTTTATAGATTTGTCTCCGGCAAAATCGGAATACATACCGATAGTTCCCAGCTTCTCGGGCGCCTTGTCCATCCATTGTTTTTTATGACCGGTATACTTTCTACTGAAGACATCCCCAATCCTGTCTTCTATGAATAGAACCGCGTAATTCTTATTATATCCGTAAGCAGCAACTGTACTCCTTGCATTATTTATATCATTCTCATTATTTATTATCGAGTAGGTACTATAGTCGGTAATCGTACTTTTATCGAACGGGACAAAAAAGCCCCACGCCTCGAAGAATGGTGTCAAATCCTCGCCAGCCGCCAAACAGGCATACTTATAAAACTTGAGCGACTCGTTCGAGGTATATACATCCCCATTCGACGAGGGATATATTGACATAGGATCATTGCGAAGGTATTCGAAAAGTTTAGGATAGAAATTTTTATTCTTACCTGCCGCATGATAATATAGCCATAATTGATAAAACATCCTCATTCGGGAATTGGAATCGCGGAAATGCCAAGCAGTGCCCGATTTATACCCCTCGCAATTATCGGCAACGGAGCCACCACGGGAAAGAAGATAATCCTGATAGAAAACAGCAACATTTGAAAACAGATTATTGCTTATCTCCGTAGTTCCAACCATATTTATGACATTCTGGTTCGCGTGTCCTTGTTCGTGGGCAGGTCCCCAAATGTACCCCTGTTTCTCCATCACTTCACCTTGCAGCAACCCCTCTCCGTGCGCAAACTGAATCCTGTGAGGAGCCTGTGTATATGCACTTAGGGTGGGGATTGTATGAACCAATTGCCTGTTATTGAACACTGATGAGAAATCAGATGTATATGTATGCAATCCAAGCGGGTCGTTTGCCGTCTCGGCTGCCGATGACACACCCATAACCATATGCTGTGTACTTCCTATCATATCCCATATATCTAAGGCACGATTTATAGAAGATGCACTATTGTTCCTGAACACGGTCTCCCAACTCGTGTGGAAGACAAACTTGTCACCGAGCACATCATAATACTCAAGACCCACCTTCGAGGCATTACTGCTGAGTTCGCCATATATAGCAGCATCGTTCATCGAGCGGTCGTACAAACCGTTTATGCAACCGCCCTCAATATGCACCTCGATATCGGGATAGTTTGCCAAGGGATAGCTGCTGCTCTGGCTGTTTACAGCATATATCAGATAGAGCATATTCTTGTCGCCGTAGAAAGGAATGATATTGAGACCTGTGCTCAGCTGCACCGGGTCGCTGCCTTTAATTGATGTGAGATAATCCTTGCTGTTGTGACCAAGTCCTGCGATATAAAGCGCTGAACCCTGGTTAATATTTCCCTTAACCATTACATATATCATATTCATATCACCGGCATAGATGCCTGTCGGGTTGTTCATATTGGAGTATGCACCAACCTTCACAACATTGCTTATCTCCTCGGCTACCGAATACGGCTCAATAGTCTGCACCCTGAAGCGCTTTGCAGCAGTGCTTGTCCACGAAACATTACTGTTGTCCCTGTTTGTTTCAGCCCAATTGCCATTGCACACCTTGAGAGCCATATTCTTCAGTTCCTGGGGTAATGCCTGATATGCCGACGAGGCAACCAGTGCGCTCTGCGACTTGTAAGCACTGCGCAACTCGGTACAAAGGTTATCGGTAAAGAGAGTGTTAAGGTAGCCTTGGAACTCATCCTTGCGGTTTGCCATATTCTCAAACTCGGCCAATTTGTTCCATTGGGCCTGCACATCGACACCCGACACTATCTCGATACTCCATAATGATGCATCGGCGGAGCCCATCCAACTGACACAAGTTCCCGAAGCATCACAATGCAGTTTATCGTAGTAATAATCGCTGTTTCCCGTCTTTTTATTCTCGGCACCAAGTGTATAATATCCATCCCTGCTACACTCCCACAGGTCGGTAGTGAAATAGGTGCTCTCGCCATCGTGGCTCCCGGTGTAAGAGCCCGCACTCTTCACTGTTCCCCACGGAGTCGAAGAGTTATTGTTGCCCTGCAGATAGCGGCCGTTACTGAGATTGCGCAACCTGACCTTGTAGCCAATGGGGATTGCATTGTAATAACGTTCCTCGACATACCACAGCTGCGAATAGTCGGCACTGTTGCGGTCGACACAACTGACTTTTGAGGCATTGACAGCAGCAGCCTTACCGTTGCTCTTATTTACAAGCTGTACTACAGTACCTTTGGAGAATTGTGCCACAGCCTGCTGCCATGAGAATGTCACAGCCAACAGGAGTGCAAAGGAGAAAAGATATTTTTTCTTGTCCATAACCACATTATTTAATTGACATAGTGATGCCCGGGAGATTACCCGGCAACAGTCTCAAGCGCACACGGCACTTGCAACAGATACCGGGACATCTGCAGACATCATGCAAACTTAACAATTTTTTTTTACATAATCAAAAGAAAAAACGGACAAATGAATTGTTATGGCATAATGACACAAGCTATTTTTAACTCTTTAGCCCATTTACACTTCATAATGGGAACAAAAAAAAGAAGTGTGCCATTGTAATTAGCACACCCCTCTTTTACTAGTCAACAACCTGGAACTCGTGAAAACTGTAAAAATAGTCATCTGGATTCTCTTGTTTTTCAACATACTGGTCCAGTGCGTCCTGTATAGCTGTGAAAGTCGATTCGACTGAATGACCTACCAACTCTTCAACCCACTTTGCCGCTTCTTCTATTGTCCTCCAATATTGAGGCTCTTCATAGCAGTCAAGAAAATAGCGTTCCGGAAAATAGTTTCCAGTGTCATCATTAGTATAGTAAACATCACATCCTGGTTCTTCTTCTCTATAATAAACCTTAATGGATGGGAACTTCTTTTCAATGCACTCTCTCACACCTTCTTGCTCGCACCATGCTGTAGATTGGTAGATTGTAACAACATTACCTTCTATAGCATAATCAGTAATCTCTCCACGGCAACGGTACTTCTCCCAATCGCCACCTAATTTCGTTACAAGATTTCCAAGCCACATAGTTCCAAAACCATTCTTAACAATAGTTGTCTTACGCTTATCTATATACCTTAATCCTTTGTGTAGTTCCCTTACTTCCTTCAAGTCACCGACACATTTATAAGTTGTATCGCACCAGGTTGGCATAATTAAAAACCAATTTTACGTTCGGAAGGCTCGTTTGTAACCATCCAAACAGAGTTAGACAAATCAAGATTATACCTCTCTTCTAACGTACTCAGAAATGATTCCATATCCTCGTACTTTTCAGACTCAGCCAATTCTGCATCGGTCAGTCTTATCTTCAAAATCTCTCCTGATTGAGGATTGAAATTGAGGATTACAATAAATCGTTGTTCCATTGTTTCTACTTTTAGTTAATACGTTTTGTTCTGATAAACATGAGTCGAGTTATAAAAGGGTTCTCTCTCATGATTGAATTACGAGCCGCCGATTGATTCTTTAAATTCAGAAAGACACCTATTAATTTCTGTGGCAGTAGCATATCTTCCCACTATTTGATGTGTGGTACCTTTCTTTGCTTTTTGTTGGTCTATATCCCATTTCTCTTGTTGAGCATAAAATCCACGTTTATTATTCCACCTAACGCGTACAACTACTCTGTTGTCACGTTTGTCAACTAAATTTCTAATGTTGTACTTAATTTCTATCATATCTCTTTATTTTATAGGTTATTATGTGATTGCTTATCACTGCGCACACACCTATTCTTAGACAAAGGTACAAGATTAATGGCGATTCTAAATCTGCACCCCCCTTTGTTGAGAATACAAAAGAAAATATGACAATAAAAGATAGTTACGAAAGTTTGAATATTCTGATAGACAGTCAGTTGTAATCTGTGATAATCATGGACTGTCTTTTTGAACTTTCCTCTCTCTCCGCAAAGTGCGAGCTGATTAGTTGAATCGACAATCAGCTCGCCGTTATTTTGTCTTTATATAACCAGATAAAGAAAACCGTAGAGATTTCGGGTTAGGAAATTTCTACGATTTACGTTAGAAAAGGGTATTTTCGGAGTTTGGAAGAGAGATTCCGAGGTGAGAGTATGCCAAGGGCGTTACTTGGCGACCGCGCGGCGTACGCGATATGAAACCTTCTTTAATTAGATAAGGCTCATAGACTTCTTCAACAGTGCCCGGGTCCTCACCTATGGCAGTGGCTATCGTTGTAAGACCGACGGGGCCACCTCCAAATTTGTCTATCACTGTCCTGAGCAATTTATTATCGATTTCATCAAGACCGTATTTATCAATATTAAGCGCTTCAAGGGCATAACGGGCAATATCGGCATCAATTGCTCCAGAGCCTTTTACTTGAGCGAAATCACGGACACGTCGGAGCAATGCATTCGCAATACGGGGAGTTCCACGACTACGCATGGCAATTTCAGAAGCTGCACTATCGGAGCATTTGACTTTCAAGAGCGCAGCAGAGCGCAACACGATGCGTTTGAGCACGTCATGGTCATAGTATTCCAAGTGGAAGTTAATTCCGAAACGAGCTCTGAGCGGAGCCGTTAGCAATCCGCTCCGAGTCGTTGCCCCAACAAGTGTGAAGGGGCTGAGGGTGAGTTGTACGGACCTTGCACCGGGGCCCTTATCTATCATGATGTCGATTTTATAGTCCTCCATTGCAGAGTAGAGATACTCTTCAACAACCGGACTCAGACGATGAATTTCATCGATAAACAAGACATCGTTTGGCTCAAGAGAAGTAAGTATGCCCGCCAAATCTCCGGGTTTGTCAAGCACGGGGCCCGAAGTGACTTTCATCCCCACCCCCAATTCGTTAGCAATAATGCCGCTGAGAGTGGTTTTGCCCAGTCCGGGCGGGCCATGCAATAGAGTATGGTCGAGCGCTTCGCCACGCATACGCGCAGCAGCCACGAAAACTTTGAGATTTTCAACGATTTTATCTTGACCTGAGAAGGCGTTGAATTGCGAAGGACGCAGAGCCTTTTCAACATCACGTTCCGACTCAATAGCAGGCTTCACGGCCTCGGCACGAATGTCGAGGTCGCGAGCCGTATCGTCGAAATCGGGAGTTAATTCCGAATCAAAATTATTTATATTACTTTTTCGAGCCATAGAGAACCGGATTGGTGGCCGGATCGTTATACATCTTCATTTGGCAATATACTTTCATGTACTTTCGCCCTGCGGCAATGTCATCGAGCAAGGCATCAATGGCCGAGATGAGATCGGCTCTCTGTTCGAGCAGAACGTTGAGTTTTGCTTGGCATCGTTCCTTATGATCAGAGGCGGCATCGGGGCGTTGCACTTCGGCATTCATGTGGTATATCTTCAGTGCCAGGATAGACAGACGATCCATAGCCCATGCAGGGCTTTCGGTGTTGATTGAGGCATCTGCAAGAGGCTTCACATCGGCAAACTGAGTGCGAAAATACGTGTCCAACTCTTCAACCATGTCGGTTCGCACCTGATTGCTGCGATCAATCCGTCGCTTTAATTCAAGAGCGGCAACCGGGTCAATTTCAGGGTCACGTATAATATCTTCAAGATGCCACTGCACAGCATCCACCCAGTTCTTTCCATACAATACGGCATTAATTGATTCCGTATCATAGGGATTTATCAAAGGTGCATCAATGTTATCGGTGATATGATAAGCATTGGTGGCTTCTTCAAAAATGGCGTAGGCTCTTTGAGTAAAAGTCATAGGTTATTAGAGAGTGTTGTTGGTGTCGGCAAGGCGCATTGCATCCCAACCGAGAGCACTTGCACCAAGGACTGCCGCATCTGCTTCTTTGAGTTCGGAGCTGAGGATTTTCACTTTTCCACGATGGAACGAGAGCGCATTTTTATCGAATGCTTCTCGCATGGGCTTGAAAAGCATTTCACCACTCTTGGCCAATCCGCCGAAAATAACGAAAGCTTCCGGCGAAGAGAATGCTGCAAAGTCAGCAAGTGATTCGCCGAGCACTCGACCGGTAAACTCGAAAACATTCTTGGCGATTTCATCACCTTGAATAGCAGCATCATAGACATCTTTTGAGGTTAGATCCGCACTGGGGATATTTCGAAGCAAAGAAGGAACATTGGGTGATGCTTCAAGGAACTCCAACGCAGAGCGCTTCACACCGGTAGCTGATGTATATGTTTCCAAGCAACCACAACGACCGCAACCGCAAGGACGTCCACCACGGCGCACAATGCAGTGGCCCAACTCTCCGGCAAGGCCATCGGCGCCATAAATCATTTGACCATTAGCAACAACTCCGGAACCGACACCGGTGCCGAGAGTAATCATAATAAAGTCACGCATGCCGCGCGCTGCACCATAGGTCATTTCACCGATTGCAGCGGCATTGGCATCGTTAGTAATAGCAACGGGAATACCAAATTTGGCTTCAAGTTGAGCAGCGATGTCGAGCTCTCCTTTCCAAATCAGATTTGCAGCATCAATAATCTTGCCGGTATAGTAATTTGCGTTGGGAGCCCCTACCCCGATGCCTCCAATCTTACCAACAGCATCGTTGGCTTCAATGAGTTTGGTAGCCTCAACATAGATTTCATCGATATAGTCTTCAAAGACGGGGTGTTTGGCAGTTTTGATGGCTCCGGATGCAATAACCGAGCCTCGAGCATCGACAATGCCAAAGACGGTGTTAGTTCCGCCTATGTCAATACCCAATACGTAAGGTTTAGTCATGATATTATAGGGGTTAAAGTTTATCTACTTCCAAGTCTCCATTAAACACTTCCTCCCAAGGCAGACCATTGAGAGCCAACTGTTCGAGGAATGGATCGGGATCAAATTCTTCAACATTGCGCACACCTTTGAGGTTCCACTTGCCTGTGAGGAACATCATCGCACCACACATTGCAGGCACGCCGGTTGTGTAGCTCACGGCTTGCATACCTGTTTCTTTATAGGCCGCCTCATGGCTGCAATTGTTGTAGATATAATATGTCATGGGCTTGCCTTCCTTATCCTTGCCTGCAATACGGCAACCAATTGAGGTTTCGCCATGATAGTTTTCACCGAGATCTTGCGGATTGGGCAATACGGCCTTGAGGAACTGTAAGGGCACGATCTTCACTCCGTTATATTCCACTTCATCGATTCGCGCCATGCCGATATTTTGGATTACGCGAAGGTGAGTCAAATATTCTTGTCCGAAAGTCATCCAGAAACGAGCTCGTTTGATGGTTGGATAGTTAATGACAAGGCTTTCGAGTTCTTCATGATATAGCAAATAGCTGTCTCGCTGACCGATACGCGGATAAGTTAATTGACCGTGAATTTCTAACGGGCCGGTGGTAACCCACTTGCCGTCTTGCCAATAACGTCCGTTTTGAGTGATTTCGCGAATATTGATTTCGGGATTAAAGTTAGTGGCAAAGGCCTTTCCATGATCACCGGCATTGCAGTCAACAATGTCGAGATATTCCATTTCAGAGAAATAGTGTTTGGCGGCATATGCAGTAAACACGCCGCTAACTCCGGGATCAAATCCGCAACCAAGAATGGCAGTCAACCCGGCTTTTTCGAAGCGTTCACGGTAAGCCCATTGCCATGAATATTCAAAATGAGCCTCATCTTTGGGCTCATAGTTGGCAGTGTCGAGATAATTAACGCCACACTGCAAACAAGCTTCCATGATAGCTAAATCCTGATATGGAAGCGCCACGTTTATTACCAACTGCGGTTTGTGGCGATTGAGGAGTTCTACGAGTTCTTCGACCGAATCGGCATCAACGCGATCGGTAAGGATTGAAGGCGCTTGGGGCACAGCAGCACGAATAGCATCTGCCACAGCGTCACACTTACTTTGTGTACGGCTTGCGATAACGATTTCAGGGCCAAACACTTCGGGATGTTGCGCACATTTATGAGCCACTACAGTGCCCACACCACCTGCGCCAATAATGATGACTTTAGCCATTTACTTCGGATTTGTTAAGATATGTTTTTTCAATTTGACCGCTAATTTACGAATTTATCCTCATTTCTGCAAAAAGAAATCTTTCAACGCATAAAAATGAAGAACCCACAGCATTTGCAGGTTCTTCATTATGGGAAAAATGCAGGTCTTAATGCTGAATAAATTTGCAACCGTCTTTAATGTATAAATGACCTTTAACCGGGTTCACCACTCTGCGCCCTTGAAGGTCATACATGGGACTATCTGATACATTCGAAGGATTGATTTCCTCAATTGAGCTTTGAGATTGAACAACATCGATACGAAACAAATTACTGTAATTGGCACTAAAGCCAACAGAATTTGACCAAGAGTCGAATGTTCCTGCCGCCATGATGATAATTGCGCCATCTGTGGTGCCATCAGAACGCTTGCTCACGATGTAGTAAGTGTCATCGAGCGTTGTACCTCCGTCGTTGATAGACCAATCGCAATAAGTAGCATTATAGGTGGCGAGAGTTCCGGCGTTATTATTATAGCCATAGTTTGCGCCGGCACGCCAAATCATGTAGCGTTGCGATGCTTCATTGTAAAAGCTATACTTACCGCTTGCTTCTTTAGTACATTTGAACTTAGCAGGTTCACCAACGATTTCGGCCGACGAAGTGGAAATATCCAGCACATTGTTTTGGTTAACATAAAGAACATATTCCGAACCATTCTGCTGAACGTTGGTAAAAGTCAAAACTTTACCGTCCCACTTATCTTCCGGAGCACTGCCCGCGAGCAACGCGTAGATTGCATCAACTTCTTCAGTAGTCGGATCTGCACTCATGGCATTGAGTGCATCCTCAAGGTTCGCCATGAGACTTGCAGAGGCATCGGAATCTTCTGCCAACGCCGTGAAATAGTCAATTAGGAATTCTTTGCGGTCAACGTCACGCTTAACACTATATGCACCATTTGTGATATATTCGAGGTCATAGGCAACATAGATATTATCAAAGCCGTCAAAATTATGTTGGCCTGCACCGGTTGGGAAGCTCGTTGATACGGGATTATTACGTTTGCCAAAGCCGGTTAAGGTTTCTTCGTAGATGAAGCCGATTCTGTTATCAGCCTGAAGGTCCATTGAGCTATAAGCAGACGAAGTGTTGCTGACTTGATAAAACCCGTTCCAATCATTAGCGAAATTGGCAACAGAATTGATGTCAGTGAAATCAGTGAGTTCCTTATAGAATATACCTACATTTGTACGCCCGGAGCCGGTTGGCAACGATTGCAAAGCAAGATACATTTCTTTGTTATCGATATTACGCTTAACGGGGACAACAAGAATTTCACCGTTGGTGGAATTGCCGCCGGGAGTAAGTCCGGAGCCTGCAAATGTGCTCTTCACAGAAGTGCTCCATTCGCCTTCACCGGTAAGGGTGTTACTGTAAGTATATATGTTGTATATACGACCACCACCCACACGGCTTGACAGAATAACTCGTCCGTCAGGCATTTCTTCACACTTGGGTTCGTCGCCACCGGGAGCAGGAAGTGCGGAAGCTCCACCAAGGGCGTGCCATGTGCGACCGAAGTCATCAGAATAGATTACGCGGTTACCATTAGGACGCGCGCACATTGCAGCATACAGGCGATAGTACTTATCCTTCTTAACAATACGGCTTTGGAACACCTTACCTCCACCGACAAAAGCAGCTTGAATGGGATTTCCTGCATCGAAAAGGCTATAGATGTCTTCAGTAACATTTACAGGGGTACCCCATGTATTGCCATTATCGGAACTATGAATTGTAGCAATGAGGTTGGGGTTTTGGCGAGTAGTATTGCCATTGCCATAAACTGTACAACCGGCCACAGCTATGATAAGCACTTCATTGCTTGTACGGTCAGCAACAATTGCCGGGTCACCGAATGCGGTGTCAAAGTAGTTTTCTGTTGCAGAGGTGCGACCTGTGCCAACGGCAACATCAATCATATCGCTCCAAGTCTCGCCATGATTATCGCTGGTGCGGCACACCACGTCAACCTGTCCGTAACCGGGATCGGTACCACAAACGAGTCGAGCGGCTGCAGTAATCAGTCGGCCATTGCTAGCCGTTGTTATGCCCGGGATACGATAAGGCGGAATAACTCCGTCTCCTTTACTGGTGTTATACAAATCTTGTTTTACAGGAGCAGCAGGAACGTCAATATTTGAAACCTTGATTGTGTTTCCTTCAACGACAATATCGGCTCCGCTGAGAACTCCACCAAGCATTGCCGCCGAAAGCTGAGTTGCAGCAATTTCTCCTGAAGTAATAAAGAAACCTCCATTGAAAGCCTTTTCTACGGTTGCTCCATGAGTATATACAACATAAACATCGGGATTATTCTCAACTACAACGTTATAAACGTTCATATCATCAACATCAACCGACACAAAGCGCCAATTGTTGTCGTCGGCATTCGCGCCGCCATCAGTCCAAGTGGTAAGGAATGGAACTCCGCCAACCATAAAGTTGGACCCGCCATTCGTGCAGTTCAGAGCTTCAGTGAAATAGTAATAACGATATTCACCTACATCATGAGTTGAGCCAACGGTGAGCTCACTGTAAGAACCCATAACTCCTGTGCCATAGTTGGTTCCTGCTACGATAGGATTGCCATCGCCATTAACAATGCCGATTTTGTTATTATCCTTTACTTCAATGCGCCAAATTCCGTTGTTGGTTTCAACCACAGAGTTTGATTGAAGTGTGAACTTCATGCTGTTAGCTCCAAGAGTTGCATCGTTATAAAGGTGTTCGGCGCGCGAAGTTGCTTTGCTCACCAAATGATAGTAGCCCGAAGTAACATCTTTTGCTGCAGGGATCTCTACTTCTTTACCATTGAGGAAGTCTTCAAGGTCGTTAACCAAGGTCGCACAATCTTGACCTGCTATTGAACCGGTAAAGCGTCCGAGGAGAGCATTGAGATCCGCAAGTTTTGATGCATTGTCTTTGTATTCTTCGCGAAGAATTTGAATTTTCTCATATTGGTGTATGCCCTCAATCAAACGTTCGAAACGCACACTTGAGCGATTTCCCGGATAGTAGCAATAAGTGTCGCCCGCACCAAACTTGCGGAAACGACTGTCGGTAAGCGGATGTTCGTCCCAGTTAATCCAAGCCCAATGCAAGTATCCGTCGAGATTCATTTTTGCGGCATAGATGGGGAGATAAGCCGCTTCGGCAGAAAAGGCGTTGCTGAAAATATTGGGTTCAGAATTAGCGCAGCTGGTATAGAACGTGGTAACCATACCGTCAGCCTTGCGGCTTGAGAGTTGAGCCGCGGTAAAGAGGTGTTCTTGTCCGAGCTGAACGCTCTTATCATGAAGTTTATCGCAAAGCGAAGAGTGGTAATTTCCTGCCAGAGCCATTTTGAATCCGAGAGCATTAGCAATATTGTAGGCGTTCAGCATGTCGCTCTCTGCACGTTCATCCATGGCTATGCAGGTTTTTTCAAACCAACCTTTTTGCTGCAAGTGGGACTTAAACGCTGTCAGGAAGTTGTTCCACAAAGTAGAATACTCGGTAGATGAAGTCGTGGTTGTAATGAACTTATAGGTTGCAGACGCTTCGTCATAATAACGGAAACTCATATCCCACGGCACCATGCTGAAACAGTTAATCTGCTTATCAATACCGTATTCTGCACAAAGTTCAACATATTTATCGAAAATTTCGTAATCATAGGTCCAAGTACCGTCGGCTTTCTTGACTGTTTCTACCATAGGGTCGAAAAGGTCATGAGTTTGTTCGCCCCATGGCTCATAAAAGAGAATGGCGGAGACAGTACGCTGACCTGCACGTCCGAGTGCTTTCAGGTACGGGCGAAGTGCTTCAAAGTGCTCATCGCTCCAACGTTCCACTTGATAGTAACGACTTACGGCATAAGGCTGTTGCCAAAAGTCGAGATGGAATTTCTGGTCCGCAACTTCGGGCAGAGAATGAGAGTCAACCACAATGTTGAGAGTGAGGCTCTTCACAACATTTCCGGTAGCATTAACAACCTCAAGAGCAGTCGTGTACTGACCGGCTTCAATGCTGCGCGGAACTTCGATTGTGCACCAAACAGGACGAGTTTCCATTGCAGGCACCTCATGAGGCTTATCTTGGTCAATAACGTCTGCAACGAGCCATGGTGCAAGAGTGGTCGGATGATTTCCACACGAAACATAATCATCAGTGATAACATAGTTGACAAAGCGAGCATCACCTCCATTTATACCGGTAGCAACCCCGGATTTTGTCCATTCGGTCATTCTTACAGTCAACGTGCCTTGATCTGTATTGCTAAAGAGCACGGCTTGAATATTTGCACGTTCACCCTTCCACGCGTTAATTGTTGCAACATCTTTTTGAGTCACAGCCGGAACTTCATGGAGTTTATATTGCACATCACGCGATGCCCATGTGGCATTCAGCCCTGCGGGTATAGAATTCCAAGCCGCCACATCGGGAGTAGTGCCAACACGAGGTTCATCATAATCATCTATGGGATAATCAACCACTACCTCTCCGGCTTCACCACTAACACGGAGCATCACATCAATTATAGAGCCGCCATCGCTGATAAAATTAGCATAGGAACCGGTCGGGTCAATACTATTCCACTGCACCGCATATCGCATACGAAATACGGCTCCGTCTTCAACGTCGGTCGGCACATTAAAGGAACCGGGAGCGAGAACATCACCATTGCTTTGATATATGCCTGCACTATTCCAACCGGTATCGCCGTTAGTGTTCTTACCATAGAGCGACCAGCACATGAGTTCATTACCATCACCCTTGGTATATGGGCCATCACCTTGCAAATTTACATCAAACTGCTTATTGTTATTCCAGTCAACATAAACATAACCGTGCATCCACGATCCGTTGATGGCAATCTGAGGAGTCACTGTTTCACCTCGCATCACTTCAAAAGTAATGGCGGTCTTGTCGAAATAAGCAGCACAACGAGGTGCAGATGCAATATTTGTTATTGACTGCTGAGAACTATGAGTCCCCACAATACCTACTGAAATGGGATAATGAGTGTCGTGATTGACATTCTCATCAGCACCATGCACAACATAGTAATCGGACTGAGAATGCGCGGCAAATACCGACATCGCAGCCGAAATCAAAAAAAGTGATAATTTTTTCATTAGTATTTAAGGTTAATTATTGATATTTCAATTGAATTTAATTCGGCAAAGATAATAACATTTATTCGCATTACCCCCCCCAATTTGTTAATAATCACTAAATCCCCGAAATTCCTGTATTTGGGATTTCGGGGATTTAATAATATGTTGGAGAAATCGGTTAGTATTGCTCAGATTCGTTAGGGAAGTCAACAGCCTTGACATCCGAAACATAATTGCCAATTGCATCAACAATGACATTGCCGAGATCGGCATAACGACGTAAGAAACGAGGGGAAAAGCCTTGATTAATGCCCAACATATCTTGCATTACGAGCACTTGACCGTCAGTAGCCGAGCCTGCACCGATTCCTATAGTTGGAATAGAGAGGCTCTCCGTCACTTCGCGAGCAAGGTCAGCCGGAATCTTTTCAAGCACCAACGCAAAACACCCTATTTCTTGAAGCATCAGAGCATCTTCCTTGAGTTTGGCGGCTTCAGCTTCTGATTTGGCGCGTACATTATACGTGCCGAACTTATTAATACTCTGCGGCGTAAGACCTAAATGTGCCATTACAGGAATGCCTGCTGAGAGAATGCGCTCAATGCTTTCGCGCACTTCCGCGCCACCCTCGATTTTCACAGCCTCGGCTCCAGACTCCTTCATAATACGAATAGCGTTGGCAAGGGCCTCTTTACTGTTTCCTTGATATGAGCCAAAAGGCATGTCGCAAACAACTAATGCACGCTTCACGCCACGCACAACCGAAGTGGCATGATAAATCATTTGATCTAAAGTAATAGGCAGCGTTGTGGTGTTACCTGCCATCACGTTTGAGGCCGAATCTCCTACCAGTATGGCATCAACACCGGCCTGATCCACAAGAGTTGCCATAGAGTAATCATAGGCAGTGAGCATGGCGATTTTCTCACCACGCTCCTTCATTTGTTGCAAACGTATAGTTGTGACTTTACGTTTGTCGTCAGTAGTGTTTGTCGACATTATTCAGCAGCTGTGGCAAGAGGTGCGGGAACGTTATATACTCGAGTGGCAAGCTCACGATCGAGAGTATAAAGACCGGGACCGTCAGAGCCAATAAGGCTAAATTTGTTGATAAGATCCTGAGCGGCCTCTTCTTCTTCCACCTGCTCATTTACGAACCAATTGAGCTGATCGCGAGTAGCATAATCGCGTTCATCTTCTGCGAGGGCATAGATATTGTTGATTAACGCGGTTACTTTCTGCTCGTGTTCAAGAGTGGCACGGAAAAGGTCGGTTGTTGTTGCCCAACCATCAGTAGGAACAGCATCAATGGGCTTGAGAATGACACGTCCACCACGGCGAACAATATAGTTCATGAAAATTTCGGCATGGGCCTGTTCTTCTTTAAACTGAATTCGGAACCAATTAGCAACACCGGGCAAGCCCTTATCTTCGCAGAACATACCCATTGACAAATACAAATATGCCGACCACAGTTCAGCATTAATTTGCTCATTAAGAGCGTCTTGAATCTTTTGACTTAACATAGTGAGTTACAGTTTATATTGTTATTATTTCATTCGCTGTATAGTATCCGGAACAATGACCGGATTTTTCTTAAAGTGAGAGAGAAGGTCTTCAAACACCAAATTATCGCTTTCAGCCACGTGTTTTGCTCGAGTTAACGGAGTCATATAATCACCTCCATTAGCAAGATAATCTACCGTGGCAATACGGTAAATCTTATTCGGATTAATATTTCCGGAGGCAATTACTCCGCTAACGGAATGATCCTTGCGATATTTCATAATTTCACGAGCCTCTAAAAGATCTGAACCTTTTATATCCAATACGACAACCTTATTATGAAACGGCATCATATCAATTACAGCACCTTCCGAAATGCCGCCCGGAGCCCACGTGGTGCGCAAGCTTCCACTATTGGCTATAGCACCCACAACTCCATTGGCCAATTCTGAACCACGCGATGAAAGAAAATCTGCGGTAAAATTTTGCAAAGCATAACCGTTACTTTTATTCATCGGTTCTCCTCCACTCAACGTTGCCACTTCGTTATTATATAGAGAATCAATCCCGGCGCGATATGGTTCAAGGGACTGCATCAACTGTTGGTCACGTCGTCCGTCGAGGCTCGAATCTACCGCAATGAGTTTTTCGGAGATTTTATCCGTTGAAAGGTTAATCGAGGTCACACCAAGATATTCGCCATTTCTACCGGTTTGCACTATATTTACCGGACAGCCGACAGCATTTAAGACAACAAATGCAGTGTCAAGTTTGGTATGACTGTGAGCACCTATAATCAGGTCAATCCCTTGAGTCTGTTCAGCAACTTGAACATCACCGAATAGACCCACGGACTCATCGGGATAGCTAAAGCCGATGTGAGTAACGGCTATAACGAAATCACACTGATTTTTATTTCTTAATATATCAATCGTTTGATTTACGGTTTCTTTCCACGGCAAAAACTTTATGCCATCATAGTTACCTTCGGCAATCATCCCGTTTGGATCAATATTGAGAGCAAAAACCCCTACTCTATGATTGCCATATTGCTTGATGACGTATGGAACAAACATGTCGGCGAGTTCGGATTCCGAAAAATCGTAATTACTGCTTAACAAAGTCGGCTCTGCCTCATCAAGAACATGCTTTAAGGCTTTAACGCCATTGTCAAACTCATGATTTCCAAGAATTTGAATATCATAGTCCAACTCATTAAGAATCAATTGCTCTACCTCTCCTTTATATAGATGATAGAACAAAGTTCCTTGCACGGCATCGCCTGCGTCAATGACAAGAACATTGGGATTTGCACTGCGAATCGAATCTATCAAAACTTTTCGGCGCAACGCACCTCCGAGACCACTCGACGGATTTGGGTCAATATGGCTGTGAGTGTCATTCGTATGGATAACCACAAGGGTATTATCAGCGTCATTTTCAGGCGCCGTCGTCTTTGACAGACTGCATCCTGCAACAAGGAAGGATGCCAATATAATGAGAATACCTTTTATTTTCATATATGGTGCAAAGTTAGGCAAAAAAGTTCATTTCAACGAGATTTTTCTTGCAAAATTATTCTTAAAGTGGTTATATTTGCGGAAAAGTTTTTCACAAATATGAAAGAACCCTTGAAAATATTTTGCGTAAACCTTCAAGAATATATTGAGGTTAACGGCGGAGAATCCTTGCTTGAAATTCTTGACAGAATTGGACATCGTTTGCCCTTCACTCCTATCAGTGCGTTTGTTAATAATAAAAACAAAGGACTACACTTTAAAGTTTATACTCCGAAGATGGTGGAGTTTATGAGCGCAGAAAGCCCAAGTGGAAACAGAGTATATATCCGCTCACTATGTATGATGCTGTTTGCGGCAGCAAAGCGCATATTCCCGGACAAAACTCTGCAAATTGAACACACTGTTAGCAACGGTTGGTATTGTCGACTCTCTCCGGAAGAAGAAATCACCGATTCAGCAGTTGACGCTCTCAAAAACGAACTGCAACGATTGCACGATGCGGATTTGCCATTTGAACTATATGAACAACGCACTGACGATGTCAAGCAAATCTTTGCACAGGAAGGACTTACAGACAAAGTGTTACTTTTGGAAACCACCCGAGCACTATACACAAAGTATTACCGTTTGGACGGCATTGCCAATAGTTTCTACGGGTGTTTGGCTCCAAGTACCGGAGCAATCAATTCCTTTGACATCATTCCGTACCACAACGGGTTTATCCTGATGGGAAGGAACTTGAATCCCATCAAACAGGAAAAAATGTTTAAAGCCTTTACTGACTATGTTTCATTTAACGAGATTATCGGCGTTAGCAACGTTGGAGAACTAAACACAGCAGTGCAACAAGGCGGCGCTCGCTCACTGATAAATGTTGCAGAGGCTCTACACAATAATAAAATTGCTCGAATAGCCGACGAAATTACGCGTAGATATGATGAAGACGGCTGTCGCATAGTGTTGATTGCCGGACCTTCGTCATCAGGAAAAACGACTTCAACCAAACGCTTGGCCATACAGTTGATGACCAACCTGCTGGAGCCTCGAATGATAAGTCTTGACGACTACTTCGTTGACCGTGAGCAAACTCCTAAAGACGCCGACGGAGAATTTGACTTCGAGTCACTATATGCACTCGATTTGGAAGCGTTTAATCGCGACTTGCAAATTTTGCTCGATGGAGGAGAAGTGGAATTGCCATATTATAATTTTGAGACCGGCAAAAGAGAATATAGAGGGAACCGCATAAAACTCAACAAGCGGTCTATACTGCTGATTGAAGGCATACATGGCCTCAACCCCGAACTAACCGCCAAGATTGACTCAAAAATGAAGTTCAAAGTCTATGTGAGCGCATTGACGACCCTCAATATCGATAATCACAATTGGGTACCAACAACTGACAACCGCTTGCTGCGTCGCATCATTCGCGACAACGCATATCGCGGAGTTAGCGCGATTGACACAATTCGACGCTGGCCATCGGTGCGCCGAGGCGAAGAGAAGTGGATATTTCCTTTCCAAGAGAATGCCGATGCAATGTTTAACTCATCCTTACTCTTCGAACTCGGAGTCTTGAAAGAACGAGGAGAAGAGGTGTTGAAACAAGTGCCGCAAGACTGTCGCGAATATGCCGAAGCATATCGCTTACGCAAATTTTTGAGTTATTTTTCTGCTATCGATGAACAATATATTCCATCAACCTCATTGATACGTGAATTTATTGGAGGCTCATCATTCACATACTAACTACAATGCAAAAAACTGCCGAACGGATTGCGGAATTACGCCGCGAACTCAACAAACATAATCACCTCTACTACGTCATGAATGCTCCGGAAATCTCCGACAGGGATTTCGATTTCATGATGAAAGAACTTGAAGCATTGGAAAAAGAGTATCCCGAATATGACGATCCTCTTTCTCCAACTCACCGTGTTGGCTCGGATATAAACATGAGTTTTGAACAAGCCGAACACGTGCGTCCGATGCTTTCATTAGCCAACACTTACAACATTGACGAAGTGGAAAAATGGTACTCGTCAATTTGTTCTGCATTGGGAAAAGAGCAAACAACCATTGTCGGCGAAATGAAATATGACGGCACATCCATATCGCTGATTTATGAAGGCGGCAGATTAATTCGAGCTGTAACTCGAGGCGACGGAGAAAGAGGCGATATTGTTACCGAAAATGTTAAAACCATAAAAAGTATTCCGTTAGATATACCGGCAGAAACCGGACGTCCGGACAGTTTTGAAATTCGAGGTGAAATACTTTTACCATGGACAGAATTCGAACGATTAAACCGCGAACGCGAAGCAAACGACGAGCCGCTTTTTGCCAATCCTCGCAATGCCGCATCCGGGACATTGAAGTTACAGAACTCTGCCGAAGCTGCGTCTCGCGGACTTGACGCATATTTCTATTACGTATTATCCGATTCACTTCCACACTCCAATCATTTTGACAATCTAAGGGAGGCTGCAAAATGGGGATTTAAAATGGCTCCGATTCTAACACGCTTACAATCCATTAAAGCCGTAGATGATTTCATAAATTATTGGGATTCAGAGCGCAAGCATCTGCCGGTGGCTACCGATGGACTAGTATTTAAGGCAGACTCTCTACGCGAGCAATTAAACTTAGGATTTACAGCCAAATCCCCCCGATGGGCGATTGCCTATAAATTCCCTGCCGAAAGAGCTCTGACGCAACTACAATTCGTATCATTTGAAGTAGGTAGAATGGGTGTGGTTACCCCGGTGGCAAATCTTGACCCGGTATTATTAAGTGGTACTATTGTGAAGCGAGCATCACTCCACAACGAAGACATTATTAAAAAGTTGGATATTCACCAACATGATATGCTTTACGTAGAGAAAGGCGGTGAAATAATTCCGAAAATTACAGGTGTTGACGAAAAGAATCGGCAAGTAGATGCCCGGCCAATAGACTTTGTGACACACTGCCCGGCGTGTGGCACACCGCTTATTAAAATCTCGGGCGAAGCGGCTACAATATGCCCTAACAAATACGGCTGTCCTCCTCAAATAATAGGCAGAATCGAGCATTTTGCAGCTCGGAAAATGATGAATATCGATGGCATCGGAGCCGAAACCGCAAAACAACTCTTCGACTGCGGACTGGTACGCTCAACAGCCGACATCTATGATCTTAAACCCGAACAGTTGCTTATTCTTGATGGTTTCGGACCACGCTCCGCTCAAAGAGTCATTGAAGGCGCAGAAGAATCAAAACACGCACCATTTGAGAGAGTATTGGCGGCACTCAGCATTCCGAACGTAGGAGCAACAGTTAGCAAAAAGGTTGCTCGCGCAGTAAAAAACATGAACAATCTCATGAACATGACGCACGAAGAACTCACTGCAATCCCGGATATCGGTCCCACAATTGCCGATGGCATAATTGAGTACTTTGCCGACAAAAACAATATCGACAACATATCGCGCCTACAAGCCGCCGGATTACAAATGGAAATTCGGCAGGACACAAACACGCTGAGTTCTGAAGCACTCGCCGGTCAATCAATAGTAATCTCCGGAACTTTCACTCACCATAGCCGTGATGAATATAAATCCATTATTGAATCTCACGGAGGCAAAAATGTTGGTTCTATTTCAAAGAAAACCACTGCCATACTTGCCGGCGAAAACATGGGACCGTCAAAGCTGGAAAAAGCTAATTCTTTGGGCATCCCACTGCTGACAGAAACAGAGTTTTTGAAACTTATCGGCGAAGCCTAAAAAAAAACATGCATTAATTGTTAATTTATAATTATTTTTGTACCTTTGCAAGCAATAAATAACAACAAAATTCACTAATTTCCATAACTAATTTCACCCAACACTCTACCATGTGGTTATTTAAATCATCCATAGGCAGGAAATTCGTAATGGCTTTGACCGGAATTTGCCTCGTCTTGTTTGTCACATTTCACGTGTTGATGAATGCTGTGGCCATATTCTGGCCAACGGCATACAACGAAATCTGCATCTTCCTTGGTGCAAATTGGTATGCCTTGATTGCTTCAGCCGGCCTTGGTCTGCTAATGGTAATCCACATCATCTACGCAGTAATTCTCACCATTCAGAACCGCAAAGCTCGCGGCAACAATCGCTACAAAATTAGCGCAACTCCCAAGAGCGTTGAATGGTCAAGCCAAAACATGCTCGTGCTCGGCATCGTAGTGGTGGCTTTCTTAGTAGTTCACCTCGTGCAGTTCTGGGCAAAAATGCAAGCTCAGGAAGTGCTTGGCTCGGTTTATTCGGTTAACGGCGTTGAAGTTATGCCTCAAGCCGGCACATTGTTCATCCAACTTGCATTCCAACAAGTATGGACACCTATTATCTACATCATCGGCTTCGTTGCCCTCTGGTTCCACATGAATCACGGTTTCTGGTCAATGCTTCAGAGTGTTGGTTGGAATAATCAAGCGTGGTTGCCTCGCATCAAGTGCATCGGCAATGCATGGGTTACAATCGTTATCGGTCTGTTCACTATCCAAGCTGTTGTGTTCACCGTACGCGCAATGGACAAGTACTATGTTGAGGACCCCGACCTGATGCAACAATATGCTGAAATGTATAACAAGCACTACGAACACGAACTCGAAAACGTGGTTCTTGAACTTCAAGCAGCAGAAAGAGAGCGTGAAGCTATCCTCAGCAATAATGAACTCAGCACTGAAGAAAAGGCGGCAGCAACACTTCCTATCGAAAGCAAACTGCAAATGCTCAATGTTAAGGGCAATGAAATCTACGGAAAAATGATGCAAATTTCAAGAGGTTCGCTTTATGATGAACTTCCCAAGATTGCAGAAGTTCAATGCTGCTTCAAGTCTTGCTGCAAAGATGACGCTTGCGAAACTGAAGCATGCGCAACACCGGAAGCCGAAAACACTGCGGCAGAAGCTGACAAAGCTGAGATTGCTCCCGAAGCCGAAGAAGCACCCGAGGCAGAGAACGCAACCGCAGAAACTCCCGTTGAAAATAACTAATCCACTAAATTTCAAACAATATGGAACTGACTAAAACAGCAAACGGTTGGGAAATTCCCGCAGCCGATTCAAAAATTCCCGAAGGTCCTGTTGCTGAAAAGTGGACCAACTATAAAGACCACCAGAAGCTGGTTAACCCTGCCAATAAGCGCAAGTTGAGCGTTATCATTGTGGGAACCGGTCTCGCCGGCGCATCAGCAGCATCAACTCTTGCAGAAATGGGCTTCAATGTTCTCAACTTCTGCATTCAAGACTCACCTCGTCGCGCTCACTCAATTGCAGCGCAGGGTGGTATCAACGCGGCCAAAAATTACCAGAACGACGGAGACTCTGTTTATCGTTTGTTCTACGACACAGTGAAGGGCGGTGACTATCGTGCTCGCGAGGCAAACGTTTATCGTTTGGCTGAAGTGTCTAATAATATTATTGACCAATGCGTGGCTCAAGGAGTTCCTTTTGCACGCGAATACGGTGGTCTGCTCGCTAACCGTTCATTCGGTGGTGCTCAAGTGAGCCGCACATTCTATGCCAAGGGACAAACCGGTCAGCAACTGCTTCTCGGTGCATACTCAAGCCTTAACCGCCAGATTGAGCTCGGAAAGGTAAAAAGCTTCAATCGCTATGAAATGCACGACGTTGTCATGGTTGACGGCCGTGCGCGCGGTATCATTGCCAAAAACCTTGTTACCGGTAAGTTCGAACGCTTTGCAGCACACGCTGTAGTTCTTGCCACCGGTGGTTATGGCAACACATACTTCCTCTCGACCAATGCAATGAGCTGTAACTGCTCCGCAGCAATCGCAGCATACCGCAAAGGTGCATATTTTGCAAACCCCGCGTTCGTGCAGATTCACCCCACATGTATTCCCGTTCACGGTGACCAACAGTCCAAACTCACCCTTATGTCGGAATCACTCCGTAATGACGGTCGCATCTGGGTTCCCAAGGACATTGAAACCGCGAAGAAACTTCAGCGCGGCGAAATCAAAGGCAGCGATGTTCCTGAAGAAGAACGTGACTACTACCTCGAACGTCGTTATCCCGCGTTCGGCAACCTCGTGCCTCGCGACGTTGCATCTCGTGCAGCAAAAGAACGTTGCGACAAAGGTTTTGGAGTTAACAATACCGGTTTGGCAGTGTTCCTTGACTTCTCTGAAGCAATCAACCGCCTCGGCATCGACACAGTTCGTCAGCGCTACGGCAACCTCTTCGACATGTACGAAGAAATTACCGACGTTAACCCCGGCAAACTCGGTAACGAAATCAACGGCGTGAAGTACTACAACCCGATGATGATCTTCCCCGCTATCCACTACACAATGGGTGGCCTCTGGGTTGACTACGAACTGCAAACCTCTCTGAAGGGTCTCTTCGCAATCGGTGAATGTAACTTCTCCGACCACGGAGCAAATCGTCTTGGTGCATCTGCTCTCATGCAAGGTTTGGCCGACGGCTACTTCGTTCTCCCCTACACTATTCAGAACTACCTCTCTGACCAAATCTCCGTTCCCTGTCCCTCAACCGATCTCCCCGAGTTCGTTAAGGCGGAAGAAGAATGTATTGCACGCCACGAAGGTCTTTTGAAAATCAATGGTTCTCGCTCAGTTGACTCAATCCACAAGGAATTGGGCCACATCATGTGGGAATACGTTGGCATGGCTCGCACCAAGGAAAGCCTCGAAACCGCACTCACCAAACTCAAAGAGATTCGCAAAGTGTTTGAAACCGACTTGTTCGTACCCGGCACCAGCGATGGCTATAACAATGAGCTCGACAAGGCATTCCGTCTGCGTGACTTCATCATTATGGGCGAACTCATGGCAAACGATGCATTGAACCGCAACGAAAGCTGTGGCGGCCACTTCCGTGAAGAATACCAAACAGAAGAAGGCGAAGCCAAGCGTGATGACGAAAACTACTTCTACGTTTCATGTTGGGACTACCAAGGAAGCGATGAAAAAACTCCCGTTCTCATCAAGGAACCTTTGCACTACGAAGCAATCAAAGTGCAAACACGTAACTATAAGTCATAAATCTTCACCAACCTTTAAATAAGTAACTGAATATGTCAAAAATGACCGTAACCCTTAGAGTTTGGCGTCAAGCCGGCCCTAAAGCTCAAGGCGGATTCAAGGACTACACGGTGGAGACCGACACCGACACTTCTTTCCTTGAAACCCTCGATATTCTCAACGAACAACTCGTTGCCAAGAAAGAAGAACCTATTGCATTCGACAGCGACTGTCGCGAAGGCATCTGTGGTATGTGCTCACTCTACATCAACGGACACCCCCACGGCCCCGCTACAGGTGCTACAACCTGCCAACTCTACATGCGTCGTTTCAAAGACGGCGAAGTTATCACAGTTGAGCCTTGGCGTTCTGCAGCATTCCCCGTAATCAAGGACCTCATCGTTGACCGTAACGCATTCGATAAGATTCAACAAGCCGGCGGCTATGTAAGCTTCAATTGCGGCGGTGCTCAAGATGCCAACAATCTGCCCATCTCGAAAGAAGCGGCAGACATGGCCATGGACTCAGCAACATGCATTGGTTGCGGCGCTTGCGTAGCAGCTTGTAAGAACGGCTCTGCAATGCTCTTTGTCAGCGCAAAAGTCAGCCAATTTGCTCTGCTCCCTCAAGGTCAAGTGGAACGCGCCCAGCGTGCGCGCAAGATGGTTGCCAAGATGGACGAACTCGGCTTTGGCAACTGCACCAACACCGGAGCATGCGCTGCTGAATGCCCCAAGAATATCTCTCTGAGCAACATTGCCCGACTGAACCGCGAGTTCATCAAGGCAAAATGCGCAGAATAATATTCCTGCACAAACAATAACAATCAGCGGATTGTTATTTTAACAACATAATTGCCTCACTGAGCAGATTGGGAAACTCTTCAAACCTATTTAACTCCCGAGACAAGCTTAACGAATCAATGGCGGGCTCCATCCCTTCGGGGAAGTGCCTTCGGGCACCAAGGCAGATTACAAAGGTTCGCGAGCACTCAAATCCTGTCATTCGGAGTTTCTTCCAAATCCTCAGTGAGGCTTTTTATTAAAGTAATAATAAAATAATGAGCGCGGCAATGATGCCGCGCTCATTATTAATTATGCAATTCGGATAAAATCAGTAATTGTTACCTTTAAGAATGCCGCGCTGAGAGTTGCGAATAAACTCTACAATTTCATTACGGAAATCTGATTCGGGAATTTGCTGTTCAACTGCCTCGAGTGCCACGCTGGTGTTCATATCACTATTGAAAATAATGCGGTATATTTCCTGCAAAGATGCAATTTGCTCAGGAGTGAACCCACGACGTCGAAGCCCGACAAAATTTATGCCCGTATAAGAGATTGGATTACGCGCACAGATAATGTAAGGAGGCACATCCTTATTCACAAGCGAGCCGCCCTGCATCATAACATGCGCACCAATATGGCAGAATTGATGAATAAGCGACCCTCCACCAATTACTGCATGATGGTCAATGACTACCTCACCGGCAACCTGACAGTCATTTGAACAGATAACATTATCACCAATCACACAGTCATGAGCAATATGGCTGTATGCCATAATCAGACAGTTGCTGCCTACTATTGTGGTACCTTTTGACGCCGTGCCACGGTTAACGGTAGCACACTCACGAATAGTAGTATTGTCACCGATAAGTGCGGTTGTTTTCTCGCCTTTGAATTTCAGATCCTGAGGTTCTCCGGCAATGACAGCTCCGGGGTGAATTTTACAATTGCGTCCAATTCGCGCACCATCCAAAACGACAGCTCCGGGGAACAAGTGAGTGCCCTCCCCAATCTCCACATCGGCAGCGACATATACAAACGGGTCGATTATGACTCCGTCAGCTATTTTTGCATCAGGATGGATGCTTGCAAGAGGTTGATTGACCATATATCTTACTTATTTTTTACAATTTGAGCCATAAATTCGCATTCAGTGACAATCTTTTCACCAACAAATGCATAACCCTTCATCACTGCACATCCACGACGCATTTCGGTGAGGAACGACACATGGAATAAGAGCGTATCGCCGGGCACAACTTTCTGACGGAACTTCACGTTGTCAATCTTCATGAAATAGGTTGAATAACGCTCGGGTTCATCTACTTTGCTGAGCACTAAAAGTCCGCCGGTTTGAGCCATTGCCTCAATATGAAGCACACCGGGCATCACAGGCTCCTGAGGGAAGTGACCTTGGAAGAACGGCTCATTGCCTGTTACGTTCTTAACACCCACGATGTGTTTTTCGCCGATTTCAATTACTTTGTCAACCAACAAGAATGGATATCTATGGGGTAATTTTTCGCGAATGGCGTTCACATCAAGAACGGGTTCGATATTGGGATTATAAATCGGAGCCTGAATTTCCTGACGCTTTAATTCCTTGCGAATCAGCTTGGCTAACGCAGTGTTAAGCGAATGGCCGGGACGAGTGGCGATTATGCGACCCTTGAGAGGACGTCCGATAAGAGCAAGGTCGCCAAGCACGTCAAGGAGTTTATGGCGAGCCGGCTCGTTATCATACTCAAGCGGACGATTATTGAGATAGCCAAAGTCATCGACTGCAGTATGAGGCGCACCTGTCAAGTCTGCAATGTGGTCAAGGCGTTCTTGGCTCATTGGGCTATCGTAAATGACAATAGCGTTATCCAAATCGCCGCCCTTAATCAGATTGGCATCAAGCAGGGGTTTGATTTCGCGAACGAACACAAAAGTGCGGCTCCCTGCAATTTCCGAATTGAAATTACCGAGACCGTCAAGGCTTGCAAATTGATTAGGAAGCACAGGGCTATCGAAAGCCACCATGGTGTCGATTGAAAAATCGTCATCGGGAAGCACAACGATCGAGGCTCCGGTTGAGTCATCGCGAACTTCAATTTTTTGCTTTACTACATAAAATTCTTTTTCTTCGCTCTGTTCTTCAATGCCAACCTCTTCAATCGCCTCTGCAAACATTTTTGCGGAACCGTCAAGAATCGGCATCTCAGGAGCGTTTACCTTGATGAGCACATTATCCACGCCGGCAGCATAAAGGGCTGCCAATGAATGCTCAATAGTTCCGATAAGAGCATCACCGCGCCCGATAACTGTGCCTCGATTAGTGCTCTTCACATTCTCGGCAACTGCATCCACTATGGGCTGTTCTTCCATATCAACGCGCTGAAATTTATATCCGTGACCTTCAGGAGCCGGACAAAATTCAGCAGAAATCTCGAGCCCGGTATGAAGGCCCTTGCCCGAAAGGGTGAAGCTGCTTTTAAGTGTTGTTTGCTTCATAGTTAAATATCTTTTATTTGTTATTTATATTCTTCTCAATTTGTGAAACTCGTTGAAACAAATCCGGTAGGCGATTAAGGTAAACGCATTGACGCAGCCATTTCGACGAATCAATTGCCGGATAGCCCATAAGCGTCTTATCTGAGGGCACCGATGAAGGAATTCCGGTCTGCGCACCAACATTCACTTTGTCGCCAACCGTAATATGCCCGGCAATGCCAACCTGACCCCCTATCATGCAGTTAGAGCCAATTTTAGCCGACCCTGCCACTCCCACTTGCGATGCCATCACGGTGTTGGCTCCCACTTCAACGTTATGCGCTATCTGAATCAGATTGTCGAGTTTAGTGCCGCGCGAAATGTGAGTGCGCCCCATAGTGGCTCGGTCAATCGTGGTATTCGCTCCGATTTCAACGTCGTCATCAATTTCAACGTAACCCAACTGCGGTATCTTGCTATAAGTACCATCTGCCATAGGTGCAAAACCGAATCCGTCGGCTCCGATCACCGCACCGGCATGAATCACGCAGCGATTGCCAATCTTGCAACCATGATAAATCTTCACTCCGGGATAAATCACCGTTCCGTCTCCGATTGTCACTCCGGCACCGACATACGCTTGAGGGTGAATTTGCACTCCGGCACCCAACTTCACGCCTTTGCCTACGTAAGCAAATGCCCCGATATAGGCATCGGAAGGGACTGTCACCGACTCATCAACAAACGACGGCTGCTCCACTCCACAAGGGCGCGGACGAGTCAGCTCATCGACCATACGCATTAGTTGCGCCAATGCGGCATAAGGGTCTGCCACACGAATCAGCGTCACTTCAACCGGCTGAGTCGGCACAAAATCCTCTGCTATAAGCACAGCACCGGCCTTACTCGTATAGAGAAACGACGCATACTTTGGATTAGACAAAAACGTCAATGCCTTCGGTCCGGCACTTTCAATCTTATCAAACGTCTGCAGCGGCGCATCCGGATTTCCCTCAACCCTACCGCCTATAATATCTGCAATCTGCTTAGCTGAAAATTCCATTTCCTAATTAGAGAAATTTTTCTTTTTTTCAATACTGCAAAGTTACTCCATTTTATTCACATCTGCAACCCCTCATCACTTTTCACTATCCACTCTCCACTAAAATCTACGATTTTGTCCTCCGAACCCTTCGTAACTTTGCATCAGCAATGTTCAATGGAGTTCTTTGACGTATTGGAAAAAAGAGGGTGAATGATCCGTCCCGGTCATTCCAAACACGCCGCCGGGCAGGCCGCGGTCGGCAAAACTCAAGGTGGCTCCACCGATGCAAGCCCGGGAAACTTGCGCCGACCGAGCCGCCCTTTTGTTCTCACCTTTCAGTTTTCACTTTTCACATATTTTCACTACCTTTGCAGCGCAGACCGCACCGCAGAAGCCCGGTCATGGGCAAAGCGAGAGGGTCGGCTGACATACATAACTGAAAAGCGTTTACTCAACGCTCTTTTTTGTTCATCAATAATTATATCATTCAATTATAAATGAAAAAGTTACTATTAATGATGTCACTGTTGAGCATCATTATTGTGAGTTGCAATAATGGCAACTTTGACGACCCCGAAGACCCGAATAATTCTACGAGCCAACAAGATCCGACAAGACTCCCCGAACCTGCCGCAAATGAAATCTACTACACCACAACCGATGGATACCTGATTGATTTCTCAAAAGAAAGTTGGTATAAAACCTCAGTTATAGACCATTCCGTAAAAGATGGAACAATTTGTGTCCTGACTTTCGCCGCTAACATAAAAGCAATTATTAAAGAGCAATTTTACGATCAAGACGACTTAGAATCAATTATACTGCCTCATGGCATCACAAAAATAGAAGAAAATGCATTTTATGGTTGTAAAAACATGCAGCAAATCAGCATCCCAAATTCGGTAACTGAAATTGGGTCCTTTGCGTTCTGTGGATGTTCAAGCCTACAAACCATCAGCATCCCAAATTCGGTAACTGAAATTGAGCACTCTGCGTTCAAAAGATGTTCAAGCCTACAAACCATCAGCATCCCGAATTCGGTAACTGAAATTGGGTACTATGCGTTCGAAGAATGTTCAAGCCTACAAAACATCAGCATCCCAAATTCGGTAACTATAATTGGGTACTCTGCGTTCTATGGATGTTCAAGCCTACAAACCATCAGCATCCCAAATTCGGTAACTGAAATTTGGGACTCTGCGTTTGATGGTTGCTCAAGCCTCAAAAATATAATATTACCGGAGTCTTTAACTAAGATTGCTGAGTCTTTATTTAGTGAGTGCTATAGCTTGGAAAGTATTACAATTCCCAACTCCGTAACCGAAATTGAAGCAGGCGCCTTTGATGGTTGTTATAGCCTCAAAAATATAACATTACCGGAGTCTTTAACTAAGATTGCTGAGTCTTTATTTAGTGAGTGCTATAGCTTAGAAAACATCTCAATTCCTAACTCCGTAACCGAAATTGAAGCAGACGCCTTTTTTGGTTGTTTAAGCCTCAAAAATATAATATTACCGGAGTCTTTAACAAAGATTGGTAAGAAAGCGTTCGGTAGCACCGGTTTGGAAAACATCTCAATTCCTAACTCCGTAACCGAAATTGAAGTATATGCGTTTTTCGGTTGTACAAATCTCAAAAATATAATATTACCGGAGTCTTTAACAAAGATTGCTGGGTATTTATTTTGTGTGTGCCGTAGCTTAGAAAACATCTCAATTCCAAACTCCGTAACCGAAATAGAAACAGGCGCCTTTGATGGTTGTTCAAGCCTACAAACCATCAGCATCCCAAATTCGGTAACTAAAATTGGTGAAGGTGCGTTTGGCAATTGTCAACACTTAAAAAGTTTCTATTGTAAACCGACGACTCCGCCCTATATCTCTGATGCTGGTCCTGGGATATTTGACTCTTATGATTACGAATCTACTGCTCATGAGTCATTAGTGATATATGTTCCAACCGAAGCCGTTGAGACATATAAAAGCGCCAGTGGCTGGATCCTTTATAAAGACAGAATTCAGGGATATGATTTTAGTGCGGATAATAAATAATTGCCACAAATAAAAATTGCGCTCCAAAGGATTGATATCGGACCCATTGGAGCGCATTTTGTGTATTATTCAGGTGAGGGTGAGTTCTACCGGGCAGTGGTCGGAACCATAGATGTCGGTGTGGATTTTAGCGTCGTGAAGGCGTGGTGTTAGGGCTGCCGAAGCGACAAAGTAGTCAATGCGCCAGCCGGTGTTCTTTTCGCGTGCTTTGAAGCGATAGGACCACCATGAGTATATGTCGGCTTGGTCGGGATAAAAGTGGCGAAAAGTGTCGGTGAAACCTGCCGCCAAAAGGTTGGTGAACTTTTCACGCTCTTGGTCGGTAAAACCGGGGTTTTTGCGGTTCGTTTTCGGATTTTTAAGGTCGATTTCTTGGTGAGCCACGTTTAAGTCCCCGCAAATTATGACGGGTTTTCGCTCATCGAGATTTTTTACGTAGCTTAAGAAAGCGTCTTCCCAACGCATACGATAGTCAAGGCGCTTGAGTTCATCTTGCGAGTTGGGAGTATAGACTGTGATAAGGTAGAAATCGGGCATTTCGAGAGTAATTACACGACCCTCATGGTCATGTTCGTCGATGCCGATACCAAATGTGACCGAAAGCGGAGTGTGACGCGTAAAGATAGCCGTGCCGGAGTATCCTTTTTTGTCAGCATAGTTCCAATATGACTGATAGCCTTCAAACTGCAAGTCGAGTTGCCCGGCTTGCATCTTGGTTTCTTGCAGACAGAAGAAATCGGCATCAAGTTGACGGAAAATATCTCTAAATCCTTTGTCACAACAAGCACGAATGCCGTTGACGTTCCATGATATAAATTTCAACATATAACTAAAAATTATTAAGGTTTCAGACTGCTAAGATAAGAATTTTTTGCGGGAAACTTGCATGAATGAAAAAATCATTGTAAATTTGCAGCGCAAAAACAGATTAAAGGGGTATTAGCTCATCTGGCTAGAGCGCGACACTGGCAGTGTCGAGGTGAGCGGTTCGAGTCCGCTATACTCCACAAAAAAACTGACGGCTTCGATTTCGAAGCCGTTTCTCATTTTAGGGAATACTCTTTGCGAGGGAGCGATAGACGGGGTTCGAACCCGCGACCCTCAGCTTGGGAAGCTGATGCTCTACCAACTGAGCTACTATCGCAATTGATTTGGTTAGTGCAAAGTTAAGAATTTTCTTGTTCACCTCCAACAAATTTTGTAATTTTGAGGTGCGAATTATGAGCGATACACCTAAAATACTTCTGCTGGGCGATTATAGTAACTGTCATCGCACATTGGCAACCGGATTGCGTCGACTTGGCTGCGAAGTTACGCAAATGTCGTCGGGGTCATCGTGGATGGATTGCGAGCGACAGATTGACATGAGCCGCAAAGCCGGCAAGTTGGGCGGACTGGAGCTATATTGGCGCATGATGTATGGAGACCTGCGTCGTCACCTGAAAGGGTTTGACATAGTGGCTCTTCACGACCCACATTTTGCATCATTAAGACCTGAGCGGCTACGCACACTGTTTCAACGTCTCAAGCGAGACAATGGCGGAATATTTCTGACAGCGATGAGCACCGATATTGCATATCTCGACATGGTTTCAGCGCCGGATTGTCCATTGAAATACAGCGAATGGTATGTAGGAAGTGAACCATCGAGAATGCACGCTGCAAATCCCCAAAAATGGGCAGAATGGCACTCTCCGGAGTTGATGAGCTATCAAGAAGAAGTATTTGCAGAATTAAGCGGAGCCGTGTCCGTATTGTATGAGTACCAACTTGGCATGGAGCGCAAATTGGGCTCAGAAAAAGCGGCCTATGGAGGACTACCAATTGATATTTCTCGGTTTGAACCGCTCGATTTGTCAAACGACATTGAATGCGTAAAGCTGTTTCTCGGCAGAGACCGCACCCGAAAACTGATGAAAGGGTCTGATTTGCTTGAAGAAGCGGCAAAGATAGTGATTGAGCGACATCCCGGACGAGCAGAGTTGGTCATCGTTGAGAATCGTCCGTATGCTGAATTCGTAGAGTTACTAAAAGGAGCTCATGTGGTTTTAGATCAAATTTACAGCTACACACCTGCCACTACGGCACTAATGGCCATGGCCTACGGACTGAACGTGGTGAGCGGAGGGGAGCCGGAGTACTATGACTTTATTCATGAGTATGACAATCGACCGATTATCAATGCGCCTATTGAACTTGAAGCATTAATCGATACGATTGAGCAAATCGTTCTTCACCCCGAAGAAATAGCCGAACGAGGCAAGAATAGCCGCAAATTTGTAGAAAAGCACAATGAGTGCGAAATTGTGGCGAAAAGATTTTTGGAATTCTGGACCTCACGCCTATGATTACACTTGACATTGCCATTATAACATATAAGCCGGATGGAATTAAGCGTTTGGCAGCAAATACCCTACCCCAAATTCCCGGAGTGAAATACGTTATTTCATGGCAAGCTCATGAATCAGCCCCCATACCGGAAGAATTACAGCGACCTGACATCAAAATCTATCGATTTGACGGAATCGGCTTATCACACAACCGAAATAATTCCATTAAATATTGCACCTCAGATATAATTATATTAGCTGATGATGACATTTTCTTTTTTACAGATGGAATCAATAAATTACGAGAGGTGTATGAAAACGAACTTGATACAGATTTAATCACGTTCAAATCATTGCGTCATGGAGATACGATTTATCCGGAGAATGCATGCAAACTAAAAGCTAAATTGCCTGCCAACTACAATATCGCATCGATTGAATTGTCTTTTCGAAGGGCAACTGCGGGATGGCTTCGAGCCTGCCCCGAATTGGGATTGAATTCACCGCGATTTCATGGAGGAGAAGATGAAATGCTGCTCCACACCGCGATTAAACGAGGTTTGAATTGTTGGTTTTATCCGATTACTGTTTGCAAACACGAACACCCGTCAACCGGTTCAAAAGCACATCTGACCAAAGGCAATTTGCTCGCGAATGGTTGCGTTATCGCCCTAACCTACCCTAAAACCGTGCTCTTACGTATCCCCATAAAAGCATGGCGGCTACACAAATCAAAGCAAGCTAATTTTTTCCGCGCATTGTTATATTTAATTCAGGGCGCCGCCGGTGCACTCGGCGTATTAAAGCGAAACAAAGAATACTTATATTGAAAATATTATGAAACGTTGTACGAATTGTAACCGCCAATTTCCTGATTCTGCTCAATTTTGCAGCAATTGTGGTTGCCAACTTGAGTACATCCCGACTCCCCCACCGCCTTATTACGGCAACAGTTATGATCGCAATAACGCATTTGATGCTTCAGGCCCGCAAGGCAAAAGTCGCGGAGTAGCAGCACTATTGGCCATATTCCTTGGAGGATTGGGAATTCAGTACTTTTACCTTGGAAAGGTAACCGGCGGACTGCTAACCATTTTACTTACAGTAGTTACTTGCGGAATTTGGGAAATCATCACCCTTATTCAAGGAATAATGATGTTATGCATGTCAAATGCTGAATTCCAAAGCAAATTCGTTGATTCTCCCTCCAAACTCCCTATTTTCTGACGTCAGACAGGGATAACCAAAAGCGCCACATCGGTGTGGAACAAAATGCGATGAGCTGCTCCCGGGTTGAACAAACGGGCAAGAATATTTTTCTTTCGACTGGGCACAACAATTAAGTCCACATCACCCGTTTCCAACTTGGGATTGGCTTTGTCGTGTACCGTAATCGTAAATTCATAAGTTGGGAAGTGTTCTTTAAAATACACCTTCAAGGCATCACGTGCAGCATCATTTGTGGCACGCGAATACCTATCATTTGGCATACAAACAATATTTACGGCAACGTCGGTTTGCTCCTTAGGCAATATGCGATGCAGCGCATCAAGCGCTAAGAAGTCCTCTTGTTCCATGTGAGAAACAAGCGCAACACTCTTAACAGATTCGAGCGACACAAACTGAGTATTCTGCTCCGGCACTGTTAAGGTTTGCACTCGGCAACTATCCAATACTTCTGCAGTAATACTACCGGCCATGTCGGCAGATTTCTTCTCGGCGGCACGCGTACCCATCACTAAAAGACTCACTTCCGGGTGCTCTTTCACGTATCGACCAATACACTCTTCAGGAACCCCTTCAAGCAAAACCGACGAATATTTCACTACGGGCAGATTCCCATGTTTGATTTCAGAACGCAAGTCCTTTTCAAGCTTGCGCATTTTATCACGCGCAATCTTCGCTATTTCAACAGCCGTTACAGCGTCCTCAATATCACCGGATGAATCACCGACATTTAATGACACACCTATTCCGGTGAGAGGGTTTGTATGTGGGACAAGGAAGGAGTGAAGAAGAACTATTTTAGAATTAAGGGTTGCAGCTATTGCACAAGCAACTTTGGCCGCATGAAGTGTCTTTTCAGTAAAATCAACCGGCACAAGAATGACTCTATCGGACTTGATAGAAGCGTCGATATCATCAATCTGAAAAATTTCAGGATTCTCAATAATGCGCAATGCCAACGGCAAATCAGATTCTGAAATCCGCACACGCACACCTGCCGACATTACCGGATTAGATAAGTTCACATTTTGCAAACAAACCTCGATTCCTTCACGCTCTAAAAGAGTTTTCAATTCAGTTGCTCGATTAAGCGTATGAATCGCCACAGTTATCATTCTGGATTGGTCGGCAGAATTCATAAAAAGAGAGGCAGAGAGAAGAATGAGAAAATTGTTTACTTATTGCTTTCGGCGAGAATTTCAATAGCCATGTCGTATATTGTGGTATCATCAAGAACTACGATGCCACCATTGGGACCCGGTTCGATGTGAACGCCAAGATTCTTACCAAATTCATAGTTTGTTCCGCCAAAATAGTTCCTTACGGTTTGTACTGTGATATTCAGTTTGTCGGCAATGCGGTGCATCGAACCATCAGGCAGGCTGTCTTTAAGTTGACGCAGTTCGTTGAATGTGATTGTCTTGCTCATAATTGTAAAGCGTTAATGATTTGTTAAAGTTTATGATATTTGAGGTAAAGTTACTCAGAATATCATTAATAACAAAATTATAAAGCCAAGCAAAAATATGTTATAAAACATATTTGACTCATAATTCAGATAATCAAGCATTTAAATAATCTCAATCGCGCTCGCTGGAATCCATGCTCGATGACTATCATCAACCATTACATCATACCAAGTCTCATCTCCGGGCGTGATTGAGGTCAAAATATATACCTTAGCTCCCTCATGAAGAAGCAAGGCTTCCTCACTCCTATTCATGGGAGTACGCGGGGTTGTTGATAGATTAACGGATTTAACCATCACTATTGCCTCATTATCCGCAGTCGCTTTGGACGCCTCTCGATATGCTAAAATGTTAATGACCACACACAGCATCAGCGTTAATCCTCCGCCAAAGAATCCAACCTTACGAATCATCACTCCTTGACCAAAGAAATAGATAACTGCGCCGATCAGAGTCAACACAAAGAAAACTATCCCGATGATACTCCACGCATTAGGAGGCATTAACCGACCAACTTTATCGGTCATAGCACCCACAAACGATTCCTGAGTCTCAATTCTGTCAACTGTCTTAGAGTTCACAAAATCCAAGTTTTCTCTGATATCATTATTATTCGGGTCCAATCTTAGTGCTCGCTCATAATTCAAGATTGCTGCACCTAAGTTGCCAAGACGGTAATGCGCGTTTCCGAGATTATAATATCTCTCGGCAGAGGGGCCTAATTCATCAATGGCTTGACTATACAAGCGCACAGCATCATCATATTTATCGCTGAGATACGCGGAGTCAGCTTCTGCAACGACTCCGGCTCGAACGGGCAACAAAGTGAAGAATGTCAGTATGAGAAATAAGATTTTTTTCATATACAATAATCAAACTTTAAGACGTTCAATTTCGTCAATTACACCGCGTGCTGATTCATATATGCTTTCGGCTCCCCCCGAAGTTTGAGGCGAATAACGAGCCATTTCGCAATCATCAATGATGTTGACCGTTTGCTTAATCAATTCATCGGAAGCTCCGAGAGATTGAAGAGCATCTATAACCTTTTCTCGACTAAATTGAGATGCGGGAAGAGACAATTTACTGATAAGGTATTCTTGCATGGCACGAAGCAATTCGGCATAATAGTCATCGTATTGCTTTGCGCGCAAATACTTACCTGCTTTCGACAAACTTCTGCGAGCAACCTTACCTGCGGCTTTCACCCTTCTTCCATCGGGATTAGCATGACGCGCACGCCCATAGGCAAACATTCCAATCACGAAAAACGCAAGAGTAATCGGATATGCAGCCCAATACCATGATTTTTGTGCAATATAAGAAGGTCTCTCTGCAATATTGTCGGCTCCCATCATGATATGTCTGATATCAGTATTCTTTGCTTGAATATCGCGCTTATTCACACCGGGAACTGCAGCTGAGCTGACAGAAGCCCCCTGCGCGACGCTTATATCAAAGCCTTGCACAATCTGAGTTTCATACTGACCGGTTGAAGGATTAAAATATACAAAATTCAAATCGCCAATATGAAAATCTCCAACACTTTGAGGCACAAAAGTATATTCTACAGTTTGAGTGCCTGTCATATTAGAGCCTGCCACTCGAGCACTTGTGGTTACATTCGGCTCATAAACTTCAAACTCATTCGGAAAATCAATTTGAGGAGCATTAAAGAATTTAATATTTCCCGTTCCGGTAAAAGTGTATACGACATTAGATGCTTCATTTGTCTTAAATGAACTACTTAACAACTCGGCATTGGCGTTAAATTGTCCGACAGCACCCGAGAAATTAACCGGACGAGGTTCCGGAAGAGGCTTAACGTTGATTTTGGCATCTGAAGGACGTAAAACTATTTCCTTACGCTCCGGATAAACTCTATTGAACATAAAATCCTGCACAACAACCTCACGATAAATCGTCAGATTATAATCAAGCCCTTTGAGCTCAATCTCTCCGGTACGTTGCGGATAAAGGAGTGCGCTGTAAATAACAGCCGAATACATCTTGCGACCATTAACGGTTTCTTCTCTCCACTGAATGTTCTGAATCTGGTCAAGAGGCTCAATCAAACACCCATCGAACGTGGGCAAACCGGTTGCCGTTATGTTTTCAATTTGCTGGGCCGTTGAATATACCTTAATATCGCATCTAACGGGCTGCTGCTCATAAACCGAATTTGCAGATACATGAATCTTCATGAACAAGTCATTTGGATTGTCATGAAAAGAATCTCGTCCGCCGGTATTCTGTGGCTGAGATTGTCCCTGATCATAATAATCACGCTCATCAAAGGGAAATCCGCCAAAAAAATCATTGGGGTCGGGAAACGGGCTTTGATTATTGCGTCGACCGCTATTGGCATCGGGAGCACTCACGGTAAATTGCTTAGGCTGAGTTGAAAATTCTTTGCCACCAATATTAACAATAATAGACGGCACCTTGACCACAGTTTCCGCTTCAGCTAATACAGTAAAAGTATATGATTTCATCTGTATTGTCTGACGATTCCCATTAAAAATATAGGTCTGGTGCGAAGTGGACACAGAGGGATTATCCATAAGCACTCTACAACCCTGAAGTTCAGGCAATATGGGAGTTGAAATTGCGCCATCCGGATTGGTAACTTCGATTGTTATGGAGAACGGAGTACCGGCATAAGCCTTTCGAGGCACAGAGACGTCAACGGAAGTTTGCGCCAAAACCGTAGTCACAGCGCACACTAAAAACACGATTAATATATATGCTTTGCGTATCATTGTTCGGTGATTACCAATTATTTCCTCTTCTACTCGGAGGAGTGGGTGGCACTTGGTTCTTTTTGCGTGCAGCGGCATCTTTTGCCTCAACAGCATTGAGAATTTGCTTTCTCGTTTCAGGGCTCAGACTGCCTTGTCCGCCCTGCTGTTGTTGCTGTTGCTGCTGTTGTTGCTGCTGCTGTTGTTCTTGTTGTTGCTGCTCTTGATTTTGCTCGTTTTGTTGATCTTGGCTTTGTTGATTATTATTTTGTTGCTGTTCGAGCAGTTTTTGGATATAGCGCATATTTCTGCGTGCCTCCTCATTAGTCGGATTCACACGCAATGCGCGCTTATAACAATCAAGTGCTAAATTAAGAGCTTGTGGATTCTGTTGCTGATATGCTTCGAACATTAAGTTACCAAGATTAAATGCAGCCGATTCCTTTACCAACGGGTCATTGGCATTCATTGCCAAACCTGCAAAAGAATCCAAAGCGAGCTCTCGAGGAGTCACTTTGCTGCTATCACTCGTTGCAACACTCATTTGAGGGTCAAGCATAAGCCGTGTTAGAGCAAGATTATATTTAGCAACTTCACTTTCATTATTAGCATCTAATGCATTTAAATATAAGAGTTCCGCATCACCAAAATTTCCGGCTGTAAATTGCTCATTACCTTCGCGAACATACTTTCTTTCCTTACGAGTGGTCGTGTCCTCGTTCGGCTCTATTGGTGGCATAAGTGCTTGTGCTGAGGCACTAAATCCGGCACAGAGTAGCATGGCAACGACAGTTGAGCCCTTCCCAAAGAAATTATATTTACGCAAGAAGCCGATTTTACGATTCGAGAACAAGCAATCCAACAGGATAAAAATTAAAGCAATCCATGCAAAGACCGGGAAGCGTTCATCATTAGTTCCATAATTGACTTTGCCGAGATTAGCAGTCTTCATTTCGCTCAAATGAGTAACGAGTTCATTGATTGCAGAACCGGAGGCACCATTAACGTATATACCACCACCCTCTTCTGCTATAGACTTTGCCAATTCCTCATTCAAGTATGTAGTTACAACTTGACCTGAATCGTCTTTCAAGAAATTCTTATATGAATTATCCAACGGGATTTGTGCTCCTTTACCTGAACCAAGTCCAACGACATTTATTTGTATACCTTCCTCGGCGGCGACCTTTGCCATAGTCATGGCGTCGCCAATTTGATCCTCAGCATCTGTTATGACAATTATTGAACGCTCAACATCCGGTTCACCACTAAAAGAGTTCATTGCAAGCTGAATAGCAGCACCAATATCCGTTCCCTGATTACCAACCATGCCGGTGGAAATTTCATTCAGATACATTCGCGCGGATATATAGTCCGGAGTGAGAGGCAGTTGAGTAAAAGCATCGCCGGCAAAAACAATCAGCCCTATCCGGTCATTTTTCAGTCGAGAAATCAGCGAATTGAGAATAAACTTGGCTCGTTTCAAACGAGAAGCCCCACGCAATTCATCTGTTGACGAAGCGAGCATTGAATTAGAAACGTCGACCGCCACGATCAACTCAATACCTTGTAATTCCTCCTCAATAACTTTTCCTTTTGTTCGAGGTCGGGCTAACATAATAGACATTGCCGCTATCGCGGCGAGTGCCACTATAATTTTAAACGTTGGAAGATACTTGGACACGTCCGGCATTAACGTCTCCAATAAGTCCTGTCGCCCAAAACGTGTCAACATTTTACGACGACGATAACGAGCATACCAATAGAGCAATGCAAAGAAAGGCACTGCAATGAGCAGTAACAAAAGTAGAGGATATGCAAAGTTTACCATAAAGAGTACTCGTTAAGGAATTGAACGACCAATTGTAAGCTTTAACAATAATTGGAGAGCAAACAGTCCGAAAGCCAACCAAGCCCACAACATATACTCATCATCAGCATGAGTAAAGTTCTTCACATCAAACTTAGTTTTTTCAAGTTTGTCGATTTCCGCAAAGACGTCTTGTAATGCACCTTCTGACGTTGCAGCAAAATATTTGCCGTTGGTCATTGACGCAATATTTTGCAAAGAGGTGAAATCAACAGGATCAGTTTGAGCCACACCAATAAACGCGCCCTTCTCATCGAGATATGCAACTTCTTGCGTCTTATTGGCTCCAACTCCAATCGTATAGATTTTAATATCTAATTCACGCGCAATCTCTGCTGCTGTCTCCGGGGCAACAATTCCGGTATTGTTAGTGCCATCAGTAATAAGAATTATACTCTTACTTTTGGCAATACCATCTTTAATACGATTAATCGCAGAAGCTATTCCATCACCAATAGCAGTGCCGTTTGCACGTATCTGCCTAACGTTAACAGCATTAAGATAATTCATCAATAATGCTCTATCCGATGTGAGCGGGACCGCGGAATAACTTTCTCCGGCAAAGAGCACAAGACCCATATTGTCATTTTGACGAGCTTCTACGAATTGACTCGCCATCTTCTTTGCGACTTCCAAACGATTGTTTTTTCGATCAAGGTCAGCAGCAAGCATTGACTCGGATATGTCAAGAGCCAAAAGAATGTCAGTGCCTTCAACGTGACTCTTACTCCATGAATCAAAGTTCATTGGGCGAGCGATAACAATTATAAGGCAAGCTATCGCTCCACATCTCATTGCAAACAGAACGTGCCGAAGCCATAGCTTCCAACCGGCACTAACGTTGGCAAAAGGCTTGGTAGATGAAACACCCATCGTCGGTTCCTTATGTCGGCTCACCACATACCATGCAATCAATGGTATGAGCAACAGCAACAACCACAAGGCCTCCGGATGCATAAATTCCTGTCCAATCATTTCTTAACCTCCTTTTCTTGGATTTGAGGTTCAGGCTTCGTATCCTCAACAAAGGTTACTGCTTGATTATATGCACGCATATTATCCTCGGGGAGCGGTCTCATACGGGCAAACTTAACGTAGTCTGCCATTTCAAGAATCTCACTCATGAGTTTTGACGCTGTTTTTGCCGGAACTGCGGCATAAACCGCACGTTTGATTTGAGGGGTTGTCATTTCCATAGCATAAATACCGAATCTACCTTCGAGATATTCACGCAAAATTTCGGTCAGTATGGTGTAATATTGTTTTTCTTGACCCTTTTCACACAAATTACGCTCACGCAGTTCATTGAGTCGCCCTATTGCTTTTTCATAAGGCGGTATGACTTTCACTAATGGCATTCTCATCCGAGTAATGAGTTTTTTGCTGAAAATCAGATATGCTAAAATACCACCAACGATTAAGGCAATACAGATTACAAATATCCACCAATTATAATACAACCAATCGGGCACCCAATCAAAGAAATGACGTTCTTGATCCACAACAGGCATATACGCCTTGGTGTCAATCGTCGTCATTGTGTCGGTATAAGCCGGAAGGACTTTTAGTACAATACTGTTTGAACGAAAAGTATCAAGATTAGCGGTCAAAAAGAGCCCGGGTATTACATACTCTCCGGAATCCCACGGCTGAATGAGCAAGCTTCTGCGTAATTCCATTTTGTCGCCGGAGAGCATAGTATCAATGCTTGAAATATTGCGGATTTCTATGCTCGGAAATAACTCTTGAATCACGTTCTTGTCTTGTTGCTCTTTTACGCTCCACTCAAGAGTGACATCGGGCGATTGCAAAACCGTCACATCAATCTTGCGCAACTTACCCTGAACGGTTTCAACAGAGTCTATTGTGGCTGTAACTTTCACATCATGCGCAAAAGCGGAGCACACACAAATGAGCACTAATGACAATATAAATTTCAATCTTTTCATAGGTTCAACTACTTTATGCCGCGATGATGAAACATTCCCATCAACGCTTTAACATAATCTTCATCAGTTGCCACACTTGCACAATCAACATGACACCTTGACAAAGTGTAAGTCATCACTTGCTGACGTTCATACCACCATCTGGAGTACGCGTTGCGAACCTTCTTTGAAGAAGTGTCAACCCAGCATTCCTCACCGCTCTCCAAGTCATTCAAACGTATCAAACCTATCGAGGGCAGCTGAGTATCTCGCTTATCATAGACTTGAATTGCAGTAACATCATGCTTTCGGGAGGCAATTGACATGGGTTGATAGTAATCAGATGAGTCAATAAAGTCGCTGATTAGGAACGCTGTGCAGCGCTTCTTTAAAACATCGCTTAAATACCTCAAAGCCTCCCCGATATTAGTTCCCATATTTTCCGGTTGGAAATCCAATAACTCACGAATGATATACAGGATATGACGCATACCCTTCTTCGGAGGTATGAACTTCTCGATCTTAGAGGAGAAAAAGATTACTCCGATTTTGTCATTGTTTTGCGAAGCAGAGAACGCCAAAGTCGCTGCTATCTCCGCAATCATTTCCCGTTTTTGCTCGCCAACCGCTCCAAACAAACGGCTTCCGCTGACATCAATCAGAAGCATCATAGTCAACTCTCGCTCCTCCTCGTAGACCTTTACGTAGGGGTGATTTTGACGCGCCGTAACGTTCCAATCAATATCGCGAATATCGTCGCCATACTGATATTCACGCACTTCGCTAAATGTCATGCCACGCCCTTTAAAGGCCGAATGGTACTCTCCCGCAAAAATATTGCGCGACAATCCCTTGGTCTTAATTTCAATCCTGCGGACTTTCTTAAGAAGTTCGTTGGCATCCATTACTCAAAAAAATTAGCGAAGCGATTAGGGTACTTGAACTCGGTCAAGTATATTGGATATAATCTCGTCAGTGGTGATATTATTAGCCTCGGCTTCGTATGACAGACCAATACGGTGACGCAATACGTCGTGACATACCGCACGAACATCTTCAGGGACTACGAAACCTCTATGCTGCAAGAAAGCATAAGCTCGCGCAGCCTTAGCCAACGAGATTGATGCACGCGGCGATGCTCCGAAAGAAATAATTCCGGTCAAATCATCAAGACCATAGTCTGACGGGAAACGTGTTGCAAAAACGATATCAACAATGTAACGCTCAATCTTTTCATCAATATATATTTGAGCTACCGTTTGCTGAGCATCCAAGACTTCTTCAGGACGAATCAACGGACGCACATCTGTCTTCACCGGCGAAATATTCTGACGAATAATCAATTTCTCATCTTCGCGAGTCGGATATCCAATGACTACCTTGAGCAAGAAACGGTCCACTTGCGCTTCCGGCAGAGGATATGTGCCTTCTTGTTCAATCGGGTTCTGAGTCGCCATCACAAGGAATGGTTCGTCGAGTTTGAATGAATTATCTCCAATCGTTACCTGACGTTCCTGCATTGCCTCAAGAAGTGCACTTTGAACCTTAGCCGGAGCACGGTTTATTTCATCGGCAAGCACAAAGTTCGCAAAAATCGGGCCGCGCTTAACCTGAAAAGTTTCATTTTTCACAGAATAAACCATCGTGCCAATCACGTCGGCAGGGAGCAAGTCCGGAGTAAATTGAATGCGACTATAGTTTGCATCAATCAACTGACTCAAGGTTTTAATCGCTAATGTCTTTGCCAAACCGGGCACACCCTCCAAGAGAATATGACCGTTACTTAAAAGTGCAATAAGTAGAGATTCAACAAGGTGCTTTTGGCCAACAATTGTCTGATCCATGCCCTTGACGATCATGTCTATAAAATTACTTTTTGCGGCTACCAATTCATTTAGCTCGCGGATATTGACAGATTCGCCCATAAAAAGAGTATTAGAAAATTGCTTTATTTGTCATTTAGTTTTTTGCGGTGCAAAATTAACTATTTAACAAATAAATCGGCCAAAAAGGTTTGTTAATTATTGTTGTTTTAAATTTTTATCAGTTAAACCGCTGATAAATTTCACGAGCCAGCCGTGATGCTTCACGAATTTTAACATCATCACCGGCAACAAGGCCATATTTCTCGGCAGGCGGTATAACCACAACTGTACCGGCGCCAAGCCTATCGGGATGACCAAGGCTATCGGCATTTTCCTCATAAATATATACCCAATAATCCATCTGACCATAATGTTGACGAGCCATGGTGGTCAAGAATCTACCGGGCACAATAGTATCAGTGACTACAACAATAGGTTCCGGCTCGGGTTCGAGCACAATTTCCTGCTCCAAATCTGCTAAGAGTTCTACTTCATCCCCTTCGGTTTCAATGTTAATAGGTTCACTCATTTCGCATACTTCATCAGAAACAGATTCAGATGGTGCCAAAATAACATTTCTGCTACCAAAATACCATCCGGAAATAAAGCACACCACACAAGCTACTAACCATGCAATCCAACCAAATGAATTGCGTTTAACATTTGAATCTGATTCTACATCATTTTCCGTTTGAGCTACACCGGCATAACTCGAGTCCGGTTCTTCATACATTTCCAATTCAACTGAAGGCTCTACTTCGGCAGTAAAATCCTGCTGCTCAGTAACACGATCGGATTCGCATTCTTGTTCCAATAATGGAGCCTCAGACTCCATATTCTTCCCTATATGCACTTCAGATTCATCTTCTGAATGAGACTCATCATCAAGTTCAAAATCGTCCGGCAATTCCACGGCTTCAAACGCTGAAAACGGAGCGTTAACAGCAGCAGCCAAATCGGCATCCGGAGCAAATTCAATCGAATCTCCGGTCACCTTAAAAGATCCAACCTCAGGTATTAATACCTCTCCGTCAGATTCTAACCGTTCCGCCGCAAGCATGAATAACTCGCGCACAAAATTTTCCGCATCGGCGACAGAACATTCTGTCAATTCCGCAATGGACTTCCCAAGTTCTGACAAAATAATAATCCTATCCATAACGCTCAGTCTTCAAGATTACGATTTGCCAATTTTCGAAGTTTTCCGCCGGGACAGAACGTCAGTTCCACTTCCGGAGGCAACAGAAGTCGAGAACCGGAGGCATGATCTACCACTATCTGCTCCCGATGCTTCACTGCCACGAAATTACCGAACGAAGGAATCGCAACGGTATCTAACTCCCCACAATGACGGCGCAAGGCTTGTCCAAGAGCCTGAAGCAGAGTTTCTGTGGCTTTTTTATCGCGGCCAATGCGCTTGGCTAAATCTGATGTTATGGATTTCATTGCTGAGAATCAAAAGTTGTTAAAACGGGGAGATTATTCATCTCATCAATATAATCAAGTATTTCTTCTCGACCTTGACCCGTTTCTGATGAGGTCACGAAAATCGGAGGCAACTCCTCCCATTGTTTCAAGAGTTGTTTCTTATATGATTCTACATTAGCAACAGCAGCCCCTTTACTCAGTTTATCAACTTTAGTGAAGATGATTGAGAAAGGAACGGCATTTTCGCCGAGCCACTCCATGAATTCAAGATCAATCTTTTGCGGCTCAAGACGAGAATCGACCAAAACAAACAAAGAGGTCATCTGCGCACGCTCTAAAATATAGTCTTCTATTATGCGCTGAAGCTTTTCGCGATCGGCTTTACTGCGACGAGCATAACCATATCCGGGCAAGTCAACAATATACCAACTGCCATTAATCAAGAAATGATTTATTAAAGTGGTTTTACCGGGAGACGCCGACGTCATAGCCAACTTCTTTTTACCGGTCAACATATTAATCAAGGACGACTTACCGACATTACTTCTGCCGATAAACGCATATTCATGGCGCTCGGTAGCCGGACATTTAGCCACGTTGCTATTACTGATTTCAAATTTTGCAGATGTTATAAGCATAATCCATAATGTTATTCTGCAAAGTTACGGATTTTTTTTGAATCTCTGCCGAACCTTGCCGCGCTTAATCAAAAAATAACCCTACTCATAATCAACCGAATCACCCACTTCTTGTTGTTCAAAATCTTCAGAGGTGTCCGGTATATACATGTCCTCAGTGTTCTCAAACGACTCTTCAGAGGCTGCACGGAAATACTCCTCAAGAGTGCGTCCTCCGGAAAGCAGGATATTGAAATCATCTTCCGAGATTATTACCGGAGTTACCGAAGGCGGCAAGGTGTATATACTTGAGCGTCCGAGAAGTGTGCGATAATGCTCAGCATCAGCAAGGTCATCAAAACTCTTAACCAACAACATTCCAAGTCTGCCAAAATTCATCTGTTCAAGATCAAAGTCTTTTACCACAAATGTGTTGAAATTATGACGTGCTATTTGGAAAAGAAGTTCCTTAGGGTTAACCTCCTCAGTGGAATAAGCAAGGACCAACAGATGAGGCACATCGGGATTAAATTCAAACGCCAGTCCCGAATCGCCGGCAACATTAGTTGAATCGCCCGACGCATTTAATGCTATATCCCAAAGCATACCGCTAGTATTACTAACTCCTTCATTGAGTTGACGTCCCGCAGACATTCCCTTAAGATATGCAGATGCAATTGGTGTGATATCAGTTTCGGGATAACGCTCAAGGAGTTCACGTAACGTAGCATTAAATTCCTCGGGTTTCTTCTCGGTAACGTAGGCAAGCGCATGTAAGAACATGAATTTTGGCATGATATCACTAACGGGATATTTGCGCATCATCTCCTCATAAGACCAATGCACTTTCTCATTATCATTATCCAAATATGCCTGATATGCGGTTTCATACATGGCTTGCTGAGCAGCGGGCATTTGTCTGAGATTTTCAATATAATTCGGATCTTGAAGTGCCACACCATACTTCGAATCGGGGAAATCGCTCAAAATTAGTTGACGCCATTTTTCCGCCTCATCCGTTCGACCAAGTCTTATATGCAATATATATAAATTGTAGTAAACGTCAAGCCTATAAACATTATCGGGATATTTATCAAGCAGTTTTGCCCACTCGATTTGAGCGGCAGTGAAATCCTCGAGTTTATCTTTAAGAATTGAGCCCATAGTATACAATCCTTCTTGAATAATATCGTGAGCCGTTGCCTTATCTTCATCGGTTTTAGGGATTTGCGCAAGATAATATTCGGGGAAATGTGGATCTTGGGCACGTTCTGCAGCCTCCTCTTCAGCCTTGGCTTCTTCTTCAGAAAGTTCCGAAACAGCTTCAACGCCTACATCAGACTCCATTTCGTCCGAATTAGTTTCTTCTTCCGTTTCAGAGAAATCACTGAAAGAAAAAGATGATTTGTTACGCCTGCGCCAATCGTCTTCCAATTTACGTGAACCCCACAATCGCTGGAATGCTGTTCGCCCTGCCGAGACCGTGGCGGGATTATAGAAATACCAAGAATCGTCACTATTTGGCATTTGAAATTCGGCAGGAGCATTATCATCAACATCTCCGCCTCTATTTGCGGCAACTTCCGCCTCATATTCTGCCCGTGCGGCTTCTTCGGCTTCTGCTTCTTCCTTTTTCTTCAGTTCCTCAATAATTTTATTGATTATTTCAAGTTGTTTTTCCTCAGGAAGTTCCGACAAATACAGCAATGAATCTTGAAGCACCACATTCTGGGAATATACTGCCAATTCATCGAGTACATCAGAGCGTTTCTTAAGCAATGCATAATCGGCAAACGATTCCGGCAATTGCGGCATAGCCTCTGAAAAACGCGGTTGAGCAAGGTCATAACGCCCTTGTGCAAAATAGATTTGACCGAGAGTTATATTATTAATGGCTTTCTCAATGCCGTTACGTTCAGATTTTTCCGCTGCCAACACGTAATTTTCAATTGCATTAGCCGTATCTCCTCTACTCAAATATAAATTGCCTATGGCATAATAAATCTGGTCTAAATATTTCTTATTTCGTCCAAAACGAGTCATTTTTTTCAAAGATCTGATTTCCGGCTCGATTTTTGTACCGGCATATACTTCACTTTGCTTTATGCGTGCATTAAGTTTTGTGCGGTACGTAGTGCCTCCCCCTGCAGCGGCCTTGGAAAAGGCTTTATAAGCCTCTTCCTTTCTCCCCTCGCGGGCCAAACATTGCCCTAAGAGAAAATTGAGACGCACCTTCTGCGCCCCCGAGGTGCGCTTAATGGTTCTCTTAAGTGGCTCAATCGCCTCTGCATATTGCTTGCGACGCAGTGCCAAGTCTGCCTCCACAAAATCATATAAAGCCTTTAGATTTCCCGTTGTGAGCTGTTCAGGTTTAATGCGTTGGAATACGGCTTCAGCCTCGTTTGCCCAATCAAATGCTATATAGGATCTGGCTTGCCAAAGTTGCGCTTCAACAACAACTTCAGGCAACCACGTAAAATGCATTGAAATATAATAGAACGTGGCTGCAGCACCGGAAAAATCCCCATTGAGATACTGACTTTTAGCCATCATTAGCCAAGCATTGTGGATAAACGGGTTGTATTCTTCCCGTTTTAACCATTGCTTATAAGCCTCACTTTGTCTTCCCCCTTTGCGCTTGGGCTTCTTTTTTATGCTATGAAGCTGAATGGCCTTCTGAGCCTTCTCAATGGAACGCGTAAAATCACCTGATGGCTGAGGTACTTGAGAAACCCCTTTTGCCTCGGCTGGATGAGGGAATAAAAAATCCGTATAGTCGTCCTCATACTTTCGCTCCATATCCGCCAACGTTTCTTTGAAATGTTCATTGCCATTAAAATAAACATTGTAACGGGTTATAAAAGCTTGATAATTACGGCTCGCTGCCGTATTCTTTTTTGCCGAACACGACACAAACAAACTCGCAACAATCGTTACGAGCGTCCCAAAAAATATCATGCGGACTTTTGCCATACTCGATAATAACGAATTCAATACCATATAAATTGCAAGCTACACCCGAAAATTGAGAAAATCACAGATTTTTTTCATAAATTTGCCGTTAGAAAACCTTAAACCTTAGGATTGATGAATAAAATTATTCCGATTCTCATAATGACATTAATGACCGTGAATGTCACGGCTCATGCGCGATCCACACGCAATAAGAAACCGACTGCCGAAGAACTAATTGAACAAGTAAATGAAGCTTTCAATGGCTACAACACGGACTTGGCGAAGGAAAAGATCGCAGAACTCAGAAAGCTTAAAAAAGGAGTAACGGTCGAAACCATTGACAGCATCGAACAGAGAGTGGAAAGAATGAGCGAAATGATTCAACGCGTTGAGGATATAATTGTTATTGACTCACTGACGCTTAATCGAGATGACTTTTTCCGACACTACAGAATGGCATCTTCGGCCGGGGTCTTGGCAAGCCCGGAAGAAGTTGGAGCAGAAAAAGCCGCTGACTCCACTGTTGTATATCTGACTCAAGACTGCAATTTGATGATATGGGGCGGAACCGACGGACTCATGCAAGCGAGAAAATTCACAGACGGTTCATGGGAAGAGCCAACAATGCTAAGCGACATATTAAATCACGGCGGAACCGCGAACTTTCCATTCCTATTGTCTGATGGCATAACGCTCTATTATGCAACAGATGGCGAAGATTCTCTGGGCGGGCTTGATATCTACATGACACGCAATGATCGGGAAGACTATGCTTCACCGCTTAATCTTGGCATGCCTTATAACTCACCCTACGATGACTATATGTTGGCAATAGACGAGGAAACGGGGATTGGTTGGTTTGCCACTGACCGCAACAAATTGGGCGACTTGATAACAGTCTATGTATTCATTCCAAATGCAGTCAGAATTAATATCAACGTTGATGATAAGAACCTAAGTAATCGCGCCAAGCTTGCGTCTATCGCAGAGACTCATCGACCAAACGAGGACTACACCGCAATACTGCATAAGATTGCCAATATCAGCGATGTAGCTCAATCAAACGATGAACCGGATTTCATTTTTGCATTTCCGAACGGAAAAGTATATACCCGATGGTCAGACTTCAAATCTCCTCAAGCGCGTCGCTTAATGGAAGCGTATATTGATGCTCAAAACGAAGCCAACGCAGACTCACACAGATTGGAAGAATTGCGCATGAATTTCAAACAAGACGATTCAAATACCGCTAACGCAATTCTCTCTTTGGAAAAGAAAATCAAACAGGCGCCAATCACCCTAAAACGTATGGCCAACCAAGTCATTAGTATTGAAATGAAATGACAACATTCCTAATAGCATTTGCAGTACTCATCGGCGGCTATATTTTCTATGGAGGCATAACCGCAAAAGTATTCGGTGTAAACACTCAAAAGTTAACTCCGGCAGTTGAACACCCCGACGGAGTAGACTTCGTGGTTCTGCCAACTTGGAAAGTATTTCTCATTCAGTTTCTCAATATTGCCGGATTGGGTCCGATTTTCGGCGCAATAATGGGAATTATGTATGGTCCTGCGGCTTTTATTTGGATAGCAATAGGAACAATTTTTGCCGGTGCGGTTCATGACTATATCTCCGCAATGATTTCATTAAGGTCCAACGGAGCCTCTCTGCCGGAAATAGTCGGCACGGAATTAGGGAACAAGATAAAAGCTGTTATGCGTATTTTTTGCATCGGATTGCTGCTATTGGTTACGGCAGTTTTTGTTGTCAGCCCCTCAACAATCATAGCGGGAATGTTCGATGCCAACAGCTTTTGGAGCAACAGCACTCTATGGATTCTAATCATCTTCATTTATTACGTATTTGCCACAATTGTACCGGTCGACAAGCTAATCGGTAAAGCATATCCTATTTTTGGCTTTACATTACTTTTTATGGCCGTTGGAATCTTGACCATATTCATTTTCGGGGACGTGACAATCCCCGACGGCATTGCCGATGGACTACATAACCGCAGGGCAGATGCAGATTCAATGCCGATTTTCCCGATGATGTTTGTTAGCATTGCTTGCGGTGCAATATCAGGCTTTCATGCAACACAAAGCCCAATGATGGCTCGTTGCCTGAAAAATGAGAAATTAGCTCGTCCGGTTTTTTACGGGGCAATGGTTGCTGAAGGAATTGTGGCCCTTATTTGGGCAGCTGCAGCAATCGCGTTTACAGGCGGGTATCAAGAATTGGCACATTATATGTCAACCGAAGGAAACTCTGCCGGCACTCTTGTTCGCGAAATATCCATCAATTGGTTAGGCACATTAGGCGGTATTTTAGCGATAATCGGAGTTGTGGCTGCTCCTATTACTACAGGTGACACAGCTCTTCGATCTGCCCGGCTTATTTCAGCCGACATTTTCAAAATCGATCAAAAACCGACATCGAAGAGATTAATCATCGGTCTGCCTTTGTTTTTAGTGGCGGCTATATTAACATATTTTGCAGCATCACCCAAGCAGTTTGAAGTTATTTGGCGATATTTCGCATGGTTCAATCAAACCTTGTCGGTATTTACTTTATGGGCGTGCACGGTATACCTGAGAAAAAACGGCAAAGTTTTTTGGATAACCTTGCTCCCGGCAATGTTTATGACGGCAATATGCGTAAGCTATATGTTTGTTGCCCCCACATCACAAGGAGGTTTTGGAATTTTCACCAATGAGCATTCCGTTTATGGAGTTGCCATAGGAGTCCTTGCCGCAATTGCTTTATGCGCAATCTTCTTTTTCAAACCTTCAGTTAAATACGCCAAAAATGCTTGAACAACTCGATCATAACATTCTGTTCTTCATAAACGGACACCACTCCCAATGGGCTGATACTGTAATGATGACTATCACGGGAAAGTGGACATGGATACCGCTTTATATTTTACTCGTTGGCTTAATGTTGTGGCGTTGCGGTTGGCGTAGGACTATCGTATATATATTGGGAATTGCAGCAGTCATTACATTGACTGACCAAGCCTGCGCCTCTTGGATTCGCCCCGCGGTTGAACGTTTGCGTCCATGCTCACCCGAGAATCCGATTAATCCGTTGATTCAAACCGTTAACGGCTATGCCCCGGGTTCATATAGCTTCCCTTCATGCCATGCTGCCAACACGTTTGCATTAGCAACATTTTTATCTCTTGTTTTTCGCAATAGGAGAATGACAATATTCATCTACCTGTGGGCCGCCATTATAAGCATTTCAAGATTATATTTGGGCGTACATTATCCGTCTGATTTGTTAGGAGGAGCATTGATTGGCTCTGCAATTGCGATTATTATATACTTCATTTGTTCCCGAATCAAATTCGGTCGAAAAGTACTTTTAATTCTATGCTTGATTTCCTCAACTCAGATTTCATACGCTCAAAAATTTGAGTGGGGAGGCGAATTTTCAACAATATTCGACAATCGCGAAGGAAATGCTCGCCACACTGCCGCCGAAACATATTTCTTAACTCGCTTAGCACCGGAAATAGGCCTATCCCTCAACGACGGACAGCATAAAATAATGGGTGGCGTGGTATGGACTCAACCGATAGGTGCAGAATGGGACAACTATAAAATTTCACCCACACTTTATTATCGTTTTGAATCGAAAAAGTTACGAGGCTCTTTAGGTATGTTCCCTCGCACTCAGTTAGTGCGCCAACTGCCCGAATACCTTGTGAGCGATTCCCTGAGTTATTTCCAACACAATCTTCGCGGTGCACTATTTCAAATAGTCGATAACAACGGATTCTTTGAATTTATCGTGGATTGGCGAGGAATGCAAAGCAAAACTCGCCGCGAAGCATTCAGCATAATCGGACAAGGAGAATGGCAAAACCCTCAAAAAATATTTCTCTGTGGCGGCACTGCAATGCTAAACCACTTGGCTAAAGTCAAAAACGCCCCGGTCAATCAATTTGTGGTTGACAACATTGTTGTAAACCCATTTATTGGAGTTGATTTCAAGCCATTGCTGAAGCCGTGGAACAATTGGCATAATCTATCGTTACGGGTGGGATTTTTAACATCGCTTACCCGCGACAGAGGGAATTGCAACTGGCTGACCGCAATGGGTGCTCGATGTGAACTTGACGCAACTTTTTGGCGTTTTACATTAAAAAATACAACTTGGGCAGGCAACAAGCCACTGTTTCCGTTATACTCTAAATTTGGCGCGCAATTACATGAAGGCGAGCCATATTACTCATCAAAATGGTATAATCGCACACAAGTATCATGCCTAATTTTACAATATAGAAATCTCGTTAAACTTAAAGCTGAATTTGATTTCCATTTTGCCGACACCAATGATTTCATGTTTTATCAACGAATAAACTTATCCGTAACAATATGACAAACTTACACCAACTCTTAGTGGAACGCAGAAGCATCCGCCAATATACAGGGCAAACATTAGACCCTGAAGTAGTAAAAACAATTCTTGAAGCCGGACTCCTTTCCCCCACCGGAAAAAATAAACGTGCGTGGCATTTTATTGCAGTTGACAATAAGGACACTCTTGCGCAACTGAGCGAATGCAAAACATCAGGTGCCATGCCCGTAAAAAAATGCACTCTTGCCATAGTGGTATGTTGCGATGTGACCGAAGCTGAAACATGGATTGAGGACTCCGCCATTGCTGCTGCTTATATGATGCTTCAAGCCAAAGATTTAGGCGTTGGCTCATGCTGGATTGAAGTAAATGGACGACTATCGGCAGACGGGACTCCCGCCGAGGAAATCGTACAAGAAATTCTCGGATTGCCCGAACAAGTACAACCGCTCTGCATCTTGGCTCTCGGCATGCCAAACGAAGACCGCAAACCGCAGAACACCGAAAAACTCCTTTGGGAAAGAGTCCACATAGGCCGATTTAACCCTGCACAATGCTCAGAGTAAGTTTCATAGGCTCAGGCAATGTTGCCACACGCATGGCGACACGATTGCGAGAGGTTGGCGCACAGATTGTGCAAATATGCTCTCGGAGTGGCACTCCCGTCAGCGAATTGAACCCAAATGCCGCAGATTTGATTATCGTAGCCGTAAGTGATGACTCTATCCAGCAAGTCTTAAACTCGATTGAAAGCGCAGGAAATGCGATATGGGTACATACGGCAGGCTCGGTTGGCATGAATGTTTTTGATACAAAAAAATTTCCGCGTCACGGAGTGCTGTATCCCCTTCAAACAATGCTGAAAACTCGTGCTGTTGATTGGAACACTGTGCCTCTATTGATTGAAGGAGATCCGGAAATTGAGAACGTGGCTCGCATGATGTCACCAACAGTCATTCAACTCGACTCGAACTCACGGCTACGCTTGCACGCAGCTGCAGTTATGTGCTGCAACATGGTAATGTTTCTGTGGCAGCAATCGCAACAAATCGCTGAATGTTCGAAACTTGACTACTCATTATTAAAGCCCTTAATGAAGATGACATACGAGCGCGCAGCAGAAATCGGGCCTGAAAATGCAATGACCGGGCCTGCGAAACGCGGAGACCTGAACACAATCAAAAAACACATTGAAGCTCTGCCTGACGACATAGCGGAGACATACCGCGAAATCTCACGTCAGATGCTTGCAAAATTTCACCCTGAAATAGAACTATGATTCCCTATGACTTAACTAAAATCAAGGCATTCGTGTTTGATGTTGACGGCGTATTATCTCCCAATATGGTGCCGATTGACCAAGACGGTTGCCCGGCACGAATGGCAAATGTCAAAGATGGCTACGCCTTGCAACTCGCCGTAAAACACGGCTACAAAATTGCCATAATCACCGGCGCTGATACCGAAACCGTGCTTTTACGATATAAACTGCTGAGAATTAAAGATATTTTCCTCAAAGCCGGAGAAAAGCTCCCGATTCTTGAAAAGTGGATAGCCAAAAATGGGCTGAAACCTGAAGAAGTGGCATACTGCGGCGATGACGTTCCGGATTTACCTTGTATGAAAGCCGTTGGACTATCTATTGCTCCGGCAGATGCGTCAGTTGATGCAAAAAACGTAGCGACATACGTATCCCCCACCCCGGGAGGTCACGGCGTGGCTCGTGAACTTATCGAACAAACTCTCAGGGCTAACGGACAGTGGCTCCACGTTGATACTGCATACGGATGGTAAACAAGAAATACATACTTGCAAGCGGGTCTCCACGGCGCCGAGAACTCATGGCAATGTTAGACGTTGACTTTCGTGTTGACACATCGAAAAGTGTTGATGAAATAGTTCCGGAGGACCTCCCGGCAGAGGAAGTGCCGGGATTTTTATCTCGACTCAAAGCTCAACCCTACCTCGATGAACTCCGAGAGAATGAAGTGCTTATCACGGCTGACACAGTGGTCATTCTTAACGGCAAAGTTATCGGCAAACCCCGAAATGAAGCAGATGCACACCGGATTCTCACGGAACTTGCCGGACACGTACATCAAGTAATCACCGGAGTAACAATATGCCATTACGGCAAAACGCCCGAAACTTTTTCAGAGGTAACCGAAGTTGAATTTGATTCACTCACAAAAGAAGAAATCACCTATTACGTTAACAAATATCAACCACTGGATAAAGCCGGAGCCTACGGCATACAAGAATGGATTGGCGCCGCTGCTGTAAAAGGCATAAAGGGCAGTTTCTACAACGTCATGGGACTCCCGATTCATCGCCTCTACACTGCGTTAAAAGACTAACCTAACGCCACAAAAATAATGGAAACTGCCGGATCAAATTCATGATTTGCAGTTTCCATTACAACATTAACGAGATAGAAATCTTAAAGAGTTGGTTCTGATGTTGTGTTTGGGCGTAAAATCCACCGAGCTACAGAGGTCATTGTTGGTAAGATTCTATTCATCGGTGGACTAAATCGAGCCAATAATATGGTCAGCATCATTACCATACCGAAAATTGCCAAACAGCCATAGCACTCTTGAATAGAAAGCATAATGGTTTGCTGAGTAAAGTAATCGGAAAACCACGACGAATTTTGAATTATAGCGTAATCACATTCTGAAGACAACATCATCGCATTCTTGGTCATCGACCATGCCAACAATCGTTCGACGATTGCACCTGCAGCAGCTAAACCTACTCCGCAACGCACAAATCCGATTATTGCGATATTCATGAACATGTGCTGAAACGGCACTGTACGGCAAATCATATATGTTGCCCCGCACTCCATCATCACTTCCCCCATACCGAGAGCAAATAACGGAATGTAAAATTGCCTTGCTTCTGTATTTATATCTATCAAGAAGTATGATGCCATTATATAGAACAGAATAAACATAATGGCCGTCAAAAAAAACGTTTTCATGCGCCACTTCCAACGAACTAAGGCAAAATAGGTAAAAACACCACCAATAATGATACCATATATTTCCGGATAATTGAACCTAATTATCGAAAAATAGTCATACCCGGCAATCCTATTCATAAATATTGGTTGAAGCACATGCGCCGAGGCTTGCAGGACCCCAACCCCCATGAGCACACACATAACGCGCCAAGCAACGGGATAAGTAAACGCTTTCAATGGCAAATAGGGGGTTTTATGATAATATGATTCCAATAGAGTAACCGCAAATACGATGAAGAATATCCATGTGGCAAACCATATTTCACTACTATGCCACCAATCATAATGTTCTCCGAAATTGAAAATCCATGCAGCTATACAGCACGTCGCAGTCCAAAGCATGTGGCCGGTCCAATCAACCCCTTTTAATGGGACATAAGGAGCCGCACGATGATCATGATTCATCGTAAAATAAACGATTGCATCAATGATAAGCATCAAGCCTATAATAATTAAGTACACAAATTTCCAATTATATTCAAACGAGATATAAGCTGTCATCAAGCCTGAAATCTGTATTGCACTACACACAATTACATAAAGCACCGGAAAAAACACTCCATAGTTTCTGGTTGGGGTTATGTTGAGTTGTATTGTACTCATACAGCCAAACATACCCATCATTTTGAAGTATCCGGCAAATAGGCACACGGTCCATAGTACCCACGGGACCGTGGAGAGCGGCGCCAATATCGCACACAAAATTGAACCTATGCTTGAAACAAACCACATTTGACGACTGTAGAAGAAGAACTTCCACCGAAATAATATCGGGAAAATCATATTGAGTCCGATGAGCGAGCAGTAACTAGCCATAGTCACGTCTGCGCTAATAAACGACATCTCGCCAACCATTTGTGTTAGTGCTGCAAGATAAACTCCTCCTGTTAGCTGATAAAATATGGCAAACATCACTATTAGCCAAAAGCGAAGTGAACGCGGTACCCACGGCTTATAGACTAATAAGCGATTGTTTATCAGAGGTGTTGGTCCGTGTCCCATTACTCAAGAACTCTACATTCGACATTCATTCCGGCACGCAGTTTGGCCATATAATCGGCTGAAGTTTCTGTAATAAACCGAATTTTGACGGGAATGCGCTGCTCCACTTTTACAAAGTTGCCCGTTGCATTATCGTGAGGAACGGGAGAATACTTGGCTCCTGTTGCATTTGACATTGTTTCAACAACTCCGCAAAAGTCTATTCCAGGCAACGCATCGACATCTATTCTAACAGTATCACCAATCATTATGCGCGCGGCTTGAGTTTCTCGATAATTTGCGATAACCCATGTATCTGCAGTATCCACTATGGAGATCATTGTTTGCCCCGGTTGCACTAACTGCCCCGGCTGTATGCCTCTGCGTGAAGTTACACCATCACATGGAGAAAGAATCACAGTGTACGACAGATTTAACTCGGCAAGACTCACTGCTGCTCGCGCAGCTTCAATGCCGGCATCGTTTTGGTCAAGACGCCGGCGCTGTTGTTGTGCAACTAAACCTGTTGATTCTTTTCTTCGCAGCAACGCGTCATGCTTGGCTTTTAACGCCAAATAGTTCGTTTCTACTGCATCAAACTGCTGCTGCGTCACTGCATCTTGTTCAAGCAGAATGGCATATCTGTCGTAGTCTCGTTTGGCATTACACATCAATACATAGACTTCTGAAATTTCCGATTCAGTGATTGAAATATCGTTAGTAGAACTCGAAACAACCGATTCTGCGACATTGCGACCTGACAATGCATTCTGAAAATTAGCCTTGGCCTGCGCCAACTGAAGTATAAAATCAGCATCTTCTATTATGACCAATGTATCGCCCTTTTGCACAAATGTATAGTCATCAAATCTAACCTCCTTCACAAAGCCTTGTATACGACTGTTAATTGGTATAATACGCTGATTAATCTGAGCATTATCCGTATACGTTGAGGTTCTAAAGCCGATAAAATTATAACCGAGCCATACAAATCCGGCTAAAATCAGAAGGATTACTCCTAAATTCTGGAGTCCACGTCGTGTTTTCTGTTTCATAATTTTGAAATTGTTCCTGCTATGTAATGAAGTAAATAATAATAGTAACGTGTGGAGATTTCTGCATTCACAAGGCGCACTCCTGCATCTAATCGAGCATTTGAGGCATCTAACATATCTGTAAGCAAAGCCAAACCATTTTCAAATCGATTGGATACGATGCCATAGTTTTCATTCGCAAGCTGCAAGTTTTTTTGCTCAATTACTAATCTGTCGACAGATTGATTATATAATGTCAGAGCCTCATAAATTTCACGATTAAGATTAGACTCAACAGTTTCTTTCTGGCGCCTGATTTGAAACAGTTCTAGTTCATGTTTTTTCGTCGCCTTTGAGGTGCAGAATAGAGAAGATATGTTCCACTTAATATTTATGCCAACAAACCAAGCATTGTAGTTCTTGTTCAGTGCCGGCACCTCAAAAGTTACAGGTCCGTTGAAACTGTCACCGGCAACAATGCCAATTTTCGGCAAATATTCTGAATGCGTAATCTTTCTATTCAATTGTTCAAGATCTGAGCGCAAACTTAGTGACTCCAGTGACGGAGCATTTTCCGCAGCCAATTGAACCCACTTTTGCATCACCGAATCTACAATCGCAATTGAATCCACCTCAATATTCGGCAGTATTCGCATTTCGGATTTCATGCCCAGAAGAGTCAAAAGATTCGAGTTACAAATGTCAATCGCATTCCGAGTGGCCAATCTATCGTAAGATATAGATGACAAACGCAATTCATAGCGCGTTATATCATTGCCTAACACTATCCCTTCACTGTGTTTGGTCTTCATCTCTTCAATCAGCTGCTCTGTCAGCCGAATATTATCATCAAAAACTTTTAGTAAATTATTGTGTTTTGCCAATTCAAGATAATTGGTAACGATTGACATTCTAACCGAGTTCTCGGCCTTTAACTTATCGGTCTCGGCTAATTGCGTACCAATTTTTGAGGCTTTTACTCCTGAATAAATAGCTCCTCCGGTGTAGATAGGTTGATATAGTTCCAATCCCAAGCTATTATTAAAGTGAGGCAATGGATCTCGCCTAATATTCCTGAAATCCCTATCTAAGATCGTACCATCACCAAGATAGCTGAGCGTTAATGACGCCGAGATTTGGGGTAGGTACGCATTCTTTGCCACGGATTCTGTCTGTTTCGAAACCGCAATCTTGGCATTTGCCACTCCAATATCGGGATTTTGTTCGCTTGCAAGCTCAAAAAGCTCTGACAGCGACATTCTCTTTACCTCCTGGCCAACTATTGTCAAATTAAAGCCGAACAGGAATGCAATTAAAATTTTGATTGATTTGGACATAATTAAAACTGTATAATAAATTTGACATACACACACTATGCGCCTCACCCATACTACGCCGTAGTATAGTGAAACACAACTATTACGATTCAATATAGGTCAACCTACTGAAGCGTATTCCAAAAATCGGTCAAATAATTTAAAGAAATCAACGTGATTTTCGTTTTGTCACAAAACGAAATGCTACCGTCGTCAAATAACTGATTGAATGTTTCAAAATGTGATGAAACTTGAAAATCTTTCTGCATTGATGGTCGGCTTTCCGCAGTTAAAATTGCTAACTGCTTCCTCCAAATTCGGCGCAAAGTTAACGAAATTTACCGAAAACGGCAAATTTCACTCAGAACCAATGCCAACAAAAAGATGGCTTTTTTCTACTTATTTTACTTTCGCAAGACCGCCCTTTGAAGTTTCCTTATAAATAGACGGAAGGTCGTGTCCCGTCTGCTTCATCACCTCAACGATTCGGTCAAACGAAACGGAATGACGACCATCGGAAAACGCCGAGTAAAGGTTGGCATCTAATGCTCGCGCAGCCGCATAAGCATTACGCTCAATACATGGTATCTGCACTAAGCCGCATACCGGATCACATGTCAACCCAAGGTGATGTTCAAGCCCCATTTCTGCAGAGTATTCTACCTGACGGGGTGTTCCTCCAAATAGTTGACTCGCTGCCGCTGCAGCCATGGCACAAGCGACTCCGACTTCACCCTGACATCCCACTTCGGCGCCACTGACCGAGGCATTGTATTTAACAACGTTGCCAAATAGCCCTGCCGTTGCCAAAGCTCGGAGTATGCGTTGCTCGCTGAACCCCTTAGATGTATACAAATGATATAGAACTGCGGGAAGCACTCCGCATGAGCCGCATGTGGGCGCTGTCACAATCTTTCCGCCGGCAGCATTCTCTTCACTGACACCAAGTGCGTAAGCATAGACAAGACCGCGAGACTTGAGCGATGCATTATACCCTGAGGCGTGCATATAGTAACTCGTGGCTTTGCGTGCCACCCCCAAACCGCCGGGGAGCACCCCTTCATTTTCAATGCCTCGCTGCACTGCAGCCTTCATCGTTGACCACACTTCTGCAAGGTAATCCCAAATCGAAGCATCTTCACAAATATCAACATATTCCCAAAAACTGTGTCCGGTAGTGTCACACCATTTCAGAATCTCTCCGATTGTAGTCATCTCATAGACTTTCTCCGCACCCTGACGCTTTTCGCCTTCAGCAATAACGTCACCGCCGCCGATTGAAAATTGCGTAACTTCGTCTAATACGCTCCCATCCGCATTAATTGCGCGAAAACGCATTCCGTTAGGGTGAAACGGTAAAAACACATCTGGTTCCCACAAAATCTCGGTCGGAGCCACCGGATTTAACACGTCTTCAATTGCCTTATCAGTCAAGTGGCCCTTGCCGGTTGCAGCTAAAGAGCCATAAAGGGTTACTTCAAAACGTGCTGCTTCAGAATTTTTCTTACCAAACTGTTTTGCGGCATTTCGCGGACCCATTGTGTGCGAACTGCTGGGGCCATAACCTATTTTGTAAAGTTGCTTTATCGATTCCATATCTGACTGCAAATATACAACAAAGAAATTTAAGTTTCGGTAAAATGAAAGCAAAATATTTTTCATAACTTTGCAATAAGAATAAACTTCGATTAAATTAATCATGGAAAGAAAGAATGACACTCCGATATTGCTGCTAACAGGATATTTAGGCAGCGGCAAAACAACGCTCCTCAACGAAATTCTCGCTAACAAACGCGGCATAAAATTTGCCGTTATAGTTAATGACATCGGTGAGGTCAACATTGATGCCTCGCTAATTCGCGATGGTGGAATCGTCGGGCAATCGGAAGAATCATCTGACTTGATTGCACTGCAAAATGGCTGCATATGTTGTTCTTTGCAAACAGATTTGATGAAACAGATTGATGACCTGATCTGTTCACATCAATTTGACTACATTGTAATTGAGGCAAGCGGCATTTGTGAACCCGCGCCCATTGCCCAAACAATATGCACAATGGCAGATGCAGGCGAAAAATCTTCCGCAAATGAAGTCCCTCGATTGGATTGTATCTGTACGGTGGTTGACGCTCTGCGCATGGCAAGCGAATTTGCGTGCGGTGAAAGCTTGCAAGCGTTTGACCGCACTGACGACGACATTGAAAGTTTAGTTATCAGTCAGGTTGAATTCTGCAACATTGTTATTCTCAACAAGATTTCCGAGATAAGCCACGAAGATGCCGGACGAGTTCGAGCCGTGATTCGTGCCCTACAGCCGAAAGCCAAAATAATTGAAACTGACTATGCAAAGATAGACCTTGATGAAATCATCAACACTGATTTGTTTGACTTTGAAGAAGTGGCAACGTCTGCAACTTGGGTACGCGAAATAGAGGGGCATCACGACGACCACGAACATGAGCACCACGAACACCACCACGAACACCACCATGGTGAGCACTGCCACTGCCATGACTGCGAATCTCATCATTCTCACCTACATTACGGAATTGAAACTTTCGTCTATTATACTCGAAAGCCTTTTGACCTGAATAAGTTTGATTACTTTGCCGGGAAACGCTGGCCAATGGGTGTGATTCGCTGCAAAGGGCTCTGCTATTTTTCAAACAACAGAGATATGTGCTATCTGTTTGAACAAGCCGGTGTTCAAAAAAATCTCAAGCAAGCCGGCTATTGGTATGCGACTGCCCCGGCAGAAGAATTGGAAATCATGTTGGCGCGCGATGCACAGCTGCGCCGTGACTGGGACCCCGACTATGGCGACCGTATGATTAAATTGGTGTTCATAGGTCAACATCTTGACAAAGAAGAAATCACAAAAGCCCTTGATGCATGTCTTGCATAACTCCTCCACTGCTCCAAAACGGCGACGTCATAGCAATCACCTCACCGGCCTCTGCCATAGCCCCCACCCTAATCGAAGGCGCGGTCAAAGCTCTGGAAACTGAAGGGTTCTCGGTTCGGGTAATGCCCCATGCGGCAGGTCGCCATGGAAGTTATTCCGGAACTGAATCCGAAAGACTTTCCGACATTCAAACTGCGCTGGACTGCCCGGAGATAAAAGCGATTCTGTGTGCTCGTGGGGGCTACGGAGCCGTCCATCTGCTCCCTCACCTCCACTTGAGCCATCCCAAATGGATCATCGGCTTTAGCGACATTTCCGCGCTTCACGCCCTATGGCACAACCAAGGGTGGCAGTCAATTCACGGTTCAATGGCAAAGGAATTGGCACTGTGCAAATGTGAAGGGAATGAAGCAAATCGCCGACTTTTTGAAATCCTTCGCACCGGAATGATGCCTGAAATTGCCTACAATACCCACCCCGGAAGCATTCCGGGTATCTCCCAAGGCAAAATCATCGGAGGCAACCTTGCTGTATTGGAGGGTTTGGCCGCTACTCCTTATGATATTCTCAACGAACCATGCATTCTCGTTATTGAAGATATTGCCGAACCAATCTACAAAGTGGAACGCATCTTTCGGCGGCTAAGATTATCAGGAGCGCTCCAAAGCCTGAAAGGACTCATTGTCGGACAATTCACCGACTACAAACCCTCGGCTGACTTCTCTGATATGTACTCCATGATTTCATGCGAAATTGCAGACCTTCAATGCCCCGTATCGCTTGGTGCGCCCATCGGTCACATCGACAATAACCTCCCGTTTATTGAGGGAGCAGAGATTACCCTCAACGTCAACAATAAGACAACGACAATTCAACAAATTGCAGCAAATTGATTGCAAATTAATGCAAAATGCGTAAATTTGTCGCGATTTTACTAACGTATCACTATTATTCGTCAAAATAACTCACTAAAGAATGAAAGCAATAGAAGTAATCGACGAACTCCGCCGTCGTTTTCCGAATGAGCCCGAATATATTCAGGCAGTAGAAGAAGTTCTGTCAACAATTGAAGATACATACAATCAATATCCGGAATTTGAACGCTATAATCTGATTGAACGCCTGTGCATACCCGACCGTATTTTCTCATTTCGCGTTTCATGGGTAGATGACTCGGGTAAGGTTCGCACAAACATGGGCTATCGCGTTCAGCACAACAATGCCATCGGCCCATACAAAGGCGGAATCCGATTTCATAGCTCCGTTAACTTATCGATTCTGAAATTCCTCGCTTTTGAGCAAACATTTAAGAATTCACTGACCACTCTCGCCATGGGCGGAGCAAAAGGTGGCTCCGATTTCTCGCCTCGCGGCAAGAGCGACATGGAGATTATGCGCTTCTGCCAAGCCTACATCACAGAGTTATGGCGTCACATTGGAGCTGACACCGACGTGCCAGCAGGCGACATCGGCGTTGGAGGACGTGAAGTCGGCTACATGTATGGTTACTATAAAAAAATGGCTCGCGAATTCACCGGCACTTTCACCGGCAAAGGTCGCGAATTTGGCGGCTCCCTCGTGCGCCCGGAAGCCACAGGCTACGGCAACTGCTACTTCCTGCTCAATATGCTTGCCACTCGCGGCATTGATATACGCGAAAAGCGTGTTGCCATTTCCGGCTCGGGAAATGTTGCAACCTACACTGCCAAGAAACTCATGGAACTGGGGGCTGTGGTTGTGAGCATGAGCGACAGCGATGGTTCAATCTATGCCGCCAATGGTCTGACTCAAGAACAGCTCGACTTCATCTTTGAATTGAAAAACGTGATGCGCGGACGCATTCGTGAAGCCGCCGAAGAATATCCCGAAACCATTCAATACTTCCCCGGCGAACGCCCGTGGCACATCGCCAAGTGCGACATCGCAATGCCTTCTGCCACCCAAAATGAAATCGACGGCGATGATGCGCGCGCTCTGCTTGCTCAAGGAGTAATCGCCGTGAGCGAAGGTGCAAACATGCCCTCCACCCCGGAAGCAATCAAGGAATTTCTCAACGCAAAAATTCTCTATGCTCCCGGCAAGGCCGCAAACGCCGGCGGCGTATCGGTCAGCGGACTCGAAATGGCTCAAAACTCCCAGAAACTCTCTTGGAGTGCAGCTGAAGTAGATGCCAAACTAAAAGAAATCATGGCGTCTATCCACGAAGCATGCCGCGAATTCGGACAAGAAGACGGCGGATACATCAACTACGTTAAGGGAGCGAACGTGGCCGGATTCATGAAAGTGGCTCGCGCAATGATGGCTCAGGGCATAATTTGAAGATTTTTTTGAAAAAAATCCCCAAAAGTTTGCACAATTGAAAAACTCTCGCTAACTTTGCAGCGCAATTACGGAAACGACCGTAAGTTGGCGAGAAAAATGCTTCAGTAGCTCAGTTGGTTAGAGCACCTGACTGTTAATCAGGGGGTCGTTGGTTCAAGCCCATCCTGAAGCGCAAAATAAACATTCTTTCAAAATAACTTTGCTTCAGTAGCTCAGTTGGTTAGAGCACCTGACTGTTAATCAGGGGGTCGTTGGTTCAAGCCCATCCTGAAGCGCAAAACTCCACCACTCTCGGTGGAGTTTTTTTTGCACCTTTTTTACGAAAATCTACGCTTTCACCCTCCATACCCTTCGTAACTTTGCAACATCCAAATGTCAAAGTTAGTACATTGAAATGTTGGAACAAGAGGGTGAATGATCCGTCCCGGTCATTCCAAACACGCCGCCGGGTAGGCCGCGGTCGGCAAAAACTCAAGGGGGACTCTGTCAGTGCAAGCCTGGGAAACTCGCACCGACCGAGTCCCCCTTTTGTCATCTCCGTCTCAATCCACTTAAAACACATTAGCCCCATAAATCACATAAATTTTAAAAATCATATACACTCTTTCCGATTTCACATTTTTTCACTAACTTTGCAGCGCAGACCGCACTGCAGAAGCCCGGTCATGGGCATTGTGGGAGGGTCGGCAGACATAATGATTAGAAAGCGTTTACTCAACGCTCTTTCTTGGCTTTTCGAAATCTGGTAAATTTCAATCACAGTCAGGTTAGATGCAGCGGTAGATGCCTTTGTGGATATGTATAAATATTGATTAACGCGATAGCGCTAATCCGTATCTCATATTCAGCGTGGGCTTCTGCGTTGCTCGTTCTACTGTGATGGGCATACCAGAGCCTCGAAAAGCGGGACGAGTAACAAGTACAGACTCTCACGCTTTTTTTATTTCTCGCCTAAATCCGGAGCGTCTATAAGGCAAAACATTCAATGCTTATGCATACCTTAAAACACATCATCACGGCAGCCATGCTCCTATGCACTGCCACAGCCTTCGCCTATGACTTCGAAGTCAACGGCATCTATTACAACATCATCTCCGACTCCGAAGTCGAAGTAACCAACGGAGAAAATGCCTATGCTGGCGAAATAATAATCCCCGAAACTGTAACTTATTCCGAATACTCTACTTCGCCCCTTAAAGTCACTGCAATCGGTGGGGCCGCATTTCTTGGTTGCAGCAGCCTTACGTCAATTGAGATCCCTAATAGCGTTACCACTATCAAGGGGAATGCATTTGACTTTTGCATCAGTCTTACGTCAATTGACATTCCTAATAGCGTTACCACTATCGAAAAATATGCCTTTTATCGATGCAGATCTTTGGCACAAATTGAAATTCCTAATAGCGTTTCCACTATCGGCAATGGAGCATTTAGTCAATGTAGCAGCCTCACGTCAATTGAGATCCCTAATAGCGTTACTGCTATCGGTTATTCCGCATTTCTTGGTTGCGGCAGCCTCACGTCAATTGAAATTCCTAATAGCGTTACTGCTATCGGTCATTCCGCATTTCGTGGTTGCGGCAGCCTCACGTCAATTAAAATTTCCAATAACATAACCTCTCTTCCCAGTGATATTTTTCGTGGATGCAATGGCTTGACATCAATTGACATTCCCAATAGCGTAACCAATATTGATGATTATGCATTTGGCGATTGCACTAGCCTTACATCAATTACGATTCCTAATAGCGTAACCATTATCGATGTTTTCGCATTTTACGGATGCACTAGCCTTACATCAATTAAGATTCCTAATAGCGTAACCTATATTCATGATGGCGCATTTTACGGATGCACTAACCTGACATCAATTGAATTGCCCAATAGCATAACCAAACTTTCTCCTGTTACTTTTGCTAATTGCAGTGGCCTAATCTCAATTAGATTACCCAGCAACATCGGTGCAATTGGGGATGGAGCTTGCTATAATTGTAGTAATTTACAACACATATACTGTCTACGTGAAGTTCCTGCTGCGTGTTTGATGGAGGATAGAGGATGTTTTCAAGGCGTCCCGGTTGAAACCTGCGTACTGCACGTGCCGGCAGGCTGTGTTGAGGCGTATCAAGCTGCCGACGGTTGGAAAGACTTCGTAAACATCGTGGGCGACGCAGCCGGCATCGAAAACGTCACAACCGCTGACGGTCCGGCGGAATACTTCGACCTGCAGGGCAGAAAAGTCACCGCCCCATCCAACGGTATCTTCATCAAAAAACAAGGCAACTCCACCTCAAAAATCAAACTCTAAACAGGTATGAAACTAAAATCATTAGTAGCATCTATAATGTGCTGCATGGCTGCCACAGCCTTCGCCCAAGACTTCGAAGTCAACGGCATCTACTACAACATCATCTCCGACTCCGAAGTCGAAGTAACCAACGGAGAAAATGCCTATGCTGGCGAAATAATAATCCCCGAAACTGTAACTTATTCCGAATACTCTACTTCGCCCCTTAAAGTCACTGCAATCGGTGGGGCCGCATTTCTTGGTTGCAGCAGCCTTACGTCAATTGAGATCCCTAATAGCGTTACCACTATCAAGGGGAATGCATTTGACTTTTGCATCAGTCTTACGTCAATTGACATTCCTAATAGCGTTACCACTATCGAAAAATATGCCTTTTATCGATGCAGATCTTTGGCACAAATTGAAATTCCTAATAGCGTTTCCACTATCGGCAATGGAGCATTTAGTCAATGTAGCAGCCTCACGTCAATTGAGATCCCTAATAGCGTTACTGCTATCGGTTATTCCGCATTTCTTGGTTGCGGCAGCCTCACGTCAATTGAAATTCCTAATAGCGTTACTGCTATCGGTCATTCCGCATTTCGTGGTTGCGGCAGCCTCACGTCAATTAAAATTTCCAATAACATAACCTCTCTTCCCAGTGATATTTTTCGTGGATGCAATGGCTTGACATCAATTGACATTCCCAATAGCGTAACCAATATTGATGATTATGCATTTGGCGATTGCACTAGCCTTACATCAATTACGATTCCTAATAGCGTAACCATTATCGATGTTTTCGCATTTTACGGATGCACTAGCCTTACATCAATTAAGATTCCTAATAGCGTAACCTATATTCATGATGGCGCATTTTACGGATGCACTAACCTGACATCAATTGAATTGCCCAATAGCATAACCAAACTTTCTCCTGTTACTTTTGCTAATTGCAGTGGCCTAATCTCAATTAGATTACCCAGCAACATCGGTGCAATTGGGGATGGAGCTTGCTATAATTGTAGTAATTTACAACACATATACTGTCTACGTGAAGTTCCTGCTGCGTGTTTGATGGAGGATAGAGGATGTTTTCAAGGCGTCCCGGTTGAAACCTGCGTACTGCACGTGCCGGCAGGCTGTGTTGAGGCGTATCAAGCTGCCGACGGTTGGAAAGACTTCGTAAACATCGTGGGCGACGCAGCCGGCATCGAAAACGTCACAACCGCTGACGGTCCGGCGGAATACTTCGACCTGCAGGGCAGAAAAGTCACCGCCCCATCCAACGGTATCTTCATCAAAAAACAAGGCAACTCCACCTCAAAAATCAAACTCTAAACAGGTATGAAACTAAAATCATTAGTAGCATCTATAATGTGCTGCATGGCTGCCACAGCCTTCGCCCAAGACTTCGAAGTCAACGGCATCTACTACAACATCATCTCCGACTCCGAAGTCGAAGTAACCAAAAATTCCGATTGGTTCAGTAATGAATATGCCGGCGACATTGTAATTCCTGAAACTGTTACTTATTTCAACAAAACTTACAATGTAACCAAGATCGCAGGTCAAGCTTTCATGCACAGTGGTATAACCTCAATCACAATCGACAACAATGTTAAAGAAATTGGCGAAAGCGCATTTGCACTGAGTACAAATTTAACAACAGCAAAACTTCCAGATGGTATTCAAAGCATTAGCAATGAGATGTTCCATGGTTGCAGCTTAACTGCTATCCATATTCCCGAGAGTGTTACTCAGATTGGTTATTCAGCATTCTTTGAGTGCGACTTTGAAGAAGTGAATATTCCGAATAGTGTTACTAAAATCGGGTTTAGTGCATTTGATTGTTGTCATAATTTAACTTCGATAAACATTCCATGCGGCGTTACGATTATTGAATACAGAACATTTTATAATTGCTCATCTTTGGCATCAGTTACAATTCCTGAAAGCGTTACGGAGATACAGGACGAAGCATTCAGTTTTTGTAAAAATTTAACGTCAATATATATTCCAGAGAAAGTTTCAAACATCGGGAATAGAGCCTTTCAATCTTCAGGTTTAGCATCGGTAACACTGCCTGCGAATTTAAGCGAAATCGGCTCATACACTTTCCACAATACTCCATTTTATAACAATTTACCTGATGGCACCGTATATTTAGGCAAGATTCTTTACTCATATAAAGGAGAAATGCCGGAAAACGCCTCAATTTCTATCAAAGAAGGAACGTTCAGTATAAGCGGCAATGCTTTTTACAACTGCATAAATTTGACTGCAGTTAACATTCCCAACACCGTTAAAAATATCGGAATGTACGCTTTCGCTGGATGTAGCAACCTGAAATCTGTCGAAATTCCTAATGGCATAACCGTTTTAGACGAATGCGTTTTCTCCGGATGCAGCAGCTTGAAAACAATCACTATTCCCGAAAGCGTTACTTCCTTTAATTGGCGAGCAATGGCAAATTGCTCAGCATTAGAACACATCTATAATCATGCAAAAACTCCTGCGTATTGTTCCGAAGGTGTCTTTGAAAATACTCCGGTCGAAACTTGCGTCCTTCACGTGCCCACCGGCTGCATCGATGCTTATCGTGCGGAAGAATCCAATTGGAACCAATTTAAAATCATCGTTGATGACGCTGCCGGCATCGAAGACGTTACAACCGCTGACGGTCCGGCGGAATACTTCGACCTGCAGGGCAGAAAAGTCACCGACCCATCCAACGGCATCTTCATCAAAAAGCAAGGCAACTCCACAGAGAAAGTATTGCTATAATCCGATAATATGAAAAACAATTCGGGCTGAGCGCATCACGCACTCCGCCCGAATGTTTTTTACAATGCAAAGTCAAAACTTATATAACTCACTCTGCAAGAAACTCCTCACTCTTATTTGCACATTATTTTGCAAAGTCAACGCTAAGCCCCATCATGAAGCGCGCCGGATTCAGCGGATGATGAACCACCGAGAATTTACCTTTTCCACCAAACAAACCGTCGTTAAAGTGCGAATAAAGCACATAGAATTTCACTCGCTTGAGTTTCATATTAAGATAAACGTCCATCATCGGATAACTACCGAGTTTCAATTCTTGCTGATTGGTAAAGCTCATTGTGGCCGGCTGATAGCCATGGGCATAATAGCGAGTGGTGTATGTGCAATCAACGCCAAGTTGAGCATAAAGAGTGGCAATCCTAAATTTGATATAAAGGTTTGAATAAACCGTTAAGTCGGGCAATGGAATGACACTCTGATTAGAGGATTTTTGATAAGTAATCTTATTGTCCCAATGTAAAATGCCGACTTTTAAGCGTTGATCAAGGCTTGCAGAGAAAATTTGAACATTTCCGCCGTGTTGCATCGGCATTCCTACGGAATTGAAGTAAACCACGTTCTGAGCATTTTCAAGCCCTGCAGTTAGATAGGTTGATGTATGAGGTATAGCCAACATCCCACCGAAACGCAAACGCCGGGTTTTGCCGAAGTCATTTTGCCACATGAAATGGTTGCTGACAAACTCACGCAAGAAAAACGATGGTTTGAGATTGGTGAAGTCTATGTAAGCACAGAAATTTACCGTGTCGCGCAGCATTCGGAACCGCAAATCAAGATTGCCGTGTGCATCAATCTCACCCGCCTTTGCTCCAGCCACTCCGATTCTTGCATCGGCACTATATCGAAGCAATGAACCCTGCTGTTTCGACAGTCTCGCACCAACGAACAGAGAATGCTCGGTTGCCTTGGGACGAATGCCGGTATTGACGTCAGGGAGAGTGTCGGCGCGCGTTTGGGTGTAATTTGCCCACTCATGCATAGCATAAGCTGCCAACCCGGCCTTGGCATACTTGTTGAAACCTTCCAGAAGTTCAATACCAATTGCGTTGCTCATGGTCCACTGACGAGTCACATCGTAGGTCTTACCGATGGTAAAATACGTGTTTTCAAAATAATCATCATCGGCAGAAGCATTATCCACGAATCGATGCTCATCTGAACGCCAATCGAAAGTCCAAAACACCTGACTGACCGGAACAAACACCTCTGTGGAGTCCTCCTCGTTGAATTTCTTAAAGCCCATACGATAGCGATGCGTCATCCACACCTCATGGCCAATAAGATGACTATGCGCATCCTGAAGATTCACCGGAATTTGCTTGGTATTAACCTTAGTACTACCGCCTTGAACCTCAGCCGGATCTGTGATATAACGATCATCCTGAATGCCACCATTCTCCTTGGCAAGCGGATTCCAATTATTGAATATCGCCATCATCTGATATCGTTCGCCCAAATATGAGCCGCTAAAGCCCCAATTGAAATGCTTCGCTGCCTGCGCTTCATACATACCCCTGCTATATAGATAACTGAGGAAACCTCCAACCTGTGCTTTAGAGTTTATATTACCGCTCAAACGCACCTTGAGCCAATCTTGTGTCGTTTCAGAACTACCCCCGGTATTAAAACTTGCCAGAGTCATTGGAATTCGGGTGTTATAAAACGGAGTTGAGCTGACCGCCGGAATGTATGGTAACATTGCGTCATTAAAGAAGAAATTGGCAGGCTGCTGACGCTCAAAATAATTCATATTGCGACCCGACCCACCAAGATTCCCCGTAATGGCTGATATGGTCCCATATTGGAATGAGGGAATTGCCACCGATTGTGCATAGTTCTCCATCGCTGTGTCAACTTGAGCGGCTGTACGATCGGCAAGAATTTCGCTGACGGTCCATGCCTTTTTAGCAGCCACCGCCTCATTCCATTGCTGCTTGGCCTGCGCGGAAGTTCCTGTATGCGACTCTCTGCCTCCGGACGAAGACATCATTTGCTGCGCAGCCGCTGTAAAAGCGACCGCCACAACCATTAACCCAAATATTCGCAATCTACGAACCATTTCTAACTGCAAAGTTATGAAAAATTTAACCGGTTAAACGTATAATAAGCCAAAAAGTTTTGCTAAATTTGCAGAAATTATGAAGATTCTGCTAACGGGAGCTGCCGGATTTATCGGAGCAGCAGTATGGCAACGCTTGATTGAAGCGCACCACGTTGTTGTGGGTATTGACAATCTCAATGCCTACTATGACCCTACGTTGAAACGCGACAGACTTGCCAACATAAGTCCCTCACCGAATTTTCGCCAAATGGACATTGCCGATAGCGATGCCATAACCGCCTTAATGGCCTCGGAAAAGTTTGACATAGTCATTCACCTCGCCGCTCAAGCCGGCGTGAGATATTCATTGGAAAACCCTCATGCCTACATTAGCAGTAACATTGTCGGGTTTCTCAACATCATTGAGGGTTGTCGATTCAACGGAGTAAAACACTTGATATATGCGTCATCATCCAGCGTTTACGGACAAACACCGGAAGTGCCGTTCCGCGAAGACTCGCAAACCGACAAACCCGCAAGTCTATATGCCGCAACAAAAAAGAGCAACGAACTGATAGCCCACTCATATCATCATATCTATGGGTTGAACGTTACGGGACTGAGGTTCTTCACCGTCTATGGACCGTGGGGACGGCCTGATATGGCTCCCTTTCTTTTTGCTGACGCAATCATTACCGGACAACCGATAAAAGTCTTTAATGGCGGCGATATGCAGCGCGACTTCACGTATATTGATGATGTCGTTGAGGCGGTCATACGCATAACGAATGCTCCGGGCAAGGGATATAGGATCTATAACATCGGTAACTCATCGCCTGTAAACCTCAATGATTTTATAAGCGAGATAGAACGCGCCACCGAACGCAAAGCCGTGAAAGAAATGCTACCGATGCAGCCCGGAGATGTCGTTCAGACGTTTGCCGACACCACTGCCATTGAACGTGATTACGGCTTCAAGCCCTCTACCCCGCTGCAGCAAGGCATAAAAGAAACAATAAAATGGTTCAAAAATTATTATAACTATAAATGAATATTGCAATAGTTGGCACAGGATATGTCGGCCTCGTCTCGGGCACTTGCTTTGCCGAAATGGGCATCGACGTTACATGTATTGACATAGACGAAAAAAAAATCGCCGAACTGACTAAGGGCAAAATACCTATTTATGAGCCCGGATTGGATGAGATGGTGCGTCGCAACATTGAAGCCGGTCGCCTGCATTTTGCCACTGACTTGGCAACTGTAATGCCGGAAGTTGAAGTTGTATTTTCCGCAGTCGGCACTCCACCTGACGAAGACGGTTCTGCTGACCTTCAATATGTCATGGCCGTTGCGGAAACGTTTGCTCGCAACTTGAATAAATATGCAATCCTTGTAACCAAATCAACAGTCCCCGTTGGCACGGCAGCAAAGGTAAAATCAGCCATCAGCAAGATTTTGGCAGAACGCGGAGTGGACATTGAATTCGATGTGGCCTCCAATCCTGAATTTCTAAAAGAGGGAGCTGCCATAAAAGACTTCATGAGCCCCGACAGAGTGGTCATCGGCACAGAATCAGATCGAGCGGCCAAAGTTTTGACGCGCCTTTACAAACCGTTTATGCTAAGCGGTGAACGCCTGATATTTACCGATATTCCGTCAGCCGAAATGATTAAATATGCGGCCAATTCAATGCTTGCCACTCGTATTTCTTTCATGAACGACATTGCAAATCTTTGTGAGTTGGTGGGTGCTGATGTAAACATGGTACGTAAAGGCATTGGAGCAGACACAAGAATCGGACGCAAGTTTCTGTATCCCGGATGCGGTTATGGCGGATCTTGCTTCCCGAAAGATGTGAAAGCTCTGATTAAAACAGCATCCCAAGCCGGCTACGACATGAAAGTACTCCGTGCGGTTGAGGAAGTAAACGAGAGTCAAAAGAGCATACTCTTTGACAAATTGGTACAAGAATTTGGTCCGGACCTATCCGGTCGAACCGTGGCAATATGGGGTTTGGCATTCAAGCCGGAAACCGACGATATGAGAGAAGCTCCATCATTGGTTATCATTGAAAAACTACTTAAAGCCGGTGCAAAAGTGAATGTATATGACCCGGTAGCCATGACAGAATGTCAACGCAAATTGGGCAATAAAGTGAACTATGCCGAAGACATGTATGCGGCAGCTCTTGATGCAGATGCACTTTTAGTAGTTACCGAGTGGAAACAATTCCGCATGCCGTCGTTAACCGCACTGCGTCAGACAATGGCGAACCCATTGATTATCGACGGCCGAAACATATACGATCGCGAATATCTCGAAGAAAAAGGTTTCACATACAAATGCATAGGAAAATAATGGATAGAAAAGGAAAATTATACTTCCGCTATGGCACCATGGGCTCTGCAAAAACTGCATTGCTCTTGACAACTGCCTATAATTTTGAAGAACGCGGCATGCGCTACGTATGTATGAAACCGATTATCGACACTCGCGAAGAACGTAACGTGATACACTCACGCATTGGCATTGAGCGCGAATGTCAATGGATTATGACCGACACTGACCTATACGTGATGGCAACCAAGCTATGTGAAAAAGCCGGCTGCCTGATTGATTGGTTTCTGATTGATGAATGTCAATTCCTTTCTGCAGATCAAGTTGACCAATTGGCAAGATTAGTCGATGACTTTGGCTGCAACGTGATTTGCTACGGCTTGCGCACTGACTTCCGAACACATTTATTTGAAGGATCGCGACGCTTGTTTGAAGTTGCCGACACTATTGATGAAATCAAGAGCACATGCACATGCGGACGCAAAACGATTGTTAACGCTCGCATTGACGCAAACGGAGATATGGTTGAAGAGGGCGCACAAGTTGAAATCGGAGGTGACGACAGATATATTGCCGTATGCAGAAACTGTTGGCGCAACAGACGAATTGAGCAAGCTCAAAGAAACGCTTTGCCCTTTGACTTATGATGAGATTGGCAAGAATATCGCTCTTATTATTCACTTCGATCATATCATTTATGGTCGAGGCCTCAATTCCGACATACACAAACGAACATCTGCAATATCGCGTAACATATAAATGGGGTTTCATTCAGAAAAAAGCAGGCTCGGCTGAGATTACACTCAGACGTGACTCCACTGAATTCTCTGCAATATTGACCGCGCGAACTCAGCCTTGGGCAGACCACATTTTCATGGTTCGCGACACACTTAAGGGGACTATGCGATTATCCGATATGGCGCCCACACAATATATCAAAGCCACCCACGAAGATGGGGTGTATCGCCATGATGTAATCAATTATACATATAATCCCGACAATACCATTACGGCTAAAAGCAAGCGATATAAAAAGCAAAAAAACACCCCTGCCGAACGTTCCGACACAGTCCTCAAGGCACCCATGCCCGGAACTGATATGCTGAGTGTTTACTACTTGGTGCGCCGCTTGCCATTCGAATCTATGAAAGTTGGAACAGTAGCATACGCAAAAATATTTTCGGGCAAAAAAATTGAGAATCTTGCCGTTGAGTATGCAGGGCTTGAAACCGTGAAACTGGACGGAGTTAAATACCAATGTTACAGAATTAACTTTACGTTCAGTTCCGAACGACTCAAAAACTCTTCTGCGCCAATGAGGGCGTGGATTAGCACCGAGGGAAATCGCATCCCCATAAAACTTGAAGGAGAACTACCGATAGGGAAAATTCAAGTTCTTTGGGAAGGTAAACAATGAATAATCTAATATCTTAATAATTCAAGTTACTCATGAACAAATTTCTTTTAACCGCCGGAGCTGTAGCAATCGCCATTTCTTCAATGGCTCAAGAAGTTGCGGATTCTGCAAAAACCGAGCAGAAGGGATTCGTTTTCACTGACGTTATCACCATCCCTTCCACATCAGTTAAAGACCAAAACAAATCAGGAACATGTTGGAGCTTTGCCGGCACAGGTTTTATTGAAGATGCCGTGCGCAAACTCAAAGGCGATTCACTCGACTTGAGTGAGATGTTTACCGTGCGCATGTGCTATCTCGAAAAGGCACGTCGCGACGTTCGCCTCCAAGGTCACGGCAACGTAGGTCAGGGCGGCAGCCTTGTTGACGTAGGCTATGTGATGAAACACTATGGCGCTATGCCGGAAGAAATCTACACAGGGCTGAACTATGGCGCGGCAAAACATGACCATGACGAACTTTCGCGAGTAATTGACGCATACATGAACGCGGTTACGCGTGGCAGCAAAACCACAACCGCATGGGAAGCAGGGCTTATCGGAATTCTCGATGCATATCTCGGAAAAGTACCCGAAACATTTACCTACAACGGCGTAGAATACACACCGAAAACTTATGCGGAATCACTTGGCATAAACTTCGATGACCTGATTCCCTTTACTTCCTACACCCACCATCCCTATTGGGAACCCTTTGCACTTGAAGTATGCGACAATTGGCTCTGGGAACAATATAATAATGTACCGCTCCAAGTGATGAAAGAAATAGTGGACAATGCCCTGCAAAACGGCTATACCGTTAACTGGGCTGCCGACGTTTCCGAAAAGGGCTTTAAGTGGAATGAAGGCTATGCAGTTCTCCCCGCAAAGAAAAACGAAGCTGACCTTCAAGGCACCGAACTCTCTCGCTGGGTTAAACTTTCCGATGCCGACAAAGAAGCGGAAGCATACAAGTTCACCGGGCCTAAAGACTTGGTTGAAGTTACCGTAACTCCCGAAATGCGCCAAGAAATGTATGAATTGCATGAAACAACCGATGACCATGGCATGGTTATCGTAGGCACCGCTGTAGATCAAGCCGGCAACAAATATTATAAGGTGAAAAACTCATGGGACACCAACCATGTCTATAACGGATATTTCTACGTTTCTGAACCATATTTCCTTGCAAAAACAATGAGTTTCATGGTTCATAAAAACGCAATTCCCAAAGACGTGCGCAAACGCTTTAATATTAAGTAAATGCGAATACTAATCTTTGTCATAACAATAGTAAGCATCTTAACATCTTGCAAAACGACCGAGGCTAACTATCGGGCGGCTTACGATGTGGCCAAGGCTCGCCAAGCACAACAACAAACCGACGATGAGTATGATAAGGACACCATGCGCCTCCTTGAACGAACTCGTCAACGCGGAGAGTCAACTCACGTGGTGGGCTCCGACACGATTAAAGTTTCTACCGTCTTTGTCAAGATGACTCTCGGAGAAACCGACAAAGTACCCCGATACTCAGTTGTGTTAAATCGCTTTTCGCAAATTTTTAACGCCAAAGCTATGTGTAAGCGTCTTCGGGAAAATGGATTTCCGCATGCCTATATTTTCGAGTCAGCCACTCCGGAATACTACGTTGCATTGAGCGGAAGCAACGACATTGCCGAAATTGCCGAAATGCTAAAGCAAGCCCATAAAGCCAAACAATTAGGGACGAAAGAAGGCTACCCGAAAGTAATATGCTCGGGTGGTTGGCGTCCAAAATGACAGAGATTTATCCAATATTACAATTGAAATACCGCCCAAAGTTCGTAACTTTGCGGCGGTATTTCATTATATAAAGAATCTATAGCTCTATAAAATAATGACTCTGACAAAGCCTCTGCAAGATCTTGGCCGCTATTGTGTGTTCATGGGCAAGGTTTTTTCCATTCCGGAAAAATGGAAAATCTTTTTCAAACGCACAATTAATGAAATTTCAAAATTGGGCATTGACTCTGTGCCGCTGGTAATCATTATCTCCGTATTCATCGGAGCAGTTATCACGATACAGATGAAACTTAACACATCGTCACCTCTTCTTCCGGCGTATGCCGTTGGTTTGACCACACGTGAAATCATCTTATTAGAATTTTCATCTACCATCTTATGCTTAATTCTTGCCGGCAAAGTCGGATCTAATATTGCATCGGAGATAGGCACCATGCGCGTAACGGAACAAATCGATGCGTTGGAAATCATGGGAGTAAACTCTGCATGCTTCTTAGTCTTACCCAAAATCATCGGATTCCTCTTGATTATACCTTTCCTTTGTGTCTTGTCTATGGGCACGTCTATTCTTGGCGGGCTGGGTATCGCTTATTTCACCGACATCATATCAGTGAGCCGTTTTACCTATGGTCTGCAATCATCGTTCAATGAATGGTACGTTTGGTATTCAATCATCAAGAGTTGCGTCTTTTCAATTATTATTACTTCTACCGCCTCGTTCTTCGGCTACTATGTGAAAGGCGGAGCACTCGACGTAGGTAAATCTTCTACTCGCGCAGTTGTCAACTCTTCTATTTTTATTCTGTTCTTTGACGTTCTCCTCACTAATTTACTGCTACAATGATTGAAGTAAAGAATGTAGTCAAGTCATTTGACGGCAAAACCATACTCCATAACATTACCTGCGAATTTCACAAAGGTAAAACTAATCTGATTATCGGACAGAGCGGCTCGGGCAAAACCGTTCTGATGAAATCCATTGTAGGATTGGTAACACCGGAGAAAGGACAAATACTTTTTGACGGACGCGACCGCCTGACAATGCCGGATAAAGAAATTCGCAACCTACGTAAAGAAATAGGCATGCTTTTTCAGGGCTCCGCGCTATTCGACGGCGAAACTGTGATGGGAAACGTTATGTTTCCTCTTCAGATGTTCTCAACAATGACACCGGCCGAAATTCGCGAACGTGCTGAATTTTGCATTGAGCGCGTAAACCTTAAAGGCGCCGGCAATAAATTCCCGTCGGAACTCTCCGGAGGCATGCAAAAACGCGTTGCCATTGCACGAGCAATTGCATTAAACCCGAAATATTTGTTTTGTGATGAGCCTAATTCCGGACTTGACCCTCGCACATCAATTCTTATTGATGAACTCTTGTCTGACATCACCCATGAGTATAACATGACCACAATTATCAATACCCATGACATGAACTCCGTGCTTGGCATTGGCGAGAATATAATTTTCCTCAACAAAGGCCATAAGGAATGGGTTGGCAAATCGTCTGAAATAGCCGGTTCCACCAATGAGGCACTGACTAATTTCGTTTTTGCCACAAATCTATTTCGCAAAGTTCGCGACTATATGAACGGCAAATAGAACTTCTCTCGCATAAAAATTTTAATGGCGCCTCTTGACCGATAAGAAGCGCCATTAATTTATATCTTAACGAATAAATAACAATTCTCTATATTTGGGCAAGGGCCACATTTCATCGTCAACGTCCAATTCAAGTTCGTCAATCTTATCTCTGATGATTTGCATTGCCGGCAATACGGTGTCGTGATACGCAAGTGCCTTTTCGCGTTCATCGGAAATTCGATTAGCGGCCTTGCGTGCATTAATCATCGCAGTTACCTCGGCTCTGATAATTGCAATATGCTCCGAAATTCGCTCAATAGCTGCCATATCCTCCGCTGAGATTTTACGGCACTTATCTGCCGGGAAAAGACTCTTAATCTTACACAGATTATCCAGAAGCACTGACTGATAGCGAGTTGCCACCGGAATAACGTGATTAATTGCCAAATCACCAAGCACTCGAGCCTCAATTTGAATCTTCTTGGTATACATTTCCCACTTAACTTCATTCCGAGCTTGCAGTTCAACCTTAGAAAAAACTCCTGTCAGCGCAAACATTTCAATTGACTCCGGCTTAAGATATGCATCGAAAATTTTCGGAGCACATGTCTCACAATCAAGTCCTCGGCGTGCTGCCTCAGCCTTCCACTGATCCGAATAGCCATTTCCGTCAAACACGATGCAACGATGCTCACGAATCAACTGCTTAATCTCGGTCAATATCGCACCTTTCAGCGTTTCTCCTGACGAAACTCGCTCATCTACTCTTGAGGCAAATTCTTGTAACTGAGCGGCAACTGCGGCATTTAGCGCAATCATTGCCGATGCGCAGTTTGCACTTGACCCTACTGCTCTAAACTCAAAGCGATTACCCGTAAATGCAAACGGGCTGGTGCGATTGCGATCTGTGTTATCAAGCAAAATCTCGGGAATCTGGGTCAGTCCGACTTTCATGCCCTCCTTGCTTGCCAAATTCTCCAAGTCGCTCTCTGCCAGGCTCTCTATATTGTCGAGCACACGGCTCAAGCGCGAACCCATGAATATGGATATGATGGCAGGAGGAGCCTCATTGCCTCCTAAACGATGAGCATTGGTTGCCGACATAATCGAGGCCTTCAAAAGGGCATCATGCTTATGCACTGCTGCCATAACGTTAGCGATAAACGTCAGAAACTGTAAATTATCATCGGCTGTTTTGCCGGGAGCAAAGAGCATGCGCCCGGTATCAGTTCCAAGACTCCAATTATTATGCTTGCCCGAACCGTTGATACCACTAAATGGCTTCTCGTGGAGAAGCACTCGGAAATTATGACGACGTGCCACTTCCGACATCAGCCCCATCAACAGCAAATTATGGTCGTTGGCCAAATTCGTTTCCTCAAATATCGGAGCCAATTCAAACTGATTGGGAGCAACCTCATTATGGCGTGTCTTCGCTGGAATGCCCAACTTATGACACTCAATCTCCAAGTCAAGCATAAACGCCTCTACCCTCGAGGGTATCGCGCCGAAATAATGATCTTCAAGCTGCTGATTCTTTGCACTCTCATGACCCATCAACGTTCTCCCTGTAAGCATCAAATCCGGGCGCGCTGAATATAGAGCTTCGTCAACCAAAAAATACTCCTGTTCCCAACCCAGATAGCTAACCACCTGCTTCACTTCCGGAGAGAAATAGCGCGCCACCCTCGTGGCAGCCTTGTCAACCGCATTGATTGCCCTGAGCAACGGAGTCTTATAGTCAAGCGACTCGCCTGTATAGGAAATAAAAATCGTTGGGATACACAACGTATGCCCCATAATAAATGCCGGACTTGAAATATCCCATGCCGAATAGCCGCGAGCCTCAAAAGTATTTCTAATACCCCCATTGGGAAACGAAGACGCATCGGGTTCTTGCTGAACGAGCAACTTCCCCGAAAACTCCTCCATTACTCCACCCTGTCCGTCAAGAACCACAAAAGCATCGTGCTTCTCAGCAGTGCCGTCAGTCAGCGGATGAAACCAATGAGTATAATGACGTGCCCCATTATCAATTGCCCAACGCTTCATGCCGTCGGCAACTGCATCGGCCACCTCCCTCGGCAGCGACTGCTTCTTGTCAATCGCATTCGTCAGAGCCTCATACGCCTCAGTCGGTAAATATTCAACCATCTTCTTGCGGTCAAAAACATACTTGCCGAAATATGACTCGGGACGCTCTGCGGGAATCTCTACTGCCAATGCCTTGCGATTAAAGGCCTCATCAACTACTTTAAAACGTAACATAAATGCTTTCTTATTCTGACTGCAAAGTTAAGAAAAATCATTCACACTCCCCCGAAAATGCATTCCTAATTTAGCAAATTCAAAAAATTAATGAAATAATACATTGAAATATTAAATTTTTGAGTATCTTTGCACATATTTTAACTCTCCTCCTTGGTGAGCCCAATAAACCACCATTTTGACGCCGCGAGAGAACACATATCGGGAACACACAGACGCCAACTGCCTTATTACCAATCGGTTTGAGAATACGGCAGGACTCAAAGCATTGCCAAACAGCAAAATAACACCAATCGCCTCAGAGGAGTGGTTCGTACTGCGCGATCTTAAACGCTCAAATGCCAAAACTCGCGCTTGGCAAGAACTCTCCTCTGCCGGATTCGAAGTATTCACCCCGATTAAGCCGGAAATACGCCAACGTGAACGCCGCGAAGTCGCAGTTATACCCGACCTCCTCTTCGTTCACTCTACTCGCACCGCCCTCGATCCCATTATCCGTTGCACCCCTACCCTACAATATCGCTTCCTCAAAGGAGCCCCGGCCGGTACACCGATGACGGTACGTGCTGACGACATGAACCGCTTCATCACCCTCGTCCGCGCCGCAAAACAAGTTGAATACCTCACCCCCGAGCAACTCACCCCCGAAATGATTGGTCACCCGGTGCGCATAGTCTGCGACGGCCCCCTCAACGGCCTCACCGCCACCCTCCTCGCCCTCCCGGGTTCAAAAAGCCGCCGCATCCTCGCAGCCATCCCCGGCCTCCTCTCCGCCGCCCTCACCCTCACCCCAATCGCCCTCCAACCCTTAGACTAACCAAAGAACTCAAAAAGGAATATGAATCTATTTTCAAGAGTCATTGCCAAAATTGAACACATCGTAAGTTCACCACGCCCAAATTTGTGGCGAACACTTTGGATAAATTTTCGTTGCTTATCGTTCCGACAAGCAATCTATTTGCCAATTCGCATATACGGCAAAGTAAAATTTGCTTGTTTAAATGGGACTTTTGTCATTCCTAAAGGAAGTAAACTTATAATTGGGAAAAATACTGCCGGATTTTTTAATGCCCCATTCGGGAGACTATGTTTGAGTGAAGGAAGTATATTAGAAGTTGGACAAAACTGTAGAATTTCTCTTGGCGCAAACATCTGTTTAGGCAAGAATGCCATGTTTAAAATGGGAGATTATTCAACCCTTGGCATCAATTCAAGAGTAATATGCTACTATAAAATTATAGTTGGTGCGCACTCAGGTATCACTTGGGATACTCAAATCACTGACTTTGGCAGTCACATTATGCAATCGGAAGATGGTCAATATTTACCCATCATAAAAGAGATTGCAATTGGCGATTATTGTTGGATTGGTAATCGCACGACAATCATGCCCGGCACAAAATTGCCCAACAGAACAATAGTAGGCTCCAACTCCTTACTCAACAAAGATTACACAAAGACAATAGAACCATTTTCCATTATTGGCGGCATTCCGGCCAAGTTGGTAAAGACCGGAGTTCGTAGAATTTATGACGGCAAATTAGAGAATGAAATCATGCAGTCACAAATTCAAGACATTCATAAGAGATAATTCAAAAAACCGAAATTATATATGAGCAAGTTAACCGGAATCAAAGGTGCAGCTGTCATATCGTACTTTACGATATTGGTCAGCATTATCACATCGCTCGTATATACACCATGGATGATAGAGCAAATCGGTCAAGCCGATTATGGTCTCTATGTACTCGTCACATCATTCTTGGCTTATTTCACGGCAGATTACGGATTATGGCAAGCAATAAATAAATTAGTTGCTGAGCACCACACAAATGGGAATTACAAACAGGAACACCACATTGTAAATGTAGCGTCCAGCATTTATTTATTGATTGATTGCTTTATTGCAGTTGTTTTAACTATAATCTACTTTAATATTGAATCTATTTTCAGTAACTTAACGCCTGAAGAACTATCCACTTTTAAGATTCTATTCTTGATTGCTGCCGTATTTGCGGTTTTGTCATTCCCAATGATGTTTTTACCGGGAGTGATGAAAGGCAGAGAGTTCTTTGTGCAGTCTAACACATTTGACTTACTCAACAAATTAGGCATAGTAGCAATTACCATTATTTTGCTCCTTTGCAATGGAGGGGTTGTTTCTCTTGTCATCGCATTCGGAGCTGTGCCAATGATTATCCGCTTTTCTGAATATATTTTTATTTCAAAAAAGTGCTATATAATACACCCAATTAAAATTGACAAAACTACTGCTAAAGCAATATTTGGCCTATCATTATGGTTATTTTTGGTAGTATTTGGGGAATTATTTATCACAAATATCTCACCATCCGTTCTTGCCAAATGCTCAAATACTACTCAAATTGCAATATTTGGAGTAGGACTTACTCTATATGGACTGGTTGCGGCCTTTGCGAGAGCCGTTAACGGACTTTTCCTACCTAAAATCTATCGACTCCAAAAATCGGATAGTAAAGATGAAATTGAACGATTATCATCAATCGTATCAAGTCTGCAAATTTTCATAGTTGGATTCTTTGTAATGGCTATTGTTTGTGTTGGCCAGCCCTTTATTTACTTGTGGGTTGGAGACTCATTTGCCTCCTCTTATCAGGTCACATTATGGTTACTTGTGCCCGTAATGATAACATTCTGCCAACCCATAGAAAACTCCGAACTATTTGCAAGGAATAAACTCTATTGGCAGTCTATCGTGAAGGTTTCAACGGCAGCAAGTTCAATAGTATGCAGCATCATTTTATGCCCAAAGTATGGAGCAGTTGGTGCAGCAATTAGTATAGGACTAAGTACTCTGTTATTTTCGGGAATTATCTTAAACATTATATACTACTACGTACTGAAAAGAAGCCGCATCAACTTCGTCAAACAAGCAATTAAGTATGTAGGCATGTTTGCCATACTATATTTAATATATGGCTGGCTCAACTCTCTTTTAGATTATTCGACCACTACAATTAGCAATTTCATTATAAGGGCCATGATATTTGTCATCCTTTATCTCATAGTCATCTACCCATTCGCGCTATCTCGCAATGCGAAAAAAATCATCGTACCAAAATTTATAAATCTCAAGAAATAATTTTACTAAAATAGAGTGAAACTGCTTTAATTAACTATATGAGTATCAAAACAAAACTTAAAAGCCGCTTATCGTGGTTGCGCGTACTTCGACGCTACCAGATCCACATTAAATTGCATTATTTGTATCCATTGCAACACACAAGATACGGCTACATAGCTCCTACGGCTCAAATAGAAACTCCCGTATTCTTAACCAACCAAGCAAACGTTTATCTTGAAGATCGTGCTAGTATTAAATCCGGATTTAAGCTGGTAAACACTAGTGGGAAACTCATCATAAAGCGAGATGCGAGAATCGCTATAAATTGCACAGTAGTAACAGGCAATCACGTCAGAATATCAGGTATTCCGTTGGGAGTCGGCAATGTTTATCATATTGGAGATATTGAGCGTGATATAATCATCGGTGAAGAATGTTGGATTGGCGTAAATGTCACTCTACTATCCGGAGCTAAAGTAGGTCGAGGTGCAATTATTGGAGGGTGTTCAATGGTCAACAAAGAAATTCCTCCTTACGCGGTTGCAGTTGGCTCTCCCGCTAAGGTGATTGCCTCTACATTCTCAATTGACCAAATCATTGAGCACGAAAAAACCATCTACGCACCTGAAGAACGCTATAGTCGTGCTGAACTGGAAGAAATTTTCAACACCCACTTTGATGGCAAAAAATCAATAGGCATCGACCCTACTCCTGAAATGAAGGAACAAGTCGCATCAATTGCATCTTCCCTCGGCATCAAACTCTACCAATAATCTTCAAAATCATCGATATGCAACTTCGCTTCCTATTTCCTTGCTTGGCCTACTCCGGTCATTATTTGGAGTACGTGAATTATCAGTATCATCATGCTGTTAATAATAAAATTGAAACGATCTTTCTGCTTCACCCAAAATCAAGCGAATTTTTAAGCCTTTACGAATGGCCCGAAGACGAAAACGTTAAAATAAAATATTTTACAGAAGATGAAGTTGCTGTTTACGATACACAAAACGGTTTGCGCCAATCATTCACGGCATGTAAGCTCCTAAAAAAATATGATAAGATTTTCAATCCTGACATTATAGTTTCAAATCAACTCATTTCATTTTATCCTGCGGCAATTATTACGCCACTGAAAGGGAAACTTCGGGGTATCATATATAGGATTCCTCGCCATTCAAACCGCAAACAGCCAATAAAAACGATACGCGACTGGGCTGTCTCATTTATGCTTCGCGCGGCATATAGCGTTGATTGCATTTGGCTCTTAAACGACAAACTAACGCCTAAGATATATAATCGAAGACTCCTTACAAAAAAGTTTCGTTACCTCCCCGACCCCATTAACCCTCAAAACGCTATCAATAACAGCATAAAAAAGCCAAACGACAAAATCCGATTTGAACACATTGGCGGATTAGGTGAACGCAAAGGAACATTCACAATCCTTGAAGCGATCAAATTAATGTCGCCGGAAGAACAACAGCGATTCACATTCTCAATCTCCGGTTGGCTTAATGCTCAAGATGAACTCAGATTTCAAACTTATGTTAATGAGATCACCGATAAAACTGTCATTGATTATCATCCCGGCATCATTGAACTTGAGCGATTTAATGAATTGATTGAACTCAGTGATTTTATTCTCATTCCTTATGAAAACGTGGAAAGCAGTTCTGGGATTCTTGGCCATGCAGCTCTTCACCACAAACCGGTAATTGGGCCGGCAAAAGGTCTGTTAGGACAATTAATACAAAACTATAACCTAGGAGTGACGATTCCACAAATATCACCACAAACTCTTAAAGCTGCAATACTCAATATTCACAATTTTGGCACTTCGGTTAGTCAATTTGACAAATATATTGTTGATAACACTATAGATAAATTTGCATCTGAACTATTCAAACATTAACCTCCATTATTACCATTTTCTGGGGATTCTAATATTATCACGAAGAAAGCTATTAGAATATAAAATAACCTATATAAAATCTTTCTTTAAATTTGTAAAGTGCGCTATCTAATAGTCACTTATTGGTGAACATAAAGCGAAAATGGTTCCTTACATTATATTTCTTCTGTGCATTATTTTATGCTATTGGCGCACGTCACCAAAAGCAATGCTCTTTGTATTCATACTTTTTGCAGTCTTGAGATATGATACTGGCTGGGACTATCATTCTTATGAAATTTGGGTTATGCACCCTAAAGAATGGTGTAATGCAGAAACAAGTAGATATAGTTGGTTTTGGCGTGAATTGTTTCGATTATCATATCAACTAAAGTTCCCACATTTATCTATTGTACTTCCTAACGCCTTAACTTATATTTTGATATATTTCGCTCTTGATATTCTTAAATTATCAAAACAGCAAAAAGTGGAGGCATTATTCGTGTATGCTACTATTTTCTCATTTTATCTCGGCTCATTTAGTATTATCAGACAGGCATTTGCTATGTCCTGCGGCTTTATAGCCTTTGCATTTCTCAACAATAAAAAGTATTATTTAGCTGCAATTGCATATCTAATAGCAGTACATCTTCACACATCGGCATGTGTATTGATTCTAATTGTACCCGTATACTATTTGCGAAATAAACTTAGAGTAACGCAAATTATTATCGCGATCGGTTTGGTAAGTATAATGCTTTTATTCGCAAGCAATATACTTAACTTACTGGAAAGTGTTGATATGACAAGGTATGAGTTATACCTTAAGATGCAAGACAATTATGGTGGGAAACTCATTTATGTTAATGTCTTATTATCTATATATTTATTTCTATCTTTCTATAGAAGCAAAAATATATCACCCTTAATTCGTCAATGCTATTTTCTTGCAATAGTAAGCCTTATCGGTTCTAATATCCGATATTTTATGGGGTTATTAGGTGTCTTGGATAGAGTGTTTGATTATTTTACGCTTTTTCTAACAATCGTATTGCTCACATCGGTAAATGCGTGGAAAAATCATCGAATTATTAAACCACTTGCCATTATAATTCTATCGGCATACTTCTTAGTATACTTGATTGTATCAAGCCCTGGTGAACAGGTGGCATCCTCTGGATTCGTCCCCTATAAATGTATTCTAACTGAAAAAACATTTTGATAGAACTACTTTAAATAATAGGGGACAATATTGTACTAACGCATTCTATGTCATACTGCCACACACTTGATTATACCATAATTATACACACATCTGGTAGTGCAAGTTGCTCAATAATACAAAAACACTTTGATTTGCATAGAGTTCATTTATGAAACCCACTAATTAGTAATAAGATCAACTATAATTTATTATTTTGCTAAATATAATATGAAAATAGGATTAGTACTCCCTGGTAATATTTGGATGAGTCCGTTCATTAAGATTTATACCCAAATTTTAGATGAATGCGATTGTCAATATGATATAATTTCGTGGAATCGTGACGGCACAGATAAACCGAACGGCATTCAATTTAACGAGCTTCAAATAATTAGTGGTTCAAGGTTTAAAAAAGTAGCACCCTATTTAAGATATATTAAATTTGTTAAACATACCATTAGAAATAACAAATATGATAAGTTAATCATTTTTGGGCCACAGATTGCAATACCGCTATGTGGATTTCTTTCAATTAAGTATAAAAAGAAGTATATTTTTGATTATCGCGATTTTTCAATTGACCAATATTCAGTACTAAAACCAATATTTAAGCATGTTCTTACCAACAGCGCTGTAAACATGGTGTCATCTCCCGGATATATACAATGCTTACCCAAAAGAATCCAGTATATTATCTCTCATAATTTTGATATTGCGGCTGTAAAGCAAGCTATAGCTTCCGAAGTAATTGAATCAAAAAACACATCAAACCCAATTGAGGTATTAACTATTGGCAGCATTCGTAATTTTTCTTCAAACTCATTAGTAATAAAAGCTCTATCAAATAAATCAAATTTTAAAATGCAATTTGTTGGTAAAGGCCTCGCTGCGGATCAATTAAAAACCTATGCGCATCAAATAGGTACTTCTAACATTATATTCACTGGGTACTATCCTAAAGAACAAGAGCCAGAATATATAAAAAAATGCAGCTTTCTTAATATCTTTTGTCCCAATATCCTGTCTCATTCAACATTGTTATCAAATCGTTTTTATTTAGGTCTTATCTATAAACGCCCCATGATTGTTTCAGCAAATAGTATTCAAGGCGACTATTGTGAGAAATATAACTTAGGAATATCAGTTACTAACATCAATAAATTATCTGAAGAATTGGAGTCATGGTACAACACAATGAACTACACAGAATTTTCAAAACGCTGCAACAAGCTGTTGGAGGAATTTATTGATGATTATGACACCTTTAAATCTAATGTACTAGACTTCCTATGCATCTCAGCATGATTACGATGCATTATTTGTACATAAATTAGAAATTATTAACCAATCATATAGAAAACATGTCAGTATTTAAAGACAAGGTGCTGCTGATTACTGGTGGCACAGGTTCATTCGGCAATGCCGTACTTAGGCGTTTCCTTGACTCCGACATCAAGGAAATCCGCATCTTTTCGCGCGATGAGAAGAAGCAAGACGATATGCGCCATAAGTTGCAATCGCCTAAAGTGAAGTATTTTATTGGTGATGTACGAAATAAAGAGTCGGTCGATGTGGCTATGCGCGGAGTAGATTATTGCTTCGCAGCAGCAGCACTGAAACAAGTCCCCTCGTGTGAGTTCTTCCCGATGGAGGCAACCAGAACGAACGTTGTCGGCACGAACAATGTGCTTCTGAGCGCAGTGGAGCACGGAGTGAAAAACGTTGTTGTGCTTTCAACCGATAAGGCGGCATATCCGATCAATGCTATGGGTATTTCGAAGGCCATGATGGAGAAAGTGGCAATTGCGAAGGGGCGTGAGCTCGGCGAAGGCGCCGCAACTACAATATGCTGCACTCGCTATGGCAATGTGATGGCTTCGCGTGGCTCGGTGATACCTCTGTGGGTTGATCAAATGATGGGAGGTAATCCTATCACGATTACAGATCCGGAGATGACTCGATTCATGATGACGCTTGATGATGCAGTTGACTTGGTGATTTATGCTTTCACTCATGGCCATAACGGCGATTTATTCGTGCAGAAGGCTCCGGCAGCCACTCTTTCCACCCTTGCTCAAGCATTGAAGGAGATATACACGAAGGTTGATCCGAAGTATGCCGATACGGAGATTAAGGTTATCGGTACCAGACATGGCGAGAAGCTGTATGAAACGCTCGTGACTCGTGAAGAAATGGCCAAAGCGATTGACATGGGCGACTATTACCGCATCCCTTGTGACACTCGTGATTTGAATTACGATAAATTCTTTACTGACGGCAATGAGGAGTTGAGTAAGATTGAAGATTATCATAGCCACAACACTCGTCGTCTTGACGTTGAGGGCATGAAAGAGCAGCTGATGCGCTTGCGTTTCATTCAGGCAGACTTGGGCATGATTGAATCCGATACCAAACGCGAAATTCGTTCTGAATAATGAAAATAGACACCACATTCTTAAATACTCTTTCTGAGCAGGCTAAAGTTAGTCCGAGGTTGCGGCAAAATTATGATTTGAGAACTTCGGATGCCGACACCTCGCAACGAATGCTTAATGCTTTACAACCCGGAACGGTAGTCCCGATTCATCGACACAAGGGCTCAACCGAAACGGTGATTCTGATTCGTGGCTGCGTGCGTGAAGTGATTTTTGACGATAACGGCAAAGAAATTGAAGGCATCATACTAAACTCAGAAACACCAATGCTGCAAATTCCGGCCGGACAGTGGCATACTCTTGAAGTTATTGATCCCGATTCAATCATTTTTGAAGCAAAAGATGGTGCGTATCAGCCGCTGGAAGCTTCCGACATTATGCAATAATACGCTATGAAGATACTGGTAACAGGGGCTAAGGGCTTCGTTGGCCGCAATTTGTGCGCCCAACTTAACAATATCAAAGATAAGAAGGCAAATACCTATGGGATTGAAGTTTCTGAAGTGTTTGAATATGATATTGATTCTAATACAACGGAACTTGACAGATATTGTGCAGAGGCAGACTTCGTTTTTAACCTTGCGGGAGTCAATAGACCTCAGAATAATGAAGAGTTTATGGCCGGCAACTTCGGATTTGCTTCAACGTTGCTCAATACATTAAAGAAGCATGGAAATACATGTCCGGTAATGTTGTCAAGCTCAATTCAGGCAACTCTCATCGGTCGCTATGGTCAGAGCGATTATGGGCGCAGCAAATTGGCAGGAGAGGAATTGTTTTTCAACTACGGAGTAGAAACTGGAGCAAAAGTCCTCGTGTATCGATTCCCTAATCTGTTCGGAAAGTGGTGTCGCCCGAATTATAACTCGGCTGTGGCCACTTTCTGCAACAATATTGCCAACGATATGCCCATACAGGTAAATGATCCGAGTGTGGAACTCGAATTACTATATATCGATGACTTAGTGGAGGAGATGATTGCCGCACTTTCCGGAAAAGAGCATCATTGCGAATTTGAAGGAGTTGACACTGTGATCACCCCCAATGGCCGTTATTGTGCCGTGCCTGTTACCCACAAAGTAACTTTGGGACATATCGTGGAGTTGTTGGAATCATTTCGCAATATGCCTCAGACCCTTGGAGTGCCTGATTTGACGCCCAACTCCTTCGATAAGAAGTTATATTCAACTTATCTCAGCTATTTGCCCAAGGAGAAGATGTGTTACGACTTGAAAATGAATATTGACCCTCGAGGCAGTTTCACGGAGATTATTCGCACTGCATCAGCCGGGCAATTTTCTGTAAATATTTCGAAACCGGGCATAACTAAAGGGCAACATTGGCATCATACCAAGAATGAGAAATTTGTTGTTGTAAGCGGTCATGGACTAATCCAGCTTCGCAAGATAGGAACCGATGAAGTCTTGAACTTTGAGGTAAGTGGCAAGAGGATTCAAGTCGTTGAAATGATACCAGGCTATACTCATAATATAATCAATCTTTCGGAAACTGATGACCTAATAACCATGATGTGGTGTAATGAACCGTTTAACCCGAATTATCCTGACACTTTTTTTGAACCTGTAGAAAAATGAAACTTGATTATTCTGACATTAAATTTGCCAATAACGGCAAACTGAAGCTCCTGATAATAGTCGGCACTCGTCCTGAAATAATTCGTCTGGCAGCAACAATAAATAAATGCCGCCGCTATTTCGACGTTATTCTTGCTCATACAGGGCAGAATTATGACTATAACCTTAATGGTGTATTTTTTAAGGACTTGGAATTAGCTGACCCTGAAGTATATATGGACGCCGTTGGTGATGACTTGGGCGCCACTGTAGGGAATATAATCAACTGTTCATATAAACTCATGACAGCTATTGAGCCCGATGCCTTACTGATACTCGGTGACACCAATTCTTGTCTAAGTGCTATCGCAGCCAAGAGACTCCACATCCCTATTTTCCACATGGAAGCCGGCAATCGTTGCAAAGACGAATGCCTCCCGGAAGAAACCAATCGCCGTATCGTGGACATCATTTCCGATGTCAACATCTGTTATAGCGAGCATGCGCGTCGTTACTTAGCTGATTGTGGACTTCCGAAAGAACGGACATACGTCAGCGGTTCACCCATGGCAGAAGTGCTGCACCAAAATCTTGAAAGCATAAAAAATAGTGATATTCACACACGACTCGGGTTGGAAAAAGGCAAATATATTCTATTGAGTGCCCACCGTGAAGAAAACATTGATACGGAAAAGAATTTTACGTCGCTTTTCAATGCAATCAATGTTATTGCTCAAAAATATAATATGCCTATTCTTTACAGCTGTCACCCACGTTCGCGCAAGCGGTTGGTTGAAAGCGGATTCGAACTGAATCCTTTGGTTATACAACATGAGCCGCTCGGATTTCATGACTACAACTGCTTACAGATGAATGCAGCTGCTGTTATCTCCGATTCCGGCACCTTACCCGAAGAATCGTCATTCTTCACCTCTGTCGGTCATCCTTTTCCCGCAATTTGTATTCGAACATCTACTGAACGACCAGAGTCGTTAGACAACGCCGGATTTATTCTCGCAGGTATCGACGAGACATCATTGCTTCAGGCTGTCGACACTGCCATTGCCATGAACAAGAATAAAGACCATGGCACTCCGGTAGGTGTATACGTAGGAGAAAATGTTAGCAATATTATTGTTAAACTCATTCAATCGTATACCAATGTAGTTAACAAAATGGTTTGGCGTAAATCAATATGAAAATATTTATCGTTACAGAATTATTTCACCCTGACGACACAACTACCGCACATTTATTGACAGACATTGCAACTAAACTATCGAACGAACATGATGTTACGGTAATTTGTGGACCCGCCGGTTACGATGGTCAAATCACTTCAACTCCTTTAAACAAAAACATTAAAGTAGTTAGGATTGCAGTTCCGAATAGTGATAAAAATTCTCTATTCAAGCGTTTATTAAAATTTATCACTCTAACGTTTGGACTAATTATCAGAGTAACTAAACTCGCAGACCATAATTCTCATGTTTTTATGGTTACGAATCCAGCTCCTCTTTTGTTGCTAATGCCAATTGCGAAAAGAATTAAAAGGTTTAGAGTTACCCTGTTAGTCCATGATATATTCCCAGAAAACGTCATAGCAGCTGGTATATTGAAACCAAAATCATTTATATATGGCGGTTTAAAGAGATTGTTTGATCGCGCATACTCATCCCCAAACCAGCTGATAACTATTGGACACGATATGGAAGATGTCTTAAAAGCTAAAGTAGAGCGATTCAATAAACCACAAAATTTTTCAATAATACAAAATTGGGCTGATCCTTTTCCTGAAACAACCCAACGAGTCAACATAAACGAGCATAAAATTACAATTACATTTGCAGGTAATATTGGAAGAGTACAAGGAATCTCAGAATTTTTGGACACTTTTGAGATGGCAGGTACTACTGATGTGGATTTTAGAATTTATGGTGAAGGAGCAATGCGCCGACAATTATGCGAAAGAATTGAAACAAACCAATTGAACAATGTAAGTTATGGCGGACGTTTCGGCAAAAGCAATCAGTTTGACATATACTCGGCATGTGATATTGGGTTAGTAATTCTTACCTCTAACATGTACGGTCTGGGAGTCCCCTCAAAATCATACAATATAATGCAAGCGGGTAAGCCCATTCTTTTTATTGGGGATTCGCGTAGCGAAATAGCACAAATGATTAAATCTAATGATATTGGTTTCGTATTTGAAAATTCAGAAACGACTGAGCTTCTAAAATTTTTGCAATCTCTCTCAATCTCCTCTAAACCAGATCTAATCGCTATGGGAAAAAGGGCTAAAATATTAGCGCAAACAGAATATTCTCGAGAAAATCAACTTAATAAATATGCTCAAATATTCAATGAATAAAATATTATGAAAGTTACATTGATTGGGGCGAGTGGGTTCGTTGGAACTCGTTTGCTCGGACTGCTTGGCGAAGAGCCGCAGAAATATGAGTGCAAAAACGTTGATTTGCAACCGTCGCACTTCTTCAATGAGTTGACCGTGATTGGCGACGTCCGCGAGCAAGAGCAGATGGATCGCGAGGTGAAAGGATCTGACGTTGTGGTGCTCTTGGCGGCACAACATCGCGATGACGTTTCGCCCGTATCGCTCTACTATGACACCAACGTCGGCGGCATGGAGGTCACGCTCAAAGCCATGGAAAAAGCCGGCTGCAAACGTATCATTTTCT
>SUXJ01000015.1 GCA_015061005.1 Bacteroidales bacterium
AAGAGACTGTCTAACAATAAAAAGTTGGGGAGTCTCTTTTTTGTGCAAAAATTGCAGAAATTAAGCAGCCTTCGTTACGTAAAAGAATTCTGTTGCGTAACAACATAAATCGAGGGGCATACAAAGCCTTCTTTTGAGTTTTGATGACAACATTTTGCTCAAAAAAGAGTTTTCTGCCCATGTCAGGGCAAGTTTCCTCAGATTATGGGCAAGAGCTTTTAGCCCGAAGTCGATTTTCACTCCAATCATCCCCTTAAGTCTAAATCGCCTGAACTTGCCACATTCTTTTATCTGACCAAATACCGCTTCCGGCTCTATCGGACGGTTGCTTCTGTGTTTCAGCCCTTGTTCGCTTGTAAGCAGTTCTCTTACTCTGGCTTTGTAATCATCAAGTGTGTGGTTGACCTCTATCTGTCTGTTATGCTTTGATTTATGGCATTGCCCCAGAAGTGGACATCCCTCGCATCGGGTCGCCCGGTAAATACTGACAGTCTGTTGGTATCCGCTTGCTGTATAACGCTTTTCCTGACGTATGAATTCCATTTTTTGTCCCATGGGGCAGACAAAGAAGTCTCCATCGGGATTATAGAACAGGTTGGATACTCGGAAAGGATTGTTGCGATAGCGTCGTTTTTGCTCAACGTGAAACATATTGTATTTAACATATGGTGTCATTCCATTGGCGAACATAAACTCGTAATTCTCCTCTGAGCCGTAACCACTGTCTGCAACGATTTCCCGACTATACATTCCGTATCGAGCTCTGAAGGATTCAAGATAGTCTATCATTGTGAGAGTGTCCGTAGGACGCTGATAGATACCAAAGTTAGTTATGTACTGATTCTCCGTAGATATTTGTACATTATAGCAGGGTTTTAGTTGCCCGTTGAGCATGGAGTCCTCTTTCATACGCATAAATGTGGCATCGTGGTCGGTCTTGGAGTATGAGTTGCGGCTGCCCATGGTGGCGAGTTGCTCCTTATATCGCTTCATTCGTGGCACCACATTAGTCTCTATCTGTTTTATTACCTTGTGTTCTTCTTTGCTGAGATTTTCAGCATCAACTTTAGACTTAATGCGTTCCACTCTTTGGGCAACCTCTTCTGCCGTAAGTTCTTCTGCTACGGGATTTTCCTGATTCTCAATGGCATGATTATGCTCTATCTGATTGAGAAGAGCCTCTGTTTTAGCTTTTAACTTTGCATCATATTTTTCAACTGAACCACGCCATACAAATGTATACTTGTTGGCGACCGACTCTATCTTTGTGCCATCAATATATTGTACTTTCAATGATACAAAACCCGCTTGATGAAGTAACTCCACAACTTGGGTAAACACGGAATCAAAACCATCTTTCAAGCGTTTGCCCCGATAATAATTGATTGTACGAAAGTCTGGACGCTTCATGCCTGACAACCACATGAAATATATATCCCTCTTAAGTAACTCCTCGATTCGTCGCGATGAGTAAACATTGCTCAAATAGGCGAAAACCAGAACCTTGAGCATCATCTTCGGACTGAATGCACTATTGCCCCCTCCTCGATAGGTCGAAAGTATATCACTGATATCAAGACGTTCAATGACTGCATCAACAACCCTTACCATGTGATTTGCGGGGACTAATTCATCTAGCGACGGAGGAAGTAGGAGTTTTTGTTTTCTAACATCAGATTTTATTGCTAACTTTGCCATGTTATGTTTTGATTATTAGTCGTTTAGTAGCAACCCAAATTTACTAAAAATCTATGACATAGCAAAGGCTTTCTTGCTGAATTTCAGATAGAAAGCCTTATTTTTTTATCGCTGTATCACACACAAAAAAAGAGACCGCCTAAACTTGTTAGACAGTCTCTTTTTGTGCTGACAACTTAGCTCAATATTCTCAGAGTGCACAACTCGGCGGTTTCGGGTTTGAGAAATTTTTCGTAACTTTGCACGTTAATTATCGATAATAAGTAACTCATTCATGAACATTTCCTATAATTGGCTGCGCGAATACGTCGATGGACTCCCCGAACCGAAAGCACTCGCGGCAGCTCTGACTTCAACCGGACTGGAGTGTGACACCGTTGAAGAAGTTGAAAGCATTCGCGGAGGCTTGCGCGGCATCGTAATAGGTCGCGTTCTCACTTGCGTTGAACACCCCGACAGTGACCACCTTCACATCACCACAGTCGACCTCGGACTCGCCGAAGGCCCCGTACAAATCGTTTGCGGCGCTGCTAACGTTGCTGCCGGTCAAAACGTAGTGGTGGCAACCGTTGGAACCACCCTCTACGATGGTGACAACGAATTTAAAATCAAAAAAAGCAAAATTCGCGGAGTCGAATCTTTCGGCATGATTTGCGCCGAAGACGAAATCGGGGTAGGCTCCTCCCACGATGGCATCATTGTTATACCCGATGACAAAGCTCCCGCTCCCGGCACTCCCGCCGCCGAATATTTCGGACTCGAAAGCGACTACGTACTCGAAGTTGACCTCACTCCCAACCGCATCGACGGAGCAAGCCATTTCGGAGTTGCGCGCGACTGGGCGGCCAAAGCCTCGCTTGAAGGCATCAAACCCAACCTTCGTCGCCCCGAAGGACTCAACCCGACAGAACTCCCTGCTGGCAAAGCCGTAAAGGTTACCGTTGTTGACCCCTCTGACTGCCCTCGCTACTGCGGCCTGACCATACGCAACGTAAAAGTGGCAGAATCACCCGACTGGCTCAAAAATCGACTCACAGCCATCGGTCAACGACCCATCAACAACATCGTTGACATCACAAACTATATTCTCCACTCATTCTGCCAACCCCTCCACTGCTTTGACCTGAGCAAAGTAAAAGGCGAAGAAGTAATCGTCAAGACTCTGCCCGCCGGAACCAAGTTCACCACTCTCGACGGCGTTGAGCGCACGCTCAATGAGCGAGACCTGATGATTTGCAACTCTGAAGAGCCAATGTGCATGGCCGGAGTGTTCGGCGGATTGGATTCCGGAGTAACCGAAAGCGCAACCGATATCTTCCTTGAAAGCGCATGCTTCAACCCAACCACTATTCGCAAAGCGGCTCGTCGCCATGCGCTCAATACCGACTCATCATTCCGATTTGAACGTGGCGTAGACCCCAACGGATGCCTCTATGCGCTCATGGTGGCAGCTAAAATGATTACCGAACTGGCCGGCGGTGAAATCTGCGGACCCGTAGTTGACCTGTACCCCAACCCGGTTCAACGCCCCGTTGTTGAACTCTCGTTCGCTCAACTCAACGCCCTCATTGGCGCGGAAATCCCTGCTGATGCTGTAAAAGCAATCTTGGCAAGTCTCGACATCGAAATTGAAAGCGAAACCAACGGCATGATGACCCTGCGCATTCCGACCTACCGCGTCGACGTCACTCGCCCCTGCGATGTAATCGAAGAAGTGCTCAGAATATACGGCTACAACAACGTTGGCTTCACTGACCACGTAAACTCCTCGCTCAGCTACAAATCGCGCACCGACATTGCAAACGATTTGACCCGAAAAGCACTCGATCGCCTCGCGGCTCAAGGCTTCCACGAAATACTCAACAATTCTCTGACATCAACATCATATTATCCCTCAGCTGACGTCAAAGCCACCTATCCGCTGGAACGCTGCGTGAAATTGATGAATCCGCTAAGCTCGGATTTAGGCGTAATGCGCCAAACGCTGCTCTTCGGTGGCCTTGAAGTCATTGCCCACAACGCTAACCGCCGCAACCCCGACTTGATGCTTGTGGAACAAGGCAACATCTACTCTTTCAACCCCGATGCACAGTCCACCACCGAACAGCCCCTCGCCCCCTATTCCGAAGCATCGCGCCTCGCCCTGTGGATCTCGGGCAACGTGAAAGGTGCCTCATGGTTAAGCCCGGCCGAACCGGCATCAATCTACCATCTGCGCGCCTACGTCGAAGGACTCCTGTCGACTCTCGGTCTTGATGCACGCCAAACTACCGTTACCCCCTCGGCCACCATGCCCGACATCTTCTCCGCCGAACTCTCAATTTCATCTCGCTCCGGCAAGGCTCTCGGACACTTGGGTATCATCAGCCATGACTTACAGAAGAAATTCGACATCGAACGCCCCGTATTGTTTGCCGAACTTGACCGCGATGCAATAATTCGCCTCGTTGAAAAACACAACGTAACGTTCACCCCCATTGCGCGCACTCAAGCCGTCAGACGCGACCTTGCACTGCTCATTGATACCTCTGTAACCTTTGCGCAAATCCAAGAAATCGTGAGCCGTAGCGAACGCAAACTACTCCGCGGAGTGGAACTCTTCGACGTTTACGAAGGAAAGAACCTCCCTGCCGGCAAAAAGAGCTACGCAATTGCAATCACACTGCAAGACCCCGAAAAAACCCTCCAAGACAAACAAATCGACGCCGTTATGCAGAAAATAATCAAAAACCTCCAAGCCGGCGGCGCTGAACTCAGATAACGAAATCATAAATCAATTAATAACATACAATGGGAAGAGCATTTGAATACCGCAAAGCCCGCAAGCTCAAACGCTGGGGCAATATGTCGAGAACATTCACTCGCATAGGCAAAGAAATAACCATCGCAGCCAAGGCCGGCGGTCCGGACCCCGACACTAACCCGCGCTTGCGTGCACTCATGGCCAACGCCAAGGCCGCAAACATGCCCAAAGACACCGTAGAACGCGCAATCAAAAAAGCAACCGACAAGGACGCAACCGACTACAAAGAAATCGTATATGAAGGATACGGCCCCTTCGGTATTGCAATCGTAGTGGAAACCGCCACTAACAACAACACTCGCACAGTTGCCAACGTGCGCTCATACTTCACCAAACACGGAGGCTCACTCGGAACGTCCGGCTCACTCAGCTTCTTGTTTGACCATAAGTGCGTATTCAAGATTAAAGCCACTGAAGGAATGGACCTCGAAGAACTCGAATTGGAACTCATTGACTGCGGTGTCGATGAACTCGAAGCCGGCGAAGATGGCGAAATCGTTCTCTATGGTCCTTTTGAATCAAACTCCACTATCCAACACTACCTTGAAGAAAACGGATACGAAATCATTTCCAGCGAATTTGAACGTATCCCCAACGACCTCAAGGAAGTAACTCCCGAACAGAGAGTCACCCTCGATAAGCTGCTCGAAAAATTCGAAGAAGACGAAGACGTACAAAACGTTTTCCACAATATGCGTGAAGACGACTCCGATGAGGCGTAATTAAAGCATATTCACATATCCAAGCAAAACACCCGAATATTTAACCTACGTTAACCACCCTGGTGTTTTGTTTGCATTTTTTAACACTTGTAGGGATAACAATTTCTACCTTTTTGCCAACTTCTTAACGCAAAAATGCCTAACTTTGCAGCGGTAATTCCGGCATTATGCTCAATCGGAAAACACCAACATTCTTTTTGACCTAAAATTATCTCTCAAAATTATACAATTATGAGCAAATCAACAGTTAAGCCCGCCGAAGGCAAACTCGGCGTGCTCGTGGTTGGCCTTGGTGCCGTTTCCACTACTTTCATGACCGGCGTCCTCATGACTCGCAAAGGTCTCACAAAACCCGTAGGTTCTTTGACCCAGTATGACCGCATTCGCGTTGGAAAAGGCGCCGACAAAAAGTATCTCCGTTTCGATGAAATCGTGCCCATGGCAAAACTCGACGACATCGTATTCGGCTCTTGGGACGTATATCCCGAAAATGCTTACGAAAGCGCTATCAACTGCGAAGTTCTCAAAGAAAAAGACATCAACCCCGTTAAAGACGAACTCCTCGCTATCAAGCCTATGAAGGCTGCGTTCGACAAGAACTATGCAAAACGTCTTGACGGCAACAACGTGAAAGACGCAAAGAATCGTTGGGACATGGTTGAACAGCTCCGCGAAGACATTCGCAACTTCAAGAAAGAAAACGGCGTTGATCGTGCTGTTGTCCTCTGGGCTGCTTCTACTGAAGTTTATGTTCCCGTAAACGAAGCCGTTCACGGTTCTCTCGAAGCTCTCGAAGCTGCAATGAAGGCTGACGACAAGGAAAACATCGCACCCTCAATGTGCTATGCTTACGCCGCTCTCGTAGAAGGCTGTCCCTTCATCATGGGTGCGCCCAACACCACTGTTGACTTCCCCGCAATGTGGGAACTCAGCGAAAAGACCAAGATGCCCATCGCAGGCAAGGACTTCAAGACCGGCCAAACTCTCGTTAAGTCCGGCTTCGCTCCCATCATCGGCACTCGTATGCTCGGCCTCTCCGGTTGGTTCTCTACCAACATCCTCGGCAACCGCGACGGTCTCGTGCTCGATGAACCCGCTAACTTCCGCACTAAAGAAGTTTCCAAGCTCTCTACTTTGGAATCAATCCTCGTGCCCGAAGCTCAGCCCGATCTCTACAGCAACTACTACCACAAAGTACGTATCAACTACTATCCCCCGCGCAACGACGACAAGGAAGGTTGGGACAACATCGACATCTTCGGTTGGATGGGCTACCCCATGCAAATCAAGATCAACTTCCTCTGCCGCGACTCTATCCTCGCTGCTCCCTTGTGTCTTGACCTCGTGCTCCTCAGCGACCTCGCTGCTCGCGCCGGACGCTATGGCACTCAGCGCTTCTTGAGCTTCTACCTCAAGAGCCCCATGCACGACTACACTCAGGGTGAAGTTCCCGTTAACCACCTCTATCAGCAGTACACCATGCTCAAAAACGCTATCCGCGAAATGGGCGGCTACGAAGCTGACGAAGAAATCGACTAATTCCACAAACGGAATGCATAGACGAGGGTTGCACCATTCGGTGCAACCCTCCTTGTTTTTTTAAACTTATTGGATTTTGAAAAACGATACATTATACTTAATTTTGCATTAGAAAAAAATCCGATGAACGTTATAACCGGAAATAGAGGCCAAGGGCTGCTCATGGTGGGCCGTATATTCGTCGAAGCCGCTGCCGCATTCTTCATCACGGCAGCTCTGCTACACTATGGCGCGAACTGCTTGAGAATAGGCACTTGGTTCGCTTCTTTGCAGCTCGTTCCGGCAGCCATAGCCCTATCATTGCCAATCTTGGCATTCTGGCTCGGGACAACGATGATTTTCGGCAGAATATACTGTTCAACAGTATGCCCCTTAGGTGCGCTCATTGACCTTGGCGGACGCGTGCGCCCAAAGTCAAAAGTGTTTCGTTACAAACGCCCGGCAAATACATTGCGAGCCATCGTTGCCGCCATAGGGCTCGCCCTGTGGGCATCAGGTTGGCTGCTGCCCCGACAGTGGATGGAACCCTTCGGATTATATGCCTCCTTGCTGAAGAGTCTGACTGCCGGAAGCGTAACCTTGGCGGCAATCACATCGGCAGCGATATTGGGAGTGCTGACATATATTGCTTACAAGCGTGGACGCCTGTTCTGCAATACTCTGTGTCCGGTGGGGACCCTCTTGGGCTATTTCGCCCAACGCTCGGCATTCCATATCGACATCAACACCGACCGCTGCATACAATGCCGCAAATGTGTCGATGCCTGCAAGGCGGAATGCATTGACCTGAATGACCACGTAGCCGACATGAGCCGCTGCGTTGTGTGTTTCAATTGCCTCCCGGCATGTCCGAACGAGGCGATTGCCTACACCTTAAGCCGCCACACTCTTTCCACCCCCCTAATGCAAAAAATCAAATCTCTTAAAACCGATAACCCCTCAACAACATTGGCATGCGACAATACATCGACCTCCTCAACGACATCCTCCAAAACGGAGTTCTCAAAACCGACCGAACCGGCACAGGAACAATAAGCGTTTTCGGCCGACAGATGCGCTACGATCTTGCCGACGGTTTTCCGTTGGTAACGACCAAGAAACTGCACCTAAAGTCAATTATCCACGAACTGCTCTGGTTCCTCAAGGGAGATACTAACGTGAAGTATCTACAAGATAACAGCGTCAGAATCTGGAATGAATGGGCCGACGAAAACGGCGAACTCGGACCCGTTTACGGCCGGCAATGGCGTGCATGGCCCGACGGGAAAGGAGGCATTATTGATCAGATTGCCGAAGTGGAACGTCAAATCAAAGAAAATCCGGATTCACGACGCTTGATTGTCAGCGCATGGAATGTTGCTGCGATACCCGACATGGCACTGCCTCCGTGTCACGCCTTTTTCCAATTCTACGTGGCAAACGGCAAACTCTCGCTTCAGCTATATCAGCGTTCTGCCGACTGCTTCCTTGGAGTTCCGTTCAACATTGCATCTTACGCTCTGCTGCTCCTGATGATGGCGCAAGTAACCGGGCTGGAACCCGGCGAGTTCATTCACACCACGGGCGACACTCATCTCTACACTAACCACCTTGAGCAAGCCCGTCTGCAAGTATCACGTGAGCCTCGCCGACTTCCGCGCATGCGACTAAACCCTGAAGTGAAATCAATCTTTGACTTCAAGTATTCCGATTTCACATTGGAAGACTACGATCCGCACCCCCACATTTCGGCACCCGTAGCGGTGTGAGTATAGTGGAGAGCGGGGGAGTTAGCGGAGGAGGGTTTTGCGGCCGTTGATGATGTAGAGGCCTTTGGCGGGGTTGAGGACTCGGCGGCCGGTCAGGTCATATATGGGCAGATTGCGGTCGGAGTCGGTGAGTTCCACTTCGGTAATTGCGCTTGAGCCTTCTTGGATAACAAAGGTCAGTTCATCGTTGGTCAAGTCCTCGCGGAATAGCGAGCAGAAGCTATTCGCCGGCAATACAAGGGTATATTCCGCGCCCTCATCGAGCGTCACCGCCGGGAATGTTGCTCGAGCTGAGCTAACATTCCAATCTTGCCATTGGATATCGATTGGATATTTGCCGATTGTTTCGCCATTGCGCTGTAAGTACACTACGGGCGAGCCGATGGGATCAACTTCGGTCCCAATCCAAAGATTACATCCGGTAAATATTTTTGGAGAATCCTCAGAAATATAAAACTCATGCGGCTCCTGTGTGACATAATGATCAAGATTCGTAGGAACCACAAGCGGAAAGGAAATTTCTTTATTTGCGAATGTGACATCGTCTAAATCTGCAATACTTCCTGCCTTTATGCGCAACGTATATGTTTGCCCTAATGGAAGCGCGTTGCAGCTAAAATCAGTAAGTCTAAGAGTTCCTTGTTTGCTCGTGTAATCCGCATTATGCCAATTGCTGATTTCAATTGTGCGAGGCGATGATATAACTTCGTCTCCTAACAAAACCGATATCTCATAATTTTTAGTCAACTGAAGTTCACAACCAAATCTGATTTCCATGTTATCTAAAGGGAAAATAAATTCATATAGAGTCAAACCATACAAACCTCTATGCGAGAAGCTTGCCGGTGGGAAATCTTTTGCGTTGATGCTATATGTCATTGAAGCAATCAGCAGACATAGTGTCAATAAAATTCGTTTCATAGCGGTATTATTCTCTTGGAGTGTTAATGACTGCATGATAAGCGTTGACTAAGCAGGCATCAGCCAAATGGTCAAAGTATTTGTGACAAAAATCCCGGTCAGCGTCAAGGAACGCTTTGTTAGCGGACTGCAAGTCGGAGGTTGCAGCACCATTCACAGTTGCCATTGGGAGGAACAACGGCAGGAGTATTGCGAGCAGTTGTTTTCTCATGGTTCGAGTGTTGATTTAAGGGGTTAATGATTGGGGTTTTCGGTCTCACGCTTGAGATTTGTGCCCAAATATACGAAACCGAAATACGGTTTTGCAAGTGGATTGGCGAGTTTTTTTGTTTTTTTAAGATTTATGTAACTTATGTGACTTATGTTGCTTATGTGGGGTGGAGAGGGGGGGTATGTATGACAAAAGGGGGACTCGGTCGGTGCAAGTTTCCCAGGCTTGCACTGACGGAGTCCCCCTTGAGTTTTTGCCGACCGCGGCCTACCCGGCGGCGTGTTTGGAATGACCGGGACGGATCATTCACCCTCTTGTTCCAACATTTCAATGTACTCACTTTGACATTCTGATGTTGCAAAGTTACGAAGGGAACAGAGGGTGAAAGCGTAGATTTTCGTCAGTCGGGGTAAATTTTTTAGCGGAGGTTTATGAGTTTGAGGGTTTGCGGAGAGAGGAAGTTGCGTAATTCCGAATATGGAATGGTGCATGAGGGGTGACCCATTGAGTACGGTGCGATTTCATATTGCTGATAAACGAAGGTGATGCCGCTCTTGCCGAATTGAGGGTTGCCGGCAGGCAAATCGAGAACTTCGGGGTCTATCAGCAAAGCGGCTCCAAGGCTTTCGTCGGGAAATTTCTTTTCGAAGTATTGCTCCCACAGGGCATTGCGAATCAGGTCGAGCAAATCCGCCTTCTTGTCGGGGAGAAACACGTTTTCGTTCGTGAGCATTTCGCCGTTTTCGGCATTAAACGTCTGCCCCATAAGCAAGGTAGAGCCGTGGGCTCCGCCCAAGTACATATATTCGGAGAAAGTATATGTCAGCAGTTTGCCGGAATTATAACTCGGAGCAAACGATATGTCAAATTCATAAGGACAGCTCCAATCTTCTCCGTCCGGTCCTCGCATTTCAGCCTCAGAAGTGCGGATAAGTGCATTGCTGCACCTCCTCACAAGCATTCTGCCGTTTCCGAGCAATTCGGGCGGAGTTGCAAACATGGGTTGCTCGCCCTGATTTGCGTGCGATAAAAAGTCTGCCAGCCACTGCCTTACGGCGGTCAGCAACTCCGCATTTCCGGACTGAGGATACTGCCCTGAGATTTTCACAGACACATAGCCCGACCCAACATCAACTTTTCGTTCCGAGGTTATGGTCTTGGCTAAAAAGACAGTGTTATCAGGTTCGGCAGCGATCAGCGTCGTACTGCAGATGGTAACGGCAGCAATTGCCGCAATCAGGCTTTTAATGACTTTCATCTTTATTTTCATATCTGATATTTTCATATAATCGTTTATTCCACTCCGAGCCCGAATAATGCAAAATCGAAATACGTCGGGTCCTCGGGACGCAGCGTGCGCAATGCGGCGGTTATCTCCTCGGCTGTGCGCTTGTCGTTGGCGCGTCGCACGGTCAGCCCAATGGCACGAGAAGTGTTGCCCACGTGCACATCTAACGGAATATATAAATCGGCCGGAGTCAGTGAGTTCCAAACGCCCATATCGACAATACCGTCGTTTCTCACCAGCCAACGCAAAGCCATATTCAAGCGTTTCAACGCCGTGGATTGGAGATTTAGGGGCAAGCATCGCGAATCCGTCCGTCCGCCGTTTGCCGCCGCCATGCGCCGGTTCAGAGCCTCGGCAAGCCGCCATGGGGCACAATCTTGCCCAACAAGTTTGAGCGAGCCGCAAAAAGCGTCCAAGCTCGGAAATTCGGCATAGATTGAGCGCAAGCCCCGAAGCAAATGCTTCAGATTTCGGCCGAAAAAGGTGCGGTGAATATTCTGCTCATCGTCAATCGCCTCAAACGCACCCTCTCTCACCCAATCAGCAGGCTGATTTTCGGCAAATACAAGCAGTCGCTCAATATCACGGCATATCATCTTCCGATTGCCCCACGCCAAGTGTGAAGACAAGAGAGCCACGACCTCAATGTCGGCAACAGTCCGGAACCTCCGGGGGAATTGTACGGGGTCAGCCGCCACGAACTCCGGAGAGTTAATCCTCGCAGCCTCCCGTTCGAGCATTTCTGCAACTTCCGATGCAATCATTTAGGCGAGAGAGTTACTAACGGAATGACCATTTCTTCAAGCGATATGCCACCGTGCTGAAAAGTGTCGGTATAATACTGCACGTAGTAATTATAGTTATTGGGGTAAGCAAAAAAGTCACGGCCATAGGCAAAGATATAGGCAGTGCTGACATTGGGCGACGGCAAGCCATAGTCAGCCGGGCGCGTAATCTCAAACACCTGCTTTGGATTATAATTCAGCATCTTGCCAAGCTTATAGCGCAGGTTAGTGTTAGTGTTTCTGTCACCAACCACCTTAATTGGATTGGTCACCCTGACAGTGCCATGGTCAGTGGTCAAAATCACTTTATAGCCCTTTTCAGCGACTTTACGCAAGAACTCCAGAGCCGATGAATGCTTGAACCAAGATTCCGTAATGGAGCGGTATGCTGCATTTGTCGAAGCTAATTCGCGCATCATCTTTGACTCCGTTCTCGCATGGCTCATCATGTCAATAAAATTGAACACAACGACGTTCAAATCATTGCTTTCCAGATTTGCAACTTCTCGAATCAAACGCTCTCCGGCAGCATTATCGTTGATTTTGTTGTATGAGAATTTTACTCCCTTGCGCCTGTAACGCTCAAATTGAGTGGCAATCAGCGGCGACTCGTTAAGATTCTTGCCCCGCTCGTCATCCTCATCGACCCATAAGTCCGGAAACATGCGCTCAATATCACGCGGCATCAACCCCGAAAAAATTGAATTACGAGCATACTGAGTTGCAGTGGGCAAGATTGAGCAATACGTATCTTCCTTAATGGTAAAATACTCGCCGAGAAGCGGACGCACCATGCGCCATTGGTCAAGACGGAAATTATCGATTAAGATGAAAAATACTTTCTCTCCGGCATCAAGCAGAGGGAAAACGCATCGCTTAAACACATCGGGGCTCATCAGCGGACGGTTAACCCCGTCGAGCCAATCGCGATAATTGCGCTTTACAAAACGCCCGAAAGCAACGTTTGCCTCCTGCTTCTGCATTTCGAGCATCTCATCCATATTGGTCTCACGCCCGGCAAGTTCCAGCTCCCAATAGGTCAGAGTTTCATAAAGTCGCTGCCAATCCTCAAAAGTTTCGCACGAGCCGATTTTGCTGCTCAAATCCATGAATTCTTGCCTGTAATCGGCTCCGGTCTGCTCGCTGACCAATCGCTCGGCATGGAGATTTTTCTTGATGCTAAGCAATATCTGATTCGGGTTAACGGGTTTGATGAGATAGTCGGCAATGTTTTGCCCCACCGCTTGGTCCATAATATTCTCCTCCTCGTTCTTGGTAATCATTATAACGGGAGTGTGCGGCAAAATTCGCTTAAGCCTCTGCAAAGTTTCCAAGCCCGACAACCCCGGCATATTCTCGTCGAGGAATATTAAATCGGGATGATGCTCCGCAGCCTGATCAAGGGCGTCTCTGCCATTATTGACAGTGAGAACCTCATAACCCTTGGTTCGCAGAAACATGATGTGAGGCTTCAGCAAATCAATTTCATCATCGACCCAAAGAATCTTACTCATTGGCAATCTCCTTAAGAGTTAAAAATCCAACTTCAAGACTTCCGACGTTCTGATTCTCGGCTTTAATTCACCTCCGTAGAGGTAAAGCGAGCCCTCGCCATCGGGAATCAACGCTGCACCTGCACGCGCCGCATCGGGAGTGGTCAAGACCACTTCCCAGCTGTTGCTTACGGGATTATATACAATCACATTCGGATTAAACCGATACCATTCGATCGGGTGCATCAAATAGTCCGGGGCTTGATTTTGCAAAGCCGACAGGAACACGTCTTTGTTGACTCCTCCACACACGGCAATGCGCCCGTCGGGCAAAGAGGCCGCCACGCCGCCTCCTGTGGCCAGCTCAATGCCATTACCGTCTGACGGCGCGGGCAGAGGGCTCCACTTTCCGGTCGTCGGGTCATATTTCAGTCCGTCAAGTTCCAGAGTGGCATCTTTTCCACTACCGGCAAATCCTCCCCAAAGATACAGACATCCACCTGCCGCAGCCATGACAGGCTGCACTCGCGGATTTCCGGGCATGGACTTCAACTTTTGCCATTTGCCGGACTCCATATCAAGGGCATACAGATTCTTTGAAGGCTTTCCGGAGTTATTACCGCCGGCAACATAAACGGTTTTGCCTATTGCCGCAGCAGCGGCATTGTCAACAGCCTCGGGCATAGATGGCAACTCGTTTAAGCCGTCAGCAGTGAGCACCCACACCTTGCCATTCGGAGCAATCCACACCGGTCCCTGCTCAGTTTGCGCCGAAGCTCCATAGGCCATAGGCTCGGGCAACGAGCCGATGCGCTTCCATTGCATATCTGACGGGTCGGCTGCATAGATTCCGCGATAACTCTTTTTTGAACTCGCGGGGCCTAACGGATCTTCGGGGAAATTACATCCTCCGGCAATCACAGGAAGATGCCCGAGACGACCAAAGAATGGAGCTGAAACCCCGTTTTCGTATCCGGGCTCAATGTCGAAGTCAGCAGCATTGTCGGCCTCAGCCTTAAATGTTGAGGCAGGCAGCCCTGCACCATTAACCACATTTGCACGAGTAAACGGCTGCCATGCATAACGCACATAGCGAGGATTCTTAACGTTCATATTTTTCAAAATAATTTTATTGTCAATAATTTCAGCGTCTGCAGGATAATAAACGCCTTCATGTTCTGCAAGTTCAAAGCAACACGCCGGAGCCCCGTCGGAAGTGGTCAAGCCATCGGCATTACTGAAGCAAAGTACCATTCGACCATTTTCCGAAACAGCACTCTGAAGCGTCGGTCCGCAATCCACAACGTTGGCATATCCATAGGTGCGATGCAAAGCCAATCGAGCCAGACGGTCTCCCACCGGAGCCTTCTGCTTTGGGTGAACATCGAGCGAATCGCCCACATCGCTTGTCACCGCCATGCCCGCAAACGGTATTTCATCGGCCATGCGTCGCTGACTGTCGCGAAATTCAGGCCACGACGGACGGTTTATGCTGCTAAGTTGCACGAAGTAGAACGGCATCTTGGGGTTAGCGAATTCTCGACGCCATGAGTCAACCAAAAGCGGAAACAGCTGCTCGTGAAGCTCGATATTATGAGCATTCGACTCGCCTTGATACCATATTGTGCCGGCTATCGGGAAGCCCATCAGAGGTCTAATCCCTGCCGCAAAGAGATATGACGGCTCATAAGGATGACGAGACTCGGAGGCGTATTCACCCAAATTTTCTCTGATACGCCCTTGAACCCATTTTTGCAAATAGTCGTTGCCCTGCGGATTTATCAATATCTCGGGGACTGAAGCCTCAAGGGTATTGATGTCTATCCAAGATTCCGCAGGCGAGCCGCCTATGGCATTACATATAATTCCGATCGGCACCTGAAGGGAATCGCGCAACTGAGTGGCAAAATGATACGCCACAGCGGAAAATGCCGCCGTCGGCGCGCCCCACTTTGCCGAGCGATAATGGCGCAGCGCATCTGTTTCGGCTCTGACGGAGTCAGACCACTTGTAGATATCCGTATGGGCAATGGGCTTCATATCATAGACGCGGAGCAATGAGTCTTCGCGCGGAGTCTGACGCAAATGGTACTCCATATTGCTCTGGCCGGAAGCAAGCCAAACCTCGCCGGCAAGAATCTTGCTCAACACAATGGTGGAATCTCCGTCGGTAACGGTTAGCGTATATTGCGGTCCTGTGACTAACGGCGAGGTCTTCACCCACCATTCTCCACGATTGTTTGCCACGGCACGAAATCTGCGCCCGTCCAACTCAACAGTGATTTTCTTGCCGGCATCTGCGCGACCGCGTATGGTCAATGGGACATTGCGCTGCACTATCATGCCGCTTTGCCACACCTCCGGGAGGCTAAGTCCGCCGTAATTGCCTGTAATAGCTCCGCGAACCGTTTCCGCCAGAATTGTCGCACCTTCGACATCAGGGTGTATGCCGTCGAAAATCAAATCCTGACGATCGCGGAGCGGACTGTCGAAATCAATCAGTTCCGCACCCGTAATCTCAGCCACTTCTCTGATTGCGTCTTGAATCTTCAAGCGCCAATCGCGAGTGCCGGTTCTGAAACGAGGATGAGAAGATCGGAGCGGACTGAGCAAGGCAACGAGTATTCGTGCATGCGGATTTCGCTCCTTGAATGAATTTATCAAACCGACATAATCGCCGATAAATTCCGCATTAAAATTGGGCCAATTGCGCGGATCGGTGTCGTTTACACCCAAATGAATCACCACGATGTCGGCAGCAAACTCTAATGCCGCCTCATATTCCGGCAACTTCATGTAGGGTCTGTGACCTCGATTAAGGAGCGTTGCTCCCGAATGTCCGAAGTTTTTCACCTCATATCCGTTGCCAAGCATACGTTGCAATTGAGACGGGTAGGCATTGACCTCACGGTCGGGCAACAAATAGCCATAGGTGATACTATTGCCAACGCAAGCAACCTTGACAGGTGCGACGGTTTCGCCATAGGCAAACGTCACCGCCGTTGCCACCATGACCACAATCGCAATCAGTCCTCTTTTCAGCATATTATTTTTTCAAAATTTCGTCAATAATCATTGGAGCCTTGATGAGCATTCGCGGAATGTGGAAAGGCCCCTTGAAGATATTGCCCTTGGCCGGCTGCGCCACCGATCCGTCGCGATGCAAATAGCCGTACCATTCGCCGAATTCCGAGTCGGGCAGATGGTCATAGGTCCAATCATGAGCCATTGCAAACATCTTCAAATATTTGTCATCTCCGGTGGCTTCATAGGCATAGAGAGTAGCAATTATGGCTTCGCATTGCGGCCACCAGAACTTCATGTCTTGAGAATAATCTTGAGGAGGGAAATTCTTGCAATCCTTGAAGTTTATAATGCCGCCAAATTCATTATCCCAACCCCATTCCCAGCTCCAATCGAGAATGGTCAACGCCATCTGAGTGAGTTCGGGCTCCCAATTGCGATACTTGGCTTCTTCAAGCAGGAACCAAGCCGTTTCGATGCAATGACCGGGGTTTATGGTGCGCCCATTGAGCGTATCGATGATTTCGCCCTCGGGAGTAACCATTTCGAGCAATGCTTTTACTTCTGGGTGCATAAACTTATCGCGAATTTGCTTGACGGAATAAAGGATTTGCTCGTCAAGAATCGGGTCGGGAATCACCTGACGAATACGCGATGCAGTGTTGATAAGAATCATCGTGATGCTGTGGCCAATGGCCTTCAGCTCGGGCAGATACTTCGGTTCGAGCACGCCGGTATCAATGAAGCGCAAAATGTCGTGAAACAGTTGCAACGCTTTTTTGGCATACTCCTCTGAACCTGTTGCCAAGGCGTATTCGCTGAACGCTATGGCGGCAAAACATTCTGAGAAAACGTATCTGCGCTTACGGAGCGGTTTGCCCTCGGCTGTCACTTCGAAATACATTCGCCCGTCTGTGCGGTCAAAGCAATGCGACTCAATGAAATCTATGCAACTCTTTGAAAATTCAAGATATTCAGGGTTCTTCTCAAGATTATTATAGGCAAACGCATAAATGAACCCGCATCGACCCTGAAACCATACCGATTTGGTCGAGTCCATGAGATTTCCTTCGCGGTCAAGGCACGTGTAAACGCCACCATTGACCTTGTCCCAACCTTTTTCAAGCCAAAAGGGGAGAATGTTGGTCAGTGCGTCTTTGCGATAAAGCTCCCGATGTTCACACAAAAATTCACGAGTGAGGTCTGAAATCATGGCTTATAACTTGTTGCAGCGTTCAAAAAATCCGATTTCTTCAAGTTCTCGCTTCATTTGTGCTTCTTCTTCATCGGTCACATTACGGAAGGGAGTGCGATTCGGGCCGAGGTCCAAACCGATCAGTTTCATGATCCGCTTTCCGCCGACAATATTGCCGCGATAACGACAAATAACGTTAATCACCTCTTGCGAGAAATTTTGATGCTCACGCGCCGCCTCAATATCACCGCGATTCCAAGCGTCGATTATTGCGGTCAGCTCTCGGCCGTTATAGTTGGTGGTGCCGCCAATGCCTCCTCGTGCGCCACCCATTGCCAAACAAGGCAAAATGGTTTCGTCCTGACCATGAAGCATATCATATTTTCCGTCTTTGTAGAGGCGACATTGATTGTATTCATACAGGCTCTCAAACGTGTACTTGATGCCGGCGAAGTTGGGCACTCTGCCGTCCACAGCTTTCAGCACGTCGAGCATAGGCAAAAACGCGCCGTTAAATGCCGGAATATGGTAAAAATAGAACGGCAGCGAGGGCGCACCACACGCGATTTCTTCAATGTATTTCACCAACTCTTCCACTCTGGCGATTTTAGGGAACGGAGGAGCCATAGCGCCGATACCCCATGCACCGATTTCTTCAGCATGGCGAGCAAGTTCGCGACTATCGCGCACGCAGCAACTGCCCACGTGGACAATCACCTTAAAACCTTCCGGAGCAGCCTTTACCCATGCTTCTGCCAGAGCTTTTCGTTCTTCGGTAGTTAGCATATAGCCCTCGCCTGAGGAGCCGTTAACAAACACTCCCTTGAGACCGTTTTTTTGCAACATCGCTGCATAAGCCGGAATAGGCGCCAAATTCACATTGCCATCTGCATCAAACGGAGTAAACGGGGCATCAATAAGCCCTACTATTTTTTCAAATTCCATAATCTGTCCTATTATTTTAAGTTATTATTTATCGGTTTCTTCTAAATCCTTATCGTCATATTTGGGACGCAACACGAGCAGCTGCAAAGCCAGAGCAACGAGTAATATGCCGCCCATCATTGCAAAACACAGACCCAGCCCTACGCTATCGCTCAGGCGTCCGAGCAGTTGTGTGGTAACCGCACCCATCATGACTCCCACGGAGTTCATGAAGCCATAAGCCATTGCCCTGCGGCGAGATGAGACGAACTGACACAGGATAGGCATATTGTTGGCATCAAACATGCCATAGCCCACACCGAAACACAGTCCGGCAAGGATGGAGAGGAATGCGTTGTCGGCCAGTCCGATAAGCACTAATGCCGGAATCATCATCGACAAGCCGATGGCACTCGTGAAGATACGACCTCTAACGTTGCGACGCACCCAGCGGTCACTGAGCGGTCCGCCAATCATCACGCCGATAAAGCTTGAAACGGCGATGGTCAATGTTGCCATCGGTCCTGCCCAATCCATGCCTATGCCGAGGTTTTCATGGAACAATGTGGGCAGCCAGTTTTTAGTTGCCCAACCGGGAATCGAACTCGTTGCAAAGAAAAAGAGTATCACCCAAAACGCCATGGTGGAGAACACGGCAACGAGTGACTGCACCACGCCCTCACTCTTAGCCTTCGGGGCGGTGGCGGCAACGGGGATGTTCGCTTCACGAGGCTTCTCGTGGAGCAACACAATGAGCAAAGCGGCATATACCACACCTATGATACCGAACCACTGGAAGGTGGCTTGCCATGACCATGTCGATGCCACCATTGAGCCAAATCCGCCCAGGGCTTGACCGCAATAGAGTCCGGTCATGTGCAGACCGATTGCAAGCGACCTCCCTTTGCCGCTGAAGTAGTCGGCAATCAACGACAGAGCCGAGGGAATATAAAGTGCTTCACTGATACCCATAATTCCGCGCAGCACCATCAATTGATTCAAATTATCACACAGTCCCATAGCATAGGTAACCGCAGACCACACGCCCAACGAGCCGACAATGAGCCACTTACGGCTGATACGGTCGGCAACGGCTCCGGAAAACGGGCTCGCCACACCATAAACCCACAAGAATATTGCCATCAACGCGCCAAAAGCTTCCGCATTATGCAATGCCGGAATGTCGATTGCGATGCTGCCCTGCATTGTCGACAGCATTTGACGGTCAAGATAATTTAACAATGCCACTATCCAAAGCAGCCCCACTACCACCCACGGATAGATTTTCATTTGTTGTAATTTCATGGATATTTTGATTTAAAGTCTATGTTGCAAAGATAATGTTTTTTTCGTGAAAGGTCAAAGACCGCCAAGCATTTCCAAAATCGGATCGACAATGCGCCGGTCAGGACTCAAACGCGGCACTTTGCGCTGCCCGCCGAGCTTGCCGGTCGAAGCAAGCCATCGATTAAACGTTCCGCCGGGCACTTCAATAACCTCAATCGGGTCAAGAAATATCGAGCCGCTGCGTTTGGCATCATAATCGCTGTTTTGCTTGCGCAAGTTCTCATCGAGTTTTGCTGCAAACGCGGCAATATCTGCCGGCGACTTCGAAAACTCCACCAACCATTGGTGACGTCCCTTTGAGCCGTCGGTGGTGTAAACCGGAGCTGCCGTGTAATCATCGGCGGCGCATGCGAGTTCTCTGCACGTTGCCGAAAGTGCGGCATCGGTGTTATGCACCATCACTTCCTCGCCAAACGCATTGATAAACAATTTGGTGCGACCGGCAATGGAGATGCGCAACGGAGCCACGCTTTCGATTCTCACCGTGTCACCTATCGGATAACGCCAAAGCCCATTCGGTGCAGTGATAATCAGCGCATAAACTTTGCCTTGCTCCACTTCCCATGACTTCAACGGCTCTCTGCCATCCATCGGATCGAACTCATAAAATACTCCTGCGTCGGGCAGAAGCAACATCGAACCGGGAGCTCTCAGATCTTGAACACCGAAGAATCCCTCCGAGGCATTATACGTTTCCAAATATCTCATTTTGGAGGTGTCGGTTATGCTTTCATATTGCGCCCTGTATGGACCGAATGCTATGCCTCCGTGGAAAAACACTTCCAAGTTGGGCCACACATCATGGATTGTCTCCGCTTCGGCAGCTTTTATCACCTCGCGCAGCACGGTCAAGAACCACGACGGGACTCCGGAAATAGTTCGCACATCGGCGGCGATTGACGCCTGCACCAATGCCGGAAGTTTTTCACGCCAATCAGCCATCAGCGCAACGTCTTTCTTGGCGGGAATACGCAGCATTGCCGACGCTCCGGGCATTTTCTCAATCAATTGGGCGGACAAATCGCCGATACACACTGTCGGCGGCACATCGCTGAGGGTGGATGCGAAACTCCCTCCCAAAATAAACGAACGACCGCCAAGGACTTTACTATCCGGATATAGTCGCAAGTATTGTGCAACCACTGATGCCGAACCTCGAAAGTGATTACGCTTAAGCGAATCATCGGTAACGGGCACATATTTGCTAAAGCCGTCGGAGGTGCCCGAGGATTGGGCAAACCGGCGACAAACGCCTCGCCACAACACATCGCTCTCACCTCTTATCATACGCATAACGTCCTCTCGAATAGCCTCATACGGACGCTGCGGGACTCGTGAACAATACTCGTTGGCACTCCCGATTGACGCAAACGCATACTTGCTCCCCATTTCAGTTGAGCGAGCATCATGGAGCAATGTGCGGAGCACTCTGGTTTGCGACCGCTCTAAGTCATCGGCATGGTGAGCCAATTCCTTGGCTCGAGCCACGAAAAACGGTCGGCATATAGGCGTTAAATTTATCATACACGCAAATTTACGCGTTTTCCACAATTTCCGAAACTTTTTTCGGCAAAATCTACGCTTCAAGCCGTCTTTTTAAAGGTAATTTTGCAATAAAAAAGCCCATGAATTTCAAAATCGATTTACCCAAAGCCGCAGATTGGGATGCCGCGGAAAATTATGCCGAAAATCTGCGTGAAACGAAAGTGGCAGGCATCACAGGTTGCATTCCGGTCGGCACACCGGCAATTTTGGCGGAAAATGCCGGAGCAATCACCGAAGTGTTGCCCGGCGGAAACATTCTCGCAGTCTCCGATGACCGCCATGACCTTTTTCTCAACGGAGACGCTGCCGGCAGCCTTAGTTCACCTTTGGCAGCCATTCTGCCTCAAGGCAATAACGAAGCCTTGCTTTTTACCCCGGACGGCGTTGAAATCTTTGCCAACGGCAAACTGCAAGAAGGAGCTCCGGGACTTGACAGCGTGCAGATTTCTGTCAATGAAACCACAGAGCCGGCAACCGAAGTGGTTGAAATGCCACCGTTTTCAGGCTCTTATTCGCGGCCTTACGGCGTTCTGACCGATGCCGACACCGACGCAGCCGCCGAAGCGGTCTCCGCTGCCCTGAACTCTTTGGAAGCTCGCGCTCGGGCAGCCGGCAAGTGGATTTTTCCGGTGCAAATTGCGTGGCGCATGCTTGATTCCGACGGCCGCATAATCCTTCAGTCGCCTCCGATTGCAGTCGGGACTATGCCCAAACTCTCACCATTGCAGTTCAATGCCATTCATTCCGAGACTTCACTATCAGTTGTTAACACCTCGCTTCTGCAAGTCAACTTCTTTGACCTACGGGTGCAAATAAAGGCATCTGCATCGCAATTCTGGCAAAATCGCGTTGCAGCAATCGAAATAATATCATGGCCGATGCTCGCCCGACCGGTAGGCGTCAGCGGCAGTTTCACCCAAACAGACTCCTCAGCGTCTTCACTGACCCTCACCGCGTCTTTGTCGGAACCGGACTTTGACTCTACCGCCCCACGCTTGATTGCGCGAATCAAATCGCCCTTAGAATTCGGGGCAGACTCCGCGCTTAATCGAATCGATGAGTCGCCTTGCGAGTATCAGTATTCCACCGATTGCAACATTATTCTTCCGTCAGCTGTCTGTGATGCCGGAACCATCACTGCCTACGGGCTGTCCGACAAGCCCGGGATGCTGGCCGTGGCATCGGGCAGCGATCCGCTGCTCATTCGAGCCACTCGTCGAATCTGCATGTCGAAGATTTTGCGCATAACGCCTCCGGCAGGCACAGCCGGCGGCTGGAACTACGGACGCCATCACTTGCTGGCATTTACCGTCGACGGGATATATGCTGTCAGCATAGACAGCAGCATGCGCACCATATCATCATCGCGATTGGCACCGCTGGGCATTGAGCGAGCCGATGCGGTCTCCGTTTCGCCCGAAGCAATCTACGTGGCGTCGATCTCCGGAAATCTACTCCGACTTAAAGGCACTCGCATCGAAACGCTGAAGATTCCGATAACCCCGAAAGCGGTGTGCCGAAACGTTCGCAACGGCGAACTATGGGTGGCACCGGAGTTCGGATGCCCCATGGTGATGAACGATTCCGGCGGAGTGAGTCTTCGCACTGACATAACCATTGCCCGCTTCATTGAACCGGCCATGGCGATCGACTCGTCGGGGCGATTGCGAAATCTCGCCGATGAAAATCCGGCGGACGATACTTACATAGAATGGCGCAGAAGAGAAATCTGCGAAGTCCGAGAGCAGATGCATAAGGCTCTCTGGGTCATCGACGCCGAGAGAGCCTCAAATTTGTCGCTTCAAGTTTTGGCAGATTCGGGAGGGGCTCCGCAACGCTTATTGGAGTTGACTGCCAACGGACCCATCAATGCGCCTGTTGCCGCTTCATTTCGCGCACCGCGACGCGCCTTCTACACCGCCAAGCTCCGCGGTTCGCTCCGCAGTCCGGCAAGACTGCTTCAGCTCACTCTTACTCGCTGAATATCAACCGTTGCCGACCTCTTTAAGCTCGCGCTTATTCAGCGCGCTCAATGGCACGACGCACCGACGCAACCTGCTCAGCGGAAGTCAAGCCCTCGGCGTTCAGCGCGGCGTCCACTTCCGTCATATCTGCACCGGATTCGCGCAGCAGTCTGATTTTTTCAGTCATCTGTATGCCTTCGCGCAAACGTTCCTGACGAATCGACGTGCGCGGTCCGGGATACATGAAATACGTATCGCCGGCACTGAACAAACGAAATCGAGTGTCTTCCAACGGAGTCTGATTCCAATTTATCCACGACCAATGCAAGTAACCGTCAAAACCTTTGGCAATGGCATAGAGCGGAAGCCATGCAGCATCGCTCGGATTGTTGTTGCTCAAAATATTTGGCTCCGATTCCGTGCAGCAGGTGTACATTGTGGTTACTCTGCCGGCAGCCTTGCGTGAGTTCATTTCCTCGGCAGTAAATGACTTTCCGTAAGGAATACAATAGTCATGCAACTTATCGACCAATTCTTCGTGGCGATTTCCCGCAAGAGCCATCTTCATATCCGGCACGGTGCGCTTTACCAAGTCATAGGCGTCCATCATCGACTTCAAGCCGCGCTCGTCCATGGCTATACAAGTTTTTTCAAACCATCCCTTTTCTTTTAAATGGCGCGCAAAATCAGTTAAAAATGCGCCCCACAGGTCATCATAAGCCGCCGTGCCGGTCGGAGTGTCGAGAGTCTGATATTTACCGGTTAATTGGTCAAAATATCTGAAACTCATGTCCCACGGCACCATCGAATAGCAATTTATTTGCTTGCTGATGCCGCACTCTTCCATCATTTCTACGTAGCGGTCGAATATCGTATAATCGAAACGCCAACTCCCGTCAAGGCGGCGCACCGTCTCTACCATCGGGTCAAATTTATCTTCGCTTTGCACTCCCCACGGCTCATAGAACAACACCGTGCTCACCACCTTTTGGCCCAAACTTGCCAGCTCACGCATGTAGGGTTTCAGTGCCTCAATATGCTCATCGCTCCATCGTTCCAAGCCGTAATAGCGACTCACCGAGTAGGGCTGCTGCCACAAATCAAGATGAAATGCCCAATCCTTCGGTTCGGTCAGCACTCGTTCGCTGATTTTCACCACCAAAGGCAGTTCTCCCACGGTTTTGCCTTTTTCGTCTTTGATTTTAAGCGCCGTTTTCATTTCGCCGGGGCGCGCATCTGCCGGCACGTCTATGCTGCACCAAACGGGATACAGGCGTCCGGCTTCGGGAGTAACGCAGCGTTCAATGTCTATGATGTCGGCTACCAGCCATGGCGTCAACTTAAAATTATGATCGCCACAAGAACGCTGATCATCAGTGACCACATAGCGCATAAATCGGGCATCGCCGCCTTTCATTTCAACCGAGAGCGGTCCGTCGAGTCCGTCACTGCTCATCAAAGCCGCCTCTACTGCCACCTTTTCCCCACGCCATGCGCTGATGGTGTCAGGTCCGGCATACATTTCTGCGGGAAGAGCATTGGGAACGTGATGAACATCTTTACTAACCCAGCCAAACTTCAATTCGGCATTCGCGGTCAAAGCCACGGCTGCAACAGCCATAAAAGTGAATATCTTTTTCATAACAATTTTAATTTTCCGCAAAGTTACTAAATTCCTTAAACAAATAAAACCCCTCCTCTCTCTACTAAATCCCGGGGATCACGCGCATTCGCGCCTTCAGTCGTTTGAGCAGCTCGGGGCGCGCACTGCGATGAGTCAATCGAGCCAACATCCTGTCGGTCACGACTTCTTCCAACGCCGCCCGATAGTCGCCGCCAAGCTCAACCGAGTCAACTCCTTGCACGGGTTTGCCCAATTCAACACACAGTCCGGCAAAGGCATCGCGCCCCAGCGCATCCAACGCATCAGAGTCTTGCAAACCCAACGGTCCGGGCAGTCGCGGATCATTCAACTTCATGTTTAGCGCCGACAGCGCATAGATTGTCTCTTTTATTCTCTCTAAACTAATCTGATTCAACATAATCAACTAATATTTTTCATTTTTCACTCTCCATTCTCCACTCTCCACTAAACTCATAGCTACCTTGGGCGAAATATAAAATCGCGATGCCGTTGCGCCCGAAACGACCCTACACGCCGCCTCCGTCAGACTAACGCCCGGATTTTTAGCGCAAAAGTCATCGAATATGCTGAATATTTCGTCCCACATACGGCGATTTTCCTCGCTCATGTTCTTAGGCAGCGTTCCGGCTCGACGCCGCCGATTCATCACCAACAAATGGTCGGCACTCACAAAAATTCCCTGTTTCACGGGGGAATTCAGAACCCTATCGACCAAGCAGCGTGCATTAGCCTCCATTCGCTCTTTTGCCGCTCGGCGATAGGCGATCCTGAATCGGTGGTTTCTCATAGCAGTTAGAGTAATGTAACTTTTCATGGTATTTATTTTTAGAGTTGTAATTTCGTTGGCAAAATTACAACATAGTATGGGCAAATTTAACGCCCCTATACGTTAAACAACCTATCGCCAAATGCAAATCAATGTTAAAATCTCAATGTTTTTAATGATTTTTTGCCAAATTAATCTCAAAAAATCTTATATTTGCCGATTATTTTTCATTTTAAACCTTTATTATTAACCATTTATCACAATCCATCGCATGAAAAAATTCTTTACTTCTGCTTTGTCGTTGCTCGTTGCAGCAACAGGATTGGTTTCAACTTATGCAGCTGTACCTGAAAATGGGGTGTATGAAATCAAGCACAACGACCGTGGTTACTTGACCCAGAACGTTGAGGCCGGCACTATTCACCCCGGTGACGCCACTCTCGGCGGCTTCACTACTGCCAACAAGTGCGTTGTTGGTCGCACTGAAAACGGCTACAACCCCTATTGGTATCTCTACACATCCGAGAAAACCGGTTCGTCTTACATTTTCAGCGCAATCGACGGCAAATTCCTCGCCTACGATAACGGCACTGCTTCCGGCGACAATGCTTCACTGCTGAACCTGTCGGAAACTCCTGCTCCCTTCGACATCACCGAAGCCACAACTTCCGGAATGTATGAAATCCACGGAAAAGGAGTGACTGATACCGCGTTTTCAAACAGCATCGGTTGGGGCATAAACGTTACTTACCGTTTCGCCAACATCTTCACTGACTACGACGGCATTGCTCATGCTTTCGTTGCCGCTACAGTAGAGAATGACGAAGAAGTAATCAACGCCGGAATCGCAAAGATCCTCGCATCTGAAAGCGACACTCAAGCCACTATCGACTCTTACACCGAATTCTTCAACAACGCAAAAGCCACTTATGCCGACAACGCCGACATTGTTGCTATTGCCGATGAAGCCCTCGCTATAATTGCGACTATCGATCCCCTCGTAGAGATTCCCGCTGAAACAATTGAAGCCCTCGAAGCATTCAAGGCTGCAATTGAGGTGCAGGTTCTCATCGCCGAGAAGAAGGCCGCCCTTGAACCCCTCTTCGCCGCAGCAAACGACCCCGAGTTCTACATGGACATTCTCGGTCAGTTCGATTGGTGCGAAACTGCTGAAGAAGTGGAAGACACCTACAACAACCTCCTTGACAATGCATTCATGTTCATGCAGAGCAACCTCGAACTCGGCAGCCTCTGGAAAAACAACCGCGCCGGTCGCTACATGGGCAGCGTTGTTGCAGCTGACGGCACCGTTTCTTATCAGCTCATCAACGACCTGACCCTCAACTCTTACTGGATTGCAGAATTCACCTCTGACGCCGGCGGCGGCATCGCACCCATGACGGAAGGTGAAGTAGTTGAAGGTGGTGAAGAAGATACTTACGAAAGCGACACAATGCGCCGCACTTTCTATCTCCGCAACGTTTTGACCAACACCTACGTAGGCATCCAAACCGTAAACAACTCAGTTGTTCCCGTTGCAACCTCAAAGGAAAATGCCGCCGAACTCAAGCTCATTGCCGGAGCGAACGGCTTTGAATACCTCATTATCAGCGGAGACGTGGAAAACAACTTCCTCAACGTTGCCAACGAAGAAAATGCACCCCTCGTAACCTATCAAGTTACTGGCGATGCCGGCGCATTCTGGTCAACCAAGGCTCTGCCGTCATTCCCCGAAAAACTGGCTTATGTCACCGAGGTTAAATTCACCGGCGAATACACCTTGAGCGAGTGGGGCTGGGAAGAATGGTCCGCCATCAAGGGCGTTGAAATCAGAGTGGCAAAGGGTGCCAAACTCACTGAAATCGGCGCGATAGAAATCTTCCACTACAGCGATGACTGGTCCAGCACTATTGTTGACTACTCAGCATCCCTTGCTTCTCTGCTCGAAGGCGTTACTCCCACTGCCGGCACATATAAATATGACAACGGTTATTGGGACGAAAACGGGAACTACGTTGAACAGTATGAATACTTCGACCAAGACGTTTATACAATCACCCTCGAGACTCCCTTCACCGACTATAAAGAATATTACCTCTCACTCAAAACCGGTTCATTCTATCTCACTGACGAAACTAACGGCACAACCTATAGCGGCGAAGCCTCTGCATGGGCTGAAATCGTTGCTCCGCCGGCTCCTTTCGACGTTGTTGTAACTCCTGTTGAAGGTACTCTGGTTGAGCTCACCGAAATCAACTTCGGTTGCGACAAGAATATCTATGCAAACTGGAACTGCTGGGATGCCATGACTCTCGTTGCCAACGGTGAAACCACACTCTTCGAGCTTTATGCCGGCAACATGGACGCATACGCATACTGGGACTTCGACGATCCTAACGCTCCTTACTTCAAGATTCCCGTTGCTGAAGCTGTTACCGCTTACTACAACAGACTCATTGAAAATGCAGGCGAAGGCGAGGAAATCACAGTGCCCGAATTCAATCCTGCAGCTGCCGGAACATACGTGCTCACAGTGCCCGAAGGCTTCTTCACCGATGATCCTGAAAACGAAAGCAACCCCATTACCGTTACTTGGACCATCGAAGAAAAAGACGGCATCAACACTATCACCAGCGTGACAGTTAACGGAAACGTTATCTATGACCTCCAAGGCCGCCGCGTAGCTAACCCCGACAAGGGCATCTACATCATCAACGGCAAGAAAACTCTCGTTAAGTAATCACCTGCCTTTAATAAAAAAACAGGCGATCCCGTGTGGGGTCGCCTATTTTTTTGTCATCAATCACACTCACTCTCCACATTTTTTCGTATTTTTGCGCCATAATAACCTATCTCACACATAATCACCATGAAACGACTTCTTTACGCCCTGATTCTATGCTTAGCTTCTCTGCCGGGCACTGCACAAGTAACAAATATGGCCCTGAGTTTTGAGGGGAACGGCAGAGTTTCGTTAGGCATCATGCCCGCCGCCTCCTCGACATCTGACGGCACCACTCTGCAATTTTGGCTCTGCCCCCAACATTGGATTCCCGGCTCCAATATCATCACGTGGGGTTCCGGTCTTAACATCCGGTTAGGCTCTCCCGGCCAACTCGCCATTCAAACCGCAGACTCTTCTTTTGCCTTTTCCGATGCCAATTTATCGACCGGGAATTGGGCTCACGTCACTCTGATGTTAGATGACACAACGGCAACCATGCTTGTCAACAATGCCAACGAGCAAACCGCCCCTCTTTCCGCGCCTTTTGTTGTCCCGACAGAAGATCCCCTGCTGCTCGGAGGAGGATTCCTCGGACGCATTGACGAAGTGAGACTCTGGAACTTTATTCTCCCGAATGACTACAACCGATTCTGGAACAACACTATAGATAAATATATCCCTTCGTGGAAACACGTTGTGGCTTATTGGAAATTTGACCAATCGCGCCTCGCCTCAAACGTCTATGACTATCGAGGCAAGAACCGAAACGGTACTTTCAGCGAAACCGGAGTGAAGCGCACTGCCGTCACCGATAACTCCAAATTCGTTTATCGCCGCAACCTTGCCTACGCCGACTGCTCCAGATTCTTTGACCGCGAAGTTCAAAAGGGGCAATACCTCAAGAGCAACGTCATCAGCATGATCGGCGCAACAGCCCAAGCCGACGGCTCACTGAAATACAAGCAGCCCGACAATGCCGGCACTATTACCAACGGCTCGTATCTTGAGTCATACAGCGGACGCTCCGGAGTGCTCGACCTGAACGGAGAGGGCGCAAAGATGAACACCGGGAAGGAAACCCTAATCGCTTTCAATAACAGCAACTACCTCGAAACGACGTCGGCATATACGTTCATGACATGGATTTCATTCGATACGTGGACTCCGGGGGCGTTCCTCATCAAAAAAGAAAGTTCCTCAAAAAATGGGATTTCGCTGCGCTTGGGCGAGGATCAAGGTGAATTCATCTTGCGATGCAACGGAGTGGAATTTACCTACTCAACCACTCTGTCGCTTGACAAATGGTATCACATCGGGTTCTCAACAAATGCCGGCACTCTTGGCAGCGAGTTTGTTTTCTTGGTCAACAGCCGAAACCTCAGCCCGACCTATTCCCACACCGAAGCCGCCTCAACAGCCCTCTCCGGCCTCCGCTCCACCAACTGCTACATAGGCCAAAACCTTGACGCAAAACTCGATGAAACAATCACTTGGTCACAAGCATTCAATGCCGACAACATAATAGCTCAAGGCACTAATCCTATTGAACCCGCAATCGGCAAGCCTATTAACGGAGCCTATGCGCGCTCGGTCGATGGCTTGTGGAAATACGACCTCGCCGATGACCTCGGACGCGACAGCTACTCCACTCCCGAATGGTTCAGAATGATTAAGGGAGTTTTCGACGGCTATGAGGGTGCTTACGTGACCGTCAGCATTGACAAATGGTCAGATGAGTTCTTCACCAAAATAAACAACAATGCCGACTATCGACAAACCCTTGCCGCAGCAATCGCAAAGATGGGCAACGAACCCTTCCTTGACGGCGTTGACTATGACTTTGAGTGGAACAACAATTGGTCCGGAATTGGAACCCTCTGCAAATTAGTGCGCGAACAGCTTGAACCCGGAAAGATTCAAGCCGTATCTCCCCATGAGCTTTATTACAGCTTCCCGGTCGATAAAATGCAATACGTTGACTACTTTAACTTCCAGGACTACGGACCCGGCAACAAAAACCTGTTTACCTTCAACAACTATAAAAATTTCTTCACCAAAGCGAAAAACTACGGCTATCCGGTGGATAAAATAATGCTCTCATACGCCACCACAACCAGCGGCGCAATGTATAGCAACGGAAGCCGACCGGCAAGTTCTCACGCTGAATACTACCCCACCGGCTGGCGTTCCATGCCATACTCATCGTTTGAGTATTCCCAAAACTCCTACGACGTTGGCGAAGGACTCACCCGCTACTTCACCGGAATGGAACAGGTATGGCTCAGAAGTGAATACATGAACGCAAACGGATGTGCCGGCATTTTCTACTGGGACATGGGCAACGACACGCCGAGTTGCACCAACGCCCACTCCCTATCTTCGTTCGCTTCCTACGGCGTTAACTCAAACGTTCAGAAAATCATAGAATCGGTTGATGTGGCTGCCGCTCAACCTGAAGAATACGAATTCGAAGCTACAGAAACAGAATATTATCGCATCAGAGGAGCTGCCGACGGGCACACCACTCATCATCTCTATCAAAACGGCGATGAACTCTTTGCCGGCACAGACGGAGGTTTCGCGGCAAGCGTTTTCTCATTTGAAAAGTTCGATGACTCCGACGCTTTCTTCCTCAAAGCCAATGACGGACGCTATGTGCAAGACCGAAGCAAACTCCAATCAACCAACTCCATCTATCGATTTGACTTTACCCCGGCGCCATACGCCTTAAAGAGCACGGAATATGACTATCCGGAAGGACACTACTGCTTCGAACAAACGCAGTACACCCCCGGGAAAGAAGGCTTCACCGACGTGCAACGCTGCCTCAAATGCAATGGCGACAACGAAGGGGTTTCCACTTGGGGACCATGGACTGCCGCCTCTCATTGGGCCGTTGAACCTCTCTATGGCTACGATATCTACTCCATTGCTCTGGGCAACGGCATTGATGCCATTTCATGCCTCATTGACGGCTACTCCGGCAGCCCCGTGATCTACTCCGGCGGCTTCATCGTTCTGCCTTCCGGAGCGGAAATCACTCCCGACAACATTTCAGCCACCAACACCGACAATATTACCGTAAAAATTGACTCTGCCAAAAAGCGAATCACCGTAACAGCCGGTTCAGACTCTGCCATCGAACAAATCGAAGCCGAATCCGGTCTGCCTGATGAAATCTACGATTTGTCCGGACGCAAGCTCAAACAAATCAATACGCCCGGCATCTACATCATCAACGGAAAGAAAACCCTCGCAAAATAAAGCAAAATCAAGGGGCGCAACCATCGATGGCTGCGCCCCTTAATTTTATATTATAACGTGAGTTCGACGAATTTTAATTATCTGTAACTTTGTCCGCGGATGACGCAGACGATACGGATTAAGATTACTTCTTGCTCAAGCTCAAGATAACGGTGAAGGTATCGAAGGTAGTCAAGAATTCGGTTTCCAGCTCCTTGATTTGCGCTTCGGTCATCTTCAGGCCTGTGTTTTCCTTTTCGATGAGTTCTACAAAACCACCCATCCAAGCTGCTTGCTTCGGAATGATGATGAAGAGGCGGTCGCCGTCCTCGTCCGGGAAAGCAGTGGCATTTACCTTATATACTTCGCTGCCTTCGTAGAGGTTGAACACCAACGAGTTTCCATCGAGGGTGTAATTCTTGTGCTTGGTTTCGCCACCCATTTGGTGTTCCAACTTGCCATCGGCTG
>SUXJ01000016.1 GCA_015061005.1 Bacteroidales bacterium
ACCCACATTCCCTCGTCGTCCGGGATGCTCCGTAGTGAAAGGACAAGACATCACACTCGACAAAGTCACTGCCCTCGCCGATGCTGCAGAACGCGCATGGGATGCTATTCTAAAGCGCGACCTCAACGCATTTGCACGTGCTTATGCCGACTCATTCAAGGCTCAAATCAGCATGTTCCCGGCAATGATAGCTGAAGGAGTGCAAGACTACATCGACAAATATGCCCCTATGAGCCTCGCGCATAAACTCACCGGTGCGGGTGGTGGTGGCTACCTTGCCCTCGTCATCGACGGCCCTATCCCACAAGGCGCAATCCCGATCAAAATCCGCCGTAAAGGCGAATAACACATAAAAAAGGAGCTTCAGGGCTCCTTTTTTTATAGGGTGATGACGGTGATGCCGGCGCCGCCGAGGCGCACGTCTTCATCGCGAAAGTCAGAAATGCTTGATGTGGATGGAAATGCTTAGGCGAGTATCTGTGTTCTCAACGAGGGGGAATTAGGAGATGCGTGCCCAATCCATGGTGCGGTCGAAGAGGTGGGAAAGGGTGAGGCGCACAGACGGGTGAGCTGATAAATTAGGGTCGGCATCAAGTAGCTGCTCGGCGGCGTGGCGCGCTTGTTCCAAGATGGGAGTGTCAGTGACCAATGATGCCATTTTCAAATCGATGGGCAATCCGCTCTGCATTGTGCCTTCAATGTCGCCGGGGCCACGAAGTTTCATGTCTTCTTCGGCGACTATGAAGCCGTCGGTGGTTGATGTCATCACTTCGAGGCGTCGGCGAGTGTCGCGCCCGATTTCTTGTTTGGACATCAGTATGCAGAAACTTTTGTCGGCTCCTCGACCAACTCTGCCGCGCAGCTGGTGAAGTTGGCTTAGTCCGAATCGTTCGGCGTTCTCAATGAGCATCACTGTGGCGTTGGGCACGTTTACGCCCACTTCAATCACAGTAGTTGCTACCAAGATATGAGCTTCTCCCGAAACGAAGCGGCTCATTTGTTTCTCTTTTTCTGCGGGTTTCATTCTGCCGTGCACCATCGCCACTTTGAAGTCCTCAAATAGACGGGAAACAATGTCAAAGCCGTTTTCAAGAGATTTCAAGTCTAACTTCTCGTTTTCGTCAATAAGTGGATAAACAATGTAGGCTTGTCGTCCTTCAAGAAGTTGTTGGTGTATGCCTTCGTAAACTTTTTGGCGACCTTCGTCATAGCGAAGCAGGGTGGTAACGGGCTTTCGTCCGGGTGGTAACTCATCGATGATGCTTACGTCGAGGTCGCCGTAGACCGTCATGGCCAAGGTGCGAGGAATCGGGGTGGCAGTCATCACCAAGACGTGAGGGGCAATGGCCGCTTTTTGCCAAAGGCGCGCGCGCTGTGCCACACCGAACCTGTGCTGTTCGTCGATAACAACGTAACCGAGATTGGCAAACTGCACGTTGTCTTCAATCACAGCATGGGTCCCAATCAGAATATGCAGTGACCCTTCAAGAAGTTGGGCGTGAATTTCATCGCGTTGTTTTTTCGGAGTGGAACCGGTTAGTAATTTTACGTTGACTCCAACTTGTCCGGCGAGTGCTGAGATTGTTTCAAAATGTTGCGCTGCAAGAATTTCAGTCGGAGCCATCAGACAGGCTTGAGTTCCATTGTCTATAGCAATGAGCATGGTTAGCAATGCAACCAACGTTTTGCCCGAACCAACGTCGCCTTGAAGTAGTCGGTTCATCTGGCGTCCGGTATTCATGTCGCCGCGAATCTCTTTAATAACGCGCTTTTGAGCATTTGTCAACTCAAATGGCATGCACTCGGAGTAAAATCGATTGAAAAAATTACCTACTTTGGTGAAACAATGTCCCCTCAGTGCTGCCTTGCGGTTTCTCCCGTAACGCAGTATGTTGAGCTCCAAGAAAAACAGCTCCTCAAACTTGATGCGATATTTTGCTTTTTCGAGTTCAATCATATTGGGTGGGTTATGAATGACTCTGATTGCATCGGAGCGACTCATCAGTCGATATGTTTGGATTATCTCTGTCGGAATTATTTCGGGGATGGTCAGATTTGTTGCCAACGCGGTTAAAGCCCATGCATGCAGTTGTCTTGACGTAATTCCTTTATTTCGTAATTTTTCCGTTAGTGGATAGACTCCTCTTAACCCTTTGTGGATTTCTGCAGATGCTTCAGTATCTATTTCGGGGTGAGCGAGCTGCCATCTGCCATTGTAGATCGTAGGTTTCCCGAAAAGTACGTATGTTGTTTCCGGATTAAGTGAGCGACTCATCGATTGTACATTTCGAAACCAAACAACTTCCACCAATCCCGTGCCATCGGTAAAGAGTGCAACCAACCGGCTTCTGCGTCCTTCACCTTGAGTTGATGCGGCAATGAATCGGCCGCGTATTTGAACCATTGGCAAGTCTGCGCCGTGGAGGTCTGCGATTTTGTAGACTTGCGAACGGTCAACGTAAGAGGTGGGGTAGTGTTGTAAGAGATCACCGACAGTCTGGATGCCGAGTTCTTTATTCAGCAATTCCGCACGGTTAGGTCCTATCCCTTTGAGGTATGTTATGTTAGTTTTCGAATCCACTGCTCAGATATACTTCCGCAACTTTAAGGTCCATCGGATTCGTGATTTTCAAGTTGCACGGGTCGCCTTCCACGAGAGCAATGTCGGTGAATCCGGCACCATTCATAACCGATGCATCATCGGTGTCGGCTTCGCGTTCCGGTTGATTGTAAGCAAGGCGCAGAAGGTCGGCTCTAAATGCTTGAGGGGTCTGGACTGCCCTAAATTCGGCGCGATTTGCAGGCGAACCATCTGCGCGTCGAAGGGAGTCGGTCACCGCTATGACGGGAATAGCTCCCTGATGATAGGTGCACGCTTCTGCAACTCTGCGAATCATATCTTCAGATGGCAGTGGTCGCGCTCCGTCATGTACAAGAATAACGTCAGCGGGGTAATCGGCACAGGCGTTAAGGGCATTTTTAATAGACTCTCTGCGCGTACGCCCCGGTGAGGCTAATATTGCGCCTGACGGTGCCATATCTTTCCAATCGGAGTCAATAACGAGAATGGTAAGTGCGTTAGGTATGGCGCGAGCTAATCGCTCCATGGCATGATGAAGCACAGGTTTGCCTTTAAGTAAACAAAACTGCTTGGGAACGGAGGCTCCGAATCTGGTCCCCTTGCCTCCCGCTGCTATGATATTGATAAATCGTGTCATGGTATATAGCGCATAGAAAAATGGTCGGCAATCCTTTCGGATGCCAACCGCGATGGAGCCACAACGGGGGCTCGAACCCCGGACCTTTTCGTTACGAATGAAATGCTCTACCGACTGAGCTATTGTGGCATCGTTTGGAAAATCGACCGCAAATTTACAAATAATTTATCAATTTTTCAATACTGAAATAAAAATCGTATATTTGCAGTGATGATAAATGTTGGTGAATATAGAGCATCGGATAAGATGCGCGATGTTGTTTCCGATTCACCGATGCTGTTGATGGCATTGAGTCGTTTCGGTATTTCGCTCGGTTTTAGTGATGATACCGTTGAAGACGTGTGTCATCGTAGCGGAGTTCATGTGCCGACTTTTCTTGCCGTGGCATCGCTTGTTGGGCGTAAGGTCCTTACAAATGGAGAGGTGTCGCTTCCATCACTGATGGATTATTTGAAGCGTGCACACTCGTATTTTATTGACTTTTATTTGCCGCAAATACGTCAGAAACTGATCAGTGCAATAAGTTGCGCGGGTAGTGAAGACGTGGCTCTTGTCATTCTCAGATTTTATGATGATTATGTAGCGGAGGTGCGCCGCCACATGGGTTTTGAAAATGAGTGTGTGTTTCCTTATGTTGAAGATTTATTGAACGGGAAGCGTCGCGCCGGTTTCAGCATCGATGCGGATTTTCTTGCCAATCATGAGCCTATAGAAACGAAACTGCATGAATTAAAAGACATATTTATTTGCCATTATCATGGCGATGCGGCAAATAATGACTTGTTAAACTCTGTTTTGTTCGATATAATAAATTGCGAGCAGGATTTGATGAGTCATTGTGAGGTGGAAAACGGAATTTTTGCACCGGCAGTTCATCGATTGGAGCGGAAAATAAAAAGCCGCGGAGCGTCAGATAAAAATAAATCATCGGTGGCGGTTGGCCGCGATCCGTTGGTGCATAATTTAACTGACCGAGAAAAGGAGATAATCCGTAATGTGGCGCGAGGAATGAGCAATAAAGAGATTGCTGACAATTTGTGCTTGTCGGTACATACCGTTGCAACTCATCGTAAAAATATTTGTTCAAAGTTGGATATTCATTCGGCTGCAGGATTAACAATATTTGCGATTATTCACAGATTAATAAACGTTACGGAAGTTAAATTATGACTTGGTGGGGACTTTTAGTAGGACTATGTTCTTTTTTGATTATCGGATTATTTCATCCTTTGGTTATTAAGGGGGAGTATTATTTCGGTCAGAAATGCCGATGGTGGTTTCTTACAGCCGGGATAATATTGTGTGGTGCATCAATAATGATTAGTAATTTGATTGTAAGTATCTTGCTTGGTGTGGCCGCGTTCAGCTGCTTCTGGTCCGTAAAAGAAGTAAAGGAGCAGAAGGCGAGAGTGGAGAGAGGTTGGTTTCCTAAGCGGAAAGTTTAAAGAAGGTGGATGCCGGCGTTGGCACACTGCTTGATTTGCTCCTCCGGCCATATACTGACTTGAACTTCGCCTATGTGGGCTTTTTGAAGTATCAGCATACATAAACGACTCTGACCGATACCGCCACCGATGCAGAGGGGGAGTTCATCGGCCATGAGTGCTTTATGGAATGGCAGCTGGAGATAGTGCATTTTGTTTTCAATTTCCAGTTGTGTCAAAAGGGCGGTTTTGTCAACTCGAATGCCCATTGAGGATAATTCGAACGGAATACCGAGCACATGATTCCAAACAAGGATGTCGCCGTTGAGTCCGCCATCGGTGGTCCAATCATCATAGTCGGAAGCACGTCCGTCGTGTTTCTCTCCGTTGCTTAGTTTTCCCCCAATGCCGCGAATAAAAACTGCTCCGTATTTACGTGTAATTTCCGTTTCGCGTTCCTTAGGATTTAGGTTCGGATATTCCTGAAGCAGTTCTTCGGCAGTGATAAATGTTATTTCTTCCGGGAGATATGGAGTTATGTGAGGGTAACGTGAGTATATCCCGGCTTCGGTACGCTTAAGGGCTGAATAGATTTTGCGGACAGAGCTATAGAGATATGTAACGGTTCGCTGTTGAGGAGTGATGGTTTGCTCCCAGTCCCATTGATCCACGTAGAGAGAGTGAATGTTGTCCAATTCTTCAGTGGTGCGAATTGCGTTCATGTCTGTGTAGAGTCCGAATCCGGGGGCGATTTCATAGTCTCCGAGCTTCATGCGCTTCCATTTGGCCAGAGAGTGGACCACTTCGGCACGTTTACCTCCTACTGCCGGAATAGTAAAATTTACCGGTGGTTCTACTCCGTTGAGGTCATCATTAATGCCTGTGCCGGAGAGCACGAATAATGGAGCGGTAACTCGGCGAAGGTTCAGTGCTTGTGATAGTTCGGACTGAAATGAATCTTTGATTTGTTTGATTGCTACTTCGGTGGTTTCCGGCAAGAGCTTTAGCTTATATTTTTGGGGTATGATGAGCATTTGTTTGTCAGTTTAGCAGAGAATTTAGTCAATGGAGTCCGATGAATTGGATTTGCGTAAGAATAGGTTGCAAATCCGTATGGCGTAAGGGTCAAATTTGCTGGGACGGAAAACGAATCTTCTTTGAAGAACGAAATTCCATGCCAAGGATACAACGAGTGAGATTATTAATCGTGCGGCGGCGAAGAATCCATCGGGTTTGAATCCGATGCTTTCCAGCCATTTCCAACTTTCAAGGATCCGGGTGAGCAACTCAGTGCCACCGGAGTTGAGTATAAGAGAGCCGAGCCAAATCATGGCAAATTTTATAATTACGGCGCGTTTGGACACTCCGTCAGCTCGGAACGTGAACTTATAACCGACTATACAGTTTACTATTCCGCCGCAGATAGCGCCGATTGCTGTAGATAACCAAGCGATGCCGAGTACCCAAGCATACATGGCAAAACTGACAGCCATGTCAGTCCATGAGCTGATTTGTGATGAAATAGATGAGCGAATGAATGTGAAGATAACATTATCGCTTTTAAGGAGTTTTTGAGCAAATGACTTTTGAGTGTTCATAATCCTTGTATGTTGTTTTGCTTCCAAAGGCGAATGAGGCGAGTGAAGTGTTCCCAATAGCGTTCGGTTTTATACTCGCCTACGCCATATATTTCCGCAAAAGTTGATTTATCGGTTGGTTGGTGTATGGCAATTTCTTGAAGAGTTTTGTCGGAGAAGACCATGTAGGGGGCAATGCCTTGAATTTTGGCAATGTCTTTTCGTAAAGCTTTCAGACGGCTAACCAACGAAGCATCTGCGTTGGCCTTAGTCGATGGGGCTTTCTTTTGCTTTGGTGTCGGTTTGTTGTCAAAAAGGAATTTTGCCAAGGTGACGTTGCTTTGACCGGATAGTACCTTGCGCCCTTGATTGGTGATTGTTAAGTGATTGTTTTGGTCATAAGCAATTTCAATCAGACCTAATTGGAGCATTTGGGAGATATAGGCTCTCCATTCTACCGCACTCAAGTCCCTTCCGGCAGCATAGGTTTTGATTTTGTCGTATCCTCGCGAAATAAGGTCGGATTTGTTTGAGCCACGTAGAATGTCAATGAGCATTGAGATGCCTATTTTTTCTTGAGTTCGTGCTATTGCGCTCAGTGCCTTTTGTGTTATGATTGTTCCATCGATTCGCAGGGGCGGCTGGAGACAGACATCGCAGTTCCCACAGTCGCTATTGCAGGGCTCGGAGAAGTAACTTAACAGAATGCGGCGACGACAAACTGCGGCTTCGGCAAATTCGCGCATGCGTTCGAGCTTTTCAAGATTGATGCTTTGCTGTCCGCTTTCGTCGGCAAAACTGCGTAGGGTTATTACATCGGCAATGGAGTAGAACATAAGGGCCTCTGCCGGCAATCCATCTCGTCCTGCTCGACCTATTTCCTGATAGTAACCTTCAATGTTTCGGGGCAGGTTGTTATGGACTACGTAGCGAATGTTGCTTTTGTCGATGCCCATACCGAATGCTATGGTTGCACAGATGACTTGTACGTCGCCTTGAATGAACGCACGTTGCGCTTCATCTCTTTTGGCAGGTGAAAGGCCAGCATGATATACGGCAACTTTGTGCCCTTTGATGGAGAGTTCTAAAGCCATTTCTTCAGTGGCCTTACGTGAAATGCAATAGACAATACCGGAATCATCCGGATACCGTTCGATGAGTCGGCAAATTGCTTGTATTTTCAGGGCTTTGCCGGGATTTTGCTTTACGGTTAAAGATATGTTAGGTCTGTCGAACGATGAAATGTATATGTCGGGCGATTTTAGTCGCAATTGAGTAGCGATGTCGGTTCGAGTCAGTTTGTCGGCGGTGGCTGTTAACGCGATGACAGGCACGCTCGGGAACCGTTCTTTGATTTTGTGGAGTTGTGTGTATTCCGGACGGAAATCGTGACCCCATTGAGAAATACAGTGGGCTTCGTCAATAGCAAAGAGTGAAATGTTGGTGTTTTCGGGCCAATGCTCCATGTCAATTAATAGCCGTTCGGGAGATATATAGAGCAGTTTTATATTGCCATGGCGTATTGCATCGATGACATTGGCATTTTGAGCGTCGGATTGGTTAGAGTGGAGAGCTGCCGCCGGAATTCCGTTAGCTTGAAGGGCTTGCACTTGATCATTCATCAGCGCAATCAGCGGACTGATTACTACTGCCATTCCGGATTGCATCAGAGCCGGAATTTGATAGCAGATGCTCTTTCCTCCGCCTGTTGGCATCAGCACCACGCAGTCTTTGCCGGAGCAAATGCTACGAATGATGTCGAGCTGCCGAGGTCTGAAAGCATCGTAGCCGAAGAAGCGCTTAAGTAGGGAAAGCGCATTGATGTCAATATGCGTTTTCTTCTCCACTGAATGCGTTGACAACGGTTTTAATTATAATTTTGAGGTCGAGTGCAGCTGACCAATGTTCAATATACCACATATCGGCACGAACTCGTTTTTCCATTTTGATAAGTTCATCGGTATTGCCTCTGAAGCCACAAACTTGTGCCCAACCGGTAATTCCGGGTTTCACCATGTGGCGAATCATGTATCGGTCGATAAGTGCTTTGTATTGTTCGGTGTGTGCTAACATGTGAGGCCTCGGACCTACTATTGACATTTCACCGCGCCAAACGTTGATGAACTGGGGAAGTTCATCGAGGGAAGTTCGACGCAAGAAATCGCCGATTTTGGTTTTTCGAGGATCATTGCTCGTTGCTTGGAGTTTATCGGCATCGGCGTTGACTCTCATGGTTCGGAATTTCAAGCAGTAAAATTCGCGTCCGCGGTATCCGGTTCTCTTTTGTTTGAAAAATACGGGGCCGGGCGATGATATTTTAACTGCAATTGCAATTGGAATGAAGAGGATTGGAGAGCAAATGAGTGCTACCGATGAAAATAAGAAGTCGAAGGCTCGTTTGCATAGCCGGTTTATGGGGCGATTTAGTGGATTAATCAGTGGGGTTAAAACCGGAAGCCCCCCGATATTACTTAACTCAAATTGTCGACCGGTGTAGGGCGAAATTTGTGGCATATAGTGGAATTGCACCATTGTGTCGTCTGCGATGTTAATACATTTCAGCAGATCATCCTCAGCAGAGCCTTCAAGGGCGAAGAAAACCTCGTCTACTTTGTTGTCAATGATGAATTGTTCCAATCGGTCAAGAGAGCCACAATAGGGTACGTCAAGTTGGTCATGCGGAGAATCGTCGAAGCAGCCGAGAATGCGATATCCGTAGCCATCATCTTTAAGCATAGCATTTATGAGGCGTCGGGCGGTGTCGCCCGTACCTACGATAACTATGCGGCTGTAGTTTATGCCTCGATGTCTAAGCCCTTTGATTATGAGGCGTGAGATTATCCATTCAATAGGTAGGCCGATAATCATCATTGCATAGTATTCCAAGATGTAGCCGGCTTGAATGTCATCGGCATTAAGGAATACGAGCAGCGTTATGAATATTAAGGCGTGAAGAACAACGGCGCGAAGTGATTCGATGAGCAGGCGATCGATGTGGAGTGCACGCTGCAAGCGAGCACGTTCGAGGAGAAGTGCCACCGGCAGATAACTTATGCTGACAATGACCCACTTGAGGCGTCCCATGTGTTCAAGGACATCGGGATGTCTCCAACAGAGTATGCCAAAAAGCAGGTTAACCAGCAGCAGGTCGCCAACTACGAGCACCTCACGCAAGTAGCGGCCATAGCGACCGCGTGAGCGTGATTCAGGCATTTAATTTGTCGTCAATGAGTTGTAGTTTCTTTTCAATGTTGTTTTGCTCATCGCGCAAGCGTGCAATTCGGCGCTGCATATCGCGGAGCATCGCCTCACCGCTCTTGCTCTTAGAGTTGAAGAATCCGAGATTATTTTCAAAAGTTTTAATTTCGTTTTTCTTCATTTCCAAAGAGCGCAACAGTTTGTCGCGTTGGCGTTCGAGATCGTTGTCGTTAAGATTATTGACATCGTTTTCAAAGGCAGCAAATTGAGCTTTTGCCGTGCTCATGTCAAGTTCATCGTGGAGGCGAGAAACTTCGGCGCGATAAGCGTCATGAAGTTTGTCTTTATCGCGGAATGGTACGTGGCCTATTTCTTGATATTTTTTCATGAGTTCACGCACAATGGCTATTGCTTCTTTGCGATCTGCACCGTCAGCTTTGATATCCTTGAGCTGAGAAATGATAGCCCGCTTTTCTTTGAGGTTGGCATTTTCTGTTTGACGGCGTTCAGAAGTGTTTTGCTTTTTAGCCTCGAAAAACTTATCGCATGCTGCGCGAAAACGTGCCCAAACAGCATCACTTTGTTTTTTGGGAACCGGTCCGATTGTTTTCCATTTTGCTTGAAGTTCAATCAGCGCGTCGCCTGCCTTTTTCCAATCGGTAGAGTCTTGAAGATCTTCGGCTTGTTCGCAAAGGCTGATTTTCTTGGCGAGGTTTTCGGCCGCATCATCTTTCACGGCTTTATAATGCGCAGCTTTTGCGGCAAAGAAGGCATCGCAGAGTTCGCGGAAGCGAGTGAAGAGCTGAGTGTTAACCTTGCGTGACGCATAGCCGAGTTTTTTCCACTCTTCTTGAATGGCGATTACTTTTTTAGTGGCTTCGTCCCAAGCGGAGAATGATCCGATTTCTTCGAGTTTGATAGCTTCTACTTGCTCAATGAGTAGGGTTTTTGCTTGTTCGTTTTGAAGTTCAACGGCTTTGCGTTCTTCAAAGAATGCTTGATACTTCTTATTTATTTCGGCAGAAATATCCTTGAAACGGTTCCAAAGCTCTTCGCGGTATTCTTTGGCTACCGGACCTATTTCGCGCCATTTGTTATGAAGGTCTTGCAGACGGCGGAAAGCGACCACGATGTCGGCTTCTTCGGTGAGTCGGCCGGCTTCTTCGCAAATCAGAGTTTTTGATTCAAGGTTTTTGCGGAAGTCAAGGTCGCGGAGGTCTTTATTGACTTTGAGCTGGTCATAGAAGCGTTCGGTGGCCTGTTGGTATCTTTTCCAAAGGTCAGATACTTCCGGGGCAGGCACTTCGCCGATAGCTTTGAATTCTTGTTGTAATTCGCGCACGCGTTCGAGTTGCCGATGAACATTGTCGGTGTCTTCAGCCGCAGTGTCTATTTCGGCAATGATTGCATTCTTTTTTGAGAGGTTCTCAAGACGTTCGGCTTCCTGTTCGGCAGCGAGGGCGGCTTTTTTCTCCTTAATTACTTGGTAGGTTGCTTTGAAGAGTTCTTCGTCGGCATCTGCAGCCGGCTCAAAAGCATCTTCAGCTCCGCCGTTTTCAATGAATGCGGCTTTTTCTGTCGCCAATTCATCATGGCGAATTGCATAGAACTGCACTCTCAAGCGGTTAACTTCGTCGCGTGTAATATCGGCGGCATCTTTGTTGGCGATTTCCTGCAGATTGGCGATTAAATCGGCTTTAGACAGGGGTGACGGTTTGGGTTGAGTAGTGTCGTTAGCAGCGACCTCATTGGTCGTCAAGGGTTCGTGTTGCAGTTCCATGTTTTTGATAATTAGGGTTATAGGATATGTGAGTAGATTGGCACAGGAGCATTTTACTCCCTTGCCTAAGCAATAAATTATTGCCAAATATACGCATTTTTTTTGCCTCTACCAAGACTTTCACGAAAAACGCGCCGAAAATAGAATCGCATAATAGGGTATTATGAGATTTAGAGGTCCTATGTGACTTATGTTTCTTATGTGGTAGCGGAGGGGGTAGAAAAAGGCACAAGGGGGACTCAATCGCACGCGAGTTCCCGTCTTGCGGCGATTGAGTCCCCCTTGAGTTTTTGCCGACCGCGGCCTACCCGGCGGCGTGTTTGGAATGACCGGGACGGATCATTCACGCTCAGTTTTCAGTACGTCAATGTTTTTTTGAGCGAGGGCACTCTTGCCGCAAGCTTTAGCCTGATTTGTTGGTTTGGGTGTCGCGGTTTGGCTTCCGCGCGAGTTCGGTTTTCCCCGGGGGTAAGATTTATAATATTTATGAGATTTATAAGTCTTATGGTTTTGATAAGGGGAAGGGTGGACTCGTTTTCCGTCGGTTTGCCTTTGTGGGGTCGCGGTGACGGGACCGCTTAGAAGAGGAAGGCTGCGAGTGCCGGTTTTGGGTGCGGTTCGGCAGCCGGGTTTTTGGGGCGGAGGATTATGAGGGTTATGTTTTTTATGTGACTTATGTTTCTTATGTTTCTTATGTGGCTTATGGGTTTGGGGCGAGGGCGAGGTTTTGGAGGGGAGTATTTTGTTGAGTAGTCGTGGATTTGGTAGAAGGAGGGGGAGAAGTGGTGGGTGAGTTTATTAGTGTCGCCGACGATGAGTAGGATTGTGTCGCGTCCGGAGAGGAGTGGAGCGACGGTGGCGACTGCTTGGCCGAGGCGTTTGAGCCTGTCGGCTTGGAAGATTATTATTTGGCCGACGGGGCGGCAGTAGCCTCGCAGGGAGGGGACCCTTCTGTGGGTGAGCGTTTTTGCTCTCAGTCGGGTTGATATTTTTTGAGGTGAGATTATGACGGCGGAGCGTTCGGTCAGACGGGCTTGGTGCCAGCTGAGGTATTCGAGGAGGACGCGAGTTAGGGCGCCTAAGGGGTCGTTTATGAGAGCGCGGACACGGCCTGAGCGCTGACGTTGGCGTTCGAGGCTTTCGATGCAAGCACGTTCTCGCAGGGAGAGCGTGCGGCGGATAAATCGGCGGAAGCAGGCGGTGTGCATGTTAGTGGATGGTGGAGAGTGGTTGGTGATTTTTTTGCAAAGGTAGGGAGGGTTTGGAGGGGAAAAGCGTAGATTTTCGAAAAAAATAAACAAAAGTTGAGTCGGAGTGTTTGAATATTATCAGATATATTCATTAATAGGTACACTTATATTTAAGGTATGCAAAAGATTATTTATGTGTTTATTGTAATAATGATGAGTGGCGCAACGGCTTTGGCAGAGCACACGGTTACGGGTACAGTAGTGTCGGAAATTGACGGCGAGCCATTGATTGGGGCTACGATTTTGCCGTTGCCGCTCGGTAGTGCAAACGGAACGGCTACAGATGTAGATGGAAATTTTACATTGCGAGTGCCGGCTACATGTCATGAGATTCAAGTGTCGTTTGTCGGGCTTCGTACGCGCGATGTCAGGATAACCAAAGAAAAGATGCTGATTAAGCTTTCGGAGCAAGAAAATCGCCTTGATGAGGTAATGGTTGTTGCTTATGGGACTTCGAAACGAGCGGAGTTTACGGGTTCAGCATCGGTGGTAAAGGCCGATGAGATTGCCGATGCGTTGGTTTCGTCGGTTACTTCAGTACTTTCGGGAAAGGTTTCCGGCGTACAGACATTGAGCTCTGACGGCCGGCCGGGGAGTTCTCCGAGTGTGCGCATTCGCGGAGTCGGTTCAATCAATGCATCGTCGAATCCGCTTTATGTAGTTGACGGAGTGCCCTATGACGGGAGTATTTCGGATTTGAATCCGTCGGATATAGAATCAGCAACGGTATTGAAAGATGCGGCATCGACGGCTCTATATGGTGCGCGAGGAGCGAATGGCGTTATTCTGATTACGACCAAACGCGGCTCGGCCGGTGCAGCTAAGATTTCAGTTGACATGAGGTGGGGCGGGAATAGTCGCCAATTACCGAACTATGACGTTCTTCGCAGTCCCGGACAGTATATGGAACTGGTTTATGAGGGTTTTTATAATCAGAATATTACAGGCGGTGTTGATCCTGAAGCAGCATGGGTGGCAGCATCAAATAAGTCTCTGACGGCTTCGGGTTATCAAATCTACACTTTGCCTGACGGAGAATATTTGTTTGGCCGCGACGGTAAGATTAACCCTAATGCGCGTTTAGGGTATAGCGACGGGGCATATTTTTACGTGCCCGATGATTGGACCAAGCATTCACTTATTAGCGGTTTGCGCCAAGAGTATAATGTGAGTGTTCAGGGCGGGAGCGATAGATTAAAATATTACGTGTCGGGCAGTTATTTGGGCGATGAAGGCATTGTGAAGGGTTCGGATTTTAATCGTTTTTCTACACGAGCATCTGTTGATTATCAAGCCAAAACATGGCTTAAGATAGGTACGAATATCAGCTATACTTACACCAATTCCAATGTTCCCGGAGATATGGATCTTGATGCCTCAACATCGTCGGGCAACGCATTTTATATTGCCAATCAGATAGCGCCGATATATCCGATGTTTGTTCGCGATGTGGACGGCAATATATTGACGGATTCTCGTACGGGGCAGAATCTGTATGATTACGGGACCGCAACTCAGGCCCCGGGTCGGACGCGAAATTGGATGTCGATGAGCAATCCAATAGGTCAATTGCTGTATGATAAGAACGAGTATTTGAGCGATGTGTTTGAAAGCAAGTGGTATTTGACATTGACTCCGATAGACGGCATGACGATTACGGGCAATGCCGGTTACTGGTTGAGTAACGACAGAGCACACTTTGTGGGCAATCCGTTTTTCGGACAATCAGCAGAATCAAAGGGATTTGCCGAACAAGCCTATACTCGTAGCCGGTCAATAAATTTCCAACTATTAGCTTCATATACCCGAAGTTTTAATTATGTTCATAATGTTGACTTGATGCTTGGTTATGAAACGTATAATTTGGAGTCGGAAACGGGGATTGCATACGGCTATAATCTCTATGATCCATATTCATGGGCTGTCAGCAACACGATTGACCGCAAGAACGGCAACGGATATCGTGATGTGCAGTATACCACGCGAGGAGTGTTGGCACGCGTCAAGTATAATTATAATAATCAGTATTTTTTTCATGCATCATTTCGTCGGGACTCGTCCAGCCGCTTTCACCCGGATAAGAGATGGGGTAATTTCTTCTCGGTTTCAGCAGCATGGGATATTGCCAAAGAGGAGTTTATGCAAGACGTGACAGCCGTGGACCAATTGAAATTTAAAGCGTCGTTCGGGCAGAATGGGAATGATAGATTAGGCACCTTGCCGTATTACTATTATGCATGGCAGGATCAATATCAAGTGACCGGCGCCGACGGGGTATGGAATGATGCCACACTCGTGTATAAGGGCAATAAAAATCTTACGTGGGAGACGTCGAATGCGTTTAATGTGGGTTTTGATTTCAGTTTCTTTGACGGCAAGTTAGACGGTACGATAGAATATTATCAGCGTCAGGTTTCCGATATGCTGTTCTTCCTTCCGACAGCACCATCGTTGGGGTATAGCAGTTATCCCGCAAATGTTGGCTCAATGCGGAATTATGGCGTAGAAATCGAATTGAATTATAACGTTTTCAATGCCAAGAATTTTGATTGGAGCATTAATGCAAACATGACTTCTATGGGAAATAAAATACTGAAATTGCCTGCGGAACTCGTGGTTGGTGGCGAATGGATAGACGGCTCTCGAATCTATGAGGAAGGCTCGTCGATGTATCAACTATATTTGCCAAAGTTTGCCGGAGTGGATGAATCTACAGGTGAGGCATTATATTGGGCTCGTTATAGTGAAGACTATTATGCTTCACATCCCGAGCTTGCAGAGTCGGGTATTGGGATTGAGTTCAGAACTCCATCGTATGTTGATGCGTATAGCGGAAACAGTGAAAAGGGACTTGTTGTTAACCGAAAGAAGAGTGGGAACCTCTTACCTAAGGTGTATGGCGGTTTTGGAACGTCGTTAAGATTTTATGGAGTTGACTTTTCGATTAGTTTTGCATATCAGTTGGGCGGTAAGATATATGATAACACTTATCAGGCACTGATGCATTCAGCAAGTGCCGATAATGTGGGTCAGAATTACCACGTTGATATGCTAAATCGTTGGACTCCGAATAATCCGCACACAAACGTGCCCCGCTTGAATGCCGCAGATTCCTATAGTGCAGCCACATCGGATCGTTTTTATGTGTCGAGCAACTATTTGAGTTTGAATAATATAACTCTGGGCTATACATTGCCGAAAAAGTGGGTTCAGGCCATCGGACTTGAAAGCGTAAGAATCTATTGCGCAGCAGAAAACGTTGCGCTTTGGAGCCGTCGTAAAGGTCTTGATCCGCGTCAATCGTTTGCTACATCGAGCAACTCCACCTATTCTCCTATTCGTTCGATTGCCGGAGGCGTTCGCATGCAATTTTAATGATAACTTAAAGCTATAACTATGAAACATACATATTATTTGTTTTCAACTATTGCACTTGGCATCACATCGGGTTTCACCGGGTGTTATGAAATGGACACGTTTCCTCTTGATCAATATCTAACCGAGGAGCAAAAAGCGCAAGCAAAGTTGGATAATCCGGAAGTGGCTCAAGCCGGTATTTCGGGGATTACCGGAGTCTTTTCAACTTTTGGACAGGTCACCGGTTCTCATGATGATTTTGGCTTCCCTGCTGTAATGTTATACAGCGATAGCCGCGGAATTGACTTAATAGGAGATGATACGGGATATAATTGGTTTTATCCCGGAGCAGCCATGAATAATACGACCCCCACGGCAGCTCAAACGGAACTTTGCTGGACGAACTGCTACAAGCAAATTTTTGCATGCAATTCGGCGATTAAATCGATTTCGGCCGATACGGAAGACCCATTATTGCAGTTCTACTTGGCACAAGCAAAAGCCATTCGTGCGTATGATTATCTGATATTGGCGCAAACGTATCAGTTCACTTATGCAGGCAATGAGGACAAGCCGTGTGTGATGCTCGTTACGGAGCAAAATGCTGAGGATTATGCAGCGAAAGGCGCCGGTCGAGCTTCGGTTAAGGAAATCTACGATCAAATTATCTCGGATTTGGATAGTGCCGTAAGTTTATTGTCGGCGAGTGGTCTATCGCCTGAAGAAGTGCTTGTATCCAAGCCCAAGCGCTTTATATCGTTAGCCACGGCATACGGTCTTCGAGCTCGCGCACGATTGATTATGAACCACTGGGAAGAGGCGGCAACTGATGCCCTTGCCGCAATAGAAAACTTCAGCGGAATGCCAATGAGCTTGTCGGCAGCCGGACGTCCCGGTTTGAACTCAATTGATGAATCAAATTGGATGTGGGGTATAGCAATAGCACCAACGGATCGGGTAGTGACTTCCGGTATAGTGAATTGGCCGTCACACATGGGCTCGTTTTGCTATGGTTACGCATCGGTGGGCGCATGGCGCACCGTCAACAAACTCCTTTATGATGCAATCCCCGACACTGACGTGAGGAAGGGGTGGGTGCTTGACGGTAACAGTAAGAGTAGAAATCTTACGGCTGCGCAACAGGCATTTGTAGATGCTTATGAAATGCCACCATATACGCAAGTGAAGTTTGCTCCATACGGAAATATGCTTGGTACGTCGGAAAATGCGAATGATATTCCACTGATGCGCATTGAAGAGATGTATTATATCGCGGCAGAAGCAACGGCAATGGCCGGAGGCGACGGAGCGAGCATCCTCAATTCTTTTGTGCAATCATATAGAAATCCGTCGTTTGCGTTCTCCGGAGGGGGGCAAGCTGTGCAAGAGGAATGCTGGATGCAGCGCAGGATTGAATTTCTCGGTGAAGGACTTGCCACGTATGATTTGATGCGTCTAAAAAAAGACTTTAATCGAACGGGTGGTGGCTGGCTCAGCGTGTTTAATTATAATGTGAGAGCAGATGATCCCGTATTGCTTCTATGTATACCCGAATCGGAGGAAAATGGGAATAAGGCCTTTAGCTCAGCCGACAATAATTTGTCGGTTGGACGTCCGGCAGCTGTGATATAACTAATACTATGATAGATGCACACGAAATGAGAAGAGGCGAGCCGATTTTGCAGCGGCTCGCTTTTTTTGATATAAAAACTATTTCAGTTCGCTAAACATAAATCCACCGAACCTTGATCACGGCGTGATTTTCCCCTCTATAATGTAGAGATAATACATAAGTTGGACTCCCTAAGTAATATAAAATGGAGGGGAGATAATGGAAATTCAAGTAAAAAAGTGTAACTTTGCACAAAATCAAAGTCTAACCGATAATTGCCGCGAAATTGACAGAATTACAGTCTATAAGGAAAATCTTAATTGCCACGACTACACGAGCCGATTGGGGGATTTTATCACCATTGGCACGTGAGTTGGCATTGCGCGATGACTGTGAGATTTCTGTAATGGCATCGAATATGCATCTTGATGCAACACGAGGCGGAACTATTGATGAAATTCGCGCTGACGGATTCTCGCCTATTATTGCGCAAATGCCGGTGGAGTTTGATGGTTCAGCGGAGGCCGCCGCCGCTGCCGGAGAACTACAAAAGTCTGTTGCGGAAATTCTTTCGCGAGAAATGCCCGATGTGGTCGTGGTGCTCGGTGATCGGTTTGAAATGCTCGCCATAGCGGCCGCGGCAACGATTATGCGCGTTCCGATTGTGCATATTTCAGGAGGCGAGATTACGCAAGGAGCATTTGATGATTCGTTTCGTCATGCAATTACAAAATTGTCGGCATTGCATCTGACTGCCACCGAGTCTTATCGCCGGAGAGTGATTCAGCTTGGCGAAGATCCTTCCAGAGTGATTAATTGCGGAGCATTAGGAGTGATTAACGTTCAAAGCGAGCCTCCTATGACCAAGAGTGAACTTGAGGAGAATCTTCAGTGGCAATTCGGGGAGAATGCTATGCTGGTGACAGTTCACCCCGAGACGTTGGGTGGGGTGGACGTAATTACGCCTACGCTTGAAGCATTGAGCCGTTTTAAAGAAAGCAGATTATTGGTGACGTATCCGAATAATGACCCTGAAGGGCAACGCATTATTGATGCAATAGAAGCGTATGCCGCTGCAGAACCTTCGGGGCGAGTTAAGGTCGTGCCCTCTCTTGGTAGAAAACGTTACCACAGTGCGTTGCGCTGTGTGAAAGCCGTGGTTGGAAACAGCTCCAGCGGTATTGTTGAAGTGCCTTCGGCCGGAATAGCAACGGTTAATATCGGCAACCGGCAATATGGGCGTATAGCTGCGGAATCGGTTATAAACTGTGATGCAAAGGTTGAAGATATAGTTGTGGCTATATCGCGGGCGTTGACTGCTGATTTTAAAGGGGTGGAAAATCCATATTATAATCCGAATACGTTGAAAGTGATGTCGAATGCAATTGCAGAAACTTCGCTTGAGATTTTACGCTCTCCCAAATTGTTTTATGATCTATGAATCCGCTATTTGTCATACCAGCGCGAGGTAACTCAAAATCTATTCCCGGTAAAAACATAAAATTATTAGCCGGGAAGCCGCTTATTGCATATACAATTGAAGTGGCATTGGCATTGTCCGCAGTAGAGCGTATTATTTTGACGACGGATTCGGAAGAAATTGCAGCTGTAGGGCAAATATATGGTATAGTGAATCCGCATATTCGGCCGGCGTCGTTAGCGACAGATACGGCAGGGTCGCGTGAGGTTATCCTTGATGCCATGGCTGCGGCTGAGGCTCGTGGCATAGAGTTTGATTGTGTAGTTTTGCTGCAGCCGACTTCGCCGCTGCGTTCAGAGGAAGACGTGAGAAGATCGCTTGCTGCTTGGTCTCCTGAAATAGATATGGCGGTGACTGTTGTTGCAGCATCGTGCAATCCATATTATGATTGCTTTGAGGCAGATTCGGAAGGATTCCTTCATGTCAGCAAAGGAGATGGATTGTTAACGCGCCGACAACAAGCGCCCAAGGCATGGCAATACAATGGCGCAGTGTATGTAATTACTCCTTCTTCGATTAAGCAGATGTCGCTCGGCGCATTCCCGAGACGCATTCCGGTAGAAATGCCGCGAGAGCGTTCGATTGATATTGATACACCCCTTGATTGGATAATTTGTGAGACTCTTCTTAAATGAATCATATAATTTCGCATAAATCAACGCTGATAGAGGCCTTGAGAGCTCTGAATGATTTGTCGGGCGATGTGATGACTTTATTTGTCGTTGATGAAAATCGGACTATGGTCGGCACTTTGACAGATGGCGATGTTCGTAGGGCATTGTTGTCCGGTTTATCATTGCAGTCGGAAGTGAGCGATGCGATGCATCGTAATTTTAGGTATTTGACTACTGTTTCATCGCCAATGGACGTTCGTATGGCGCGCCGCTCCGGTATTTCACTTTTGCCGATACTCGACGAAGACCGAAAGATTCTTGATATTTTAGATCTTTCGCGCCAAACTACGCGATTGCCCATCAGAGCTGTCTTAATGGCCGGCGGAAGGGGTGAACGTTTGCGTCCATTAACTGATTCTGTTCCCAAACCTTTGCTACCTCTTGGCGGTGCTACTGTGATAGACCGAAATGTGGAGGCACTGCAGCGTTGTGGAGTTGGAGAGATTTATGTTACGATAAGGTATCTTGCGGAGCAATTGGAAGCACATTTCAAGGACTCTGAAGTGAAGTGTGTGCGAGAAAATATGCCGTTAGGTACGATTGGTTCATTATCGCTGATTCCGCAAGGCGAATTAACCGGTGTCACACTCGTGATGAATTCAGACCTATTTACCAATATTGATTTTGAGGAATTTTATGTGCAGCATATAGAGCAGGGCAATGATATTTCGATTGCCACAGTTTCGCATACGGTAAGTATTCCGTTTGCAGTGCTTGCGACAGAGGGTCTCCGCGTAACCGATATTGAGGAAAAACCTACGTATACTCATTACGCGAATGCCGGAATCTATCTCATATCAAATAGACTGTTGTCAGGTTTGAAGTCGGAACATATAGACGCTCCGGATTTTATAGCAGAACACATACAGCGAGGAGCAAAGGTCGGGCACTTCCCAATTTCGGGAACTTGGCTGGACATTGGCACTCCGGCAGATTATCAGCAGGCACAAGAGTTGCTTGGGCTTCTTCCTTATTAATATTTAGTACAAAAAAACAGCAATGGCAGATTCAAATTTTATAGATTACGTTAAGATTCATTGTCGTTCAGGAAAAGGCGGCGCGGGTTCTCTACATTTTCATCGGGCAAAGTATGTGCCTAAAGGAGGTCCGGATGGAGGCGATGGCGGTAAGGGAGGTTCGGTTATTCTCAAAGGGAACCGAAATATGTGGACTCTGTTGCCGCTGAAGTTTCAACGCCATGTTTTTGCAACGAACGGACAATCGGGCGGTGCAGGTCGGTCGTTTGGGAAGGACGGTGAAGATAAAATCATTGAAGTACCATGTGGGACAGTGGTCTTTGATGCCGAAACCGGAGAGTATATCACGGAGGTGACAAATGACGGACAAGAAGTAGTGTTGCTGAAAGGTGGTCGCGGCGGTCTTGGGAACTGGCACTTTGCGACTGCAACAAATCGCACTCCTCGATTTGCACAGCCCGGAGAACCGGCTTTGGAGCGAACCGTAGTACTTGAGTTGAAACTTTTGGCTGATGTTGGACTTGTCGGATTTCCTAATGCCGGTAAATCAACCTTGCTATCATCGGTGAGTGCGGCTCGTCCTAAGATTGCGGACTATCCTTTTACGACTATGGAGCCGCAACTTGGCATTGTCGGATATCGAGATAATCGCTCTTTTGTTATGGCCGATATTCCCGGTATTATAGAAGGTGCGAGTGAAGGTCGAGGTCTTGGTTTACGCTTTTTGCGACATATAGAGAGAAATGCGGTGTTGCTCTTCATGATACCCGCCGATGCAGATGATATTGCGGAACAGTATGCAATCTTACAGCGTGAGCTTACTGAATTTAATCCTGATTTGGCTGATAAACCGCGAGTTCTTGCTATTTCAAAGAGTGACATGCTTGACGAGGAGTTGATGCAAGAAATTGAAAAAACTTTGCCCGAGGGAGTACCTCATGTGTTTATCTCTTCAGTTTCAGGTTATAATTTGATGCCACTAAAGGATATGCTTTGGTCGGAAATTACATCGGAGGCTAATCAAATTCTTGCACAGACTATTATTCATCGCCGTCTTGACGGTCATCATAGAGTAACTGATGAAGATGAGTTGGTGTTTGACGAGATGCCGATTGAGGAGGAAGAGGAAGCACCTGATTACGGTATGCCATTTCTTGACGAAGACGCAGACGAATCCCTCTACGAATAAAACCTATTCAGTTAGTGCCGGTAAGCGACAGTGAAGTTTATCGGCATTATTGTATCTTGTCGGTCGAGTTATGAACTATGTTATAAAACTCATAGTTCGGGAACTTACCCTCCATTACGTGCCATCTGATAGCAGCCCCAAGCGGTACAAATAGTGTGAAGTGTCTATCATAGATGTTGACCTCGCTACTCCGGCCGGTCACAAATTGATGGGCCATTCCATAGTCGAAGATGCAGAAGTCCACGGCGTAGCCATCTTTCATGCATCCAAACGGATATTGTAATTTCGTAAATTTTCTTTTGATAATTGGTGGTGTGAAATGGAATTAGATACTATTGAGCAACTCCAGTTTGCCCTCGTTGTAAAGTTTCAGGATAAGTTCTCCGAAGAGTCCGTTCACCCACGCAAACCACGAGCGGCTGTAGTTTGTGGGGTCGTTGACATCGAACGATTCGTGCATGAATCCCGTGCCGGCATCTGTAGCCAAAAGTATCTCTATGCAGCGCTTTATCTCGGAATCATCTGTGCTGGTGAGTGCTCGCGTTATCAAGCTCATAGGCCATGCCATGTTGTAGCCAATGTGAGGTCCACCAATGCCTTCTCCTGCCGAACCCTTGAAGAAGTAGGGGTTGCTGTTGCTCCACACAAAGCGGCGCGTGTTTTGATACACCGGGTCGTCCACCGACACATCGCCCAAATAGGCCATGGCCTGCAGGCTAGGTACGTTGGCATCGTCCATAAGCAGCTTGTTGCCGAATCCGTCCACCTCGTAGGCATAAATCGTGCCATATTCGGGGTGGTCATACGTGGCATGCGTCCTTAGTGCATCCTCCACTTCTGTGGCCAGTTCTCGGCATTGTTGGGCGATGTCATCGCGCCCGTTTACCTTGGAGAGAATCTCGGCAGCTTTTCTCAGTGATGTCACCGCGAAGAAGTTTGAGGGCACAAGGAATTGGAATATAGTGGCATCGTCCGAGGGGCGGAAGGTTGAAACGATGAGTCCCACCGGCTTTACGGGGCTACCCTTGCCGTTGTTGCTCACGGTGTCGAATGCACGATCAGTTACGCGGAGGAAGGTGTAGGGGCCCACGCCATCTTTGCGCTGCTGTTCGCGGAAAGTTCTCAGCGTATTCTGTATGCTCTGCAACCACTCCTCGCCGAATATGGAGGTGTCGCCTGATTGCTTCCAGTAGCCGTAGGCCAAGCGTATAGGATAGCAGTGTGAGTCTATCTCCCACTTGCGTTCATGCACACCGGGTCGCATATCCGTATAGTCATTGGCCCACACACCCACTTTGTCGGGTTCCTTGTAGAAGGCGTTGGCATATGGATCTATGTTGATACAGCGGAACTGGCGCAATATCACTCCCGCAATCATTTGTCGCAGCTCATCGTCGTCGTTGATGAAAGGCAGATATGTCCACACTTGTGCCCCCGAGTCGCGCAACCACATGGCATGAATATCGCCGGTGTACACGAAGGTGTCGCCCTCGCCGTTTGGGTGCACAGTGGTGTCGAGTGTGTTGGGCAGACAATTGGCAAACATCCACGCCAACTTGGGGTTTTTCAGCAGAGCGGTCACTTCATCAATCTTGGCGTCCACTGCCTCCGATACAAACAAGCGGTCTGCCTTGTCGGGGCGGCACGATACATAGTTTTTCGCCGCGCATGCCGTTACTGAGGTCAATAGCAGTGCCAACGTTCCGATTTTAACAATTCTCATAAGCGCATCATTGTTTTCGTTTGTCAAAACATTTCCTTGGGATGTGTAAAGATAAGAATGATTTTTTGAAAATAGGTCAGAAAAAGAAATTTTTTTAATATTTGCATCCGGAACAGAGCATTCCACACACTTGAGCTATCTCACCTAATTCTAATTTAAATTCTTTCTGTTTCGGTTTCACTTAACAAAACACATTTACCTTTATATGTCCCGAGATTATCATTACGATGTTAAAGAATGTTAAACTTAGAAAATTTATGTGTGGTTTAAGTCTTTGATATAAGGGTTGTTGAGTTGGATATGTTGTACAACATATAAAAAAGTGGCAGTAAAAAAATTTGCGTAAATGAAAAAGTCGGCGTAACTTTGCACTCGCTTTCGGGGGACAACGGTCTCCGGGTAAATAGAAAGCATAAGGACATTGAAAGAATTACAATAGACAAGAAGTAGTGCAAGAGAACGAGAGCGAGTGCACGAGCATTAGGGGGTTATTTAGACTTCCGGCTCGTAAACAAGGCGTTCCTTGTCAATTCTACAGAAGCGAAAGCTTCTCCCGAGCCAATAAGCGAAGCAAGGCGATCTACTCAACACAAAAATAAAAGATATCGAAAAGATATACTAACAACGGAGAGTTTGATCCT
>SUXJ01000008.1 GCA_015061005.1 Bacteroidales bacterium
TATATGCAATACAACTCAACACCGGTGATACAGCTACTTCAGGTTCTACTCTTATAAGATTGTAAGTGTGTCATTATCAATATATAGAGTTATATTGATAGTGAACAAACAAAATGCAGATGGAGTGTGCCTCTAAAATAAGCTCATAATCAAATACAATGACTACTCAATATTATCCATATTTACTAATGCGTCGCAACTCTTCTTCATTGATAATTATTATTTTGCGACCATCGACAGTGATGAGGTTTTCGGTAGCAAATGTAGTGAGCGTGCGAATGGCATTGGAGGTTGTCATGTTTGACAAATTGGCCAAATCTTCTCTCGACAAGTATATGTTGAGAGTTGTGCTATTGGTTTCATAACCATAGTTTTCGAGAAGAACGATGAGGGCTTCGGCAAGTCGGCCGCGAATATGTTTCTGGGTGAGGTTTACGGTGCGAGTGCCCGATTGTCCCAAGTAATTGGCAAGACTGCGAGTGAAGAAGAAAGCCAGGTCGTTGTTGCGGCGCACATGATCTTCGACAATGGTCATGGGCAAGAAGCCAATCTGTGTGTTCTCTATGGCAGCGCTCGATGTAACATAGTTTTCGTTGGCAAAGTAGGCACGGTAGCCAAAGTATTGCCCCGGACGCACCATGCGAATGATCTGGTTGCGGTCGCCATTGCTTTTTTGTATACCTTCACCTTGCCTTTGAGTAAAAACATAAGGTGCGTGGGCTTTTCGCCCTCGCTATATATAACCTCATTTTTGCGGAAGTTCTGAATCTGAAAATTGCTTGATATGATTCGTTTCTCTTCGTTACTCAATACAGCCCAAAAGTCGGACATCTCATTTTGCAACACAGATTCTAAAGTGCTCTCTTTTACCATTTGTACCTATTTCATTAGCGGGCACAAAAGTAGCGAAAAAAATGATATGAATAAAAATTTATATCCACAAAAATGCTTTTCAACATAATTTTAGGACATAGTTTTATAGCATAGTCTTTATATGGCAGTGATGTTGACAAAATAGAGTAGAGAGGTTGGTTGCTTGCGACACCTCGTCACATGCTATTACACAAAAGAAAACGACCACACAGGAATTATGATTCCCATGTGGTCGCATGTGTTAAAGATGAGTAATCTATTAGAGGTTGTTCATCAAGATATAATTCTTGGCATCGATAGCAGCACGGCAACCCGAAGCAGCAGCAGTGATGGCTTGACGATAGCGAGGATCGGCCACATCACCTGCAGCGTAGAGACCGGGAATGTTGGTCTCGGCAGTGTAGGGTTTAGTAACGATATAGCCATGCTCATCGAGTTCTACTTGACCGGCAAGGAGGTCGGCGTTGGGTTTGTGACCAATGGCAAGGAAGAAACCGTCGATGGGAAGTTGCTCGCGAGTCTCTTTATCAGTGCCTTTGAATTTTACGATGTTGGCACCCTCAACACCATTCTCGCCATAGAGACCCTCGGCTTGAGTGTTGTAGAGGATGGTGATGTTCTCTGTGTTGTTTACGCGCTCTTGCATGATGTTCGATGCACGCAATTCGTCGCGGCGCACGAGCATGTATACATGTTTGGCAAGGTGTGAAAGGTATACAGCCTCTTCGCAAGCGGTGTCGCCACCGCCCACTACGGCTACCACTTTCTTGCGGTAGAAGAAACCGTCGCATGTAGCACAAGCAGAAACACCCATACCGGCATATTTAGTTTCATCGGCAAGGCCAAGATATTTGGCCGAAGCGCCAGTGGCAAAGATGAGAGTGCATTCTCCAATGGTAAGATATTTTCTACACTCTCTATTTAAGCGAATGTATAATTCAATTTTTCCTTTTCCACTCTTGTTCGTGTTCGCTTTCTTCTTTCGGTCGAACACTACCGATACATAGTTCTGCGTCATAGCTTTTTCCTGTTGTGGACACAGAAAGACAACTTTGACAAAGATTAACTATTTTCTACCCCAATTTTGCTCGTTTTTGACCGATTTTCCCTCTTTTGCTTACCTACCACTTTCAAAAGTGGTAGGTAAGTGTCTTTTTCAGTCTTTGGCTGTCTTGCTCTGTCCTCGTTAGACTTTCACCTTGACTACTTTCTTAAGTACCTATGTATCAATGTAATAATCGTTAGTTCTATTTCGTTTAGAGCCAAAAAAAGGAGTTCGTTTGAACTCCTTTCGTGATCCGGTTGGACTCATTCTGTGATCCGCCTGGGGCTCGAACCCAGGACCCCAACATTAAAAGTGTTGTGCTCTACCAGCTGAGCTAGCGAATCCCGTCTGTTTGTTTCAGCGGTGCAAAGTTATGAACTTTTTTTTGTTTGTGCAAGTTTTTTTGAGATTTTTTGTGAAAAAACTTTTGAGGGATGGGTTGAAATGAATCCGCTAACTTGATTTTGGTCAGGTTAGCGGATTCATTATGATGTGGGTGGAGATTAGATGAGGGGAGTACCTGTCATTTCAGGGGGTTGTGGGAGTCCCATGATTTTAAGTATTGAGGGCGCTACGTCGGCGAGGCGTCCGTTTTCGACTTTCGCATCTGCATTTTCGGTTACGTATATGCAGGGCACGGGGTTAAGTGAGTGTGCGGTGTTAGGCGAGCCATCGGTGTTGAGGGCATTGTCGGCATTGCCGTGGTCGGCAATGATGATTGCTTCGTAGCCTGCTTTTTTTGCTGTCTCGATTGTTGCTTTCAGGCATTGGTCAACAGCGACAACGGCTTTTTCGATTGCGTCGTATACGCCGGTGTGTCCGACCATATCGCCGTTTGCGTAGTTTACGACGATGAAATCGTATTTTTCAGAAGCGATTGCTTCGGTGAGTTTGTCGCAGACTTCGTAGGCGCTCATTTCGGGTTTGAGGTCGTAGGTTGCGACTTTGGGTGAGGGAACGAGGATTCTATCTTCGTCGGCATAGGGGGTTTCGCGTCCTCCGTTGAAGAAGAATGTTACGTGTGCGTATTTTTCGGTTTCGGCGATGTGGAGTTGTTTTTTGCCGTTGTTGGAGAGGTATTCTCCGAGAGTGTTGTCAACGTTTTCTTTGTCGAAGAGGATGTTTACGCCAACGAATGAAGCGTCGTAGGGGGTCATGCAGAAGTAGTGGAGTCCGGGGATGGTGTGCATTCCTTCTTCGGGCATGTCCTTTTGGGTTAGGACGGTTGTCATTTCTTTGGCGCGGTCGTTGCGGTAGTTGAAGAAGATAACTACGTCGTTGTCTTTGATTGTGCCGTCAACGTTAGCGTTTTTGATGGGTTTGATAAACTCATCTGTAACGTCGTTGTCGTAGCTTTTCTGCATGGCAGCGACCATGTCGTCAGCTTGTTCGCCTTGTCCGTTTACGATGAGGTCGTATGCGATTTTTACACGTTCCCAACGTTTGTCTCGGTCCATTGCGTAGTAGCGACCAACGATGTCAGCGATGACGCCGGCTCCTTTTTCTGCGCAGTAGGCTTGGAGTTGTTCGATGAAGCCTTTGCCGGAGCGGGGGTCGGTGTCGCGTCCATCCATGAAGCAGTGGAGGTAGACTTTTTTCAGTCCGTAGTGAGCTGCGATGTCGATCAGCGCAAAGATATGGTCAAAGCTTGAGTGTACGCCACCGTTTGAGGTGAGTCCCATGAGGTGGAGTCCGCAGTTGGTTGATTTGGCTGTTTCGAATGCGTTTTTGATTTGTGCATTTTCGAAGATGGTTCCTTCTGCGATTGCTTTGTTGATTTTTACAAGGTCTTGATAAACAACACGTCCGGCACCGATGTTGAGGTGTCCGACTTCGGAGTTCCCCATTTGTCCGTCGGGCAAGCCGACGTTTTCGCCGGAAGCTTGGAGTTGAGAATGGGGGTATTTTTTCAGAAGAGAGTCCCAGTAGGGAGTTGGGGTGGAGTAGATAACGTCGCCTTTGGAGTGGTTACCGATTCCCCAGCCGTCGAGGATAACGAGCAATGCTTTGCCTGCCATAGTTAGTATGATTTTAAGAGTTTTGTTATTAAGTTTCTGTTAGAACTTGCAAAAGTACGAAAAAGTTGCGGAATTGTCAAGAGATGGTTAGTTTGAAGTCTTCAGCGAGGCGGCGTAGGGCGGAGTTTTCTTTGAGCATGGTTTCGAGAACTTTGGTTTCGGTCCACACTGCAGGCGCGGCCTCGCCTTGGGTGTGTTCAACTGTGATTGTAATGTTGTCGTTGTGGAGGTGAGAACGGAGATAATTGTGGATTGTGGGTATATTGTCGGAGAGAATTTTGAATTGAGCGTCACTTGTCACGGCAACAACGAACACGTCATCGCGTACTCGCCTTGGGGGGCATGACTTGATGATGTTATTTAGGGCGACAGCCGCAGTGTTAGCTTTGGCGCAATTGTTCCATGTGAGCGTCAATGCCGCCTCGGAGTATGGTTCGCTTTGTCGCGGTTGATGTTGAACGGTCGGGAGAGGGGTGGTTGGATTTTGAGCGGATTGAGTGACGTTCCTTTCGGCTTTGATTGAGATTCCGGGACCGAGAGGAGTTTTAGCGGAATGAGGAGTTGGATTTGAAGCCGGAGCCGGAGCCGGAGCCGGGGTTGGCTTAGGTGTTGGGATTTGAGGAGATGGAGTGGTTGGGATAGGGGATTGTAAGGTTGTTTGAGTGGATGGTTGTGTGGCAGCTAAGGGTTTGAGTCTCTGCCCCTCGGCAATGCTGCCGTCAAGATTTAGCGAGGGGCTGTCCGCTTGGCACAGTTTTATTAATGTCAGTTCGACGAGGAATTGTTTGTTAGCCGCAGTGCGATAGTTTAAATCGGCAGTGTTGCAGAGATCCATTGCGAGGTACAGCCAGCGTGGTGAGCATTTTTCGGCAAGTTGAGCCATGCGAGTACGATGTTCGTTGTCGGATTCCAAGAGTGTTAAAGTTTTGGGGTCACGAGCCACGACAAGGTCTCGAAAGTAATCGCCTAAACCTGTGAGGAAGAAGTGGTTGTTGAATCCATGGTCACGAATTTCTTTGTAGATCAACAGGGCGTCAGCCACGTTGCCGCTTAGGAATGCTTCGAGGAGTCTGTTGTAGTATGCGGAGTCGAGAACGTTCAGGTTGTCGATGGTAGATGAATAAGTGATGTTATTCATTGAAGATGCGGCAACTTGGTCAAAAATAGACAGTGCATCGCGCATTGCGCCATCGGCTTTACGCGCAATTACGTTGAGTGCTGCAGGTTCCGCTGTAATCCCTTCTTGGTTTGCCACATATTGGAGGTGTTCAACCATGTCGTTCACTGTGATTCGGTTGAAGTCATAGATTTGGCAACGCGAAAGGATTGTGGGTATTACTTTATGTTTCTCGGTTGTTGCGAGAATGAAGATGACGTAGCTCGGGGGTTCTTCAAGCGTTTTAAGAAAGGCGTTGAACGCGGCAGAGGATAGCATGTGAACCTCATCGACGATGAATACTCTGTATTTGCCGATAGCCGGGGGTACTTGTACTTGATCTTGCAGGGAGCGAATGTCTTCAACGCCGTTATTGCTTGCCGCATCAAGTTCAATGATGTTTAGCGAGCGATTTTCGTTGAATTGGCGACAAGATTCGCACTGATTGCATGCTTCACCGTCGGGCGTGCGGTTGGTGCAGTTGATGGTTTTAGCAAATATTCGTGCGCATGAAGTCTTTCCCACACCGCGAGAACCGCAAAAGAGATAAGCATGAGCGAGGCGGTCGGACTTAATGGCGTTTTTTAGCGTAGTGGCAAGTGCTTTTTGCCCGACTACAGATGCAAAAGTAGCCGGACGATACTTGCGCGCTGATACAAGGTATTGTTCCATGCGTGCAAAGATAGTGAAAAAAGTGGAGAGTGGAGAGTGGAGAGTGAAAAAAAGTGGAGGGTGGAGGGTGGAAAGTGACTCGCTTTCCGTCGGTTTGCCTTTATACTGACTTCGTCACTAAAAAAACGGCTCGCCGGGTGGGCGAGCCGTCATTGTTGTGGGAGTGGAGTTTAAAGTACCACTTTTTTGCCGTTGATGATATAGATGCCCTTGTTGGGGTTAACTACGCGGCGACCTTGGAGGTCGTAAATGGTAACGGTGCCGTTGTCGGTGGTTACTTGGTTGATGCCGGAAGCAGTATCAACTACGGTCAGTAAGCAGGTTGCGGAGATTTGTCCCACAGTTGCGGTGATAGTTGCGGAGCCGGTGGTGAGAGCCGTAACAACTCCGTTTTGGTCAACCGAGGCAACGGTGTCGTCGGAGCTGGTCCAAACTATGGTGTCTGTATTGGTTTCGGGAGTTACGGTGGCTGTGAGGGTGAGGGTTTTACCGACTTCGATTTCTGCTTCGGTTATATCGAGGGTGATGCTTATGGCCGGTGCGATGGTGACAGTAGCGATGTTGGAAGCCATTGATTCACCGGATTCGTAAACGGCAGAAACAGCGTAGGTGTAGGTTACTGGCTCGGTTGAGTTTTCAATGTTGTGATCGTTGAGTTCGGTCAATGAGGGGTTCAAGAAAGTGTAAATCTGTTCGTTGCGATACACATTGTAGCCGGTGAGAACGAGTTGGACGCTTCCGGGTTGGAAGGTGATGTCGTCAATAGCCATTGCATCGCTTGTAGAGCTGCTTTCGTCAATAACGTGTATTGCGAAGTACTTTGCGTTTTCGGGCAGAGTGAAAGAGTAAGCTGTCCAGTTTGAAGATTTGTCATTCACCTTTTCGATTGCTACGAAGCTATCGGGGTTATTGTCTGTTGCAGAATAGCAAACTTCGAAGGTGGTGCCATAGTAACCGTAGCCACCCTTTTGGCAAACGCTGAATGAGATGGTTTGTCCGCCGACCACTTCGGGCGAGATAGCCCAGTCATCGCGATAGTCGTAGTACGCGCTGTTTTTGGGAGAAACGAGGTAGTTGCTACCGGTCAGGGGAGTGATTGAGGAACTGTTAGACGTGATGAACGCCATGGGCGCGCTGCTTCCGAAACCGACATATCCGGAGATGTTTTTTCCGTCTCGGTCAACGAATGTCCAACCGGCTGCGGGCTCGGTTGAGTCAACGGTCCAATCTTCGAAGCTTTCGGTCTTTACGGGTTGAACTTCCACTTCTGGGACAACAGGAGCGGTCCAAGTCAGAGTGACCAAGTCGGGTTCATATATGGCAGTGAGTTCAGTCGGAGTCGGGAGATCGTTTCCGATTACGAGAGCACTTGCCGAGGCTGAATTATCATCGGCGTTCAGGTCATTTTCATAAACGACTTTAGCTTCGAAGGTCAGTTCTTTATCGACTTCGAAGGGATTGGGGTAGTAACCGAGTTCAAAAGATATAGTCTGTTCAGATGCAAGGTCAGAGTCTACGGCGTTTGCGAATTCAACGCCGTTGCAAAAGAGCTTTAGCTGATAGTGCGCAGCAGTGTTTACGCCGGTGTTTTTAACATCGACATTGATTTCTGCAAGTTTACCTATGGAGAGTGTGTTGGGAATTGTTATTGAAGTAACCGCGAGGTTATAAGGAAGGGCATCTTTGATAGTGATGTTGTCGATAGCTACAAGATAGCCGCCACCTGCAGTTGCATTGAAAGAGAGTTGGAAGTCACCTGCCACTTGCTCGGGGGTGAGGTCGAAGTTATATTTGGTCCAACCTTCCACTTCGGCATTGACGGTGATTGCTTCATCGGCCAAAGCAATGTATTCGCCATTGATGAGCAACTCGGGGAGGACACGGTCGGTGTAGGTGGTGGCAGCGTGGTACAGGTAGAATGACAGGCGAGGATTTTGCATTTCGCTTACGTTGATCACGGGCGAGATGAGTCGAGAAGACGTGCCGCTCGTATAAGAGCTGAATCCGATGAATCCGTTGTTGCCGTCTTGGTCAGCAGAGATAGCCGGGCTGTCATAAGATGTTGTTTTAATTGCCCAAACGCCTTCGGATTTCCAGGTCTTGGTGGAGTAGGAATAGTTAGCGAAAGATTCGGCGTATTCACCGGTGTAGGGCGAGCCGATGAGGAGTTCGTTACTTGCAGTAGCCGCAGACGTGCCACCTTCGTTTTTGGCAGTCACGGAGTACGAGAGGGGGACTTGGCCTTCGCCTTCATTTGAATATGAGTCAGTGAATGAGCATTCCTTGAGACCGGTGGCCACGGTTACCTTGTCGCTGCGAGTAATGGTGTAGGTAACGTTTTCGGGAATGAATACTCCGGAAGTGTAGGCTCCGGTAGTCACGGCGTCCCAAGTGATGGTCAGACCGTCTTCAGTAGAGGCGAGGACCACATTTGACGGAGCCGCGGGTGTATTGTAAGACAGATATCCGTTAACTGTAGCCTCGGCACCTTCGCCGGCAGTGTTTACGCAAATGATACGGTATGCGTTATTGTAAAGCTGAGGGGAAGGGTCGGTGTATTCAACGGTTTGTCCGGGGGTTGCTTCGCCCAATTCGGCGATTTTTTCGGTGCCGCGATAAACGATGATGTTTGAGATTTCAGTCAAAGCCGCGCCGGCATTGGTTTTGTCGGGGGCAGTGAAAGTGATTTTCATCACGGCAGCACCATTTTCAGCGGCCGCAGTTGCAGTGAGGGCAGTGGCAGGCGCCGGAGCAGCACCTAAGATGCCGGCTTCGATTTTGATGTCGTCAACATAGATAGCGCCTTGGTTGGCTTCTGCGGTTACGTGGAATCCGAGATAGTAAGTGCCGTCGTTTTCTACGGTGATTTCACCGGAATAGAGATTTTTGACTTTTTCGGTGAGAGTAACAGGGCTGATAACCGGAGTGGTTAATGCTTCGGCAGTTTGGGCAGAGCCGAGCATAACGTTGATGTTGTTAGTGTAACCGGTTACACCGATGGCATTGAAAGAGAACTTGTAAGAGTAGCCCGCTTTCAATTCAAGACCCGGAGTAATCATCCAATCATCCGCAGGCGAAGATGCGCTGCCGGTATAGCGAGCGGCGGCACTCCAAGTCAGGGGGTCGTAAGATGCGTGGGTCCAAGTGTTCCCGTCGTTGTTCCCGTCGATAAGAGTCATCAGCTGGAAGTCAGACGATGCATAAAAATCCTGAGTGTACGGAGGGGTTGTTTGTCCGTACATTGCGGCACTCCCCAAAAAGAGGAGTGCTGCAAGGCTTATGATTTTATTATTCATAGGTTTGAAAATAGTGTGATGTTTATTTTATGACAATTTTAGTTGTTGTGCCATTCACGGTAACGGCATATATGCCGCTATTGAGTTTGAGTGCTTTCACTGCTGAGTCAATAGTGCCGTTGAAGTAAGTGATGCCGTTTACAGCATTCACGGAGGCATTCAAGCCTTCGGCATTTTTGATATAGAGAGTGTTTCCTTCGGCAAAGATCATCGGGAGAATTTCCATTTCATCAATGCCTGCGGCAACGATGGTTACTGGGTCGGAGAGTGCGGATTCTCCTTTGTCGTAGATGGTAGATACTCGGTAGGTGTATGATTTTCCTACTTCGAGCGATCTATTATCGACGTAAGCGAGGTCCTCAACCTTAGACGGGGTCAGAAGCACGTTGTCGCAGTAAACATTAAAGCCTTGGAGCTCAAGGAGCATGGGGGTAAGGCTTTCATATTCAATGTCGTCGATGAAGAGTGCGAATTGCTCATAGGAAACATAGTTGATAGCAAAGAAGGTGGCATCTTCGGGGAGAGTGTAGGAGTAATTAACCCAAGAGCCGTAGGGGACTTTTACGAGGTCGCCGATGGGCTTGAAGCTGGTTGTGAGGCTGTCGGTAGTAGAGTAGCAGAAATAGAATTGCTCTTCGCCGTACCACATAGAGGGAGTCTTAGCGTAGAACGACACGGTTTGACCGCCCTTGATTCGCGGAGAGATGAGCCAGTCATTGTTAGCTCCGGCAACAGAGGCGAAAGCCACCGCCATTTGTTTTCCGGCGAACGGAGTCCAAAGTTCATGGTTGATTCCTGCTTTGGCGGGGTTAAAGGCCATGAACGCCATTTGGAGGCAAGCGTTGGGATATTCGTAGATTCCCGATTCGGAGTTTTCGTTGCTGATGCCATAAGTTTCGAGAGCATCGATGTCAACAAGAGTCCAGTCATTGAAATCGGTAATGGTGAATGCTTCGAAGTTTTCGAATCCTTCGGTTACGACAGCGTCGGCTTCGGGCGAAGCGGGTTCGCTCCATGAGAGTTCAATCTTGCCGTTGGAGTTGATTACTGCGTTAAGGTCGGTGATTCCGGGCAATTCGGGCGCGGGAACTATGGTTGTTTTCTCTTCGCTGACGTTGTTTTCAGTGTCTTCATCGTTGGAGTAGATGATTTCGGCCTTGAATTTGTGCTCATTGCCTGCGTCAAGGATATTGGCGCTAATGGGGAAGAGGAATGTTTCTTCTTGACTGAAAATCAACTTGTTTTTATTGTTGGCTTCGTTGATTTTTTCTCCATCGCGGTAGAGGACGACTTTGAAGTCGGTTGTCGCCTTGGCACCTTGGTTGCGAACGGTTACTTTGATGTTGCGTGAGGTTCCGACTGCCAGACGTTCGGGAACTTCAAAAGCAGCGATGCGCATATCATTGTCGAACACACCGGAGATGGTGAAATTATCGAGGTGCATATTGTAGCCGGTGCCGCTGGTGCCGCAGAATGCGATTTGGAACACTTCATCGTCAACGAACTCATTGAGGAGGATTTCATATTTGTACCAGCCGAGACCGTTCATGAGGAGAATGGGCTTTTCGGTGAGGTTGGTGTATTTTCCGTCAACGAAGATTTCGGGTTGAATGATGTCTTCGGGGGTGGACCAAGTGTTGTCGGGGTCGGGGTTGTAGTAGTGGAACATCCAGAAGCTCAGCACGGGGTTTTTGAGCTCGCCCTTTTGGAGTCGGGGAGACAGGATGCGCGATGCCGCCCACGGAGTATTGCGAGTGCAGGTTACGAGACCGTTGTCGCCGTCTTGAGCGTATGTTACGGGATTTTCGCCCTTGGTAACCACTTGCCAATAGGGGATAGCGCCGGGGTTAAGGCTTTCGTTAACGACTTCGATTACCCAAGGACGAGTATCGACTGACCCGTTGCTGAAGGACTCGTGGTATTCACCGGTATAAGGATTGCCATAGACGATGAACATGGTTTTAGCCTTGGCGGACGAGCCGGCTTCGTTGACCGCTGTAATTTCGTAGAAAACGTTCTTTTGGCTTTCGGAAGTGTCGATAGTCGTGTCGATAAATTGGGTTTCGGTAAGTCCGGTAGCAACAACAACGCCGTCGTTTCGAAGCACTTCGTATGTGAGTTTGCTATAATCGAGGCTGCCACCATTTACGCCTTGAGAGGGTGCTTCCCAAGTAACAATAGCGTCTTTGTTGTTTTCGGTAGTGTGGCGCGGTTTGGCAGGGGCCATGGGCGCGTCGAGACCTGCCCAACACATAACTTCGATGGGGTTGCCGTCGCCGTAAGAGTTGCTGCAAACTATCTTGTAGGTATTGAAACCTTGTTTGGCTTCGTTATCTTCAAATGTGATTTCGGTGCCCGGAGCGGTGTTGCCATAAGAGGCGATTTCTTCGTTGTCGCGGTAAACGATAATCTTTGAGATTTCGTTGAGGACATCGCCTGAGAAACCCTTGGTTGGTGCGGTGAATGAGATGATAGTGGCCAGAGCCGCGTTTGGCGCCGGGGTTACGGTGAAATTCTCGGCGAGGCCGGGTGCGGCTGCCGCAGGACCATTGAGGACTTGAATGTCGTCGAGGTAGAGATAGTATTCGCCGCGAGGAGTAGTGGCGTGGAATGCGATGAAATATGCGGCAGTTTCGGTTATATTTTCGATAACGGCTTCATATTCTTGGTATTTATCATGAGGGTAGGGTTGGTCTTCGATGAGCGTCACGGTAAGGTCGGAGATGTCTTGCCCTTTACCCATTTTTACTTCCATGCGTTCGGGGTAGAGGAAACCGCCGTAAGAGCGTGCTTTGAAGCGGAGCTTGTAGGTTTGTCCGGCTTCGAATCTCACGGCAGGAATCAAGAGGTAGTCATCGGCTTGATTGAATGTGTCGTACTTATAGGCTGCGCATTGATAATCTTGATACCAACCCCAGAAGCCGTCGTCTTGGTTCTCATTGTAGATGATACACTTCATGTAGTCCTCCATGGAGTCGAAGGTCATGGAGTAGGGGACTTCTTGAGGAGTGCCAAACGCCACTTTGTTTGAGGTGGCGGTTTCGCCTTCAACACCTTTGTAGAAGCCAACCACATCGTAGTAATAATTGCGATAGAGGTCGCTTATGATTGTTTCACTCCAAGTGTTGCCGTCAACGTCTTCAGCGACGAGTTTGTTGTCGGGCATGCGATAGATGTTGTAGTAGAGGAGGTTGGGCTTGATAGTGCCGCCGTGAGCGCCGACTTGAGGAGTTTCCCAAGTGAGAACAGCGGTGTTGCCGTCTTTAGAGAGCGTGAGGTTGCTAACAGCAGCGGGACCGTCAGTGCCGATGAATACATTGAGAGATGTTTTTTCGCTTTTTCCGGCTGTGGGGTGTACGGCCATTGCATCAAGTTTGTGAGAGCCGTTTTCGAGGGTTACTTCCTGAGAGACGGTAGCACCCGGAGCGGCAGGGAGGGAGAAGAGAAGATTGTCGTTATCGTAAACGACAAGGGTCAGAGTTCCGTTAATGGCGTTTCCGTCAATGTCGGTGGTGGGAGCGGTTACGGAGATTGTGCCGGTCGGAGTTTGATCAAAGTTGGCAGTGAAATCGGTTACCGGGTTCAGGCGGTATTCGTTTTCGACATGAGGGATATAAAGACAGGTAAACATTTCCTCGTTGGGGAAGTAGGAAATCAGCGAGGCGCGACCGGTTGTGATGTCGATTTCATACAAGCCGCTTTCTTCGTTGGCGGAGTTTACGGTGGTGGTCCAATAGAGCTTTCCGGTGTTGTAGTCGAACGTGCCGGAGCCGACGTATTTGGGTTTGATGCCGGTGGAACCTACTTCGGTGAGTTGACCGTTTGCTTTGTTGACTTTGCAGAACATACCGTCGCTATAGCGCACGCCGTACATGTTGCCGATAACGTCGCAGGCGATAAACGACATGCGGTCGATAGCGGCAACGGCAGTGGCATAGCCGGTTTCGGTGTTCATGATTGACAGAGTGTAGTCTTCGCCGGTTTCGTCAACGTAGGCAACGGAGTAGAGGTGTTTGCCCACGGGGTCGAAAGTCATGTCCAGAGCGATGGAAGAGTAGATGTCGTTGGGCAATGCGATTTTTTCCATTTCCCAAGTGTTCAGATCCAAGGTGCAGAAATAGAGATACCAGAGCGATTCGTAGCCTTCATAATAGCTTGTGAAATAGAGTTTGCCATTATGATAAGCACCGCCGCCGTTTGCCTGTATGGTAGTGTGGAGGTGGTGCTGAGTCAGAGTGGTGTTGGCTTGAGCCGGGAAGGAGTAAACGCCCCAGTCGAAAACGGCGTCTTCATCGGTATGCCAAAGAGAAGAGAAGACCATTTCACCGAAGATGGTTGTGCCGTCGCCGGCTCTCATCACTACGGGAGCTTGTTCTTTTTGACCGAAAACTTCGAGATTTGAGGTTTGGCGTTCAATGTCACGAAAAGTTTCGTTTCCGAGAAAAGTTGCCGGAGTTCCCGTATGTACGGGTTTCCCTCCTCGGAGTGCTTTAGTCGGCTCGTTATTGGCCTGAATGCACATCAGAGGGAATAACAAAGTAAAAATTACTGTTAATATTCTCATAAAGTATGAAATTTGTGAAAAAATGTGACACTATGTAGATATAACTTAAATACAGCCTGCAAAGGTACGAAAAGAAATCGAAAAATCTGTCATAAAGTAACAAATATTTACATTTTAGAGAAATAATTGTCGGATATTTTGTATATAAACGCGAATGGTGTTAATTTTGCGCGGAATTTTCAAAATTACACTAATGAATCAGAAATTGATATTAAAAAAAGGATTGAGAATGCTGAGTGTTGCTGCTATGATTATAACAGTAATGCCGGTATTTGCAGTGCCGGCAAAGCCCGGCAAAATTGAGTATGATTTGCCTAATGGAGAAACGATTGAGGTGTTGCTGCACGGCGACGAGAACGGATATTATTATACTTCGGTAGACGGTTACGTTCTGAACCGTGGTGAAGACGGTTTTTTCAGGTACATGACAGCGGATCGCGGTCGGGTAGAAGCAACAGACATAGTCGCCGAGAACGTTGAGAAGCGGTCGGCACAGGCTCGGAAATTTCTGAGCGGAGTTGATAAGTCGATAACGTTGGCAGCGTTGGAACAGCAGCACAAAAAAACTTGGAAAGTTAAGCGCAATGCCGAGTCGCAATCGACTTCCTATCCCACTAAGGGCGCGCAGAAAGGTTTGGCCATCTTGGTTGAGTTCTCGAATAATTCTTTTACGTTGGAGAATCCGAAGCAGCAGTTTTATAACCAATTAAATCAGCATGGGTATAAAGAAAGCGGAGCCACCGGTTCGGTAAAAGATTATTTTATTGAAAGCAGTAATGGTCAGTTCATTCCGGAATTTGATGTTTTCGGTCCGGTGAAATTATCGCGTCCTTATAGCTATTACGGGGCTGACTCTCCGAGCATGATTGATGAGAAAGCGAATGAAATGGTTTTTGAGGCATGTTCGTTATTAGACGGGGAGATTGATTTTACTCAGTATGACCGCGATGAAGACGGGCTGATAGATAATGTTTATATTTTCTATGCTGGATACGGTCAAGCCGATGGCGGAGCTGCCGAGACTATTTGGCCGCATTCGTGGGATATTATAGAGGCCGGACGCACATTTTATTATGATGGAGTCAGATTAGGACATTATGCATGTTCGAGCGAGCTGCGCGACGGAAAGGGCTCGACTATTTCGGGAATCGGAGTGTTTTGTCATGAGTTCAGCCATGTATTGGGCTTGCCCGACTTGTATGCCGTGTCATATAACGGGTCATTTACACCGCAGTCGTGGACATTGATGGACTCCGGGTCATATAATAATGATTCGTGGACTCCGCCGTATATGTCGGGTTATGAACGCTATGCCTTGGGTTGGGTTGAGCCGAAGGTGCTTGACGAACCGATGAACGTTACCGCAAAGCATATTACGGAGTCAAAGGGATTCTATGACGTGTTCATGGTGAAGACCGATAAGGAAGATGAGTACTTCATCTTTGAGAACAGGCAACAGAAAGGCTGGGACGAGTTTCTGCCCGGACACGGTATGTTGGTTTGGCATATAGATTATAATGAAACTATTTGGGAAGGCAACGTTGTAAACAACACTCCGTCGCATCAATATGTGGATATAGAAGAGGCGGATAATGATCCGTCGTATTACTCAATCCCGGGCGATGTGTTCCCGGGGACGGCCAATGTGACATCGTTTACGGATGATACAACTCCGTCGATGAGGTCTTGGTCGGGCGCGTCGCTCTATGCTCCGATTACGGATATTAAAGAGAGTGCATCCGGCGAGATAAGTTTCGTGTTCCGAGGCGGGGTGGATATTTTCGGTGAGGTTACAGCGTATGAAGCAACGAATATCGGTGCGGATAAGTTGTCAATCAGCTGGACAACGGCGGAAAATGCCACTTCATATTTGGTGAGCGTATATGAGAAATCCGCTGCCGGTGAGAAAGTTTATGTTGATGGATATAGATATAAGGACGTGGGCAATGTGACCTCAATAGAGGTAACCGGGTTGTATCCGCTCACAACATATTATTACGTAGTTTATGCGACTAACGGTCAATTTAACTCCAAGGCATCAAATGAAGTGGAGATGACTACCGGGGAGCCTACGCTTAATTATATTCAGGTTAAGGCGTTGGAGGCATCAGATGTTACTCTGACCGGTTTTACCGCAAATTGGGAAAAGTTGGCTGAGGCCGAGTCCTATACGGTAACGGTATATACCTCTCAATTGGGTGCGCCTGAGTATGAGGACCTTGACTTTACGGGCAAACTTGAGGCTTTGCCTGAAAATTGGTTGACATCATGTACCGGCACATATGCTTTGGGTGGTTTGTGTGGTGAGTCTGCTCCGTCGTTGAAGATGGATGCCGATGGTGCATATTTGCAGTCTCCGGTGTTTAAAAAGGGCATTCGTTCGCTAAGTTTCTGGTACAGAGGCAGCAGCGCATCGGCTGATAATGCGTTGAAAGTTTTTGCTCTGAATGGCAGTGAATGGGAAGAAGTTGTTAACATTGCCCCGATTTCGAATGAAGCAGGCGGTCAAGTTGTTGATATTGTTCTCGACCAAAAATATACAAGTCTGAAATGGGTATATTTAAGAGAAGGAAGCGGTAATGTTGCCGTTGATGATATAAAAATCGGACACAGCGGTGAAATGGAAGAATTGCCCGTTTCGGGATATGAGAATATTGAGGTTGGTGACGTTAACGCTTACAAGGTAGAAGGTTTGGTTTCCAATACTTTATACGCTTATGATGTTACGGCCCACAATAGCGAGTTTGCATCTATTCCCAGCGAGCGGATTCGCATTCAATTGGGAGAAAACAGTGCGATTGATTCAGTTGAAAGCATGGTGGACGATTGCAGATGTTACGCCGTTGGCGGCAAGGTTTGCATTGAAAGCGCGCCGGGTAGCAGAGTCATAGTAAGCGATGTTTCCGGACGTGTTTTGTGCTCGGCAATGCAGACTGAAGACGTGCAAGAGTATGTGATTAATGCCAAGGGTATTATCATAGTGCGTGTAGAAGGTCATGCCTATAAGTTGGTAATGTAATATTTAAGTATATAATTCAAAAGCCGGTTGCGGGCAGAGTCGCGACCGGCTTTTGTTTGTTTGTTTGTGCACAAAAAAGTCTGCGCATCAATTGATGTGCAGACTTTAGGGAGCGGAGAGGACGAGATTCGAACTCGTGGAAGCGATTGCTCACTTCGTCGGTTTAGCAAACCGGTGGTTTCAGCCACTCACCCACCTCTCCGAGAGAATAGATGTTTGTTGAATTGCGAGTGCAAAGTTATGGATTTATTTTGAGGTATGCAAATTTTTTTCAATGTTTTTTAATTTTGTCGAATTGCTTAAGAGTGAAATAGCAATTATTGGAAAAAATGCGTAACTTTGCAACATTATGCAAACTAATTCAACTACAAGTCTTGATATATCAGTAGTGGTACCTCTATATAATGAGGCGGAGTCGCTGCCGGAGCTTGCGGAATGGATTGAGCGAGTTATGGTGGCAAATAACTTTACTTATGAGGTTATCTTTGTTAACGACGGCTCAACCGATGAATCGTGGGCTGAGATAGAGCAGCTTGCATCGGCAAACGCTGCTGTTCGAGGTATTTCTTTCAGGCGAAATTATGGTAAGAGTCCGGCGTTGTATGAAGGTTTCAAGGCTGCGCGAGGCAAAGTTGTAATAACCATGGATGCTGACTTGCAAGATTCGCCGGATGAGATTCCCGAGTTATATAATATGATAGTTGAGGGAGGGTATGACCTTGTTAGCGGATGGAAGCAAAAGCGCTATGACCCCTTGAGCAAGACAATTCCGACTAAAATTTTTAATGCCACGGCAAGAAGAGTTAGCGGCATTAAGAATCTTCATGATTTTAATTGCGGTCTGAAAGCATATCGTAGTGAGGTAGTGAAGCGAATAGAGGTTTATGGCGAGATGCACAGATACATTCCATATTTGGCTAAGAATGCCGGTTTTAAGAAGATTGGAGAGAAAGTGGTCAAGCATCAAGCACGCAAGTACGGTAGTACTAAATTCGGGCTTAGCCGTTTTGTGAATGGCTATTTGGATTTGATTACCCTATGGTTTACCTCAAAGTTCGGAGTAAAACCCATGCATTTTTTCGGACTATGGGGTTCATTGATGTTTCTGATTGGTTTTATTTCCGCGGCAATTGTGGGGATTACGAAATTATGGAAAATGAATCATGGAATGGCATATAACTTGGTGACGGATTCGCCATATTTTTTCATATCGTTGACCATGATGATTCTTGGCAGCCAATTTTTTCTTGCCGGATTTATCGGCGAGTTAATAGCACGCAGCTCACCGCAAAGGAATGATTACGAAGTGTCTGAGCGGATATGAGGGAATTGAAGGTCTTATCGGTTGTTGCGTTAATGAGTGTTCTTATAGGATGCACATCAGATGGTTGCGAACATAATCGAAATTCAATTCCTTTGGCGGGTTTTTATGATTATGAGACTAAGGCAGCTTTGACTGTGAGCGGATTATCGGTGTCGGGGGTTGGTGCTCCCAATGACTCGTTGCTCTTAGATCCGGCTCGCAACTCGCATCAAGTATATCTTCCTTTTCGAGGGTCGCAAAGCGAAGCCTCATTTCTTTTTTCATCAGGAGGCATTGGCGATATAGTCACGTTTAAATATGAGTCTATCCCATATTTTGATGGGGAGGATTGCGGAGTTATGTGGCGATATACCATAACTGATTTTGAACATCAAGGATTTATCATAGACTCCATTTCCGTTACAGATGAGGAAATCACGAATATTGAACGCGAGCGCATCATGATTTTTCTGACTGCGACAGACGAAGAAGATGAATAGGCAAAAATGATGCGATTATTAATAATTATAATATGTTTTTTGGGTTTTGCTTATTCAAGTGAAGCACAAGAACGCACGGTGACTCCGGTAGTGCCCATTACATCACGTCCGACACCACCTGATAAAGAAAAGAAAAAGGTTGAAAAACCGAAGGTCGGCGAGCGCCCGAAGTCAGTAGTGGAGATGACAGATGATTTGGGAAATACGTTGCTGGTTGACACGATTTCGGGCAATGAGTGGGTGGACTCGATTGCGTTACAGCAGACGAAGGTTATAGGTAATATTTATCCTCTTTGGGATGCCGTCAGCGTAGGTGTGGATTTATGGCCGGCGTTGGGTCGCGCATTTGGCGAGGATCAAGGACTTGTTGGAGTATGGGGTCGTTTGAGTATGCATAATCGATTTTTTCCTGTTGTGGAATTCGGGTTTAGTAATGCGCATAGGAAGCCCGAAGCGATGAATTATACTTATAAATCTTCACCGGCACCTTATTTTAAAGTCGGCTTGGACTATAATATTTTTTATAACAGTAATTCGGATTATCAAGCGTACGTGATGCTTAGATATGGGTTAACGCATTTCTCATACGATGTGTATGACGCAACGATAACCGACAGTTATTGGCAAGAGACAGACAAGCTTTCGCTTCCGGTGCAGAAGTCAACGACCGGGTATATAGAGGTCGGGGCAGGGCTTGTTGTCAAACTCTACGGGCCACTTTCCGCTGGCTGGAACATAAAGTACCATAAAATTTTGCATCATTCGGCAGAAAAATATGGTTCGCCATGGAGTGTTCCGGGGTTCGGGACACGGACGGGCGCGCTTGGGGTGCAGTTGTCGTTGATTTATACCATTCCGCTGCATGGCCCGATACAGGATACAGATTCAGAAAAAAATAAATAAAATTAAGATAAGAAATGAAAACAGGTGTATTTATACTTTCTTTATTGATGGCCGGAACAGGATTTGCGGCTACGCCTCTTTGGCTTCGTGACGTGAAAATTTCGCCATCGGGAAATGAGATAGCATTCACATATAAGGGAGACATTTATACAGTGCCGACGGTCGGGGGCAATGCCACACGTATCACCGCCACTCCCGATGATATAGAAACCTCGCCCATCTGGAGCCCCGATGGCGGACAGATTGCCTTTGCAAGTACCCACCATGGTTCTAACGATATATTTATTGCAAAAAAGGACGGTTCGGAATTGCAACGTCTGACATCCTACAGTCAGTCTGAAACACCCGAGTCATTCAGCCCCGACGGCAAGTTGATTTATTTTTCGGCCGCCATTCAGGATCCGGCATCAAGTGCAATGTTCCCTTCAGCGAGATTGACGGAACTTTACAGCGTACCGGTCTCAGGCGGAGCAGTGAAGCAAGTGCTTCCTACTCCTGCGCGAAATATCAGTTTTGCACCATGTGGCACATATTTCGTATATCAAGATGTGAAGGGTATGGAAAACGAATGGCGCAAACATCATACGTCATCGGTTACGCGCGATTTGTGGAAATACGATATTAAGACAGGCAAGCACACTCCGTTGGAATGCAATCCCGGCGAGGATTTATGGCCGGTAGTTAGTCCTGACGGGCAGACTCTGTATTTTTTGAGTGAGCGCGACGGCGGTTCTATGAATGTTTACAGTCTGTCATTGCAAGATGGCGGAGCACAGCCCATGGCTCTGACAGAATTCCGCGAACACCCGGTGCGTTTCTTGTCACAGGGTAAGAATGGCGTGTTGGCCTTCGGGTTTGATGGTGAAATTTATACTATGAAGCCCGGGAGTAAGCCCGGCAAAGTGAGAATCAACGTGGTTGATGCCGACTATCAGTCGCCGGATTACGTTAACTTTTCGAGTGGCGCGAAGGATGCAGTGCCATCGCCCGATGGTAAGCAAATTGCATTTGTGCATCGCGGTGATATATTTGTGACGTCAGTGGAGTATAAAACGACTAAGCAAATCACGAGTACTCCTCAAGGCGAAAGCTCGCCATCGTGGGCAGATGGCGGCCGCACGCTTTACTACGTAAGTAATCGCGATGGTCATGACGACATCTATATGAGCGAAATGACCCGCAAGGAAGACCCCGATATGGTGCATGCGACCACGCTCAAAGAGAGTCGAGTACTTTCCAAGAAGTCCGGCATTGAGCGTAGCCGTGCGCTTGCCAGTCCCGATGGTTCAAAGCTCGCTTTCATACAGAATCGCAATGAATTGATGATGCTCGATTTGACGAGCAAGAAGGTTACCCGATTGGCTGACGGCTCGCTTAATCCTGAGCGCGATAACGAAATGCAATTCTCATGGAGTCCGGACAATAATTGGATTGTCTTTACATGTGTGCCTCATCATCATTCTCCCTACTATGATATTGCAATAGTTAATGCCGATGGAGAGACTCCGGAGGTAACATTGGTGACTGAGACCGGATATTTTGAGATGTCGCCGAGCTTCACCCCTGACGGCACAGCAATTATTTGGGCTTCGGAGCGTTACGGAATGCGCAACCATGCATCATGGGGAACGCAATATGACGTGATGATTGCTTATCTGACTCGTGCGGCAAGGGATAAGGCTTTGCTCAGCGAGGAAGAGTTGGCATTGGCGAAAAATGCCGAAAAGGGCTCGGAAAAAAAGGAAAAGGCAGAGGATTCGACTGCCGGGAAGTCAATTGAAGTAGAGCGCGAAGGCATAGCTGATAGAATATGCCGACTTACTCCATATAGTTCCTCGCTTGCTTCAGCAGCCGTCAGCAAAGATGGCGAGACGCTTTATTATCTCAGTGAAGTTGAAAAAGGTTATGATCTTTGGAGTCTTAACATTCGTAAAGGCGATATTTCAGTGGTTAACAAGTTGGCTATAAAAGGCGGTGCCGATCTCAAAACGATGGGTAATGACCTTTTTATTTTGTCGCCGTCTGTTATGAAGAAAATGGGCTTCAGCGACAAAAAACTGAAGAATATTACGTATTCAGGCCGTCAAAAAATTGATCGCGCCGCCGAGCGTGAATATATGCTTGAATATGTCCGCACGGAGGAGGGAGAGAAATTCTATACTACATCGATGCACGGAGTGAAATGGGATGCTCTGGTTGACCATTATCGTAAATTCTTGCCTCATATTAATAATAATGATGATTTTTCCGAGATGCTTTCCGAAATACTCGGTGAGCTCAATGTGAGTCATACCGGCAGCGGTTATCGTGCGGCTCGCGGAGTAGAGGAGTCATCGGCCAACCTCGGATTGCTGTATGATTTCCAATATACGGGCGATGGTTTGAAGGTGGTTGAAGTTGTTAAAGGCGGCCCGTTTGATCGAGCAGATTCCGCGGTAAACGTGGGAGATATTATTACAGCCATCAACGGCGAAGAGATAACGCCGGAGTCTGATTTCACTTCACTGCTGAACGGTATGGTCGGGAAGGCTACATTGGTTCAGGTAAACAATGAAACAGAGCAAGTAGTGAAGCCGATAAGTCAGTCCAAGATGAATTCGCTTTTGTATCAGCGATGGGTGCGTGCCAATGCTGCGAAGGTGGATTCGTTGAGCGGCGGTCGGTTGGGCTATGTTCACATACAGTCGATGGCAGATCCTTCGTTCCGCACAATGTATGCCGACGTGTTGGGTAAATATAACGATCGAGACGGCATAGTAATTGATACTCGCTGGAATGGTGGGGGTAGAATGCATGAGGATATCGAAGTGCTCTTCTCGGGTAAAAAATATTTGACTCAGAAAGTTCGCGGCGAGGTAACGGCAACGATGCCGTCCAGACGCTGGAACAAACCGAGCATCATGTTGATGTGTGAGGCAAATTATAGCAATGCGCATGGAACACCATGGGTGTATAAACACCGCGGAATCGGCAAACTCGTTGGTATGCCCGTGCCCGGCACAATGACGTCGGTTAATTGGGTTGACCTGCAAGACCCCACTCTTTATTTCGGTATTCCCGTTATCGGCTATGAATTGCCGGATGGCAGCTATCTTGAAAATAAACAGTTGGAACCCGATGTGAGAGTGTCGAATAGTCCGGAGCGAATAGCGTTTGGAACAGACGATCAATTGGAAACGGCTGTTAAAACCCTATTGGAAGATATAGACGCGGAAAAAGTGCGCTGAATTACCAAAAAAATGCGTAACTTTGCGGCGCAAAATGCAGAAAAATTTAACTATGAAAGTTATTCGTAAGGCAGACGAACTGCGTGCATGGAGCGCAGAACAGCGAGCCGCAGGGCTGACGTTGGGGTTCGTGCCCACTATGGGTGCGCTACATGACGGACACCTGTCGCTCGTGGCTCGTGCGCGTGAAAATAATGACGCGGTAGCCGTCAGCGTTTTTGTGAATCCGACTCAATTTAATAACCCTGACGACCTCAAGACTTATCCGCGAACCGAGGAGGCAGATTTGGCAAAACTTAAGGCTGCCGGAGTTGACGTGGCATTTGTGCCAACGGTAGAGGAAATGTATCCGGAACCTGATACTCGCGTTTTTGAGTTGGGGCCGGTGGCAGAAGTCATGGAGGGGAAAATGCGTCCCGGACATTTCAATGGGGTGGCACAAGTGGTTAGCCGGCTCTTTGTTATGGTGAATCCCACTCATGCCTATTTCGGAGAGAAAGATTTTCAGCAGATTGCCGTTATCCGCAAAATGGTAGACTTGGAAGGAGGCTTTGGCGGCTTGCAAATTGTTGATGTGCCTATAAAGCGTGAGGCAGACGGTTTGGCGATGAGCTCGCGAAACGTAAGGCTTACCCCGGAATTGAGAGCGGTGGCTCCCGGCATATATAAAGCATTGCAGGCCGGAGTGGAATATGCTCGGAATCATTCTGTAGAAGAAACGACCGAATACGTTGTTAATCAGATTAACACAATAGACGGGCTTGAAACCGAATATTTCCAGATTGTAGATGGCAAGACCTGTCAGCCCATTTCGGACTGGTCGGAGTCGGAGATGCCGGTTGGTTGCGTCACGGTTTTTGCCGGTGATGTGCGTCTTATAGATAATATCAAATTTACCCCGACATGTTGATTCAAGTTCTGAAGTCAAAAATTCATCGAGTGACGGTTACCGAAGCTAATCTCGACTATATAGGCAGCATAACCATTGATTCAAAATTAATGGCGGCTGCGGGAATAATACCGGGCGAGCGAGTGTTTATTGTAGATAATAACAATGGCGAACGCTTTGATACTTATGCCATACCCGGACCTGAAGGCTCGGGGGTGATATGTCTGAACGGAGCTGCTGCACGCAAGGTGCACCGCGGCGACGTGGTGATTATTATGGCATACGCGCTTGTAACCCCCGAGGAGGGCGCAACCATAAAGCCAAAATTGGTGTTCCCGGACACGCAGACTAACCAATTGACGGAGTGAACGATCACCAGCCTCTTTCTTCGCCATTGCTGGAAGCTGCGGTGACAGAATTGTCACGGCTGCCGGGACTTGGGCGCAAAACGGCGTTGCGCCATGCGCTCTATCTGTTGCGCCGCGACCCTGAGCAGGCTCAGGCTTTGGGACAAGCACTTATAGATATGAGGCTTGGCATAAAGTATTGTTCGGTGTGTCATAACATTTCGGAGACCGAGATTTGTCCGCTATGTTCAAGTCCGGCGCGCGACGGCTCGACGATTTGCGTTGTGGAAAACGTGAAAGACGTGATGAGCATTGAGAATACCGGACAGTTCAGAGGGCTGTATCACGTGCTTGGCGGAGTGATTTCTCCAATCGATGGCATAGGCCCTGATCAACTTGAGATAGAGTCGCTGGTGGAGCGAGTGAAGAGTGGGGAGATTCGAGAGGTTATCCTTGCTTTGTCTGCCACCATGGAGGGTGAAACCACCGACTATTATATTTATCGCAAACTATCACCGATGGGCGTTGAGGTAACTCAGTTGGCGCGAGGGGTGAGCGTTGGCAATGAGATTGAATATACCGATGAAATTACTCTCGGTCGCTCCCTTTTAAATCGTACTCCGTTTGGTGCGGCATTTCGCCGATAAATTGAGTTAAAAGAAGAATCCGAGGAGAGTTAAATCGCCTCGGATTCTTGTGTTTTTTGATTTTGGATGTGGATTTATTTGATTAGGATTTTTTTGCCGTTGATGATGTTCAGACCTTTGACGGGGACTGAGAGGCGTCGTCCTTGGAGGTCGAAAATCACGTCTGGTTCATTGGTCGTGGAGGTGATTTCCTCAATAGCAGCATCGCCGGTTTCGGGCACAGAGCCGCCGTCGGCCAGAGTTTGGAATGCTTGGGTGAGAAAGTCGGCGCGCGCAGTTTGAGTCTTTTTGAGGTAGTCAATGTTGTCGGCGTAGGTGTTGAAGAGCACTCGTTCATCGTGGGCTTTCACGTTGATGGGGTAGAGTTCGAAGTTTTTTGCCGCCGATTTTGCGAGGACTGCGGCTTGCTCATCGATGTAGGAGTTTACTTTGTCGACTATGCCGTTTGCCACGAGAGTTTTCCATGCATCGTTGACAGCCTTGTGGAAGTCAGGGTCAAGGCGCAAGCGGTCAATCCAGAGGAAGCACCATTCGGCACCACGGCCTTCCTGTGCCACGAGAGCGCAAGGGCGTTCTCCCCAACGTTCGGAGTTGTCGAAAGCAAAATCAAAGTCCCAAACGGGTCCGAAGGTGAGTTTGTCGTTGTTGATGTCTTTATAGAAGAATACTGAGCGGAAAGAGTTGGGCTCGGCAGTGTATTCAGTTGTGATATACCATTGAACCAGAGAATTTAAGTCCAGATATTTGCGGTAGCCGTCAGTGGGGTCAAGCCAGTTTTCGGCAAATAGGGAGTCTTCGAATTTTTGCACATGGTCGGCAATGTAGTCAACTTGTTGAGATACGATTACGTCTTCGTCGGGCGATTTGATTGTGATCTTCATGCCGCGAGATGTGGTGAAGACCGTGCTGCCCTCGGTGTCTTCTGCTTCTTCATCGATTTCCAGCAGATAGCCGCCGGTGATGTTTGTCGTTGCATCAACGGTTTCGGGTTGTTCGGTTATGTTGACGCGATATTTACGGATATCGACTTGGTCGGTGAGTTGGTAGGTACCTTGATATGCGCCGTCGATGACGAGGTCTACGAACTTAACACCCGGGGCAAAGGGCTGACCGGCTTCGAGAGCAATAAAGGAGCCAACGGCATTGCGCAGCAAGGATTTGTCGCCGTGTTGCGCCATCAGATTCCACTTTTTGCCGTTTCCATGGCCAACGCCGAGCAGTCGAGCCTTGGAGAAGAGTTTGAGTTTGTAAGGCTTCTTATCGAGGGCGAACTTAGCAGTACCGCGACCGCGCACTTTAGTGTCGGCATATTCGGTTACGGAACCGTCTTTTTCAACGATTTTCATATTCGTCAGAATGTATTCCGCGGTGTTGATTTTATCGGCGCCTTGTGGAGTTGTGATATAGACAGCGGGCAAATCCGTAATCAGGGATTGCGCTCCGGCGGTGAGACCGAGTAGTAATGACAGGGTTGACGCGAGTAAAATTTTTCTCATGAGTATATTAATATAAGGAGTGTGTATATCAGACCGCTAAATTACGAAAAATTAGTTGAATATCAAAATTCGCGGAAAATCGACGGGCTTACATCAGTCAAAAAATTAGGCGGGAATTTTGGGGGTGGTTTGGATAATTAAGAAAAAATTCGTAACTTTGCGGCGCTGAAAAGCAAAATTCACTAATTATTAACCATCAAAATTTCTAAAGAATGCACCTTAATTCTGACGAAAAGATTGAAATCTTTGAGAAATACGGTAAGGGTAAGACTGATACCGGGTCTCCTGAGGCTCAGATAGCATTGTTCTCGGTCCGTATTGCTCATTTGACTGAACACCTCAAGTCAAATCACAAAGATTATGCTACGGCTCGTGCTCTTAAGCAACTCGTAGGTAAGCGTCGTCGCTTGTTGGATTACCTGATTCGCAAGGACATCAACCGCTACCGCGCAATCATCGCTCAAAAAGAGCTCGGTATCCGTAAGTAAGGCACTAAAACGGGAGGTTCGATGTCAAGAGCCTCCCGCCTTTTTTTTATGAAGAAAGTAATAGAATTTTTCAAGCGTCATATCATTATCAGCCACTTGCTCTTGATGGGAGTTGCGGCGGTGGTGATAGTTGTGCTTATAAACGTGTTTTTGGGTTGGTGGACAGGTCATGGCGACGTGCGCACTGTTCCCACGGTGAAAACTATGACCTACAGCAACGCACAAGGCATATTGGCCGGGTGCGATTTGGTCGCTGAAGTGGCGGATTCCGTATATAGTGAGGCATATCGTCCCGGAACGGTTGTCGAGCAGTTTCCAGAGCCGGGCAGCACCGTGAAGCCGGGTCGCACGGTTTTTCTGACATTGAATGCGACCACACCGCCGAAGATTCCGGTGCCGAATCTGGTCGGAATTTCATTGCGTCAAGCTCAGGCTGCACTTCGCGGCCTCGGGTTCACTGATATCCGCGAGAAGAGAGTCCCCAGCGAATATAAAGACCTCGTGATAGCCGTTAAGAGTATGGGCGTATCGCTCAAAGCCGGCACCAGATTGCCTGCAAGTTCGGTTATCGTTATTGAAGTAGGTGAGGGGAAGGCTGATGAGGAGCCGGATATAGAAGACGCTCCAATTATAGAAAATCCGGAATTTATCTATGACTGACATCGATGACGATGTTGCGATTGACGGCGAAGAGCTCCGCATTATAGACAGCGGAGAGCGTGAGCTGTATGAGCATTTTCGTTTTGTGGCCGACAAGGGTCAAGATTTGCTCAGAGTAGATAAGTTTCTGGTAATCAGAATGCAAAAATCCTCGCGCAATCGCATTCAGCAAGCGGCTGAGGCGGGGTGCATTCTTGTGAACGGCAAGGCGGTAAAATCAAATTATCGGGTGAAGCCGTTGGACGTGGTTCAGATAGTTATGGACCGTCCGCGCTATGAAAATGAAATCATAGCGGAGGATATACCTCTGAATATTGTGTATGAAGACGATGCGCTGCTGGTGGTTGATAAGCCTGCAGGGCTCGTTGTGCATCCCGGTCATGGGAATTATTCGGGCACGTTGGTCAATGCGTTGGCGTGGCACTTCAAAGATAATCCGAACTACGACGTCAGCGATCCGCGGCTCGGTTTGGTGCATCGCATCGACAAAAATACCTCGGGATTGCTGGTGATAGCAAAGACTCCCGATGCAAAAACCGCGCTTGGTGCACAATTTTTTGCCAAGACAACCAAGCGCGAATACCTTGCGCTGGTGTGGGGAATACCGGAGCAGAAACAGGGCACGGTGAGCACCATGATTGGGCGCAATCCGAAGGACAGGTTGCAGATGGCGGTTTTGCCGGATGATGATCCAAACGGCAAGCGAGCTGTGACTCACTATGAGGTGGTGGAACCGCTGACTCACGTGGCGTTGGTTCGCTGCGTGCTCGAAACCGGGCGAACTCATCAGATACGTGTTCACATGCGCCATCTCGGTCATCCGCTCTTTTGCGATGAACGCTATGGTGGCGACAAAATTCTGCGCGGAGTGCAAGGGGCTGCATATAAACGATTTATTGACGGTTGCTTCGAAACCTGTCCGCGTCAGGCTCTTCACGCACGCACCCTTGGCTTTGTGCATCCGGTGACCGGCAAGGAAATGTTTTTCACCTCGGAGCTTCCTGCCGACTTCACTGCTCTCCTTGAGCGTTGGCGCAAACTTCCCGGTTAGAATTGACGATAAACCACACCCCGGGAGTCGCAGCTACGCAGCTCTTGTAGGTGGGGTCGGTGCGCTAACCTCACGCTGCGCATCGCTGACGCGCTGCTTGCATGAGGCTAATAGAGAGGCGCCGCTCTGCGGCTTCAGCCAGCTTCGTAGCTAACTTTATAATGGAATCTTTGCGGTGTGCTTGGGCGGATTTTTGTTGGCGAGTGGTTGGAAGAAGATACCGGAAGATGTGTTAAATTTGGGGGAATATTGAAAATTTAAGAAAAATTCACGTATATTTGCAGCGCTTAGGGCTTCATTGCGTTAAGCAGACATATTTTGTGAAAGTGTTTTCGCACTGTCCTTACAAAGAAATCTGACAGTTTCCCATTGAATCAAGGACTGACGAATAACGCTCTCTGCTTGTATAGCTATGCGAATGGCGCAGTTGGCGCGTATCTCATACTATTCAAGTGTGGGGTAATGCGTCGTTTATTTGATTCAAGGTTTTCTCAGGACTTCAAGTCTGACTTGAAGTGAATATATTTGAAACATATTCTTATCATTTTCTTGAAATTAAAGCAAACTGACCATTTGTTTTCTATTCAGTTTATTTCATACTATTGCATTATTTTCGTCCCTATTTCCGCCCCCATTATTTTTTTTCTATCTGTAATTGTTCAGTTCAAACAATTGATATATTGGTGAATAATTTAATTTTGCATAAAATATTTTGGCACTTTATTTAGGTTTTGGCAAATTATATATACCTTCGTGTCATAAATAGTAAATCAAATTGTTTTCAGTATGGCGGAATTTTCTATCAGATATTGTGTAAGAACTGATAAACCTAAAAAGAGAAATGGTAAATATCCAATATATTTTAGGGCAAGAGTTCGTGATAAAGAGAGTAAAATCCCTACAAATTTAGATGTAGAGTTGGAGTTTTGGGATACAAAGAAGAACGAACCCAAACAGGTGTTATTAAGAACTGCCCTTTCTAAAAAGAGGGAAGAGTTGGAAATGTATGCATATCAAGTAATAGCCGAAGGACAATTACTTACAATAGAATTGCTTAAAAACTTTAACTCAGGAAAAAGTAACTTAAAACCTGAGCGACAGTCTTTCTTTACATATTTTGATGAGTATATAAAGAGAATTGAGAAGGATGTGGAAAAGGGTAAGAAAAACGATGATACTTTGGCTAAATATAAAACCACTTACAAAATTCTCAAAGAATACTGCATTAAGAAAAAACATACTTCTGATTTTCGTATATGCGACATAGATTTTAGATTGGTTGAGGGTTTTGATTTATTTATGGAAGAGGATAGAGGTAATTCTGCTGGAGGAAGATACAATAAACATAAAAATTTGAAGACGATAATCTTGGATATAAAGAAACATAATATACCAGTCAATAATCCATATCTTGATTTTTCCATACCAAAGCCAGGAAGAAAAGATATATATCTAAACTCTAACGAGGTAGAAGCAATGCGAAGGCTACGTTGTAAATTTCCTCATTCTTCATCAGAGTATAAGATACTACAGATGTATTTATTCTCATGCTATTGTGGTCTTAGATTTTCAGATGTTATTGACCTTAAATGGTTGGAGGTTGACTTTGAATCGGGATTTATTCAGAAAATGATGATAAAGACAAAGGAGCCTGTCTGTACTCCGATATTTATGCAAGCAAAAACCATATTACTTGAATTGTCAGAAGGCAAGAGCTTGTTGAAGTCAAATAAAAAAGTGTTTCATTCATATTCATCGACATCAGTCAATAAGATGCTTGTTAAGTTAGCTGAAATGGCAGGAATCAATAAACATATAACATTTCATTCGGCTCGTCATACATTTGCTACCTTGCTTCTTCAAGAACATTCTGATATATATACTATTTCAAAATTTCTTGGTCATAAGAGTATTGAAATGACGCAGAGGTATCTTAAAAACGATATATTAACACTTAAAAAGAAGGCAAAGGAGTTTTCTGTTTTTGGAAATACAAACTTTTCAGAAGAATAATGCATAGATAATGATGGATTATTAGTAATTTTGCACCGAAATGTCTGAATAGACATGAATTGACATATAAGAAAGTGCCTCAAATTCGTTAAAATCGCCAATTTGAACAAATTATACACGAGGCACGGAGCAGCTCATATACGTGGGCTGTCTCTCCGTGCGTGTATATGAGTGTTTGGCGATACTCAACGAATTTGCAAGGAGGGCAGCCCACTTTCTATTGCAAACATTGTAGAATCTCTCCAATCGTCTGCCTACGGAGAGTCTTGTAAAAAATGAAGAAAGCTACAACAGCATTGTTTATATTGTTTCTATGCAGTATAAATGCTTTGGGACAAACATCTATTGTCTCTATTGGAAAGGCTGTAACTCAGTGTAATGATTTTGCTTTTGCAAAAAATATGCTCATTGGTGACGGACTTACTTATGATGAAACCCAGAGCAATGAAAACTATGCAAGCTTCTATAACTCCAAAGTACAATATGCCGATAAAGCATTATTCGTTGGTGTTTACAAATTAAGTGGTAGTAATAAGGTTGAGAAATGTGTTATCACTTTTTATAATATAAATTTCCTATCTGATTTGAAGAAGGTTGGATATCAATATTGCAATCCCAATAATTTGTCCATAAAGCCATTTCAAGAACTTTACGAATCTGACAAATATGCAATGGGATTAAATCGTAATAAGAAGGGGTGGCTGATTGCTACATTCTTCAGATATGACCAAGAAGTTGAATTTGAGCATTTGAATGACTCCATCATCAAAAAGGATGTAGCAAACAAATACGAGGAAAATAATATTGATTATCAAGAACATAAAGTTGACTTGAATAAAATTTTATCTTTGGGAGACAATGACCCTGTTGATTACAATTATACAGAATTAGGAGAAGAAGGTATTGAGTACTTAGACAGTTTGGGGATTTATTGGAGCGACAAACTGCAAAGTTGGGTGACAAAAAATATAGAAATGATTGAAAAATTAAACAATCAAGAAAGTGCGACAAACTCTAAGGACTTAGAAAACATTGTCTATTCTATAGCAGAAACTCCCCCCGAATTTATAGGTGGAAATGATGCCCTATGGGAGTATATTTCAAAGAAAGTGAAATACCCCAAAACGGCAAAGAAATATGAAATACAAGGTAAGGTATTAGTTCAATTTGTCGTTTCTGAAGATGGTTCAGTTACAGATGTTAAAATAACGAGGGGTGTGGAAAAGTCACTTGACGAGGAAGCCATTAGGGTTATATCTTCTATGCCTAAATGGAATCCTGGTACAATAAATGGAACACCCGTCAAAGTTAAGTACACACTTCCAATCGTATTTAAGTTGTAATTTATTTAATATATTATGAAAAGATTTGTAATTGCTTATTTCGTTGGTGCATTAATGGTTCTTGTGTTTTACATCATGTTTCCTTTAATTATGGAAGGAGAGATGTTAGACTTGAGTAGTAAGAGAGTTTTAGACATGATGATTCCGCAAATGTTGATTTGCGGTGCGGCATTTGGAGTTGTATTCACTATCATCGGAGCAATTTCTCAAAGGAATAAGAGTAAACAAGAAACTGAAAAAGCGATGAAAGAATATTTTGAATATCAACTGAGGAAGGAAAAGGAAAAAGAAGAAAGGAAATAACGGATTCTTAGGTTAACATCAACAGAACTTAATGAACGGCGAATAGTATAGGCTATTTGCCGTTTTTTATTCTACAAACTCAAAAAAATGTTAAATTCTGCGTAAAACATATGATTGCCTGTTATTATATAGGAAAATGGTGAAAATATGAATAAATGTAGGACAGAATTACAAAAGTTGAGAAAAAAGCAGGAAGCATACCAAGCAGCAATTGGTCGTTTTCAAAAGAAGATTGCAGATGTACAAAATCAGATGTTGAAAATTTGTTTAGAGGTAACGGAGGAATCTAATAGAGCATCAAAGGAAGAGAAGAGATATTTATCAACAAAAGAAGTTTGTGATATGCTCGGAGTATCTGACACCACTTTATATCGAATGAGATTAGAACAGAATCTCCCTTTTGTTAAGGTTGCCGGCAAAAGGAATGTTAGGTTTGACAAAGAAGAAGTGATAAAGTTTATGAATGAGCAAAAGCAAAGGTGGTATGATAGATAAGATAAAAATATATTTTCCAAATTCAGTTTTTTGTGGCAAGGCTGATTGTTGGAAAAAGATAAAGGAGAATAGATATACAGAAACTTATAAATATGCGAGAAAATCATTGTCACACCCTCACCCCCTTATTTTGGAATTCAATAAGGGGAAAAAGCATATTACAATTATGGGAAGTCTTAGAAAATGGTTACTTGGAGAAACATCACTTGTAGATTTGACTGAAAGAAGTATGAATCGTATTGCAGTACTTTTGGCAGATTCTCTAAATATGCCATTGACTGAGTTTTTGAAAGGAAAGATTACCCAATGTGAGATTGGCTTAAATGTTAGGACTAAAATATCTCCATTGAAAATTCTCCCCAATATAGTAGCATATAAATCTTTTCCTCGTGATGATAGTTATGAGTTAGATGGTACGGTATATTTTGGTACAAAGAACTCAAGCAGGGAGATTGTTATATATGACAAGAGTAAGGAAATAATAAGCCATTACCAAGGGAAGGATTTTGAAACTATACAAAACGTACAGAATGCTCTTGCAAAAAGGGGTTATCATTTCCTTAGAATTGAAATAAGATTACCAAATCAGAAATCTTTTAAACATCTTCATTTTTATCAGATTAAATATTTTGGTGATATTTTATCATATTGGAAGGAACTATATTTTTTGTGGGTATCAGAGATGAAAGAGTTAATATATTATTCTGGTATCAAATTAAGCAAAGAAATGGATGTGAATGAATATAAAACTGCTGATATGCTACAAAAAGATTCTTACTATAGCGTTATGAAGAATATTGAAAAGTATTGCCATTCCAAAACCGCCAAGGGGTTAAAAAGCAAGCGGTATAAAGAACGAAAACTTGTCAAATCTGTAATAGAAAAATATGGAAATAGGAAATCATACAATGCTTATACATTGAAAACTGACATTGCTAAAACTTTGTTGTTGATAAAAAGAAAAGAAAACATAAACTTACTTTTCCTTTACAAAGCACTATGGAATGTTCAGAAATAGCGTTATAATAGTAATAATAAGAGGGAAAAGTAAGTTATATATATCCCATATAATATAATGAAATAAAGGATACATTAATGTACAATTAATGGAACAATAATAATAATTGATTCTACTTATATGACTGTGTGGTTTATTTCTATCAATGTGTATTGCATAGATTTACAATAAATATATCTTAGGTTGAGCGTGCGAAACCTAAGATATATTGGAAGTGTCTTTCTTTGACTTGTAGCATGCTTTTATTCACAGAGTGATAATCTTATCTGCATATAGCAAGAAGACACGTTAGAATGCATTTACAAAAGCGATTCACCCATTAAAAAACTTTTTAAGATACAAAATGGAAGGCTGTAGTTAAGAGGAACATCAGTCTATAATTTTTCCACTTCAATTAAATGAGTGTTCTGAAATACGAGCAGTATGAAAGTACAAAAACATTCAGCAGTTTTTTATATAATCGTAATTGGATATTTATTAGTGAATCATCATTTTTCGCCCCTATTTGCGTACCTGAGCAATTCTTAAATCCGTATATATTTATTTTCCAGATAATTATATATTAGAATTGAAGTCTTCTCAGAACCTCTTTGTAGATAAACGAAAGTCAGCTCCACACTTTCTTTATACTGTTTTAAATCTGCCATATCGGAGTTGGATGGTATTTATTTCGACAAATTAACCAATAAATAAATATCACATGAAAAGGCTATTTAGATTTCTAACCCTTACGGTGCTGTTGTCCGTGGGGGGATGTCAGATGGATTATGATGATTCAGAATTAGTGGGTCGCATAGACAATTTGGAGAGTAGAGTGGAGCGTCTTGAACAACTATGTCAACAGATGAATAACAATATTTCCTCTTTGCAAGCGATTGTAAACGCCCTGCAAATGGAAGACTATATTACGGACGTTGCTCCTATTATTGAGAATGGCATAACCATCGGCTATACGATTTCATTTGCCAAAGCACAATCAATTACAATCTATCATGGCGAAGATGGCAAGGACGGCGCTGACGGCAAGGACGGCGCTGACGGCAAGGACGGCAAAGACGGATACACACCACAAATTGGAGTAAAGCAAGATTCCGACGGTATTTATTATTGGACCTTAGACGGTGAGTGGTTGCTTGATGGTAATGGCAATAAAATCAGCGTTATAGGCACTGACGGTGCTGACGGCAAGGATGGTAGCACACCACAATTAAAGATTGAAAATGATTATTGGTATGTTTCATACGACAATGGAGCATCGTGGATACAATTAGGGAAAGCAACAGGTGAGGACGGACAAGACGGAACTAACGGTGTTGATGGCAAGGATGGTGTTGATGGTTCTGATGGCAAAGATGGTGACTCATTTTTTCAGAGCATATCACAAGACGAAAATAATGTATATTTCACTCTTGCAGATGGTACGGTAATCACCGTTCCAAAAGGTCTGGCACTGAGTGTTAAATTTGAAGAGAGCGATTTGGTCGTTATGTCGCCTAACTCTACTCGCGAAATCGGTTATACCGTTACAAGTTTAATCGATCCTGTAAAGGTGGAGGTTACATCGTCTGCCGACATTAAGGCTAAAGTGGTTGCGGAAGATGAGAGTGGTTTGACCGGTAAAATTCATGTTATTACAGGAGATGCGATTGACGAATATAGCAAAGTGATTGTTTTTGTGTCAAATGGTGACAGGGTGATTATGCGCAGCATCGCGTTTGAGAAAGCCGGTTTAGTCGTGGCAGATAACGCAATAAAGCAAGCTTCAGCCGATGGCGGTGAGGTGACATTGGAATTTTTGTCAAATGTAGAGTGTCAGGTTGTTATCCCCGGAGAGGCGCAGGATTGGATTTCGGTAGTTCCTGCCACTCGCGCTATGGAGAAACAGACTATTACATTGAAGCTTGAGCCTAATGAGGGTTATTACCGTAGCGCAACCGTAACAGTACAATCTCCCGATGGCACTCTTAAATTGGAGTATCAGGTGGAACAGGATGGAGACTTGAATGAGATTTGGTATACGACAACTGATGGTCAAATTATAACGCTATCCGATCCGAATGTTTTTGGTGTCACTATCGTATCAAATGAATATGACAATTCACTCGGAAAAGGAATTATTAAATTTGAAGAAAAAGTAACAGAAATTGGATATGGAGCATTCGAATTCTGCGAGAACCTACAGAGTATGACGATTCCCAACGATGTAACAAGTATTGGACAACATGCGTTTCGTCAATGTATGAATTTACAAAATGTAACGCTTCCTAAGAATCTAAAATCAATTGGACATAGTGCCTTCAATTGTACAGATTTGCGCAGCATAATTATACCAAATGGAGTCGAAGAATTAGGCGATTGCGTATTTCGTGAAACAGGTTTAGTGAGTATAACAATTCCAGAAAGTGTCAATAATATAGGTGTCGGATTATTAACTATGTGTCCTCTTCTTAAAGAAATTAAAGGTAAATTCGCATCAGATGATGGACGTTGTTTAATAGTGAATGGTACGCTAAATTCATTTGCTCCTAACGGCCTGATCGAATATGTTATTCCTAGTAGTGTTACAAAAATTGGTTTCAATGTATTTCGCTACTCTAATTTGAAAAATATTACTATTCCCAATGGCGTAACATCCATTGGAGAAATGGCATTTATGAATTGTGAAAATTTACAAAGTATAACTATTCCTGAGAATGTATGTGAGATTGGAAACTATGCTTTTAGTTCTTGTTTTGGCCTAAAAGAATTTAAGGGAAAGTTCTCTTCTGATGATGGACGTAGTCTTGTTATAGATAGAGTGTTGGAATATGTTGCGCCGTCATTACTAGTAAATTATACAATTCCTAATAATGTGACAAAAATTGCAGATTCTGCGTTCTCAGGATGCGAAAATCTACAAAGCATAATCATTCCTGAGAATGTAGTAGAGATTGGAGTTGGCGTATTTAGTCATTGTCCCCAACTCCGAAATGTATCGATTGGGAATGGAGTAACTTCAATTGGGCAAACGGCCTTTTACTATTGTGAAAGTTTACAACGAATAACTTTCCCGAAAAGTATTACTTTTATGGGTAGCCATATTTTATGTGGATGCCAAAATCTCAAAGAAATTTATTGTAGAGCAATAACTCCTCCCGAAGGTAACGAATATATGTTCTTGGAAAATTCAGTTGGCCGTAAAATCTATGTTCCAACAGAATCTGTTCAAACATATAGAACTGCTCCGTATTGGGAAGATTACGCACTATATATCGTTGGTTATGATTTTTCTGATTCAATTGTCCCAGATTACATCTCCACCGACTACTCGCAGGATGGCAAGGTGACTGCTTTGCAGACGGCGACCGTGGGTGATGGTATTGATATTGTGCTGATGGGAGATGCTTATAGTGACAGGCAAATTGAGAACGGTACATATAAGACAGATATGGAGTATATTTATAGTAACCTCTTTACTCAAGAACCTTATAAGTCGTTCAAAGACCACTTTAATGTGTACTATGTAAATGTTGTGTCGGCTACAGAAGGGTATGAATATGGCAATACGACCCTTGACGGATATTTTGGCGATGGCACATTGGTTGGAGGTAATGACAATACGGTATTTAATTATGCACTGAACGCTATTTCAGAGCATAATATGGACGAAGCATTGATAATCGTAGCGATGAACTCCGACAACTATGCCGGTACTTGTTATATGTATTACCCGACTTACACAACGGGGACTTATGGTAGTGGTCCGTCGGTGGCATATTTCCCCAAGGGCGGCGACGCTACAACATTTGCGCAACTCCTTCACCACGAGGCATGCGGTCACGGCTTTGCGAAGCTTGCCGATGAATACGCGTATGACTATATGGGAACTATTCCAAGCGATTATGTCTCCGAGATTCAATCACAGCAGGCTGATTGGGGCTGGTGGAAGAATGTTGATTTCACGAATGACCCGACATCGATACGTTGGAGCCGTTTTATCAATGATTCTCGTTATGCGAATGAGGCAGTTGGCGCCTATGAGGGCGGCTTGACATATTGGAGCGGCGTATGGCGACCGACTGAGAACTCCATTATGCGTTACAACACAGGCGGCTTTAACGCACCATCACGTGAAGCGATATATTACCGCATTCACAAACTTGCTTACGGCGACAGTTGGGAATACGATTACGAAGAGTTTGTGAAATGGGATGCTCGCAACCGCGCTGAAGCTCCGAGGCGTTCAGCCGCTCGTAAGCCGGCAAATTACAGGCCGACGCATCCGCCTGTAATCATGAATAAGACATGGAAAGATGCAAGGTAAGAGAAATGGACTAATTTCAGTGTCGATGATAGCGGTTATGCTGCTATCATCGGCGTGGCTGAGTTCGTGTGCAGCAAATAAAAACGTGGGCCCTGAACGCAAGAGTCAAACTGAGGAGACGGACAGCGTTGGCGAGTTTGTGCCGACGCATCCGCCTGTGGTCGTTCCGCACCCATGGCGTGAGGGGCGGTGAAAAAAAGAGTTGGGGAGGGCTTTTAAATGTCAGGAATTTTTTGTAACTTTGCGCCCGGTTTTCCACACGTGTGATGGGAAATTAATGAAATAATTTAATTTTGAGTAACACAACTTTAAAAAAACAAACAAAACCAATGAAAACTTTCCAGCTCAGCGCCGAAGCACGTACCGATCTCGGCAAGAAAGCAACCAAGTCCCTCCGCGCCGAAGGTAAAATCCCCGCAGTTATCAACGGCGGCGAAGTAGTAACACTTCCTTACACCGGCACTTTGAATCCCGGTCAGAAGCTCGTTGAAATCGAAGACGGCAAGGGTCTGCTCACCACTGATATTGTTGTTACCAACGATGCAGTTCGCAAACTCGTTTATACTCCCGAAATCTTCGCAGTAGAACTCGACGTTAACGGCAAGAAGATCAATGCCGTTCTGAAGGATATTCAGTTCCACCCCGTGAAGGACACTATTCTTCACATGGACTTCCTCGAAGTGAACGATAAGAAGCCCGTTGTTATTGAAGTTCCCGTTAAGCTCGAAGGCCACGCAGAAGGTGTGAAAGCCGGTGGTAAGCTCCAGCTCAACATGAAGAAACTTCGCGTTCGTGCCATCTACACTAACGTTCCCGAACGTTTGGTTATCAACGTTGACAACCTCGGATTGGGTAAGACCATTCAGGTAGGCGAACTTCAGTTCGAAGGCCTCGAATTGGTTAACGCCAAGAATGCAGTTGTCTGCACCGTAGCTCTGACACGTGCTGCACGTGGCGCAGCTGCCGCAGAAGCTAAGAAGTAATTCTTCGAATAGCCTATGAAATATCTGATTGTGGGGCTCGGGAACATCGGCGAAGAATATCGCGGAACCCGCCACAATATAGGATTTATGATATTGGATGCCATGGCCATGGCGTCCAATATCTCTTTCACCACTCAGCGTTATGGCGACGTTGCGACTTGTAGGGTCAAGAACAAGCAGTTGGTCTTGCTGAAGCCTTCGACTTACATGAATCTGTCGGGCGAGGCAGTGCGTTATTGGGCACAGAAAGAAAAGATCCCGGTGGATCATATTTTGATTCTCGTTGATGATTTGGCCTTGCCACTCGGCGCAATCCGAATGAAGGGTAGCGGCAGTGATGCCGGTCATAACGGTTTGAAGAATATTGCCGCGATGATAGGTACTCAAGGTTATCCGCGTTTGCGCTTCGGGATTGGTAATGACTTTCCACGCGGAGCGCAGGTGAACTACGTGTTGAGTCGATTTAGCGCAGAGGAACTTGAAGTAATCAAGCCCCGACTTGACCTTGCTGTAGATGCGATAAAGACGTATGTTTTGGCGGGATTGCAGAAGGCGATGTGTGACTACAACAATAAGTGAACTTGATTGGCAGAGAATGGAAGCACGGGTAGATAAATGGCTTTGGGCGGTGAGAGTTTTTAAGACTCGCTCGATCGCAACAGATGCGGTGAAAAAAGGCCGGGTAATGATAAACGACGTGTTGGTCAAACCATCGCGCTGCGTTAAGCCGGGTGACGTTGTTAAGGTGAAGAAATCGCCTGTTACGTACTCCTTCCGAGTGTTGCAGTGTGTGCAAAACCGCCTTGGTGCGAAATTGGTGCCAGAATATATGGAAAATATTACTCCACAGAGTGAACTTGATTTGCTTGAAGTGGTGAAAATTTCCGGGTTTATTGACCGTCGAAAAGGATTGGGACGTCCGACCAAGCGCGAAGGCCGAGAACTTGCCTTGTTTACTTCCGACATTTGGGATGAGTCAAATGAATGGGATTTTGATGACGATGATGACGATGACGACGAAAATTCATGAACTTTTCTGTGATTTTCGTCGTTAATTGATTGTTATCGACAGAAATTTATGTATCTTTGCAACGAAAATCATAACCGACCCGGCGAGATGTCGGGTAATATTTAAAATAAAACAAATACATTTAAGATAAGTCTTATGGAGAATAGTTCCAACAACGATTTTAAGCGTCCAAAACGTCCACGTATCGGATTGAGAACAGAAGGAGGCGAATCATCAGCGAATTCGCGATTTGAGAAAGTTACGTACGAGAAGAGAAATAATTCCGGAACGCGTAATTTTGAGCGCAATGGTGAGATGCCGGCACGCGGGTCTTATCAGTCGCGCCCGAGAATGTTTAATAATCAAAATGGCGGTGAGGATAGTTATCAACCCCGTCCGCGTTATAACAGTAATCGCAATCAGTACAATAGCAACAGCGAAGAGGGTTATCAGCCCCGTCCGCGCTATAACAATAACTATAATCAACGTTATAACAACAATGGTGGCGAAGGCGGTTATCAGCCTCGCCAGCGTTACGGCAACAACAATAATTATAATCAGTATAATAGCAACGGCGAAGGCGATTATCAGCCCCGTCCGCGTTATAATAGCGAAGGATATCATAGCGAATCGGGCGATGGTTACCAGCCTCGTCAGCGTTATGGCGGTCAGAAGCAGGGCGGCTATCAGACAAATCGTCAGGGCGGCTATCAACGTAATGGCGTTGGTGGTAATCGATATGGTCAAAAGGGTCCGCGACAGATGCAACGTCCCGGCAAGAGTTTCACTCCGCGTCCCAAACGTGTTGAATACGAGCAGCCGGAAGTTGACCCTAATGTAGAAGTACGCTTGAACAAGTTTATCGCCAATGCCGGCATTTGCAGCCGAAGAGAGGCCGATGAACTCATTACCAAAGGATTAATCAAGGTGAATGGCCAAGTGGTAACTGAGTTGGGCTCCAAGATAACTGCGAAAGACATTGTTGAATACAATGATAAGGTTGTTACTACGGAAAAGAAATGCTATGTATTGCTGAATAAGCCCAAAGACACAGTGACTACGGTAGATGATCCTAATGGACGCAAGACGGTTATGGACCTCGTCAGGAATGCTTGTGAGGAACGCATCTATCCCGTAGGTCGTTTGGATAGAAATACAACAGGGGTTCTGTTGTTGACCAATGACGGCGATTTGGCATCTAAGTTGACTCATCCTCAATATGTGAAGAAAAAGATATATCATGTATGGACAGATCGCGACATTGCCGAAGAAGATATGCAGCGTATTGCCGACGGCATTGAACTTGAAGATGGTCCGATTCATGCTGATGCCATATCGTATGCAACGGAAACCGATCGCAATCAAGCCGGCATTGAAATCCATAGCGGCCGCAATCGCATTGTTCGTCGTATATTCGAGTCATTGGGCTACCATGTGACCAAGCTCGATAGAGTTTACTTTGCCGGATTGACCAAGAAGAATTTGCCTCGCGGTCGTTGGCGTTATCTGACTCAAGATGAAGTTAATTTCTTGAAAATGGGGTCATTTGAATAAAATAATCTGAAACATAAATCATTATCATAAAAATATGGAACGCATAAAGATTTGCGATATTTTCAATCCCGAGCTAATCGGTCAAGAAGTGAGCGTTATGGGGTGGGTGCGTACTCGCCGTGGCAATAAGTACGTGCAATTTGTTGCCCTAAATGACGGTTCAACCATTCGCAATATTCAAATCGTGTTTGATATGGAGAAATTCTCAGATGCAGACTTGAAGTTGATAACAACAGGTAGCAGTCTCCATGTCAAAGGTCAATTGGTAGAATCACAGGGTAAGGGTCAGAGCTGTGAAATTCAAGCACAAAGTTTTGAAGTGTTTGGCACAGCCGATCCTGAGGAATATCCCTTGCAAAAGAAGGGTCACACACTTGAATTCTTGCGCGAGAAGGCACATTTGCGTCCTCGTACCAACACGTTTGGCGCGGTGCTTCGTGTGCGTTCGGCCTTGGCCTTTGCAGTGCATAAATTTTTCCAAGAAAGAGGGTTCTTCTACCTTAACACGCCACTCATCACAGCAAGTGACTGCGAGGGTGCGGGCGCAATGTTTCAAGTAACCACTCTTGACTTGAACAATTTGCCGAAAGATGAAGATGGCAAGGTGGATTATTCAACCGACTTCTTCGGCAAGCCTACTGCATTGACCGTTAGCGGACAGCTTGAAGGTGAACTCGGTGCAACGGCACTCGGAGCAATCTATACTTTCGGTCCGACATTCCGCGCAGAACATTCAAATACTCCGCGCCACTTGGCCGAATTCTGGATGATAGAACCCGAAGTGGCGTTCTTTGACATCAAGGACAATATGGACCTTGCCGAGGATTTCATCAAGTACTGCGTGCGCTACGCGTTGGATAATTGCAAGGACGACCTTGAGTTCCTCCAGCAGATGTATGATAAGGATTTGATTGCTCGTTTGGAAGGCAGCATTAAGGAAACATTTGTGCGTCTGACCTATACTGAGGGCGTTGAAATCTTGCGCAATTCAGGTAAGAAATTTGAGTTCCCGGTAGAGTGGGGCACGGATTTGCAGAGCGAACATGAACGCTATCTCGTTGAGGAACACTTCAAGCGTCCGGTCATTCTCACGGATTATCCCAAGCAAATAAAGGCTTTCTATATGAAGTTGAATGAGGATGGTAAGACGGTGCGAGCCATGGACGTTTTGTTCCCCCAAATCGGTGAAATCATAGGCGGCAGTGAACGTGAAGCTGATTATGATAAGCTGATGGCGCGTATTGAAGAGATGAACATTCCGATGAAGGATATGTGGTGGTATTTGGATACACGTAAATATGGCACAGTGCCTCACAGTGGTTTCGGCCTTGGCTTTGAGCGTCTGGTGCTTTTCGTGACCGGTATGACCAACATCAGAGACGTTATTGCCTTCCCGCGTACTCTGGGTAATGCAGAGTTCTAAAATTCAATTTTATGATTAAAATTGCGCTCCGATAGTTAGAAATGACTACGGAGCGCATTCATTCACTTTCAGTCGGAAAATATGAAGCGAATAAGCCGAGTTTTGGCAATCGGACTCATGGTTTCAGCATGTAGTCACGAACCTCAAGAATTTAGAATAAAGGTAGAGGCACCAATTATTGGTACTCAACAAATCACGGCTGTCTATACAACCGACGACGGCAATCGTCGGTCAATATCAGTGCCGGCGGTTGAAGGTGCGTTTGAATTAGTAGGCTCAAGTTCAATTCCTTCTGTAATAGAAATTTTTACGTCAAATAAGCAGCTTTTTACGGCTATAATTGCAAAAAACGGCGAGTCGCTGACATTGCGAGAGGTTGAGGGCGGTTTTGACGTTGAGGGTAGTGAGACGGCGCAAATTCTTGCGAACTATAAGCTCGGGAATGATACCATAGGAATGCCGATAGAGGTACGCCAAGCAATTGATATTGTTTATACGGAACATAGTAGGGAGGATTATCCCAAGTTTGAAGCCCCCGAGTTGATTTTCGGCCGTGATTCGATTGCGACTCTTCCGGTTGAGGGAGTGTGGGTCTTTACGTCATCGCTCAGTGAGCGTACGGGTTCACTGCTCGACACCCTTAAGGTTCGTTCTAAGGAAGAAAAGCCTGTGCGCGATGTGTTTATCGGCACTGATACTGTTAGTTGGCGCATATATACGCGGAGAGATTCAGCCACGTGGACCCAAGCGATGCTGCCCGATGGCCCCCTGAAACTGCGCGGCATTCTGACTTCGACTCCCCTGCTTGTTGAAGTGGATTCCTTAGGAGTCGTGACCCGAGTTCAAAGACTGGAATAATCGGGGATGTCAGGCAGAAATTCGTAGTTGCCTGTTTCGCAATCCACTCGACAGCAATAATGCGTGATTCCGTTGCTGACAATGAGGTACGGAGCCCGGAATACCATGTTGTAGCGAATTATTTGGTCGAAAACTTTACGCGTGAGCTTGACATTCGGTGCTTTATATTCGATGAGCACAAGCGGAGATGCAGAGTGTGAATCCCATACTACGGAGTCACATCGACGGCGCAGCCCGTTAAGTGAAAGTCCGACTTCATTGCCTATGAGTCCGGCCGGATAGCCGCGATCTGAAACCAGATGAGCCACAAAGTGTTGTCTGACCCATTCTTCGGGAGTCAGCACCACTTCGGCGTGTCTGAGGGGATCAAATACGCGAATCTTTCCTTGGTCATCACGTCGCAGTGGCAGTCGGCGTGGAGGCAAGTTCAGTTCAGCGAAGCAATTTTTTTGGTCAAGGGTGGGCATTCGTTTCAGAATAAATGCGTAAATTTGAGGTGCAAAAATAAGAAATTTTTCTCAAAACAATGGCATCAGCACAACCAACAATCAAGGATATACGTCAGCAACTTCAGTCGGGAACTCCGGCTCCTATCTATGTGCTTCATGGAGAAGAAGGCTATTATCTTGATGAATTGGTTAAAGATTTTGAAGCGTTAGTGCCCGAAGATGAGAAGGATTTCAATCTCTATGTGCTTTATGCACCGCAGATTAGCGCCGACGTAGTGGTAGATGCGTGTTTGCGATATCCGATGATGGCTGAACGCCAAGTGGTTATCGTCAAGGAAGCACAAGTGGTTAAAGCCGACTTTATTAATGAACTTGCTGCCTATGCCGAGCGCCCTAATCCGCAGACGGTGTTAGTGTTGGTCTGTCGAGGCGCAAAATTAACCGGAGCCAAGTTCCTTAAGGCAGTAAATGCGTCGAAAGGCGTGGTTTTCGAATCGCGAAAGATTTATGAAAGTCAAGTCGGAGCGAAAATTGACGAGTTGGTTGCCGGTTCAGGCTTAACAATTGACGCTAAGGCAAAAGCAATGCTTGCCGATCATGTCGGCACCGATTTGAGCCGTATTGTCAATGAGGTACGGAAACTCACACTCGTGTTGCCGCAGAAGGCGGCAATCACTCCACAAGTTGTTGAGAAGTTAATCGGCGTCAATAAGGATTTCAATAACTTTGAACTTGTTGATGCTTTGGCAGCACGCGATGCCGCTAAGGCGTATCGAATAGTTGAGTATTTTCGCAGTAATCCCAAGCCGAATCCGCCTGTGGTTACGTGTGTAAGCATTTTCGGTTTCTTCAGCAAGCTGCTTATTGCCCACTATGCTCCCGAGCGAAGTGAAGCCGGCATTGCATCGGCAATTGGGTCGCGCCCCGGGAGTCAGGAAATGAGACGCTTGGTTGCTGCTATGAGAATGTATAATGCACGCCAAGCCGTGAATGCCATTTCAGCGTGCCGGCGGTTCGATGTCAGAGCCAAAGGCATCGGGTCTCGACAAGATGCGTTTGATTTGTTGCGAGAATTGGTGTTTAGTATATTGAATTAAGAATGAGAATGGCTGGACCTATACTTATTGCATTAAAGGAATTGCAGATCGACACTGTTCTGACCGACTCGCGCTCAATGTGTGAGCCTTCGCGATGTGTGTTCTTTGCTTTACGAACGGCTACGAATGACGGACATAATTATATTCCCGAGCTTGCAGAAAGGGGAGTTCGTCTGTTTGTCGTTGACCATGTTCCCGAGGGTGTTGCCGGTCAGTTCATCGTTGTTGAAGATACTCTGGCGGCACTTCAGCAGTTGGCTTCGGAATGGCGTGGCTTAATTAATTCTACGGTTGTTGCCGTCGTGGGGTCACGTGGGAAAACCATTGTCAAAGAGTGGCTTGCAGAGGCTCTTGCTGCAAAGGGCAGCGTTGCGAGGTCGCCACGAAGTTGGAACAGTCAACTCGGAGTGGCAAAGTCAATTCTCACTTTCAGAGGGGAAGATTTCGTGGTGGTTGAAGCCGGAGTTTCCAAGCGCGGAGAAATGGAGCGTTTGGAGGCGATGATTGCCCCTGACGTAGTAGTGCTCACCGGGATAGACCCCGCGGAACATTCCGAAGGATTTTCATCATACGCCGAGAAGTGTAAAGAAAAACTCAGAATGGCAAAGAACGCGCGCGCAATCATATATCCCTCAGAACTTGATGATTACGTTGCCGAGCACGTAGGGCCTCATGTCATGAAAATTTCGGTGGCAATGCCTCAAGATGCAGACTGGATGGAACGCGATAGACTGCTCACGGTTGAAACCTTGCGCTATTTGGGCGCACAATTGCCTGACGGAGTGGCACGTCAGCTATTTACGCGCCTTGACACTTCAGAGGGCGTGAATAATTGCTCGATAATAACCGATCGATTCACTTGCGATTTGTTTTCTTTAGAGTCGGCATTAGATTTTGCGCATCGCCGTAAGCCCGAAGGGCGCAGGCTGACGCTTATCCTTGACCAACTGCGCGATAGCAATGAAGCTCCGCAGATTCCGTCGGGGGTTGATCGCTTGATTTATGTAGGCAAAGGCGGTTTGACACCCCAAGAGTTTCTTTCGCAGTATTCCGTTAGCGATTTCTCCAATGAAGTAATTCTTGCCAAGGGCGAAATCGGCGGTCCGGTGGCCACGTTTGCCGAGCAGCTCCAAGCCCGACATCACGAAACCGTTCTTGAGGTCAATCTTGATGCAGTAGTACACAATTACAATCATTTTCGTGCATTATTGAAGCCGGAAACCGGTATAGTTGCAATGGTTAAGGCTTCCGGTTATGGAGCCGGGGCTTTTGAGTTGGCCAAGACATTGCAGAGTCAAGGTGCTGCCTATTTGGCAGTTGCCGTTGTGGATGAGGGTGAAGAGTTACGGCGTGCGGGCATCACTATGCCTATCATGGCACTGAATCCTAAAGTGACAAATTATGATTCGCTGTTTGCCAATCATTTGGAGCCCGAAGTGTTCAGCTTCGAGATGCTCGATGAAATCATCCGTGAAGGCAGCAAACGCGGAGTTTGTGAATATCCGATTCACGTGAAGTTCGACACCGGCATGCATCGTCTCGGCTTTGTTGAAGATGATGTTGATGAGTTGTGCGGGAAATTGGCGGAAACAAATGTGGTCAGGGTAGAATCTGTTTTTTCGCATTTGGCGACTGCCGATTGCCTTGACATGGATCAATATACGCTCAGCCAGCTCGATGCTTTCAGTCGCATTTGCGAGCGAATGCGCTCGAAATTAGACTATGCCTTTAAGCGTCATGTTTTGAACTCGGCAGGCATTGCTCGCTTTCCCGAGTATCAGTTTGAAATGGTGAGACTCGGAATCAGTCTATATGGCGTGGATACCATAGGAGTGCAGGAGACTCAAGGGCTGCGCACAGTGTCAACTTTGAGGAGCATCATTATTTCGCTGAAGGATTGGCCGGAAGGCACATCGATAGGTTATGCCCGGCGAACGGTATTGAGTCGACAGTCAAAAGTGGCCACTGTGCCCGTAGGATATGCCGACGGCCTTGATCGCCGTTTGGGAAACGGCGTGGGCAGGGTGTGGCTCAAGGGAGTTCTCTGTCCCGTTTTAGGCAATGTTTGTATGGATGCGTGTATGATAGATGTTACCGACGTTCCTGATGTTGCCGTAGGTGATTCAGTGGAGTTTTTCGGCGAAAATTTACCCGTAAGCAGTGTAAGCGATTCCCTTTCCACTATTCCTTACGAAGTATTAACCTCAGTTTCTCCGCGCGTTAAGCGCGTGTATTATCGCGAATGAATCCTCAGCATATCAATATAGAAGCATATAATTACCCTCTCCCCGATGAACGTATTGCCAAGCATCCTCTGCCTGAGCGCGATCGCTGTAAGCTCCTGGTGCGTAAGCCCGATGGTAGTTTCGATGACCGCATTTTCAGCGAAGTGCCGGAGTTGCTTCCGTCGGAGTCGTTGCTGATTTACAATAACACTAAGGTTATCAATGCGCGATTGCGTTTTCGCAAAGAGAGCGGCGCGCTGATTGAGATTTTTTGCCTTGAACCTATTGCTCCGGCAGATTATGCAGTGAGCTTTGCTTGTGGAGGCGAAGAAGGGGTGCAGTGGCAGTGTTTCGTAGGGAACAGTAAGCGCTGGAAGGATGCTCCGCTTTGTGGCAAGGTCGCCATCGGGGAGTCGGATATTGAATTGACGGCTCGGCGAATCAGTAAGGACGGAAATGCCTCAGTAGTGGAGTTCACTTGGACCGGCACTGCTACTTTTGCCGAGGTGATAGCTGCAGCAGGAGAGTTGCCCATACCGCCTTATCTGAATCGACCCACAGAAGATAGCGACCACGATGATTATCAAACCGTGTTTTCCCGAATTGAGGGTTCGGTGGCTGCGCCTACTGCCGGGTTACACTTCACTCCGGAGGTGCTTCACGCGGTTGATGCCGCGGGCATGGAGCGTAGGGAATTGACCCTCCACGTTGGAGCGGGTACTTTTCAGCCGGTCAAGTCCGAGCTGATAGGCGAGCATGAGATGCACAGCGAGTTTATCTGTGTGGAACGCAGCCTCATTCTTGAATTGGCACAGACGGAACGCCCCATCGTTGCCGTTGGCACTACTTCCGTGCGTACGCTTGAGAGTCTTTACCACTTAGGTTGCATGGCATCGCAAGGCCTTGCCATCAATGAGTTACCACAGTGGTATCCATATTCTTCCGATCACCCTCGGCTGAGTCGCAAGGCGGCTCTTGAGGCGTTGGCGGCAGTTTGCGGTGAGCGGCTTGTTGCGTCAACGCGAGTAATCATTGCGCCCGGTTATGATTATCAGGTTGTTAGCGGAATCATCACAAATTTTCATCAGCCCAAGTCAACCCTCCTGCTTTTGGTTAGTGCCTTTATAGGTGAGGATTGGCGTAAAATGTATGCCCACGCCCTTGCTGACCCCGATTATCGCTTCTTGAGCTATGGCGATGCGTGCTTGCTTCTCCGCTGACTTCTTTTGAAGATGTGTGCTGCCACACGTTCGCAGTCGGACGTTGTTGTGAATTTGCATGTTAATTATAGTTAAGGGGTGTTAAAAATTTGGGGAGGGTAATTATTGTGCGTAACTTTGCATAGTTATATAGGTACATTATCTCGCTTGGAAAATAAATCAATCAAATAATTAACACATATTCAATCATTTATGAAAAAATTTTTACTAACATTGTTGACTGTACTCATAGGTACATCTATGATGTCCGCAGAGGAGGTTACATTTGACTTTTTAACACAGGATTATGGTTTGGCACGAGGAGCAAGTGGGTATCATGCTGATGGAACAAGCCTCACTGATAATGGTGGAGTTATTGTAACTCTCAACACGGTCAGCGGAAATGGATGGAGACTTTGGTCAGATGGTATGCGTGTTTATAAGACACAGGCAAAAATGACACTTTCTGCAGGTAATAGAAATATTACAGCAGTGAGGTTCACAATTGTAACAGATAAAATTACTAGTATAAATGGGCAAGCAGTGTCTGGTTCAAGTTTTGAGATCCAAACATCTGGGAGTGAAGTTGTGCTTGATTTCATAATGACTGCTACTAGTACGCTTTCGTCAATGGTCGTAACACTTGAAGATGAGGGAAGTGGCGGTGATGCAGAGTTGGCAGATCCTGAGATTTCGTGGACTGGTGAGAGCTCTTATTCGGTAGTTTTAGGCGAGGCTTTTGACGCTCCCAATTTGACTAATCCTAATGATTTGACTGTTACTTATGAATCATCTAATGAAAGCGTAGCAACTATTGATTCTGATGGTACAGTCGCTATTGTTGGCGCGGGTCAGACTACAATTTCTGCTGAGTTTGCCGGCGATGAAACCTATAATGCAAGCACTGTTTCATACGAATTGAACGTAATTACCCTTGGCGCTATCAAGGCTAATGGTTCTGAAGCAACTGATTTGACTGTTTATGCTAATTCTGAGGTAGTTTTCTCTGCAGAAAATGCTGAATCTATTTCATACACAGTTAATGGCGGCGATGTAGTCGTTGCCAGCAGCTGGACTCCTACTGAAGTTGGCTCTTATACCGTTGTAGTAACAGCAACCTTGGCGTCAAAATCCGACACTCAAACGTTCAACGTAACAGTTGAGGAAGCCCCTGCAACTCAAACAGTAACTTTTGTTTTTGCGGAGTTGTATACGGTTGATACGGTAGTTGAAGAAACGTCAATTGAGCCTGTGACAATATTAGGCGACAAAGGTTCACACTCTAATTCCGTCCCTAAATACTATACAAATGGAACAAATTTTCGAGCATATACGGGTAATACTGTAACTTTTAGTGTACCAGATACTTATTTAATCACAAAAATTGAATCTACATTTTCAAGTTCTTCTTATAACGGAGGAACCATGACTGCTGATAGTGGGTCTTTTTCATCTGACAATACCGTTTGGACTGCAGATGGGGTCGGTACATCTACTGTAGTATTTACCATAGGTGATAAACAAGCACGGTGGACAAAAATTGTAGTGACTTACGGTAGTGAAACTCCTGATACTCGCGAGGAAGCGACTCTGACTTTCACTCCCGCTCAAGAGTCATACACAATTACCTATGGTGATCCCTTTACTGAGCCGACTTTGACTGTAAATCCTGCTGAGGCAGCAAGTGAGGTTAAGTACAGCTCAGATAATACAGGAGTCGCTACTGTAGATCCCACAAGCGGTGAAGTAACTCTCGTTGGCGCCGCCGGTACAGCTACTATCACGGCTGCTATCAAAGAAAGCGAAACATATAAGGACGTAGAAGTATCGTATACTTTGAATGTAACCGTTAATGTATCGTCTCTAACTGATTTCCTCGCAGCAAAGCCAGAAACTACTACTGTTATTTCTGAGCCTGTGACTGTTTACTATCAGAGCCCCGATAAGAAGTATATGTTCATCACCGATGGAACAACTAACATGATGGTTTACGGCACTTTGTCGAATACATATCAGAATGGTGACGTACTGACCGGCATTGCAGGCACATATACAGAATTTGGAGGTATGGATGAATTGATTCCCGATGCATCTACTTTCGGCGAAGCAACTGAAGGCACTCCTATTGAGCCCAAAGCAGTGACTCTCGCAGAAGAAATTGCTCCTTGCGACTTCGTTATTCTTACAGGGGTTGATATTACAGGAGTTAGCGGTACTAATGCAACCGTCACTGACGGCACAAACTCAATCTCTGCATTTGATCGTTTTGGTTTGTCGTTGGCTGCTACTGAAAATGCAACAATCGTTGCTATAGGTGCGGTTTACAACTCTACCAAGCAAATCTATATTGTTAGCGTGACTGAAACTCCTGATACTCGCGAGGATGTTACACTGACTTTCTCTGAAACGGAATGTAGTGCAGTTTATGGTGATGCCTTTATGGAACCGATTTTAGCGGTTAATCCTGAAACTGCCGCAGAAGAAGTTAAGTATAGCTCATCAAACACTGAGGTTGCGACTGTAGATGGTGAAGGTAAAGTAAGCATTCTTGCTGCAGGCGAAACGACTATCACGGCTGCTATCAAAGATAGCGAAACATATAAAGACGTAGAAGTATCGTATACTTTGACCGTGATAGAGCTTGGTGCGATTATGTTTAACGACTTTGTATTGGATGAAGGGCACATGTGCGGAGCGTTTGTTGGTACGCCCGTGACCATTTCAGCAGCAAATGCAGAAGCCATGAGCTACACTATTGACGAAGGAGATCTCGTTGAAGTTGAAGGCAGCTCGTTTACTTGGACTCCTGAAGCAGTTGGAGAATATTCTTTCAGTGTAAGTGCGAGCCTTGGCGGTCAAGATAAGACGGTTAATTTCACCGTTACAGTAGAGGAACAGACTATTGAGGCTACTTTGATTAGTGATGTGTTGACTCTGTCTTGCTTTGGCGTTTCAGGCTCAACTTACAAAGAGGTGACCTATGTATCGGAAGAATGTGGGCTTACTTATACCGCGCAAATGGCCGGCGGCAACGAATCAATTCAGCTACGTTCAAAGAACAGTAATTCCGGTATCGTGGTTAGCGCAAATAAGTATGGATTGGTTGCGCAGGCTGCAACGATTAAGTGGAACAGCAATACCAATAGTAATAGAGCATTGAGTTTCTATGGTCAACAGACAGCATTTACTGCACCCACTGAACTTTATAATACAGAGGCAGAAAGCCTCGGTGAGAAGAATATTGATGAAGGTGCGGAACAAACCATTGTGTTTACCGAAGATTTCCGTTATATTGGCTTGCGCTCTAAGAGTGATGCACAATATGTAGATTCGATTGCAATTATTTGGACGCTTCCTGAACCTACGGTATATATAGGAGAGCAAAATGCTCCAACAATTATTTCACAATTGCCCGCAACTCTTGAATTTGCTACCACTGCCGATGAATTCGTTAAGGTTTATTACAAATTTGAAGAAGATGGCATTGCCGCAGTGGCAGCAGCCGATGGATATACTGAAGTGCCCGCTGAAGGTTTGACTATTAATTCTTTTGGCGTTCTCTCATATTACGCAGAAGTGAATGGCTGGACAAGTAATCTCAGCACCATCAAGTTTGCCGACACCACCGGTATTGTTGAGATTGAAGGCAGCGAGGCCGGAGAGGCACAGTGGTATGACCTGAATGGTCGTCGCGTAGCTGCTCCCGGCAAGGGTATCTATATCCTCAAGCAGGGTAATAAGGCCACCAAGTATGCGTTCTAATTCATAGCGCGTAAATTCTCAAATCATAGCGGAGGCTGCCCGAGTAATTCGGTGCAGCCTCCGCCGTTATTTATTTGGCGGCGAGTGGTTTGTGGGGCGGGAGTGTGGTTAGGGTGTCGCAGCTACGCAGCTTTCTTTTGGGGAGCGTACGTTCTTGACCTCACGCTGCACATCGCTAACGCGCTGCTTGCATGAGGCTAAGCGAGAGACGCCGCTCTGCGGCTGTTTTGTGGGTCGGGGTGCCGCCGCTCTGCGGCTTTCTTTGGGGGAGCGTACGTTTTTGACCTCACGCTGCGCATCGCTAACGCGCTGCTTGCATGAGGCTAAGCGAGTGTCGCCGCTCTGCGGCTGTTTTGTGGGTCGGGGTGTCGCCGCTACGCGGCTTTCTTTTGGGGAGCGTACGTTTTTGACCTCACGCTGCGCATCGCTAACGCGCTGCTTGCATGAGGCTAACCGAGTGTCGCCGCTCTGCGGCTTTTTGCTGCTCTGCAGCTGTTTGTTGTGAGTCGGGTGGCGCCGCTCTGCGGCTTCTTGCTGCTCTGCAGCAATTTTGTGGGTCGGGGTAGCCGCGTAGCGGCGAATTAGCTGCGTAGCAGCGATTTTTGTGTAGGCCCGTGCAAGCAGCGCGTTAGCGATGCGCAGCTCGGGTTTGTTTATGCGTTCTCCTTCCCGAAATAGCTGCGTAGCTGCGAAACGTCTGTCGTATATTTGTGAGGAATCGAATTTATTCCTACATTTGGGTATGGCTAATACATATACACAAATTTCTCTGCATGCAATTTTTACGGTGAAGTTGCGTGCGAGGAGACGATATTGAGGCAGTTTGGAGGGAATAGGATTTTTGCGTAATTTTGCGAGCGTATGATGACACTTAATGAATATCAAGATGCGGCACTTCGAACCGCAATTTATCCACGAGAGCGTTCAATCGTGTATCCTGTCCTCGGCTTGACGGGCGAGGCCGGCGAGGTTGCCGACAAGGTTAAGAAGACTATTCGCGACAATGACGGGCAGTTTGATGCGGCGCATAGGGCAGATATTGCCCGGGAGTTGGGCGATGTGATGTGGTATGTTGCAGCAATGGCACGAGACTTGGGCTATACGCTTGAGGAGGTGGCGCGGATGAACGTGGAAAAATTAGCGTCGCGCGCTGCGCGGAATCAGCTCCACGGCAGCGGCGACGACCGATGATTAATTATGAGAGAGAGAAGGGGAGGGGCGTTATTTTTCGAACAGGGCTTCCTCTCCGGAGTGAACGATGGTGAGCGTTGATGGTTCGCCGGGTTCGTCGCTTACCGGTTCGTCAACGATTAGGTTGAACGTGAGCAAGCATACGGCTGCCGACTTGTCAACTTGATAGACCGACGTGCGAATTTGCAGTTTATATGAGCCGGGAATCAGCGAGGAAGTGTTGAGAGTGGCTGTAAAAGGCGGAAGAACTGTTTGAAACGTTGGCATTCCGTTCAGGTAGTATGTGGTGAGTCCGAGCACGGCTTCTTTGCCGTTGCGCGGTTCTGCCGTTATGCTTTCGATGACCAAGGGGGTGCCTTGGGTGATGTGGAGGGTATTGTCGGTGGGGTCTTGAGTGGCTCCGGTCATTACCACTTTGATATCCACATCGGGCAGATCATTTGAATCATCATCGCATGCAGTGAGAAAGCCGAGGAGCGGCATCAGCAATGCGAGGGAAAGAAGTTTTTTAGTAGTCATAGCATAAAAAAATGTTGGGTGATTTTATTATACCCAACATTCGGTTATATGAAAATGTTCAGAAGCGGTTTGGCTTTCAGTCGAGAAAACGCGAAGTGAGACCTGAATAGGCATCGATGCGTCGGTCGCGGAGGAAGGGCCACCAACGGCGCACGTTTTCACTGCGTTGCATGTCGATGTCGATAACCGCAATGTCTTCGCTATCGTTTGGCGACCGGTGGAGGAATTCGCCTTGAGGGCCGCATACGAAACTTGAACCCCAGAACGTGATGCCTCCGGTGACTCCCGAGGGGTCGGGTTCGTAGCCTACGCGGTTGACGCTGACCACGGGGAGTCCGTTGGCAATGGCATGAGCGCGCTGTATGGTTATCCATGCCGTGCGTTGGCGTTCTTGTTCCTCTTTGGGGTCGGTGCTTTCAGTGCCAATCGCAGTAGGGTAAATCAAGATTTCGGCACCTTTGAGAGCCATTAGGCGCGCAGCTTCGGGGTACCATTGATCCCAACACACTAATACTCCGAGCTTGCCCACTGAAGTGGAAATCGGTTCAAAGCCGAGGTCGCCGGGAGTGAAATAAAATTTTTCATAGTATGCGGGATCGTCGGGAATGTGCATCTTACGATATTTGCCGGCAATGGAGCCATCGGAATCAAGGACCACGGCGGTGTTATGATACAAGCCGGGTGCGCGTCGCTCAAAGAGTGAAGTGACAATGACCGTTCCGGTTTCGCGTGCCAGCGAGCCGTAGAACTCGGTTGATGGTCCCGGAATCGGTTCAGCCAAAGAGCAGAGATCCACATTTTCGGTTTGGCAGAAATATAGACCTTCGTGAAGTTCCTGATTCACGATGAGTTTTGCCCCTTGGGCTGCGAGGGCTTTTATTTTTTCAGCAATGCGTGCGCGATTATCGGCCAAATTGCCGGTGTTGTGTTGTTGGATTATGCCTGTTTTCATGAAAAGGAAAAAGCGTTGAATGGTACTTGCATAGTAGCGCAATGGAGCGAGCCATGCTGACGGATAAGGGCTCGGCAGTCAACCGGAATGATTTGACGGTCGGGGAATACGGTTTGAAGGACTCGCCGAGCGTTGTTGTCATTGTCAGGTTGGTTATATGTTGGCATCAAGACCGCCTTTTCGGTCACGAGATAGTTTGCGTACGTAGCCGGCAGAGGAGAGCCGTCATCGGGGTCCGAAATGGGGTCGGGCATGGGCAGACGGACAAGGTTGAATGGCAGAGAGTCGGCGTTGGTCATTTGTTGCAGCTGCTCACGGTGAGACTCGATGGTGTAAACAATCGTATTTCCGGGTGCGAGTCGGGCAATGGTGTCAATGTGTCCGTCTGTGTCGTCGCCGGGGAGCGGTTCGCATTCGAGCCAGAGGAGTTTGCGAGCATGAAGTCGAGTCAGAACTTGGCGCGTAATTTCCTCACGAGTCATTGGCTCATTTCGATTCGGGGCAAGGAGGCAGCATGAAGTGGTCAGCAGGGTACCGCAGCCATCGGATTCGATTGAGCCTCCTTCAAAGACAAAGTCTTTATGGCACAGTACCGGGGCGGTAATAACATTGCGCTCAGCGAGGGTGCGAGTGGTTTGGTTATCGAAGTTTGAGGCAAATTTTTGCCCCCAAGCGTTAAATCGGAAGTCGAGCAGGGAGCCTGATGCAAGGGTTAGCGGACCGTAGTCGCGAATCCAAGTATCGTTAGTGTCAATATGAATGATTTGCAGTCCGGGAAGGCTTAAGTCCGGTGCTTCATCTTTCGGGGCGAGGAGAATCACACGCTCTCCGACCATGAGCAGGGCATCAATGATTGCACGGTAGCATTCTTGCACCTCTTGGAGCATATAGTTCCAATCAGTGGCAGAGTGGGGCCACGACAGCATCACTGCGCCGTGTGGTTCCCATTCCGCAGGGAAGCGGTCATTAGTTGTCGTATTCATCATTTAGGGTGTCCCAAACTTCATTTTGGTCCGCAATGTATTCCTCGGCAAAGTCAAGAAAACCTCGGCGTTCCGTGTGGCCGGTTTCATCGCACCACTCCCGATATTGCTCATGGAGTTCATCATCGTCGGCAATCATGCGCTTGAACTCAGCTTCGGCAAGATCGACGGCGCGATTGTTTTTCAGGATTTGTTCGAAAAGGTCTGTTATATTTTCCATGGATTAAATGAAGAGTATTTAGGTTAGTGACAAAGATACGAAAAATTTGTCGATGGTGCAAATCTTAATCGCGAGGATATGCCGCGAGGAACACGTTGCGCTTTCTTAGTTCGGGCGCAGCGGCTTGCAGCGCACGCAGAGAAGTGATTCCGACCACATAGTTGTAGGCTTCCGAGGTGTATTTCTCGCTAATTGAGTCAAACTCAAGGAGATTCAGGTCTTGAGGACGAACGTAGCGGTAATAGATGCGGAAGTGTACGTCTTCGGTAAATTCAGGCAGATTACCGGCATGAGAGTTTCGCTTTTTGTACTCATAGCGATAGTCGTATTGTGAAGCGGTTATGTCGCTGAGAATTGCAGATCCGGTTGGAAATCCGCCAGCTCCTCGACCGAACATGAATTGCTTGTCGTAGCAAAGCCCTTTGATGACCACTCCGTTGAATTCATCGTCAACGCCATAAATATACTTGTCTTGGGACAGGAGCTGCGGAACTACGCACATGCAGATGCGTCCGTCGGCGAGCTTTTCAACGTGGCCAACGAGTTTGATACGTCGATTTTTTTCGTTGGCAAATGTAATGTCTGCATTGCTGAGGTTGGAGATGCCGAAGGTAAATATTCGCGACGGCTCCACGTAGGTTCCAAACGCATGAACCGTAATAATAACGAGCTTAGACAGCGCATCCCAACCGTCAACATCGAGACTCGGGTCGCTTTCGGCAAATCCGGCTTCTTGAGCTTGGCGCAGAGCTTCGTCATAGGAGATGCCTTCCTTGAATATCTTTGTGAGGATATAGTTCGATGAACCGTTGAGAATGCCTTTGACCGATATTAGCAAGTCGTTGTCATAGTATTCTTCAAGGTTGCGAATCACCGGGATACTGCCGCAGGCGGAGGCATCGTAGAGCAGGGTTCCGTTATGTTTGGTTTGAAGCTCAATCAATTCGGGCAGATGAGCCGCGAGCATTTTTTTGTTTCCGGAAACTGCGGTGAGCCCTTTTTGCAGTGCTCGACGAATGATAAAGAGCGAAGCTTCGGCATCGTCAATCAGTTCGACGATAAGATTAATGTCGGGGTCGTTGAAAATGTCGTCGGGATTAGTAGTGAAGTTAGCGGTGACGCCGCGTTCTTTGCTGTTAGAGCGAACGCAGATAGTTTTGATTTCAACTCCTGAGGGTTTGGTTGTTGCAATCAGGTCAAAAAGCGCGCGGCCAACTGTGCCGAAGCCGAAAAGGCCTATTGTAAGATTTTTGCGGTGGGTCATAGCTGCATGAAACGATTAATTATGGTGTTTAGTTTTTTGTGTTCGACGAGGAAGCCATCGTGACCGAAGTCGCTTTCAATGGTTTCCAATTGGGCATTTGAGATATGCTGAGCCAACTCTTGAGCCTCTGCGAGGGTGAAGAGGATATCGGACGTGATACCGACAACGAGAGTTTTGGCTTTAATGTCGGCGAGAGCCTTAGCAATTCCGCCGCGATTTCGGCCGATATCATGAGAATCAACGGCGCGAGTTAATCGGAAATAGCTGTAAGCATTGAATCGGGCGCAAAGTTTATCTCCTTGGTGGACCTGATATGAGTGCACACGACGTCGGAACGGATTTTCGGGGTCGGTTTCGGCTCCTTGATCAGCTTGAGTCAGATTATATGCGGCAGGACCACGATAGCTTAGCAAGGCATTGGCGCGTGCAGCGGCTAATCCGCGCATTCCGGCATCGGGAGAGTTCGTTCCGTAGGTTGTGTCTGCCAATATGGTCATTCGCTGCGTTTCATTGAATCCGGCAGCCCATGGAGAGGTGACAGCCGATGTGGCAATCAGTGCGATTCGGCGTGGGAAATCAGGTTCCATAACTGCCCATTCCATACATTGAAAACCGCCGAGCGAACTTCCGATTAGGAGCTCTACTTTTGAAATGCCGAGGTGGGCTGCCAAGAGTTGATGAGCGCGAACCATGTCACGCACAGTCATTTGCGGAAAAGTATCGTAGTAGGGCTGTCCGGTAGTCGGATTAATACTTAACGGACCGGTTGTGCCGTAATGGGAGCCTATGATATTTGCGCAGACAATGAAATATTTCTCCGGGTCGAGGAAACAACCGGGTTCAACAGTGTTTGGCCACCAATCGGCCACGTCGCTGTTTGCGGTCAAAGCGTGACACACCCAAATCACATTGTCGGCTTCGGCACTGAGGGTCCCGAATGTGTGGTATGCAATTGTGAGTTCAGGCAAAACTTCGCCTGATTCAAGATGAAACGGTTTGTTTATGTTTAGTACCATTCGATGCCGGAAGAATAAGATGAGCGTTTATCGTATTTAATATCGCTAAGCATTGATGACTTAATGGCGATATGGAAATTATAGCTTTTGTAAGGGCCTATGGGAACGAAACTTGCGGTCATGGTGAAGCAATGAAGATCTCGACTGATGTTGCAGTTCATATAGGCGATTTTTTTGAGTTTAAAGTCGTAAGAGGCAGAAAAACTCAGATTCCAGTCGGGTGTAGGACGAATAGAGCCCGAGAAACTGAGGTTGTGGGTCAGTCGCCCGTTGTATTCCATTTTCTCCTTGTTGAAGTCACCATATCCGTAGTTGACTGAATAATTGATAGAGAAGTTCCAAGGGCATTCCCATTTGAAATACCCCTCATCGGTGAATTCATTTGAGCTGCCGGCGTTGCTGCCTCCTCTTCGTTGACGATTTGACCTTGCTGAACGGGTATTTTCTTCCGAGTCGGAATCAGACTCCGAATCGGTATCTTTTCGCTTGCGAATTTTGCGGAAAAGGTTGGTAAAGGTGGCATTATTAAAGTTGTATGAAAAACTTGTGCCGGTTGAGGACAGGCGTCCGAGTCCTTTTCCGGCTTGCAATCGGGTAACATTGCAGCGATATGGATTGCCGTATTCGTTGAGTTTATAGGTGTAAACGTCCCATGTTGCAGAAAGATTGAGGTTAAATCCCTTGGTGAGACGCAGGAGAATAGACGTGTTTATGTTACTCCAATTCAGTGAGTCGGCAGCAAAATTATAACTTTGGCTTACGGTGAAATTCTCAATGAGCGAAATCTTTTTTTCGCCAACCGAATCATTCGTGGCAACTTTCATCTCGAGGTTATTGGCCAATGATACGCTCACGATGCCGCTTTTTCCGCGTCCGGGAACTCCGAAAATAGCATTGGGGAACATGGAATAAACTTTTTCTTGTTCCTTACCGCGAGAGTCGGTGTAGGTGTACCTCCCGTAGTAGCCCCAGCCGGGCGCACCAAAGTCAGGCGAGCCGGAAATTGATATGGTGGGAGTCAATACGTGGCGTATCATTTTAACTTTTTTACCGAATAGCGGTTGCCAAAAGCCATAGATTTTAGTAGAAAGCCCCAGCGAAGCATTAAAGTCAAAAACGTTATATAGGCTGTATGTTGTATCACACACTTCGGCAGATGCAACGGGGTCCCATTGGCGCTTTACCTTTTGGGTATACATTCTGTCGTTTAAAGAAATTGATGGCGTGATGTTGATATATTTGAATAATTGGAAGGTAGCGGAAATGGGAACGGAGTGGCGCATGCCGTTACGCCAATCCTTGATAAGAGACTTCTTGAAAAATTCGTCTTGGTTTGCTGTCAGAGAGTTTTGGAGTTGTCCGGAGTATGATAATTTAATTTTTTCATACCATTTTTCGGCACCTACTGCTCTTTTTCGTTTAAACGGTGCCACTTGTGACAACGATACCGACAAGTTAGGTAACGACACGTTGAGAGTGCCGTCTGAGGAACGTTGAGTGATGTTAAACCCGGTTGACAGAGTCCATTTGGTTCCGGGAAAACGATAGGTCATATTGACAGTTGAACTCTTGGTGTTTTCCGTAAAAGCAGAATTATAGTAAGAGTTCACATTATTGCGCGAATATCCGCTTGTTGCAAAATTCACGCTTGCCGAGAACGTCATGTTAGGGTTGAATTTAGCATCCTGCTGGTGGCTCCACGTTACTTGAAAGTTTGTGGCTCGCGAGTAATTGGCAGAACCTTTTTCTCCGTCAACGGTGTTGAGGTAGCTAATGGAGAAGTTGCCGGAGAATTTGTAACGTTTTGAGTAACTGGAGCGAGCATTAAGCCCCCATGTGCCTTTAGTGTAAATTTGACCTGTAAGCGCCAAATCAATGTTGTCGTTAATGGCAAAATAATAGCCACCATTGTCAAGGTAGAAACCTCTGCGGTAATCATCGCCAATGGTTGGAAAAATGATGCCCGAGGAGTATTTTTTTGTGAAAGGGAAATATCCGAAAGGTACGGCTAAGGGTAGGGGAAGCCCGGCGAGTACCAAGTATGCCGGACCTGTCACAATGTTGCTTCCGGGTTTGACTTTACCTTTAGTTATTTGGAAATGGAAATGCGGGTCATCATGGTCCTCACATGTCGTGTATTGCCCGTCTTGAATAAAAAATTCGCCGTTTTCCATTTTCTTGGACTTACCACCGGTGAGGTAACCTTCTCCTTGCTGAGTGACTACGTTGGTAATAAAACCGCGTTCGGTTTTAAAATTGTAGCTCATTTTCTCAGAATTATATGTATCACCTGCATTGGCAAACTCAGGCGAACCGATAACGTTTCCTATCGAGTCTGTGCGTCCACTTGCGTTAACATCGCTGGTCTTAAGGTCCATGTCAATGTTTTCGGCATTAAGAGCAAGGTCGCCGTAGGTTACTTTACCGGAGCCATACATGAAGGTTTTGCTGGTGCCAATGATAACCATTGAGTCAGACGATTGAAAATTAACGGGATTTTCAAGGTCTACTTTCTGTCGGCGAATGCGAGATACTTTGCCTATTGAGTCGGTTGGATTTTGTACCGAGTCAGAGGCAATAGTGTGACTAACCCTCCCGACGTTGTCGGGAACTTGCGCAAAAGTAGTCAAAAAACCGACCAGCAAGAGGCAAAATATATGGAAAGCGCGTGTACGCACAATATAGTATCAAAAATTAGGTGCAAATTTACGCAGAATTATTGTAAATATTCGTTAAATCACTTAAATTTGCACGTGCAAAACTATGAATTGGATTGACTCTTTATTTGTGACTCATTCTCCACTTCAAGCCGTTATCGTTATTTCGGTCATAATTGCTGTCGGCTTGGGATTGGGTAAGATTAAGATCATGGGAGTATCGCTCGGCGTTACTTTTGTGTTCTTTGTCGGTATTTTAGCCGGGCATTTTAGAATTTCAATTGATTCGCAAATGCTTCAATATGCCCAAAGTTTTGGGTTGGTTTTGTTCGTGTATGAACTCGGATTAAAAGTCGGACCGGGCTTTTTCGCTTCATTCAGAAGCGGAGGTGTTAAGCTGAATATGTTGGGTTTGACCACGGTTCTGTTAGGCACATTATTGGCAGTAGGAATGGTGGTGGTCGGGGGTGTGCCGATGTCTGACATGGTTGGCATTCTCAGTGGCGCAACGACGAATACCCCGGCATTGGGCGCAGCGCAAGAAACTTTAGCACAATTGGACGAACCGGCGGCAAATGCGGCTCTTAGTTGTGCGGTGACATATCCATTGGGAGTTGTGGGAGTCATATTGGCTTTTGCAGTCGTTAGGAAGTTGTTTGCCACTCGTAAAGATTTGAACTGTCATTCACATGAAGAAACGAATCAGACGTATATAGCCGCGTTTCAGGTACATAACCCCGGAGTGTTTGGTAGGACTGTGAAAGAGATTGCATCATTTGCCCCGCATAGTTTTGTTATTTCAAGATTATGGCGAGGAGGCAAGGTGTGTATTCCAACGTCGGACACGGTGTTGCACGATGGGGATCGGTTGTTGGTTATTACTACTGAAGCAGATGCTCCGACTTTAACAGTGTTATTCGGCGAACAAGAGCAAACGGATTGGAATAGCGAAGATATCGATTGGAATGCAATAGATTCTTCCATGATTTCAAAACATGTTATAGTTACAAAGCGCGAAATTAATGGTAGGAGGCTCGGTTCTCTGCGTCTGCGTAATTCTTACGGGATAAATATTACTCGAGTGCTGCGTTCCGGCGTGCAACTATTGGCTACTCCCGGTTTAGTCCTGCAAATTGGCGACAGGTTGACGGTTGTTGGCGAAGCCAAAGCTATTGAGAATGTGGAGCGGGTGCTTGGGAACGTTGCAACCGACTTGCGCGAGCCTAATTTGGCTGCTATTTTCGTGGGGATGGTTTTAGGCTTGATTGTTGGCAGTGTGCCCTTTTTTGTTCCCGGGATAGAAACTCCCGTTCGTTTGGGGTTGGCCGGCGGTCCGATTATAGTTGGGATACTCATTGGTTGCTTCGGTCCGCGTTTCAGGATTGTTACGTATACGACTCGCTCTGCCAATTTGATGCTTCGTGGTATAGGTTTGAGTTTGTTTTTGGCATGCCTGGGACTCAGTTCGGGAGCGAATTTCGTAGATACAGTGATGACGTCGGACGGACCAATATGGATTTTGTCAGGCTTCATAATTACCATAGTGCCGGTGTTAATAATGGCGATATTGTCCATGCGCGTTTGGAAGGTGAGTTTTGGCGAAACTTGCGGAATGCTATCCGGCGCAATGGCAAATCCCATGGCAATGGATTATGCCGATGGGATTTGTGAAGGTGACGGTCCGGCTGTAGCATATGCCACTGTCTATCCCGTATCAATGTTTGCGAGGGTTATTATTGCCCAATTATTCGTTTTGTTGTTGGTATAATACACATATCCGGTGGGTTGCGTAGGTTGCGAAATTTTCGTAACTTTGACCCCGTTAATCATTATCAATTGCTTAAATCAATATCATTTATGAACAAGATTGTTTTTGCATCGTTGCTGCTGATGCCCCTTTCGGCATTTGGTGCAGATCGGGTGACCGAACCGCAAGACTCTTGGCGACAAGACCAAACGGTTTTTGCCGTTAATAAAGAGAATGCGCATGCGACCTATGTTCCGTATAAAACCATTTCGGAACTAACTGCCGACACAGAGTATTTTCGTACTCCTTGGGTTGAGCCGAAATCTTCGCTGCGCAAGAGCTTGAACGGCCGGTGGAAGTTCAACTATGCTCCGACTCCTGAAGAGTCTCCGGCAGATTTTTATCGTCTCGACTATAATTCATCGAATTGGGCAACAATTCCTGTGCCTTCCTGTTGGCAGATGCAAGGCTACGATACGCCTATGTATGTTAATGTGGATTATCCTTTTGATGCTTCACAATGCCCGCGAATCGTGCGCAGAGCTGATAATGACGGATATGATACAAATCCTACCGGCTCATATCTAACAACGTTTACCGTTCCGAATGATTGGAACGGAATGCAGCTTTTCTTGAATTTCGAAGGCATTTATTCCGGTGCCTACGTTTGGGTTAACGGTCAATTTGTCGGCTACACTCAAGCCGCTAATACCGACCATGAGTTTGATATTACTGACTTTGCAAAAGTGGGTGAAAACTCATTGGCAGTGAAAGTGATTAAATGGACCGATGGCTCTTATATTGAAGATCAGGATATGTTCAGATACGGCGGTATTTTCCGTGACGTTACGCTGACCGCTGTGCCTCAAACGTTTATTCGCGATCATTATATCTCATGTCTGCCGACCAAGGCAAGCAAATATACTGCCGGTACTCTGAAATTGAAAATGGAAGTTGAGAATCGCTCAGACGCCGCATTTACCGGAACCGCTAAAGCGTATCTCGTTGCCCCCGACGGCAAAACTCGAGTAGCAACTCTTGCCGAGGAAGCCGTAAGTCTGTCAGCCGGACGCAAGACAACTATTTCCTCTCAAACTTCGCTTACCGATTTGTCTCCTTGGACAGCTGAAACCCCGAATCTTTACACTGTTGTTTTCTCTTTAGAAGACGGTAATGGTAATGAAACAGAAGCCTTTGCAACCAAGTATGGTTTCCGCAGAATTGAACAGCAAGGTACGTTTATCTATATCAATGGTAAGAAGGTATTCTTCAAGGGTGTGAACCGTCAGGACACTCACCCCATTTTAGGACGTACTCAGGACCTCGAAACGCTGATGAAAGACGTGCTCCTGTATAAGCAATTCAACATCAATACGGTAAGAACTTCGCATTGTCCGCAAGCGCCTAAAATGATGGCTCTTTATGACCATTTCGGTATTTATGTTATGGACGAAGCCGACCTTGAAGCACACGCTATGGAAGGTCGACTTTCGAGCAATGCGTCTTGGAGTCCCGCTTTTGTTGACCGTCAGGTTCGTATGGTGCTCCGTGATCGCAATCACCCGTCTGTAATCTTCTGGAGCATGGGTAATGAGTCAAAAAACGGAACTAATTTCCGCGATTGTCGTAATGCTATCGATGCGTTGGATGATCGTATGGTTCACTATGAAGGACAGGAAGATTATTCCTACTCCGATTTCACTTCCAAGATGTATCCCTATGAGAGAGACGTTATTTCTGCCGATATGAGCGGTGATACCCGTCCTCACTTTTTCTGCGAATTTGCTCATGCAATGGGTCAGTCGCTCGGTAACTATCAAGATTATTGGGATTATATCGAAAATTCACGTCGTATTATCGGCGGTTGTATATGGGACTGGGCTGACCAAGCAATTTATGACCCGAAAGAAATTCTTGCCGGAACATATAAGGAAGGTGATTATCGCACCGGTTATGATTATCCCGGACCTCACCAAGGCAACTTCATGAGTAATGGCGTTGTTGGTCCCGAACGTAAGGTGACTCAGAAACTTGTAGAAGTGAAGAAGGTTCATCAGTGGATCAAGATGTCGAATTTCTCTGCCGATACCAAAAAACTCACGGTTAATAATACTTACGATTTCATTGACCTTTCCGACTTCTATGTTGCATGGAGTATCAGTGCTGATGGTGTGGAGACAGAAACAGGCACAATAACTGATTTCAATGTTGGCTCAGAAGAGTCAAAAGAATTGGCAATTCCTTACAAAACAAATATTACGAAAGATACAGAGTATTTGCTCACAGTACGTTTCCTCCTGCGTGAAGATTGTGATTGGGCAGACGCAGGTCATTGTGTTGCGGAAGAACAATTTGCAGTAAATGAGCGTCCGGCGCTTGCTCGCATCAACTACAAGCAAATGCCTGCAAATCTGCAAACCAGAGGTAACGGCCCTGTAGAAATCTCCGGCGAAGGCTTCAAGTATGTGTTTGACGGCTCGGGAAATCTTATTAGCATGAATTTCGGCGGTCATGATTATATTTACAATAATCAAGGTCTGAAATTTGACTCCTTCCGTTGGATTGAAAACGATGCTCCCTATAGCGGCATTCCGCCGACAACTATGACCGGACATTCTGTAGGCGGCAAGGAATTATATTGTAACTTCATGGACGGCGATGCTACCGGTGCCAAGGCAGTGCGTCTAACCGCCACTTTTGAAAATCCTGGTGTGGTTTCCTACACAAATGTTTACGTTATCTATGCAAACGGAACAATGGACGTTACCACTACCTATAATAATAAACTGAGCGATATTCAGCGTCTTGGACAAAGCATCTCGCTTAATCCTGCTTTGGAAAATCTTGAATACTTTGCTCGCGGACCATTAAGCAATTATTCTGACCGCAAAACTGCAAGTTTCGCTGCCGTTTATAATTCAACGGTGACTGACCAACACGAACACTTCGTGCGCCCGCAGAGCATGAGCAATCATGAAGAATTGCGTTATCTGAAGCTCACCTCGCCCGAAGATCCGTCCTACGGCCTACTCATCGAAGCCGATGGCCAGGCATCATTCTCCGCTCTCCATTTCATTGAAAGTGACTACGTTGTGGGTCACGATCAAGAGCTCGTGCCGCGTCCCGAAGTGATTTTGCACTTGGACTATCAGCAAAAAGGCATCGGTAACGGCTCGTGTGGTTCTACCGTTTGGGCCCGTTATTTAATACCCACCGGTGTGGACTTAACTCATACTTTGCGCTTCACTCCTCTTTTGAGCAAGGGCGCGGGTTATGTTGTGCCAACAGGCACCAAAGGCGCTTATTTGAAGGAACTTGCTGTCAATGACGTAAAAGTATTCGCTGCTGCCGAGGCTCCCGATGAATTATATAATGTTATTGAGTCCATTGTGAAGGCCGAAGTCGGCGCCACTATCAATGTCGGTGCTACAACTTCGACTAATGCCAAAGTAGGCGTTTGGGTGGATTTTGACAATGATTTCACTTTTGCGGATAGCGAGAAGTTTACTGCCCTGACTTATACTCTGCCGGATGATATTCGTAAGGGTGATTATCGCATGCGTATCGTTGTTGATGCAGCGGCTGAGCCTAAAGCAAATGGTCCTGTCAGCTCAGGTACGGTATATGACGCAACCCTACGCATCGGTTCAGCCTCTACAACTGACATTGCTAAGTATGCTATCCCCGACGGCACTATGCACCCCGAAGGTTTGACCTATGTTAAATCAATTGAGTCCACCGGTGCACTCACCGATATTAATTGGGTCTCAGAGTCTGCTCCTCAAAGTGTTTATACTCTTCTTCCCGACGTGATTGAAACCAAACCCGGTCAGAGTTTCACCGTTAAGTTTATCGCTAATGAAGCGGGTCCGCGCAGTGAGTCACAGATTTATCAAGACTTGCGCTACACTTATGCCGGAGTATTTGTTGACTATGAAAACAGTTCATTCTTTCAACAGTTGTCAACTTACGGTTCGGTGATCGAAGGCCCCAGCATTGTCGCGAACTATGATGACGTTATGGTTATCAATCAGCCCATACTTATCCCGACAAATGCTCCGACAGGACCTGCTCGAATCCGCATAGTGTATCAGAATGCTTGGCAGCCGCAAACGTTCTTCGGCCCTTATGCTCAAGATATACACGAGGGCGTGGCCTATGACATTATTCTCAATATCGTAAATGAAGATGATGAAGAATTAGGCTTTACCACTCTTCCCGAGTTTGAATTTTACGGTAAACCCGCAGGTTCGATGCACGCTGACGGTAAAGCCTGGATCAAGTCAGTGAAAACTACCGGTGCGGAGGGCGATATCGACGTTGAATGGACTTCAACTCCCGATTTTTACACCAAGGTGCCTGAAACTCTGACAGTCGTTGTCGGTACGGATTTCAACCTTAATGTCAAAGCCAATCAAGCCGGACCCGCTACTGATGGTGTCGTTTATCAAGACTTGCGCTATAACCACGCAACTTTCTTTGTTGATTGGTATCAGAGCGGATCAATGCAAACTCTGAAATCATTCGGTGAAACATATCCTCAAGATAATATTTTGGCGAATTATCACGCGGTTATGGACATAAACTTGCCGGTTGAAGTGCCTGCTGATGCAGCTCTCGGCGATGCACTCATTCGAGTGATTTATCAGAATGCGTGGGTTGAATATCCTGCGTATAATGCCCACAATGTTCAAGATGGTTGCGCCTTGGATATACCTGTGTTGGTTATGGGAGAACAAGACGGCATCAACGAAGTCAATGCAGCGGAAGACTCGGCTCGCGAAGGCATATATGATCTTCAAGGGCGTCGCTTGTCATCGAAGACGTTGCGCCCCGGTGTCTATATCATTAACGGCGTAAAAACATTGATTCGATAACTCGAAAATTTACTGTATCGGGGCGATCGACAAAGTCGGTCGCCCCTCTTTCACAAAAATATTTACCGATAACTTTTAATTGATGCAAACATTTCAAGACCTTGGAGTTAGTCAGCCTCTGCTGCGAGCCATTTCCGACCTCGGCTTTGAGTATCCCATGCCCGTACAGGAAAAAGTAATACCTCATTTGCTTACAAAAGATAATGACGTTATTGCCCTTGCTCAAACCGGAACGGGAAAAACGGCGGCCTTCGGTCTCCCTTTATTGCAGCGCATAAAATCCGATGAAGTCAGTCCGCAGGCTCTTATTATTGCGCCAACGCGCGAATTGTGCTTGCAGATTGCTTCCGACTTGGCTGATTATTCGAAATATATTGATAATCTAAAGGTTTTACCGGTCTATGGCGGGTCTTCAATTATGAGTCAGATACGAACCCTTAGGCGCGGCGTTCAAATTATTGTTGCCACTCCCGGACGTCTGATAGACATCATTGAACGCAAGGAAGTGGACCTTGGAGGAGTCCATACCGTGGTCTTAGATGAGGCTGACGAGATGCTCAACATGGGCTTTCTTGATTCTATTGATGCAATATTGGCTCACGTGCCTGCTGAACGAAAAATGCTGATGTTCTCGGCAACAATGCCAAAAGAAATTGCCGACATTGCAAAGAAGTATATGCACTCACCCGAAGAGTTTGTTATAGGTACTCGAAATTCAGGAGCCGAGAACGTGCGCCATATTTTCTATATGGTAAAATCCTCCGATAAATATCTCACCCTTAAGCGCATCGCTGATAACACTCCGGGAATATATGGCATTATATTCTGTCGCACTCGAAAAGAAACTCAAGAAATTGCCGATGCACTGATTCAAGACGGCTACAATGCCGATTCTCTTCATGGCGACCTCTCGCAGCAGCAGCGTGACATCGTGATGAAGAAATTCCGCGACCGTGTGTTGTCGATTCTCGTAGCCACCGATGTTGCGGCTCGCGGTCTTGACGTAGATAACGTGTCGCACGTAATCAACTACGGTTTGCCCGATGATCCTGCCGTATATACTCATCGTTCAGGGCGAACCGGCAGAGCAGGAAAGACGGGGGTGTCAATCGCGATTATGCACAGTCGCGAACGCGGCAAAATGCGTGACATTGAACGCATAATCGGCAAGACATTCGAACATCGCGAGGTGCCAACTCCGGACCATATCATCGAAAAACAAATCTACAACCTTGCCGACCGCTTGGAGCGAGTGGAAGTCAATGAAGATGCAATCGGCAAATATTTCCATGGCGTTGAGCGCAAACTCCAATGGCTCGATGGCTCCGATCTTTTGAAGCGATTGCTCTCTTTGGAATTCAATCGCTTGCTCGACTACTATAAAGATGCTCCGATAATTGAAAATATCCCCTTGGAGAAACCCAAGAAAGATAAACGGGAAAAAAACAAAGTTCCGACCGAACAAGAGAAGGATCGCCGCACCGCCCCCGGAGGTATGGCTCGAGTCTATGTCAGTGCCGGCAAACGCGACGGTTTCTATGCCGGAAACCTCATTGATATGCTCAATCACCTTGTTGTTGGAAAACGAGTTGACGTAGGGCGCATTGACTTGATGCCCGGCTATGCACTCTTTGACGTAAAGAAAGGAGATGCCGGTAGGGTAGTGGCGGCGCTCAATGGCTCGGAATTCTTCGGGAAACGACTCCATTGTGAAAAAGCAGATCCGAACCGCGATTACTCTCGTCTCACCGCAGAGAAAAAGAAACACTCCAAATCGGCAGAAGAACCCCCATTCAAAAAATTCCGCAAACGCCGCTAAACGTCTGAAATAAAAGAGCCGCGAAGTTTATCCCATTCGCGGCTCTTTTTCTTTTATCTTTATTATTTTGTTGAACAATTGTACCGTTTGAATCGTAAAGATTTTCTTAATATAATTGAGAACGTAGAAGTTATAGAAGATTTACGTTTTTTGTTTCCCATTCAGATTGTGGAATTGTGATGCCTGCCTTTTGGGCTTTGCTTCTCCAACTGCGCATTTCTTGTTGTGCTTCTCGTAAAAGCTTTTTATTTTTGTTGTATGTTGATGCAGAAACCGAGTGTCCGGATAGGCTATTGTATGCGGATTTGGCACGTGATTCCCATTTGTAATACATGGTCTTTGCATTTTCTCCACTTGTATTTGAAGATGTGCTGCTTGAAGATGAGCCGCTATAACTGGACGTGGTGCCTTGGTAAGTACTAATTGCACTTGACGTTGCCGAGAGAACCGAGCCTGCTATTTCCAGTCCTGTCAAGATGTTGTCCCAATTTGGTTTACGCCCACCGAAATTTACGCCTATTGTTACGGCAAATTGACCGCCCAAATGACTATTGCTACCATTATAGAAAACCGGGTTTTCGTAATGTAGGCTGACGCTAAATGCTCTGTGTTTATATGTGATAACAGGACTTATGCCAACAAATATGTGGTTTGTCCATGTACCGAGAGATATGGCGGCATAAGGACCTACGCAAAAGTCGAAAGAGTTCTTATTGTTGAGAGTAAGGTGATAGCCAAACCTCAATGGAATTGACGCAAAATGCCTATTGCCCGATTCTTGGAGTTCCCATAGTATTCCATTATCAGGATCTCCAACGTAGGAACCATCATATTTATAGCGTTCAAAATCGGCATAAGGAGCAAATCGGTAATTGAGTCCGGTTTCAATAATGAATTTGTCCTTAATGATAAATTGAATATCCATACCCGCCCATATATTGAAGGTTTTGCGTTGTTTTTTGAACTCTGATACTCCTTTGTCATTTTCATAATACAATTCATCAGAGTCTTCCCATGCATCTAACGCGTCAAATCCTTTGGCGTACATACCGCCAACGTAGAAGCGCCAGTTAGTACGTGCTTGAGCGATACCGGTAAATGCCAAGCAGCATAAAATAATTGCAATAAACTTTTTCATTGTTGTAATAGGTGCCTTCGGGCTCACTCGTCAGCGTAAAGTGATGAAACAAAAAAAGCGTGAGAGCCATACTTTTTGCTCGTTCTGCGCATAGAGGCCCTGGAACTGCCCATCGTAACTGAACGAGCAAACATGCAGAGACCTCACGCAGAATATGAACACGCACAGATGCAAAACGCTCACGCGTGTTGGCATCTCTGAGATTATTTCACATCCACTGTGGCATCTACTGTTTGCTGATTCTCGGCTACGATTGAAATTTTCCAGGTTCCTATGCGCCAAGAAAGAGCGTTGAGTAAACGCTTTTCGATTATGTCTGCCGACCCGCCCGCATAACCCGTGATTTGGTCTCTGCGTTCTGATCTGCAAATGCAAAGTTAGAGCTTTTTAACGGATTTTCCAAAAAATGTAAATATTAAGCAATAAAAACAACGACCGCATGAGGGGCGGTCGTTGTTTTGTGTAGTATGTTGGTGACGGATTATTCCATGGGGGCGATTAGTTTGTAGCCTTTGCCGTGGATATTGATGATTTCGATTTGGGGATCATCTTTGAGGTGTTTGCGCAGCTTGGTGATATATACGTCCATTGAGCGAGCGTTGAAGTAGTTATCGTCAATCCAGATGGTTTTCAGAGCATAGTTGCGCTCAAGGATTTCGTTTGCGTGGCTGCAAAGCAGGCTGAGCAGTTCGCTTTCTTTGGTGGTCAGCTTGGTGGACTTATCTCCGATGAGCAGAGTTTGCTTTTGAGTGTCGAACGTGAACTGACCGAGGCGATACATAGTAACGTCTTTTTCGCGCTTGCCCTTTACGCGGCGGAGGATTGCTTCAATACGAAATACCAATTCTTCCATAGAGAAAGGTTTGGTGATATAGTCGTCAGCGCCGATTTTGAATCCTGAGAAAATATCTTCTTTGAGGGCACGGGCTGACAGGAAGATGATGGGTACTTCGGTGTTTACGTTGCGGATTTCTTGTGCTACTTGGAAACCATCTTTTTCCGGCATCATTACGTCGAGCACGCACAAGTCATAGTTCCCTTTGATGAACGCACGATAACCGGCGTCGCCATCGGGGAACAAATCGGCTGAGAAGCCTTTGGCTTGAAGATATTCACGGAGAAGCATTCCGAGGTTTTCGTCATCTTCACAAAGCAGAATTTTGGTCTTTTCTTCCATAATATTAAGGGGTTTAAATGATTAGTCTTCAGTGTCGTTTATGCTTATTAGCGGCAAGGTGATATGAAATGTGGTTCCTTTGCCGAATTCTGATTCAACGGTGATTTCTCCTTTAAATTCCGTGACCATTTTTTTTACGTATGCCAAACCCAATCCAAAGCCTTTGACGTTGTGAACGTTTCCTGTATTGACACGGTAGAATTTGTCAAACAGTTTGCTGAGGTGTTCTTTTTTGATGCCGATGCCTGTGTCGGAAATCGTGATGCGCAATTTCTTGGCGGTCGGGTTACACGTTGAGATCTTTAGCATCATGGGAGCCTCTTTTTGGCGATATTTTACAGCGTTGTCAAGCAGGTTGAATACAACGTTTGTGAAGTGCATTTCATCGACTTGGACCACTGCACTCTTGGCCTTGAGATTAGTGGAAATCTTTCCGCCGTATTTTTCAACTTTGAGCTTGAATGTGTTGCAAATGCTTGATATCGAAACGTGAGCATCAACGTCTGTGAGGTTAAGCGCCGCCTTTTTTTGATAGTAAAGCGACATTTGCAGTACGGTTTCAACTAAGAATCGGAGCCGTTTTGTGTCGTCGATAATCACCCCGGTGACGTGCTTCATCATGTTGTCACTTTTGCGAACGGCAGGGTCTGCCAACATTTGTCCGGCTAATGAGATTGAACTGATAGGAGTTTTCAGTTCATGGGTCATGTTGTTGATGAAGTCGGTTTTAATTTCGTTTAATTTCTTTTGTTTAAACGCTGTGATTACCACGTAGATGAAGATTAGCAGCATAATTACCGTTACGATCATCGACGGAATGATGTAGCGCACGGACGATTTAATATAGGCTCGTTTCGTCGGGAAATATACGTTTAGCGTAGTTTGGTTATTAGCCGGATCGCTGGGAAAGAGTACTTGGCTATAAACGCCGTGGGTGGCTTTCAGCGAGTTTGCCGATGCGAGAGGGTAGCCATCGGTTCTGTAGATGATAGATTGAAACCGATTTGTCAGTGCATATTCAAAAGGAATCGTTATACCATTATTTTCAAGAGCTGTATGCAGCATGGCTTTAACTTTAACCGAATCAGCTCGTTGAGTAATCGGGCGAGAGCTGGCTTGACTGAGAATATTGACGATTACGGCATCGATTAAGTCCTTTTGATGAAGAATCTGATCACGCAGGCTCACACTTTCTTCTTGTGCGGCATGTCTGGCCTGATCGGTGGAACTTAGTTGTGTGGTATTCGTTGATATTCGTGCATTGGCAGCTTCGTTTTGTTGTGCGTCTTTAATAATGTCGGTCATGTTTTTTTCCAAAAAGTGTTGAGCTTCTTCTTGCTCTAATTGATTGGAAACGACATATAATGAGCGCATCACGTTTTCATTAAATTGATCATCACGCATACGTACCATATTGCTCATATATAGGAATTGGACATATATAAGAGCAGCAAATGTGCCTGACATTAGTATGGTGAGTATCCAGATTGTTGATTTTTTCATCTGATGCAATGATGTTTACTATTTAACACTTTCCAATTAATAAATGTTTATTTTTGTATTTAACATTTGAGTGCAAATTTAACTAAAAAAATCAAGAAAGCAAATTTTGTATCGAAATTTAGCCATTTGTATTAAAAATTTCAGTAACTTTGTTGTCAATTTTCAAATAGTATACAATATTTATATAAATTAACAATTGCTGTTTTTTTAGTGAAATGAGTGAGAAAAAAGTGTCGGTGATGTATGCCGAACCTTGTCATGCTGTTCATGCCGAGCATATCTGTAACCTTATATACGAATCTGCACTGCAGCGTGGTACCGGCATAGCTCGCCGCACTAACGATTATATAGCGCGCAAAATTATAGGCGGCAAAGCAGTTGTTGCTCTCGATGGCGACAAATTGGTGGGCTTCAGCTATATAGAATGTTGGGGGCATGGCGATTTTGTTGCAACGTCCGGACTTATTGTCGATCCCGAATATCGCCATCTTGGACTCGCTGCTCGCATTAAGTCAAAAACATTTGATTTGGCTCGAGAGAGGTTCCCTTATGCCAAAATCTTCAGTATCACAACGTCTTTGCCCGTGATGAAGCTAAATTCTCGTATGGGATATAAACCGGTTACTTTTTCTGAGCTCACTGATGATGAGGAATTTTGGGCCGGTTGCCAGGGGTGTGTTAATTATGACATTCTTCAGAGAAATAATCGTAAGATGTGTCTTTGCTACGGGATGCTGTATGACCCCCAAAAACCGCTACCCAAGGATGGTGGCAGCTTTAATCCCTATTTGTTGCATTTAAAAAATAAAATAGCAAAAATATTTCACCTTAAATAATATGGAACAGAAAAAGAAAGTGTTGCTTGCATATAGCGGAGGACTCGATACTTCATTTGCCGTTAAATATTTATCTGAAGAACTCGGCTACGAAGTTCACACCGCAATTGCTAATACCGGTGGATTTACTCCAGAACAACTTGCTGCAGTTGAAAAGCGTGCATATCAGTTGGGGGCCAAAAGCCATGCCACGTTGGATATAACTCAAGAATATTATGACAAGAGCATCCGCTATATGGTCTATGGCAATGTGTTGCGCAATGGTACTTATCCCATTTCGGTAAGTTCCGAGCGCATGTTTCAAGCTCTTGGCATAATCCGATATGCCAAAGAGATTGGTGCAAACTGTGTGGCTCACGGCTCTACCGGTGCGGGTAATGATCAAGTACGCTTTGATTTGACGTTCCAAATTCTTGCTCCCGATGTAGAGATTATCACTCCCACGCGTGATCTCACTCTCACCCGTGAGTACGAAATAAATTATCTCAAGGAGCATGGCTTTGAAGCTGACTTTAAAAAGATGGAGTATTCCATAAATCAAGGTTTGTGGGGAACAAGTATTGGCGGTAAAGAAACACTTCGTTCCGAACAAACCCTGCCGGATTCTGCTTATCCCTCGCAAGTAACCGCACAAGGCCCGGAAACTCTAAAAATTACCTTTGAAAAGGGCGAAGTTTGTGCAGTTAATGGCAAGGCATTTATCAACAAGGTTGACGCCATACGCGAAATTGAAGCCATCGCATCGAAATATGGAATCGGTCGTGATATGCATATCGGAGACACTATTATCGGCATTAAAGGGCGTGTTGGTTTTGAGGCGGCTGCACCTATCTTGATTATTGCAGCACATAAAATGCTCGAAAAACATACTCTGACAAAATGGCAACAATATTGGAAGGACCAAATCGGCACATGGTACGGCATGTTCCTGCATGAGGCTCAATATCTCGAACCCGTAATGCGTGATATGGAGGCCTTCCTTGAAAGTTCACAGGCAAACGTGACCGGTACGGTGGAAATTACCCTGCGACCACTTGGTTATACGTTGGTTGGAGTAGATTCTCCGTTTGATTTAATGAAAACTGATTTCGGCGAATATGGTGAAGTCAATAAGGCATGGACTGCTGACGATGTGAAGGGCTTTACCAAGATTCTTGGAAATCAAATGAAGATTTTTTATAACGTGCAGAAACGCAACGGTATAGATTCTTATAGCGAATGAAGATTGGAATAATCGGAGGTGCCGGCTATACTGCCGGAGAGCTATTGCGTTTGCTGATCAATCATCCGCAAGCAGAAATAGTTTTTATAAACTCAGTAAGCAATGCGGGAAACCGAGTTGGCTCGGTCCATTGCGGATTGGAGGATGTTGATATGGTCTTCACCGATCAACTACCGCTTGATTTGATTGATTTGCTTTTTATTTGTTCGGCACATGGTGAGAGTTCAAAGTTTTTGGAATCTCACGATATCCCGGCATCTCTCCGCATCATTGACCTCGCTCAAGATTTTAGAGATGAACATGGCGGTTTCATCTATGGACTTCCCGAACTTCAGCGCCCGCAAATTATGGGCGCAGCAAGGGTGGCGAATCCCGGATGTTTTGCTACCGCTATTCAGCTCTCATTGCTCCCGGCTGCTGCGCAAGGGATTTTGCCTAACGCTGTCAGCGTAACCGGCATAACCGGTTCAACCGGCGCCGGAGTCAAGCCGGCTGCTACAACTCACTTTAGTTGGCGAACTGATAATCTTTCAGTCTATAAAGCATTCGAACATCAGCATCTTGACGAAATCCGCAGGTCAATTGCCAAGTTGCAACCGGGATTTGCCGGAGAATTAAACTTTGTTCCGGTCCGTGGAGATTTTGCACGAGGCATTTTTGTTATTACGTATTTTAATTGCGATAAGTCGCAGGAGGAAATGCAGCGTATATATGAAGATTATTATGCTGAGCATCCTTTTGCTTCCGTGAGCACAAAACCCATTGATTTGAAGCAAGCTGTTAACACTAATCGTGCGCGAATCTCACTTGAGAAACACGGCAACAAACTGATGGTGCTTGTGGCGATTGATAACCTGCTGAAAGGAGCTTCGGGTCAGGCTGTTCAAAATATGAATCTGATGTTTGGGCTCAATGAGCAAACCGGTTTGAAACTTAAACCTTCTGTATTCTAATGAAAACATTTCCCGTTTATTCGCTTTACGATATTGAGCCTATCAGGGGGTTGGGCAGCTATGTTTATACCGATGACGGAACTGAATATCTTGACCTTTATGGTGGTCATGCCGTAATCTCTATCGGTCATGCTCATCCGACTTATGTCAAGGCAATTGCCGAGCAAGTGTCGCGCCTCGGTTTTTACTCCAATTCTGTGCAGAATACACTGCAAGAGCGTCTTGCCCATAGAATCGGTGTGGTTTCCGGCTTGGAAGAGTATTCGGCATTTTTTGTGAACTCCGGTGCGGAAGCAAATGAAAATGCTTTTAAGCTTGCATCTTTCCATACAGGTCGCCGTCGACTCCTTGCCATGAGTCGGGCTTTCCACGGGCGTACTTCGGGCGCAGTTGCCGCTACTGATAATCCTGCCATACGCTCACCGTTCAATGAAACGGATAATGTGGATTTTACTCCGTTAAATGATATTGCAGCTATGCAAGATGCTTTGTCGTCAGGTCAATATGCTGCGGTTATTATTGAGGGAATACAAGGCGTTAGTGGCATTCATGAACCTACAGCAGAGTTTATGCTTGCGTTGCAACGCTCGGCTCGTGAAAATGGGACCGTTATCATCTCAGATGAAATTCAAAGCGGTTATGGACGCTCCGGGCGTTTCTTTGCATTTCAGCATGTTGAAGGGTTTTGCCCCGATATTATCACGTGTGCAAAAGGTATTGCGAATGGTTTCCCGATGGGTGCCGTTCTGATTTCTCCGATGTTTACTCCGGTGAAATCAATGTTGGGCACCACATTTGGAGGTAATCATCTCGCTTGTGCAGCAGCATTGGCTGTGCTTGATGTTATTGAAACGGAGAATCTGATTGCTAATGCAGCCGAAGTTGGTGACTATTTGCTGCAAGAATTACGTGCAATACCCGGTCTGAAGGAGGTTAGAGGCAAAGGGCTGATGATTGGTATAGAGATTGACGGTGATGCATCGGTATTGCGTCGTGAGTTACTTTTTAACCATCATATATTTACGGGAGGAGCAGGGAAGAATGTTGTGCGCTTGTTGCCGGCACTTGGACTGACAAAGGCGCAGGCCGATTGTTTCCTTAACGAATTTAAAAACTGTATTAAATGAAACAATTCATTTCGGTAGCCGATATTGGATCGCTTGATAAGGCTATAGCAGAAGCTAAAGAAATAAAAAATAATCGTTTTGCGTTTACCGAATTGGGTAGAAACAAAACTTTGTTGATGTTGTTCTTCAATTCATCGTTACGCACTCGGTTGAGTACCCAGAAAGCAGCAATGAACCTCGGCATGAACGTTATGGTTCTTGACGTTAATCAAGGTGCATGGAAGCTTGAAACAGAACGCGGCGTCATTATGGATGGTGACAAGGCCGAGCATTTGCTTGAAGCTATTCCGGTTATGGGTTCGTATGCCGATGTGATTGGCGTGCGTTCATTCGCCGGTCTCAGAGATAGAGATGAAGATTATCAAGAGAGGGTTTTGCGGCAATTTATTGAATTGTCCGGGCGTCCGGTTTTTTCAATGGAAGCAGCAACTCGCCATCCTTTGCAAAGTTTTGCCGATTTAATCACGATTGAGGAATATAAGGAAACCAAGCGACCGAAAGTTGTAATGACATGGGCTCCTCATCCTAAGGCACTGCCACAGGCTGTTCCCAACTCCTTTGCCGAATGGATGAACGCCGCAGACTATGATTTCGTCATAGCTAATCCGGAAGGATATGATCTTGCACCTGAGTTCATTGGGGGAGCTCGAGTTGAGCATGATCAGCGAAAGGCACTCGAAGGAGCAGATTTTGTGTATGCCAAGAATTGGAGTGCGTATAATGCTCCGAACTATGGCAAAGTTTTACGGACAGATAGAGATTGGACCATTGATGCCGAAAAAATGGCTTTGACCAACAATGCTTATTTTATGCATTGTCTGCCGGTTCGACGCAATATGATTGTTACTGACGAAGTGATAGAATCTCCCCGTTCTTTGGTAATTCAAGAGGCTGCCAACCGAGAAATCTCAGCCCAAACGGTACTGAAAAGACTTTTGGAAAGTCTATGATTAACGTCGTTAAAATCGGAGGCAATGTCATCGATAACCCCGCTGCACTTGCTGCGTTTCTCGATGATTTTGCCGCGATGCCATCGCCTAAGATTTTGGTTCATGGCGGCGGGAAGGAGGCTACTCGTCTTTGTTCGCGTTTAGGCATTCAAACAACAATGATTGACGGTCGGCGCGTAACCGATAGTGACACTTTGGAGGTCGTTACAATGGTCTATGCCGGGCTTATAAATAAGCGTATTGTTGCTCTTCTACAAGCGAGAGGAGTGAATGCTCTTGGGCTTTGTGGAGCCGATGCGAATTTGATTCCGGCGAAACGTCGCAATCCCGAACCGATAGATTATGGCTTTGTTGGAGACATAGATGTCGCTAATTCTTCGGCTCTTTCGGCGTTTTTGGATGCAGGATTGACTCCGGTGGTCTGTGCCATAACGCGCAGCGCGAATCCTACGGAAGGTTTGTTGTTGAATTCAAATGCTGATTCAGTTGCATGTGCAGTGGCATCTGCAGCTGCTGTAATCGGTCCCACTGTGATGCATTATTGTTTTGAAATGCCCGGTGTAATGACGGATATTAATGACGTGACTTCGGTCATTCCGGAAATTACTGCTGAAAAGTTTGTCGAACTTAAAAATTCAGGAGTTGTTCACAGTGGTATGATTCCAAAGATAACAGGAGCCCTGAAGGCTTGTCGTGCCGGCGTTCAAGCTGTTATTATAAAATCATCAGTCGCTCTGAACACTGACGGTGGTACAATAGTAAAACTATGATTGACAGAGCCGTCGGATTGTTGAAGTGCCTGATTGCGACTCCTTCCTTCTCGCGGGAAGAAGCCGCTACGGCAGATTTGCTGGAGACGTTTCTTTATGAAAACGGAGTGCAGCCCATGAGATTTCTCAATAACGTGTGGGCCACTTCTTTAAATTATGATTCATCTAAGCCAACGTTGATGCTTAATTCGCACCATGATACGGTTAAACCATCAACGGCCTATACACGTAACCCGTTTGATGCGTCAGATGATGGGGCGGCAGTTTTTGGTTTGGGCAGCAACGATGCGGGAGCATCGCTCGTGGCTCTTACTGAAGTTTTTCTACATTATCTCAATGCTGATTTGCCGTTTAATTTAATGCTTGCATTGACTGCAGAAGAGGAGGTTACCGGCGAGAATGGTATGAGAGCCTTTATAGAGATGTTAGAGGCGAACAATATGATGCCGAGTTGGGCCATTATTGGAGAGCCGACGGGAATGAATGCTGCAATCGGTGAGCGTGGTCTTGTGGTACTCGATTGTGTGGCAAAAGCCCGTGGCGGTCATGCGGCTCGATCGGAAGGAGAGAATGCATTATATAAGGCATTAGACGATATTCAAATATTGCGCTCTTTGCGATTTCCGACCGAATCAATGGTTTTGGGTCCGATTAAGGTTACTGTGACTCAGATTGAAGCCGGACGTCAACATAATGTTTTGCCAGAGGAGTGCAAGTTTGTCGTAGACATACGTACTACTGATGCATTGACCAATGAGGCAACTGTTGATTATATACGCTCTCAAATTAAGTCAGAGGTTAAGCCGAGATCCACTCGAATTCGAGCATCGGTTATCAATGAGATGCATCCGCTGGTTAGAGCGGCTGTTGCTGCCGGAGCAGAGACCTTTGTTTCTCCCACTACGTCCGATCAGTCCGTATTGCCTATGATAGATACGCTTAAGATTGGGGTGGGGCGTTCGGAGCGCTCACATACTGCCGATGAGTTCGTTTTGATTTCAGAAATAGAAGATGGTATTTCGCGTTACATACAGATAATAAATAACTTTGCGCATGAAATTATGGAATAAGGGGTATGAACCCGATAAATTGATAGAAGAATTTACCGTTGGTCAAGATAGAGAACTTGATTTGCGTTTGGCACGTTATGACGCTGAAGGCTCTATGGCTCATATTCGTATGTTGGCTACCATCGGCTTGATTACTGATGAAGAATTGCCGGTTTTGCTTAAGGAGTTAGAGGAAATTCGTCAAATGGCTATTCGTGGGGAATTCGTGATTGAAGACGGAATTGAAGATGTTCATTCTCAGGTGGAGGTGATGCTGACACGCAAACTCGGAGATATGGGCAAGAAAATTCATTCAGGGCGTTCGCGAAATGATCAGGTCCTTGTTGATTTGAAGTTACTCATGCGCGACGAATTGCGAAGTATTGCAGAGGCAGTGGTGCGTCTGTTTGACAGATTGCAATCTCTGAGCGAGGAGCATAAAGCCGTTTTGATGCCGGGATATACCCATAATCAAATAGCTATGCCTTCTTCGTTCGGTTTGTGGTTTGGTGCGTATGCCGAGAGCTTGATTGACGACATGGAAATGCTTGTAGCTGCCTATCGTATAGCGGATCAAAATCCTTTGGGCTCAGCTGCCGGTTATGGTTCATCTTTCCCGTTAAATCGGGAAATGACTACCGAATTGCTTGGGTTCAGAACTTTACATTATAATGTCGTTGCTGCTCAGATGAGTCGAGGAAAAACCGAGAAGGCTGTATCCACGGCAATTGCTGCTGTCGCAGCCACGCTTGGTAGATTCTCAATGGATATTTGCCAATTCATGTGTCAAAACTTCGGATTTATAAAATTTCCCGATGAATTTACTACAGGTTCGAGCATTATGCCTCATAAGAAAAACCCTGATGTTTTCGAAATAATGCGAGGGAAGTGCAATCGTTTGCAAGCCGTGCCTAATGAGCTTGCTTTGCTCACTGCCAATCTCCCGTTGGGCTACAATCGAGACTTGCAGTTAATGAAAGACATTATCTTCCCGGCGATGACCGAAATAGTTGGTTGTTTGAATATGGCAGATTTCATGTTGGGGCATATTCAAGTTAATCGCAATATTCTCGATGACCCGAAATATGACTATCTGTTCACTGTTGAGGACGTTAATCGGTTGGCTTTTTCCGGAGTCCCCTTCCGCGAAGCGTATAAAAAAATTGGGTTTCAGGTTCAAAATGGAACGTATCAGCCTACGCGCACGGTGGATCACTCCCACGTTGGTTCAATAGGAAATTTGGCCAATTCCTTGATTCGCAAGAAGATGATGGCGACTGCAGTTCAGATTGGCATAAATGTTGAAAAAAACTTTGCAAAAAAATCCGAAAACTGCTTGTAATTTCAGAAAAAGTCCGTAACTTTGCAGCGCAATTCAGCGAACCGGGCGTTTAGCTCAGCTGGTTCAGAGCATCTGCCTTACAAGCAGAGGGTCGGCGGTTCGAATCCGTCAACGCCCACCACCCAAAACACTGAATTGTGCTTCTCAAGCGAGAGAAGGGCGTTTAGCTCAGCTGGTTCAGAGCATCTGCCTTACAAGCAGAGGGTCGGCGGTTCGAATCCGTCAACGCCCACTTCTTTTTGAATTTCCCTAATAAGGGCGCTTAGCTCAGCTGGTTCAGAGCATCTGCCTTACAAGCAGAGGGTCGGGGGTTCGAATCCCTCAGCGCCCACTTTTACAAAAGAGACCACCAAATCGAACATCGAAGTGGTGGTTTTTTCTAAAATGACCATATTGGAAAGATGCCGGAGTGGTCGATCGGGACGGTCTCGAAAACCGTTGTACCCTTACGGGTACCCAGGGTTCGAATCCCTGTCTTTCCGCTCAAGCGACTTGTCCCTTTAAGTCGCTTTTGTTGTTTATGGAGGTAAAACATTAGTTCACATTTTAAATATTGTGTTTATGAAGTCAAAATGTTTAATTTGGAGGTTCCGTTTATATATATTTTCTATAATGTCGGTTGCTTGTATAGGACTGCAATCCTGTCAGTCAGTTGACAAAGAAAAAGTCAAAGAAACCGTTGAGACGTTTTTTGATGCGTATGTTGACGAAGATGTGAATCTTGCAGTCTCAATTTATCCTAATATTATTAATTTAAAGGGTAAGTTCCGTAAGTCAACATCAATTGATATTGATGTTAAAGATATAACTGCGGTAAGTGATACAAATATTATAGTGAAATTTACGCATCATTGGGTTAATCCTTTTGGTGCTGATAATACCGCAAGGATGCGGTTTTATATGCAAAAACGAGGGGAACGATATCAAATCGTTGATTCTAAGAACCTTTGCAGTTATGAAGACTTACAATTATACGATTTCGCATGTAAGACGGGTGCCATTGTGCTTTGTCGCGATACAACTGATGTTATGCTTTCTGATCAAATGACTCTCGCCATGCCGATGCTTGAATTGGCAAAGACACATATCAGACTTCAGATAGCAAATGGGTTAACTATCAATAAAAATTGGCGATGGGAAACGAGCTATTATGGCGATTATGCATCAGGAAGTGCCGTTGTAACAAATAATTCGCAGTTTCCTGTTGAATCGCCTAAATACGAAGTAGTTTATTATCTTTCCGATGATAAAACCATTGTGGGGGCTGATAATGGCTATGTTTGTTATGATATAATCATGCCGGGGCAGTCACGGTCGTTTTCATGGTTTACTTCCTATGTGGGCAACGCATCACGAGCGAATCTAAAGGTTGTTTTTGATGATGAAGATTGGATAGACAGACTCATTGAGAACTTGCCTTTTGATGGCTCTGAATTCGATAAGCACCACCGGGGAGAGGATTGGTGGCCTAATAAGGCTAATGTCTATTCGAGGTCAATATGTCGATGATTAGACCTCTTCGATATTTGGCAATAGGCGTGACCCGAAATTGTTTTTACGCTATTTTATTCGAAGCTGCAGAGTACTTGGTCTATATTGGCAAAGATGTGGTTGGCTTCCGGAGCAATAGTCTCAGCCGGGAGGGTGGTGTAAAGTCCCCAAACTTCAGCTCTGGCAGCTCTGCCGGCGCGAATGCCTTGCATTGAGTCTTCGATGACTACGCATTTCTCCGGATTCTTTCCCAACATTTTTGCTGCAAGGAGGTAGCCTTCTGGGTCTGGTTTGCCTTTCATGACCATTGCTCCATCAACAATTGCCTCAAAGTAATTTGGAAAATCGGGGTATTGTTTGAAGAGTTGTGACATTTTTTCGGGATTGGATGAGGTGACCAATGCGGTCGGTATGCCTTTCTGTTTCAGAAGATGTAAAAAGGTCTCTGCTCCCGGAAACAATGGATATTGCAGATGATTGTCAAAATGAAGAATTCGAGTTAAGATTTCATCTCTCTCTTCTTTTTTAAAAAGAGCCAAGATTGCCGGCAAATTCATTCCTTTGATTGCGTGAGCAAAATCGGGTATGCCGGTCGGGAATAATTTTTCAGTTTTATCCCAAAATTCAGTATACAGACCTTCGCTGTCGATTAATACACCATCAAGGTCAAAGAGAATTGCTTCAGGGGTTGTATTCATCGTTTAATCAACGTTCACAGTTTCCCATATATATAATCTGTCGCTCAAACGCACTTTCTCCGGAACTCTAATGGCAAACAGTTCGCCCTTGTGAGCCTCGTCAACCGGACCGGAGTCAAGGTGAATCTCTTCTACTTTCACGATTAGTGCACCTGTGGTGGGTCCGATAATTACCACTTCATCGCCGACTTTAATCGAGCCGGCTTCAAGAAGAAATTCACCAACCCCGAGCTTGGAAAAGTATTTGGTACATTTTGCTACATATTTTTTGCGGCGTGTGGCAGAAGATCCATAGTGTCCACTCCATTCTCCCAATCTGCGGCCGAGATAATATCCATCCCAAAATCCGCGATTAAAAATGCGACTGAGCCTTTCGTCCCATTGTGATACCTTATCGGCAGAGTACGTGCCATTGCATATAGATTGAATGGCTTCCGAATAGCAGCTAACGGCTTCCGCCACATATTCGGCCCCTCGGGCGCGACCTTCAATTTTCAGTACGCGCACTCCGGATTCGATAACTCTATCTAAGAAGTGGATTGTTTTCAAATCTTTGGGCGACATGATGTATTGATCTTCAATGTCGAGTTCTTCGCCTGTGTCGCGGTCTTTGACAGTGTATGCTCTTCGACAAATTTGAGCGCACCCGCCTCGATTTGCAGAGGAGTTGCGTTCGTGAAGACTTAAATAGCACTTGCCTGACACAGCCATACATAATGCGCCGTGGCAAAACATCTCGATTTTTACAGGAGAGCCTGCAGGTCCTAAGATGGGTTCGGATTCAATGGCACTATATATGTCAGCGACTTGAGCCATAGATAACTCGCGTGCAAGAACCACCGTGTCGGCCCATTGCGAATAAAAACGTACCGCTTCGATGTTTGAAATATTGGCTTGAGTTGAAATATGCACTTCAACGTTTTGGCTGCGGGCATAGAGAATTGCTGCAATATCGGAGGCAATTATCGCCGAGATGCCGGCACTGCGAGCAGCATCTATGATTGAGCGCATTTTCGGTAGGTCGCCATCGTACATGATGGTGTTTACTGTCAGATAGGTTTTTACTCCGGCGTCTGTGCATTCTTTCGCTATTTCAGGTAAATCTTCAATGGTGAAATTCACTGCCGCGCGAGAACGCATATTTAACCCTTGAATGCCGAAATAAACAGCATCGGCTCCGGCTTTAATCGCAGCCCTTAATGACTCGGGCGAGCCAACCGGTGCCATTATTTCAAAGTCACTCCGTTGCATTATTGGTAACGTCTGAATTTTTAAATCCTATAATATTGATGTGGCCGGATAGTTTATACTTCTTGCCGTCAGCTCCTGTGGCGCGAATAACGTAATAATATGCGCCGCTTGGAGCAACTTTGCCACCAATCTTTCCGTCCCAGCCTTGAGACGGGTGGGTCAGATGAACCATGCGTCTGCCTTGGCGGTCGAAAATCTGACAATCAAAATCTATAATTGATTTATAGCTTACTTTCCATTCATCGTTTACTCCTTCAGAGGCCCCGGGAGAAAAAACATTGGGGCATTTTAGCGATGATTCCCCAACATATACTTCATATATGTCACTCTGAAATTCGCATTCTCCGCGCTCATTTGCCGCCAATAGGCGCACGTAGGTGGTTCCTTGTTCCCTAAATGTGTGAGTCACTTCCAAGTCCGGGTAGCGCAGAAAAGTTTGCATAAAATCCGGATCACGTGAAAATTCCCATTCATGATATATTGCCGCATCTGTTACTGCTGCTTTAAATGTAATCTCTACCGGACCTGAGCCGCCAAGATTTGTTTCTTCACTAATCTCATTGTCAACTTCTCGCTCGGTTTGAGTCGCCGACGTGCGTGCGTCGACGGCAATGGGATCATATATCGGGGAGTATATTACTGATTCTTCGTTCCAAATACGAGTGAATCGGTCGCCTGACAAGGTGAAATCCGTTTGGCAAAGCGGTGGTGCGCAGAATATCTCTGAATTGAGTGATTCAAGAGTTTCTATGCGTTCCGTTTCAAAGTAAGAGAACGATGTTTCATTAAATTCAAGCGTGCGATATTTGAGCTGAAACTCGCGGTTGACTTTTACCGGTACGCCGGTGATGCCGTAGTACATTATCGCCTCCCCGTCTCCATCAACGTTTAGCCACGTTGTGGAGCAATCCGATGTGGATGACAGTTCCAAAGAGGTGAGGCGGATTGGAGTGACAGAGTGGTCGATTACCCAGAAGTAATATGAGGAGGTCCCATCGCTGACAACGTAACCCATGTTGCTTTCAAGATTGGTCAAAGTGCTCACGTTGCCATTAACTGATGAGGCGACGTCTTCTGCATAGGCAGCTCCGAGTTTACTGAAGCGTTGCCATTTAACCGCATCCGGCGTTGTGCTTTGGTATTCGGCGCTAACACCGGTGACATAGGGTAGGACATAAACGGCGGTTAGTCCCGTTGACTTTTGAGGCTCAATAGTTATCGCTTGTAGTTGCAAGCCGCGAAAAGTAAGACTATCAGCATATGCAGACAGCCCCATTGTCAGAGTTAAAATGAGGGGAATAAAAAATCTTAACGTCGACATACCCAAGCGTCATGGTAGCGCGAGGAAAATCCGTCGATTAATTCGGCATTGGCGCGAGCTTCATCGGCTGAGGCGCCTTGACCGGCATACACGCGGAATTTTTCTCCGCTTTGAAGAATTTGAAGTGAAGGAATTCCTTGCTCATCAATGAACTCCTGTGCTTTCGCTTGCGACGGCAATGATGCAATCACTATTACGTATGGGAGCGGTTTATCAACTTCCACTGACTTAATTTCTTCGGCACTCTCCTCAATTCGGGGGGCAACACCGAGGTTTAGAGTGAGGCTTTCGGGCTCTTCGATTTGTTCAAACGCAGGCTCTTGGGGTGGAGTAAATTGAGGAGCGGCTAATGACGCATATTGAGCTTGTTCAAGGTCAATCGGGGTGGATAGTGCAAATCCTAATGTTGCCACTATGATTGCTGCGGCCGCAGCACGAAGCCAACGCAGTCTAAGCGGTACGCGCACAATGGCTACGGCTTTTTCCGGCTCCTCTGCATTTGGACTAATCACCTCAAATGCCGGAGACGGCTTAATAGCGCGTAGCGCAGGGAATGAAAGGGTCCATACAGCATCAGGCACGAATTCGATATGACCGGAAGCGTTTTGTAACGTTCCGACACGCGCAATTTTAACAGCACCTTCTGCTGATAGGCGCCGCAAGAGTAATGAAGAATCCGCCTCAACTCGAATGCGTGCTTGCTCGAATGAGATTTTCATGCGTCGGCTAACCGATGACGCCAAAAGCCCATCATCATGTGTCAGCGCAGCATTAAAACTAATTCGTCGAGTTGGTGGTGTCAGCAAATCATCGCTCACAACAGCGGACTCCCGTGTTGCGATAAACGCACCTATGCCCGGAAGCACCACGCAATCGTGGTGGCGTAACAAGGTGGCTATATGGCGACTAAATATATCTTGCATTGCTGAGGTTGTATTCTTTCCGGCGCAAAGTTACCAAAAAATTCCGCTCTTTACAAGATATTTTCCAATATTTTTTGTAACTTTGTTCACACCTTATTTTTATATACCTGATTATGACAACAATAGTTTTCGGACACCCTTACGAGAAAAGTTTTAATAGCGCTATTCTCTATGAAGTAACAAACGAATTGGCTCATCGAGGTGAGCAATATGAAGTGTTGGATTTGACAAAAGACGGATTCAATCCGGCAATGCGGCCCGATGAACTGCGCCTTTTTTCTGTCGGCAAAACTTCTGACCCTATTGCTCAGCGATACATTGACGTTTTATTACGTACTGATGCCATAATTTTTATTTTCCCCGTTTGGTGGGGAACAGAGCCGGCATCGATTAAAGGATTTTTTGACAAGGTGTGTCTCAAGGGTATTGCATACGAAGAAACCCCCGAGGGTTTAAAGCCTTTGTTAAATTTTTGTAAAACAACAGTTATAACAACTTCCGAGGCCCCGTCGTTTCTGTTTAAGCCTTATTTTGAGGGATATATGAGGCCTATGATGCTCGAAGGGACAGGCATGTACAATGTTCAATGGCTTAACTGCGAGGGAACTTCTTCTGCTTCTGATGAGTATAGAAAGGAATTTTTATCCCGAGTCAGAGAGGTCGTTTAATGATTTTTAACAAATGGGGGGGGTAAAGCATCAAAAATAAATTTCTAACTTTGAAGCAATTAATTTTTTTAATCTATATCTAACTACCAAATTATGTTTAAACCAATCATTTTTGGGATGCTTACGGCAGTTGCTTTCTCCGTGACTGCGCAGGACGCTACGACTCTGACCCTTAAGGCTCAGGAGCTTCCAAATCCCGACAACGAACCGGCTCCGGTTCATCCGGTGCCGACCGAACGCCAGGTTCTCTGGAATGAGACTGAGTTTTATGCTTTCTTCCACTACGGAATGAATACCTTTACCAATAAAGAATGGGGGTATGGTAATGAACCGGAAACTCAGTACGCTCCGTTAGGACGCCCGAATCCGCGTCAGTGGCTTGAAGCAGTTAAGGCTGCCGGTATGACCGGCGGTATTGCCGTAGTGAAACACCATGACGGGTTCTGCTTGTGGCCAACTGAAACAACCAGTCACTCTATCAAGAACTGCGGAAATGCTAACGGGCAGGTGAACATTCCCGAAGAGTTTGCTAATGCGGCACGTGATCTTAACATGAAATATGGTTTCTACGTTTCGCCTTGGGACCGAAATTCCGCTTATTATGGTGACGGTACCGACCGCTACACTCGCGATGTATTTTTGCGTCAATGTGCGGAACTCGCCGAATATGGTACGGATCAATTTGAAATGTGGTTCGACGGCGCAAATGGCGGTGACGGATACTATGGCGGCGCAAATGAACACCGTAGCATTGATGCTCAGACCTATTACGATATTCCCAACCTTCGCGACAGTGTACACACCGTAATGCCTAACTGTATAATGTGGGGCGTTGGCGGCGAAGCTCGTTGGATCGGTAATGAAGCCGGTTGGGCGGGCGAAACCTGTTGGAGCTATGGCACAGGAACTTCCGGCGATGAAAACGCTTGGCTGTGGTTCCCCGGCGAATCCGATGCGAAAGCCACCAATTCAGGTTGGTTCTGGCATGCCGGACAATCAATGCTGTCGTTAGACCAACTTTGGCAGTTCTATCTCGAAACTGTTGGTAGAAATGCCACTCTTATTCTGAATATCCCGCCGAATAATTACGGCCTTATCCCTGATAGCGATGTTCAGCGCCTAAAGGACTTTGGCGAACGTCTACAAGCTCGCCTCGGCACTGATTTGGCAAAAAATGCCACTGTTACAGCCTCGGAAACTCGTAGCCGCGGTGGAAATCGGGCCTATGATGCGTCAAATGTGATTGATGGCGATAAGAATACCTATTGGGCCACTTCTGACGGTGTCATTGATGCCACTCTGACATTCATGTTCCCCGAAGTTACCAATGTGCACTATATCTCAATGATGGAATTTATCCGTAAGGGTCAGCGTGTGAAAGAGTTCACAATCGAAACCACTACCGATGGCGAAACTTGGACTCCGATCAGCTATAAAAAGACTACAACGATCGGCTACAAGCGTATTGTGCCGCTCAACGGCTCAACCACTGTTTACGGCAATGGTTATGACATCAAAGGAATCCGCATTCATATTACCGATTCAAAAGAATGTCCGTTGCTCCACACTGTTTCCATTTACTAATCCCTCGCTATTTTAAAAGATGAAAACAATACATAATTATATAATGGCAGTGGCATTGAGTACACTGTCGCTCGGGGCAACAGCTCAAGTCAATATTGACTTTGAAAGCCCGGAATCATACAAGTCGATTGGCGTGTATGACGCTTGGGGAAACTCTCCTTTTCGAACCGGAGAACTCACAGGCAACTTTGCAATAACCGCCAATCCCGATCCGACGTCGGTAAACGACATAAGCGGAGATATCCCCAATGCATCGGCTCTGGTGCTCGGTGCTCAGCGTTCTCGCTTCGCGTCTAACACCTTCGGCGTTCGTGTGGACCTTAACGAAGTTTGGGAAACGAACCCCAATGTGCAATATGTTCACGTTATGCTCTACAAGCCGGTGACCGACGGCCGTGTTATGCTTATCGGTCTCGGGTCTCGTGAAGAGCGTCTCGGACAGAATCCTTATTGCGAACAATTTTGGGAAATCAGTACTGTTAATGTCAAGCCCGGCACATGGTGTGATGCCGTGTTCCCGATCAAGACCGCCAACGGAGTGAACATTCGCTCATTGGTTCTTGTTCCCGATTGCGAACCGCCGCATAAACTTGCCGATGACTTCCTATTCTACATTGACAATATTGAAGTAAATGACAGCCCACTGCCTCGCGTACCGAATGAGTATTATCCGATTTCAGGCGATAAGGCAACTAAAGCGATGACTCGCACCGACCGTTCCACTTCGCGCTTGAACTTCAAGGTGGGTACAGAGAATCAATATGCCGACATCAAGCAGTCTACAAATAAGTTGCTCTATCAAGATGTACTTTCCACTACTTTCTATGCTCAGGCAGGTCAGACCGTAACTCCGTCTATCAGCTTCAGCGGAGTTTGGATGCACGCATACTGCTACATTGACTACAATCAGAACGGTCAATTCTCGTATGAAATTAACGAAGACGGCACGCCTGCCGAAGGTTCTGAACTCGTGGCATACAACCACTATAACGGTAAGAACTCAAAAGGTGCAAACGCCAGTAAGAATCTTGGCTCAAATTGTGGCACTTTGCCCTCTTTCACACTGCCCGACAACTTGGCGCCCGGAATGTATCGTGTTCGCATGAAGATTGACTGGAACAGCATTGACCCGATGGGTTGCAGCGATGCCGGTAACCTAATTGAGGCGAACGGCGGTGTTATTGCCGATGCAATGCTCTGTATCTACGCCGACAAGGTGGTCCTCAATGACTTCCAGCTTAACGGTGAGGTGCTTGCAGCCGACGGAACGAAGTTGAGTGCTTATGAAGTTCCCGCAAATCAAGAGTTCACGATTAAGAGTGCGCCTGAAAAGGGCTTCCACAATGGAGGCGTTATTGTTAATACAGGCTACAATCTTAATAGCGAACGTATTGACAAATACGGTAATCCTCAATACAACACATACACTATCCCGGCGTCTGACTTTAACGAAGACGGAACTTACACAATTGCAGCGAAAAAGATGCGCGCAAACATTCTCTTTAACGGCATCATGACTGAAGACGGCGCTGCAGTACCCGATGAAACAATCTATACATTGGCTTTTCCGAAAGACCTGAAGATTGAGCGCACTGATCGTAAGTTGAACTCTTTCAGCATCAATTACGGAACGAATGAAGTAACCGTAAGTTTAGATGACAATACTGAAAACTTTGTTTATGTTGACAAAACCGTAACTACGGTTATTCCCGTGCAGGCAGGTCAACCCATCACGCCCTCGCTTAACTATAACGGCAATGCCATGCATAATTATTGGTTTGTTGATTTCAATGAAGACGGTCAGTTTTCAAACACTTTGAACGCCGATGGTACTCCTTCCGGAGAATTGTTGAGCTATTCATGCTATGATAATAAGAACTCACGTGGAGAATCTATCAGTGTGCCCGGTCAGGTAAGCGTGAACCAAGCGGTCCCTTTTACCATTCCGGCATCAACTCCTGCGGGTTTGTATCGTTGCCGCATGAAAGTGGACTGGAACAATATTGATCCTGCCGGTCAGTATGGCTTGGGTAAAAATGACATTGACGATAATGGCGGATATGTGGTTGACTTCTTGTTTCACGTTTACGACAACACGGCTGCCGTGACAACAAATGTTGATAATAAAACAGGCAATCTCGTCAGTGGAGACGTACAAATAGGAGCAACGTATGCCGCAGCGCGTTTGCAACCCATTGAAATCGCTAATGTCACCTCCAATGGCGTTGCAATCAAAGGCATTAAGGCTCGCTACGGTTATCACCTCGACAATCAGCATGCGTATCATCTGAATCATACTTATTGGACTGAAGAAGCACTTGCTCTTACTGAAGGGAATTTTGTTATTGAAGCAAATAAGGTTGATCGCCCGATTCAACTCACAGTGGAATTTGACGAGAGCGATAGCATCAACGACATCATTATCACTCCCGAAGGTGGCGACGCTTATGATCTTCGCGGTATCCGCGTAGATCGCCCCTCGAACGGAATTTATATCATAAACGGACAAAAAGTTCACGTAAAATGAGATAAATAATTAAAATATCACTAACTTTGTGAGGTCGCAATATATGTTGCGACCTCACTTGTTTAAACTAAAAATATTATCTTGGTTATGAAAACTTCCTATGTTTTTTTAGCACCGGGCTTTGAGGAAATTGAAGCCGTTGCCCCAATTGATATCATGCGTCGCGCCGGAATGCCCGTTACAACTGTGGCGATTGACCCGAGCCGGACAACAGTGGTAGGCGCACATGGAGTGCCCTATATTGCGGATATGACTATCGCTCAACTTCCTGCAAATGTTGATGCCGAGTGGTTGATTCTTCCCGGCGGAATGCCCGGCGCTACCAATTTGGCAGAGTGTCAGCCGTTGGTGGAAATTCTCAAAAATTTTCCGGGGAATATAGCTGCCATTTGTGCCTCTCCGGCAGTTGTCCTTGCTCAGGCGGGCTTGCTTGACGGTAAAAAAGCGACGTGCTATCCCGGCATGGAGGGATATGGACCGTGGTGCTCAAAAGTAAGTTTCACCGGCAGCCATGTCGAGCGTGACGGCAGATTCGTTACAGGTCAAGGTCCGGCATGGGCTGTTGCTTTTGGCGGCGCTATCGTTGAAATTTCATTGGGCAGTGAAGTCGCTGAAAAAGTACTTGATGGTATGCTCGTACCCTCTGCGTGTCGCCGTTAAACCGAAATTTTAGCGTAAAACATTATCGCATTAGCGAAAAATTTTGTAACTTTGGCGTAATTATTATAACCCTAAATAAATTATACCTATATGAAAACCGAACAGAATGAATGCTCCTGCGCTATGGAGCAGAAAATTAAAGAAGAATTTGCTACCCGTTTTGGCGGTGAAGGCACTTTTTATGCCTCGGCCGGTCGTATCAATCTCATCGGAGAACACACCGACTATAACGGCGGTTTTGTATTCCCCGGTGCAATAGATAAAATTATTGCAGCAGAAATTCGCCCCAATGGCACTGATCGCTGTCGCGTATATTCTGTTGACATCGATGAAACAGCTGAATTTGGCTTGACTGAAGAAGAAGCCCCCACTCAGCAGTGGGCTCGCTATATTTTCGGTGTGTGTCGCGAAGTTATCAAGCGCGGTTTTGTAGTGAAAGGCTTTGATGCCGTATTTGCCGGCAATGTGCCCCTCGGTGCGGGTCTCAGTTCTTCTGCCGCTCTTGAAAGCTGCTTCGCATTCGCAATGAGCGACATGTATAACGAAGGTAAAATTGATAAGTTTGAGTTAGCTCGCATCGGTCAAAGCACCGAACACAATTATTGTGGCGTGAACTGCGGTATTATGGACCAATTCGCTTCAGTGTTCGGCAAAAAAGATTGCTTGATGCGTCTTGACTGCCGTTCAATGGAATTTGAATACTTCCCCTTCAAACTTGACGGTTACAAACTCGTTTTGGTTGACTCTCGCGTTAAACATGAACTCGTTGATTCTCCTTATAACAAGCGTCGCCAGAGCTGTGAGCGTGTAGCTGCGAAACTCGGCATTGAAACCCTTCGCGATGCTTCAATGGAGAGCCTCGATGCGATTAAAGATCAAATTAGCGAAGAGGACTACAAGCGTGCCGTTTACGTTATCGGCGAAAAGCAGCGCGTGCTCGACGTGTGCGATGCTCTTGGTCGCGGAGACTATGAAACAGTGGGCAAGCGCATGTATGAAACTCACGCCGGCATGAGCAAAATGTATGAGGTTAGCTGTGAAGAACTCGACTTCCTCAACGACGTTGCAAAGGAATGCGGCGTTACCGGTTCTCGCATCATGGGTGGCGGTTTCGGTGGTTGCACCATTAACCTCGTTAAGGACGAACTTTATGATAACTTCGTTGCTACTGCAATCAAGAAGTTTAACGACAAGTACGGTCACGAACCCAAGATTTATCCCGTAATCATCTCCGACGGTGCACGTCGTCTCTAATAAGATGAAGATAGAAAAATCAACAGTTGCCTCGCAAAAAGGCGACATCACATTGGTAACTCTCACGAATGCCAAGGGTGCAAAAGTAACCTTGTGCAGCCTCGGCGCCGGCATTGTCGGCGTTGAGGTTCCTGATCGCAATGGCGTTATGGCAGACGTGGTTCTGGGATATGCCGATGTAAAAGATTACTATTATGACGGTCCGTGCGCCGGCAAGGTTCCGGGACGTTGTGCCAATCGAATTGCTCGCGGTCTCTTTACGCTTGATGGTAAGGGCTACAGCTTGGCAATCAATAATGGACCTAATGCGCTTCATGGCGGACCGGAAGGGTTCCAAAATCAGATTTGGGATACTGAAGTGTGCGACTGCGGCGTAGTAAAGTTCACGTATAAGGCGGCAGACGGCGAAGAGGGCTATCCCGGCAATCTCGTAGCTACTGCCGCATACGAATGGACAGATGACTGTGAGCTCAAGCTCGTGTTGAGCGCGGAAACAGATGCTCCGACAGTAGTTAATCTGACTAATCACGCATATTTCAACCTTGCAGGTCATAATAGCGGCTCAGTGCTTAATCATAAACTGACGCTGAATGCTCACCTTTTCTTGCCTACGGATGATACTCTGATTCCAACCGGAGATCTCGTTTCCGTCAAGGGGACACCGATGGACTTCACCGAGCCTAAGACTCTCGGACAGGATATCAAAGCCGACTATCCGGCATTGGTCTATGGTAAAGGTTATGATAACTGCTATGTTATTAATGGTTGGAATGCCGGTCAAATGCGCTTGGCTGCAGTATTGGAGGATACTGAGAACGGACGTGTGCTTGAGGTTTCGACAACACAGCCCGGCGTGCAAATCTATACCGGTAACTGGCTTGCAGGCTGCCCGGTAAATAAAGCCGGTCGTTCATACGATGATTATGATGGCGTGGCTATTGAGTGTCAAGGGTTGCCTGATTCAATTAATAAACCCCAGTTCCCCTCAGTGGTGCTTCGCCCCGGTGAGAAGTATTCAGAAATTATCTCATTCAAGTTCACTAATAAGTAATGAAACCCACACTTTTTGTACTCGCTGCAGGTATGGGCAGCCGTTATGGCGGTCTCAAGCAGCTTGATGGCGTAGGCCCCAAGGGTCAGACCATCATGGACTATTCAATCTATGACGCTATTCGCGCCGGTTTTGGTAAGGTAGTTTTCGTTATCCGTAAGGATTTCGAAACTGATTTCCGCGAAAAAATTCTCTGCAAATACGAAGGTCATATTCCTACCGAGCTCGTATTTCAGGCAATCGACAACCTCCCCGAAGGTTTCACTTGCCCGGCAGATCGCAGCAAACCTTGGGGTACCAACCACGCGGTTTTGATGGGTAAAACAGTGATTAACGAGCCTTTCGCCGTGATCAATGCCGATGACTTCTATGGCCGTAATGCGTTTGAAGTTATTGCAAAAGAACTGAGCAAGGAATATGACCGCAAGGGTGACTATTGCATGGTCGGCTTCCGCGTTGGTAATACGATGACCGAAAATGGTTCTGTGGCTCGCGGTGTTTGTGAAAATAAAGACGGTTTGCTCACTTCTGTTGTAGAGCGCACTGCAATTTCTTATGATGAGCAGCATCGCATCACCTTTACTGACGAAAACGGTCAAGTTCAATATTTGGAACCCACTACTCCCGTTTCAATGAACCTTTGGGGCTTCACTCCCGACTATTTCGAATACTCGGAGCGTGAGTTCGTAAAGTTCCTTGAGAAGGATTTGAATACTCCGAAGAGCGAATTCTTTATTCCTTTGGTAATCGACACCTTGATTAATAACGGTGAAGCAACAGTGAAGGTGCTCGACACTGACTCCAAGTGGTTCGGCGTTACTTATGCCGCTGACCGTCCCGGAGTTGTTGAGAAACTTGCGAGCCTCCATGCCGCAGGTGAATATCCTGAAGATATGTTCAAATAATTCTTCAAGTAGAATAATAAACCAATCGTTAACTGCGGCTCAGTATTTGAGTCGCAGTTATTTTTTATGTGATCTGAAATATACAAAGCGAGGCGGCTCGAAATGGAGCCGCCTCGACTTATGTTTGAAAGGGGTTATCGGTTAAAAGCGAACTTTCTTACCGTTTTGGATATAGATGCCGGGGGTGGGTTTACCAACGACTTTGCGACCCATGAGGTCATAGATTTCGTTGCGACCTTCAGCCGCTTCCACGTTTTCGATGGCTGATGATTCGTCGGTTACTATAAGAGTTGCGTCAACGATTTGACCGCCGTTGGCAAGGATACCATTGGCTCCGGTGCAAGTTCCGTCTGCGGCAATTTGACCGCCGGCGTCAACGCTGTTCCAGTCCATTTTGAAGCGGATGCGGTATGTGCCGGGCGCTTCAGGTGCGGTGAATGAGGGGCAAGTCATTGTGTTACGTGCGTTGTCGGTCAAGACATCACCTGCGGAGTTCTGACCGTTGGAGTCATCGTTGAAGTTACCGGAGTAGAAACTGTATGTGAGCAGGTCTGTACCTGTTTGGTCAAGCTGACCGTCTTTGAACGAGAACTGTTGGTCTTGACCGAGGTCAATGTAAACGTAGCCATTCATCCAAGTGCCTGCGATTGCATAGGCTACATTGACGGTGCTTCCGGCTTGGCAAGTAAGAGTGCAAGCCTCATCTTCGGTTTTGTCCATATAAGGCTGAGCTCTGCCGATTGTGATTACTTGTTCGGCTTTGTTGTTTTCAGTGAAGGTGATACTGTTGATGTAGCGGTCACTGCGAGTTGCACTTGTGTTCTTGTCGAAGTTGGTGGAGTAGGGTTCAACTACTTTTTCGGCAACAGTCAGAGTGATGGAGGCGGATACGTTTGAGCCGTCAGTTGCAGTTGCGGTGATTGTTACTTCGCCTACGGCAACGGGCTTAACGAGACCGTTGATTACGGTGGCCACTGCGGGGTTGCTGCTTGTCCACTTAACGGTGGGGAAGGTGGCTCCGGTGGGGTTAACCGTTGCATTAACCACGATGTTCTTATTAACAGCTACTGAATTAGCTCCGTTTTCGGTAGCAAGAGTAATGCTCTGAACGTTGGTCATAGTGGCTGCGGCATCAATACCGTCGAAGCAATAGACGCTGCTTCCGGGCAGTTTCACTGTCAGAGGAGTGTCAATATTAATTGCGGTGCCCTCGGTCAGACCTTCAAGCGCGTCTTGCACTCCGAATGAACTGTGGAGAATGATGCTGCCTGAAACGTTAGCGGGAATGTTTAGGGCTTCACGGAGTGTGAAGGTGTAGGTCTTGGCATTGTTGCCACCATTGCGCAGTGCAAGGGTTGATTTAGTGCCATTCCAAGATGCCCAACCGTAAACCTCAGTTGTTGTGTTGTTCCAAGGATTGCCGCCTACCCAGTGAGCATCGGGCAATACGTCTGCATTGCGTTTTTGCCAAGCTATACATTCAGCGAGGTCAGCCCAAAGTGCGCCGCCGTTGATGCTGTTCATCAGAGCGTAGTCATTATAGAGTTCAACCAAACCGGAACCGCAAACGAATGCACAACGCATTTCGCGGAGCACTGCATTGTAGTCGCGACTGTCACTGCCCGGACCTCCATTAACTGAAAGAATAAATCCATGGGTCATCAAGGTGTTGATGGGGCAGATCGGGGAGTTTTGAACGTAGTTTTGATAAACCAAGCGGTCACGGTAAGTGATCCAGTTTTCGCGGTTAATCGAGTTGTTGCCGGCGCGGTCGTGGTCATTTTCTTGACGCCAAGTTGCATCTGTGATTTGATACCAGAAGGGTGATGCCCATGTGCCTACCGTAGTGTTAAAGAAGATGTCTTCACGCAGTTCTTCGCGCACGAAGCGTTCAAGGCGAATAATTCCTTCGGCGTTTTCATTGCCGGTGTCACCTGCATCGGGACCAACAGAAGAAAATTGTGCTGAAATGCCGTCGAATTTGAAGAATGTGTAGTTATCGCCTTGGTTCTTAACGAGGTTGTATGCTGCATCTTTAAATGCTTTATAGTACGCGGGATTAGAGAGCTGCATGCCACCCTTGTCGTTCCAATATGCACGACGGTAGTTGCCGCTTGCACCGTATCCGCCAACCGGGCCGAGCCATGCGCCTACGCCTGCTCCATTCATTTCCTTGGCGAGAGCAGCAATGTCACGTAATTCGTTAGGGAATGCACTGTGGAATTTCCATTCGCCGTATTCGTCCCAACCGTCGTCCAATACGAACATTTTGGGCGCTACTTTATAGCGATTATACATGTCGGTTTTCCAGTGGTTCAATACATCCATCACATCATCAGCCTTGGTGTTGTCCAAATGTTCGCGACCGGGGGCTGCGTTGTTGCGATTGATTTGCAGTTCAAACCATGTGATATAAGCAGTGCTGGTGCGCCAAGGTACTGCACGTTCGCGTTCGGAGTATGCAAGGAATGAGCGACGTTTTTGAGTCTGATGAATGTCGGCATCGTTTTGAGAACCGTCTTGAGCGACCAAGCCCACAACTGATGCTACTTTCCAGTTTTCACCTGCTGCAAGAGTAGTGTTACGACTCCAGCGGCCTTGGATACCAACGATGTCTTCATTGACAACAACGCCTTCCTTCGCATCATAAACTTTAACAGTCATGGTTGATGATGCGTTAATGCTTTCGCTCAGGTTTTCTACGAATGCACGAATTGTGTAGGTGCCGTCATTGGGGACAATGAAAGAGAAGGTGTTCTTGTCATGTTGTGAACCTGAGTAGCCGCTATGATAGTCATTTGCGGCAATGTCTCCATTGCTTGCAAGGAGGTCCACACCACCGAAGTTCAAACGGTGAGCGCCGCTAACGTATTCAATCTTAACTTCAACCTTTTGGTTTTGCTTGAGAGAAACGTTAGCATACTTATAAGCTAAAGATTAGGATAACCTGCGCCGCAAGCTTCGATTACGCGGTTGGGAACATCAGCTTCAGCTACTTGAGCCCATGAAGTGGCGGTAAGGTTAGCTACGGGGAGAGTTTCGGCCAGTGTCCAATTGTCTTCATCACCGGTGGCTTCTCCAACTGTGTTGTAAGCAGTGGGAGTTTCAAGACCTGCAAAAATCTTGTTGCTCATGATCACTGCACCGCGAGTGTTGCCAACGACTTTAGGAGTCGAACCGGCTGCCTTGGTGTCCACATTGTAAATCATGGGGATAACGTCATACATGTCAACGTCGTCAACGCCGGTAAGCTCCATTTCGGTGCGCAGGTAGTGGCTGCCGTCGCGCAGAACTGCACGCCAAACGATGTTGATAGTGGTTTCTTTGTAGGTGTATTCGTAGTTTGCCACGAGAGCTTTGCCTGCAAAGTGTTCGGCACCGCCAATGGCATTGGGATTTGCTTCGAGATCCACAACGTTAACGCTCTTAAGAGTCATGCTTGATGCGGATACGTTATCGCCGGCGCCGAATCCTACAGTGAAGGGCTCAGTGCCTGCTTCCAGATTCATTGCATCGGAACCGGCGAAATAAATTGCATTGCCGAGGCGCATGAAAGAAGCCGCCAATACGTTGTTGCTAAAGGTATAAACGCCGTTGTTTTCTTCTAACTTAGCTGCGCCTACTGCGGTTTGTTGCATCGGATAAACGATAGCGTTGGTGTATGCAACAGTGGCTGGCTGAGTGGGCAGAGTAGCAACATGAACGGTGATGGTCAGAGCTACATCATCGATTGCCACTGCTGCAAATTGACCCGCAGGAGCAACAACGGTGATGTCGCTGCGCTTAACCGAGCCTTCAACAGTGTAGGTTTCCCCGTTACTATAAACTTTGCCGCCGATTTTCAGCGTAACGCCATCGGGAATAACAATTGTGTAAGTGCGTTCAACTGTGATAATCTCGGTCAGAGTATAACGGCTGCCGGCATCAGCTGAGCCTGAATCTTTCCACAAACCCAAGGTGTTGGAGCCGTCTAATGGGTTGCCGTCCACGCCTTGATACCAGTTGATGTACTTGTCGTTACCTCCGGAAGTGGTATAGGGCTGAATTTCGTAATTGTTACCGCTGTAATTGTAGACTTTGAAATAAGCATTGTCAACTTTGTTGTCGGCCATTTTCACAAAGTCCTTACCGTTACTATAGCTTGACGCCGGAGTATAGGTAAGCCACTTTTTTGCTGTGCGGCTGTAGATGTAGTACGCATTCTCTTTGCCGGATACTGCGTAGAATGCAAATTGACCGAAATTTGCTTCGGTTTGAGTTGGCGCTGTAAGCGCATTCACATAAAGTCCATTACCATTTGATATGGTATAGACATGTTCAGGCTTGCCTGCATCAGGCAGCGTCGTTGACGGCTGCAGCGTATCGGCAAAAAGATTTACCGTCCCACCGAGCACAGTCGCCAAGATAAGTAAGCACTTTTTCATGTGTTTTGATATTAGTAAAATGGATATAATTAGGAAATTTTAGTGCAAATATATATATATATATAACCACAATTAATTAACAAAACTTAACATCTATTGTCATTACAAAAAAATGAGGCAGCACTTTATGTGAAACTACCTCATCGAATTGAGCGGAGTGACCGAGATTCGAACTCGGGATACCCTTTTGGGGTATACACGCTTTCCAGGCGTGCCTCTTCAGCCACTCGAGCACCACTCCTTGCTGATTTTGCGAGTGCAAAGGTAGGAAATTTCTTTTGGATATAAAGTGCGCCGCAAGTTAAGAAATGTTAACTTGCGGCGAATGGGGTTGTCTTAGAATAGATAAGCGGCGGTTATTGTCCAGCCGCTGGTGCGACCTTGAATTCCGGATTCGCCGGTGTTGATACCGGGCACGTAATTCAGGGCTTTAGTTATGCCGAGAGTGTAAGAACCTGCAATCTGAACGTGGTCAATAATGGTAAGCGCAATACCGAAGTCCCAGCCTATGTTGCATTTAGTTGCTTTAAAATCGTTGAGGATTTCTTTGCTGCAGCGGAATGCAAAATTTGGACCGGTAAAGATGCCGGGAGAAAGAAATTTACCGACTAAAGGCAGAGAGAAATCGTAACGAAGGTGAAGGGGAAGCGCGATATAGTCGTATTTAGCTTTTTTTGTTTCTGTGTCGGTGATAACTTCGGCATTGCGGCGAGTATACATAACTGCAAGATCAACACCAATGCCGATAAGGGGGACATTGAATTTTGCCATCAAACCGCCGGTGAAGCCCGAATAATTATCTGATGAGAATAGCTCTTTGCTATCGGTTGAGATGCTGTTGATGTTTACACCAACAACCGGACCGAATTTGAACGGACCTGCTGAAGCTGAAAGGGCACTGATGGCCACGATTGCCATGAGTACGAAACGCTTGATCGATGTTTTCATAAAAATTTGAAATTTAAGGATTATAACTAAGTTTGATAATTATTCATGTGTTGGGATTATGAGCTTCTGACCAATGCTCAACTTGGTACTGCTGAGGTTGTTGGCTTCTTTTATGGCATCAATTGTGACGCCGTATTGTTTGGCGATCCTAAATAGGCTTTCACCTTTCGAAACGCGATGATAGACAGGCTCGTCCGCTTGAACGGGGGACTGCTCCGGCTCGGAGGGGACTATAATTTCTGTTTGAGTTGGTATGGTATCAGAGGGTGTTGCAACTATGGTGTCAACCGGTGCAGTTTGCACCGTATCTATCACTATTTCCACAGCATTGCTCTGAGGCTTCTTTTTTTCTTTTGGTTCAGGGTCTTTAGTTACTTGCGGAAGTAGTTCTCGCTCAATGATTTTCAGTTTTGCGCCGCGCTTGATTGTATTGGACCTTAGGCCGTTCCATTTTTTTATTTGCGAGATGGTTACGCCGTATTTTTTTGCTATTTTACCGATGGTTTCGCCTCGGCGAACTTTGTGCCATTTAATGATTTCGCGATACATTCCGTCTTCGGAAATATTATCCGATGCGTCTCCAACGCGAACCACACTGCGCGGAGCATATTCCTGCGAGGCATTTCGTATGCTGTCGAGGTTCATTAGGAAATTGTAAATCATTTGCGAGGGTAGTCGGAGTGCATAAGGTTTGATGTCGCCCGGTATGATGTCTTTCCTATATTGTGGATTCAAGACTCTCAGTTCATCGACAGGAATGTTGAGTACGTTAGAGATAGAATTGAAATGCAGACGCTCCGATATGTGGACCGTGTCGGTCAGAATGGGGCGTTTGGCCAATGCAGGTGAAATGCCGTGGTCGGCATAATAATTCATTGCATAAGTGGCCGCAATAAATCCGGGAACATATCCGCGAGTTTCGTTAGGCAGATGATAATATATCTCCCAAAAATCTTTGGGGTCTTCCGGTGTGGCTCCGGCTCTGACAAGGGCTCTGTTTACATTTCCGGGTCCACAATTATATGCTGCGATGGCAAGACTCCAATCATTGTATATGCCATAGAGTTGTTTAAGATATTTTGCCGCATTTGCAGATGCTGTAATCGGATCACGGCGTTCATCTACGAGGGTGGAAATTTCCATTCCGAGTCCGCGAGCTGTTGCGAGCATGAATTGCCATAATCCGGTGGCTCCCGAGCGAGAAACGGCATTCGGATTAAGTGAGGACTCAATGATAGGCAAATTTTTTAGTTCTAAAGGAAGGCCTTCGCGTTCAAGTGCTTCCTCAAAAATAGGCATATAATAAAGGCTAAGGCCGAGCATGGTTTCAATCAAGGATCGGCGCTTTTCAACGTAGAGTTTGATATGTTCCTTGACCACAGGGTTGAATGGCATTTCAATAGTCGTTGGCGTTAATTGCAAACGCTGAATCATTACTTCATCAGTGGCGGGAATATCGGGTGAGCCTATTGTGTCGAGTATGGTGTAGTTTTGCAAATACCAATTTTGTTGCATTTTGTGGACATCAGCTTGCATACTTTCAGGGAAGACGATAGCTGTGTCCGTTATTTCATATCGCAGGTCGCGCACGGACATGGGGGCAGCGTAGGCCGTGCACACTCCTATGGCAACTAAAACTGATAATGTTAACTTTGCGAATATATTCATTTTAAATCAGGGTAACACATTAATTAGAAATTTAATGAACATTGAACGCCCACCGATGGACCTTGATTTCTTAGTTCTTGAACGAGCATGGGTGACCATTTGAGTGACAAGTCGGGTGAAATGTCGAATTGCGATAGCGACGCGTCAACGTAGGCATCGACAATAGCGAGTAAATAAACGCCAACCATGCCGATAATACATAGGTCGCGGTTGCGGCGAAAGTAGTTTTTTCGTGATTCGAATGTCCTGAGCAACCAACTTTGATTTAACGATGATTCATTGACATTCGGAGCAAAAAAATCCATGTAACTCTTGGTGTTGGGGTCATTATCGGTCAGGTCGCGATATGCTCGAGTGTAATCGGTGAGCATTGTGTTGTTCCAATTTGTTGCATAGACTAACCCCATGTATGCCCCGACAACTATTGGCAATTTCCAATAACGACGATTATAGATTTGACCCAATCCGGGGCATAGGGCCGAGAGCCACGTTGCCCGAATCGGGTCGGGGTTGAATACTCTTATGTCTTCAATCACTATGTCTTCAACAGAAATGGTGTCCGTCTCCTCAATAACGATTGTAGTAATGTTTTTCTGCGCTGAATTGTCAATACTGTCCGGCTGCTCTACGGGCTCCTGAGCTGCTGCAATAGTGCAGAAAATCAGGGCGAAGAGCAGGGTTATGTATCGACTCTTTTGCCTCATCCTTTAATTGTATCGAATAGTCGAATCAGATTCTCGAGTTCTTCATCGTTGGCAAACGGGAAAGTGATTTTGCCTCGACCGTCTTTGTTGCATGTAAACTGAACCCGAGTATTAAACGCGGCGGAGAGATTGCGTTTTAACATGTCGAATTCATCAGATGCAACCGTTTTTTTCTTTGTTGGTGTGGGTTGCTGTTGTTCCCCTTTTTCAGCACGTTCACGATATAATTTTGCCAATTCTTCAACTCTGCGTACGCTGAGTCCTTGGTCAATGATTTCACCATAAAGTTTTAGCTGCAATTTCGGGTCGCCGATAGTTAGCAGTGTGCGTGCATGACCCATGTCGAGTCGCTTGTCGCGTAGTCCGAGCTGCACTTCAGCCGGCAACTTGAGTAATCGCAGAAAGTTTGCAATCGTTGCACGCTTTTTGCCGATTCGTTCACTAAGTTTCTCCTGTGTGAGTTCGTATTGCTCAATGAGTTTTTTGAATGTAAGGGCAATTTCAATGGCGTTGAGGTCTTCACGCTGAATGTTCTCAATCAGTGCCATTTCGGTTAATTCGGCATCATTTGCCGTGCGGATATATGCCGGAACACTATGAAGCCCTGCAAGTTTTGCCGCTCTGTAACGGCGTTCGCCGGCAATGATTTGGTATTCTTTAGGTCCTATTTTTCGTAACGAAAGTGGTTGAATGATGCCTAATTCCGAGATCGATGCAGCGAGTTCGGAGAGAGCTTCTTCATCAAAAGTTCTGCGAGGTTGGTCCGGGTTGGGGGAGATGGCCTCAAGCGGGATGTCGTTTATAGCCGATGAGCCTTTGGCGGGCACATCATCCATTGAGAGGAGCGTGTCCAAGCCGCGACCCAATGCAGATTTTTTAGGTATAGGCATAAGGCGAGAATTTATTTTTTGTGAGAATGTTTTTTAATGATTTCGCGAGCCAATTGTTGGTGACTTGTCGCACCGCGGCTTGCCGGGTCATATAGCAGAGCCGGAAGCCCGTGAGACGGGGCTTCACTCAGGCGAATGTTGCGCGGAATCACGGTGTCGAACACCATATCGCCGAAGTGCCCCTTGAGTTCCTCGAAGATTTGGTTTGCCAAGCGCAAACGGGCGTCATACATAGTTAAGAGGAAGCCTTCAATTTCCAATTCCGGGTTGAGTTTGGATTTGATGATGCGAATGGTGTTGAGGAGTTTTGAGATTCCTTCTAAAGCAAAATATTCGGCCTGTACGGGGATGATTACAGAATCTGCTGCAGTGAGCGCATTTACGGTAATCAAGCCCAATGAAGGAGAGCAGTCAATGAGGATGTAGTCATACTTGTCTGTTACGGGCTTTAGCGCAGTTTTCATCACCGATTCACGCTGCGGTTTGCTGACTAATTCCAATTCTGCTCCGGCAAGGTCTATTCTCGAGCCGAGCAGTTCGAGCCCCTCAACGCACGTTGCAACTTGTGCCCCTTCAATCGGATAACCATCTACCAAACATTCATAAATGCTTCCGTCCATTTTCCGCGGGTCAATGCCATAGCCCGAAGTGGCGTTTGCTTGAGGGTCGGCATCAATTATAAGTACTTTTTTCCCTTCGGCGGCGAGAGAAGCGGCAAGATTAATTGCGGTTGTTGTCTTACCCACACCGCCTTTTTGGTTTGCTATTGCTATGATTTTTCCCATTATTGTCAAAAGTAATCAGATTAGAGCACAAAGTTAACGAAAATTCCGCGCATCACGAAATTTATTGCATTTTTTTAAATGGGAATCCGGTAGTTGACACTCTGCAGTGAGTCTCAACTACCGGACGTGGATTGTTGCGGAAGAATAGTTAAGCCGATTCCATCAGGCGAGTTTCATCAACGAGTCGACGCATATTGCGCAGTGCATACCGCATACGTCCGAGTGCCGTATTAATGCTCACTCCGGTTTCTTCTGCAATTTCTTTAAACGACATGTCGCGATAGATACGCATCATCAGTACTTGGCGCTGAGCTTCGGGGAGTTCACGCACCAATCGACGGAGGTCTTTGGTGAGTTGGGTGCGTACCATAGTATCCTCAATACTGTCTTCGCATAAATTTTTGTCGTTTAGTAAATCAACACCGGTTTCGGTGTCATTGCTGACTGTGTTTTCAGTCTTATTGCGGCGGAAATGGTCGATTATAAGGTTGTGAGCCACGCGATTAAGCCATGCCCCGAATTTGCCGTTATCTTCGTAGCGACCTTGTCTAATCACAGTGATGGCCTTCACGAACGTTTCTTGAAAAATATCGTTTGCGAGGTCTTGATCCTTAACAATATGGAGGATATAAGTGAAAACAGCCTTTTGATGACGCCCCAAAAGAGTGTCAAAAGCCGCATTATCGCCATTGGCATAAGCTATCACCAACTCCTTGTCGGCGAGCTCTGTCAGGTTTTTCTGCATTTTTGTATTTCTCTATTACTTAGTTAATTAGAGTAGCAGTTGGCGATAGGCAAATCAAATTTTAGTGTTAATATTATGCGTATTTAAAATTTACAACGAGCGCAAAGATACGCAATTTTTTTGACTGCACAAGCAATTTTAGCGATTTTTTTTCCTGAGCAACCTCTCTCTGATATTTTCTGAACTTTATAGTGGATAAGTGAGGGGGATATGTAATATTTTATAATTTTCTACGTTATATTGAGGAAATGATTATGAAATATATCAGTCGCTTGTTGTTTGTCACCATTTTGATGTTTTCAAGCTTAATAGCTGGAGCTCAGATTGGTGGCGAGTCAGCATATAATTTTCTGGATATTACCGCTTCAAGCAAGATTTATGGATTAGGCGGTGTTAATATATCACTTGTGGATTCCGATGACGTTATGACCATAGATCAGAATCCGGCGTTATTGGGCCCGGAGATGTCGCGGTCAATAGGAGTTGGATATATGCACTATGTGGGCGGCAGTAATTTTGCAAACGCAAAATTTGCTCATTCTGCTGGCGATAATGGGGCATGGAGCATCGGGCTACACTATTTCGGTTACGGCTCAGTCACTTCGGCACTTCCCGACGGTACGATTACCGGCTCCTTCTCTCCAATGGACATGGCTTTTGTCGGGCAATATAGTCATAATATTGGAGAACGGTGGCGCGGTGGAATTGCAGTGAAATTTCTGCTGAGTTCTTATGATGCGTATTCTGCGTTTGCGATAGCAACCGATTTAGGCGTGAACTATTATGACGAGGAGCATGATTCATCTCTGTCGTTGGTAATAGCAAATCTCGGCGGACAAGTGAAAAAATTTGCAGATAAGGGCGAAAGATTGCCGTTTGATGTACGTTTGGGGTGGAGTAAGGCCTTGGGTAATACACCATTTAATCTAAGTATCACTGCATGGAATCTCACAAGATGGCATTTGCCATATTGGGATAATGGCAACGGAACTGATGAGCCTCAACTGAAAGATAAGTTCATGTCAAACTTATTTCGTCATTTGATTTTCGGCATAGAATGGAGACCTAACGATCGTTTTTATGTCGATTTGGCTTATAACTATAAGAATCGTACAGATATGGGTACGTATTCGCGCAACTTTTTTAGCGGGTTTTCTCTTGGCGCCGGAATTAAGGTGCGAGCGTTTGGAGTTGGCGTTTCATTTGCCCAACATCATAAATCGGCGGCTACTTTCATGCTTAATTTGACAACAAATCTATATGACTTCTAAATCTCTTCGTCCAATAATAATAGCTATTGATGGCTATTCTTCATCGGGAAAAAGCAGTATGGCAAAAGCTTTGGCGCGAGAAATCGGTTATCGCTATGTTGATACCGGTGCGATGTATCGCACAGTTACGTTACTTGCAATGCGTCGTGGTCTGATTGCTCAAAATGGTTCGGTAAATGTTGATGTTTTAACCGGTTTGTTGTCGGATGTCGACATTGACTTCAAGGTGACACCGGATGGACAGCGCACCATGTTGAATGGCGAAGATGTTGAAGATGAAATTCGTACTTTGGCTGTAAGCGAAAATGTCAGCATCGTGGCTTCAATTCCGGCTGTACGTCGTGACCTTGTTCGTCGACAGCAAGCCTATGGTAAGTCAAAAGGCATTGTTATGGACGGTAGGGATATTGGCACGACTGTGTTTCCTGATGCAGATTTGAAAATATTTGTGAATGCCCCTGCGGAAGTGCGTGCGAAGAGGCGATTTCTTGAATTGCAAGCAAAAGGAGAACAGACCACTTACGAGGAGATATTGGCCAATGTTGTTAGTCGCGACCTTGCCGATACTACTCGGGAAGAAAGTCCGCTAAGGCGAGCCGAAGATGCCATTGACTTGGATAATGGCAATATGACAATAGAAGAACAAAACGCTTGGCTTATTGAAAAGTATGAACAAGCCGCACGTTGAAATTGACGGTGACAGTGGTTTTTGTTTTGGAGTAACTGCTGCCATTTGTAAGGCCGAAGAAGAACTGCAACGCTCCGGAACCTTGTATTGTTTGGGAGATATTGTGCATAATTCCGATGAGGTGGAGCGTTTGCGTGGGAAAGGACTAATCACTATTAGTCATGAACAAATGCAAGAGCTACATGGAGTGAAGGTGTTGTTGAGAGCACATGGAGAACCGCCGTCAACTTATGAGCTTGCCCGTCGCAATGGCATAGAGATTATAGATGCTACATGTCCTGTGGTTTTGAAACTTCAGCAGCGCATAAAGCAAGCATTTGATTCTCCGGAGCAACCACAAATAGTGATTTACGGAAAGCCGGGACATGCCGAAGTGAACGGTTTGGTCGGACAAACATCCGGCAAGGCAAAAATCGTTGAAACGGAAGCTGATCTTGACGCTGTTGATACTTCGAAGATCACTCATCTGTATTCACAAACCACCAAAAGTCTTGATGGGCTCAGACAAATGAGCAACGCTCTTGAGGCTCGCATGCAATCCGGCGTTGTTTTCAAATCATTTGATACGATTTGTCGGTCGGTGGCTCATAGGGTGGAGAAGTTGCGTGAATTTGCGCGTTCTCATGATGTAATTATATTTGTTGCGGGTCGTAAAAGCTCCAACGGGCATTTTCTTTATGAAGAATGTCGCGGTGTGAATATGCGAACCTATTTTATTTCAAGCACTGCTGAACTCAACGCCGAATGGCTTGAGAATGCCTCCAATATTGGTATTTGTGGTGCTACTTCAACGCCGCGATGGCTCATGGAGCAAGTGCGCGATTTGATTATCAATCCTCAGACAATAAATGAATAGATCTCTTATCATATTAGTCCTTTCGTGTGCACTGCTTTCATGTTCTTCAGAGCCTGAAGTTGCCCAATCAAACAGCCCGGATAAGGCAATGGTGCAAGGTCGCGCTGATGCTGAAACGCTTATTGCCGCGCAATTCAGAACTGAGCGCGAATTACATTCGGCACTCCTATCCGTGAAGTCGCGTGAGTGGAAATTGCGTCAGCAAGGTGATACCATTGGTGCGCAGGCTTATATTAGTGCCTTCCGTAACTATATTTTTGAACATGATGCAGAATTGGCTGCAAAGGTATTTTGATGATTTATCCTGAATCGTTTGAACATAAAATAGGCTTTAATGTCGTCAGAAGTGAAATTGCAAAGCATTGCCTGACATCTCTCGGCGTTGATGCAGCCGCTGAAGGCATTCGGTTTACTACGGATTTCGTTGCTGTTCAAGCGCGTCTTGAAGCCGTTGCGGAAATGCTTGCTATTGAAACTGCAGAAGCAGATAGATTACCATTAGAGAATGTTAGTGATATTCGGTCCTATTTGGCATCAGTGCGTATTGACGGAACATTCCTCCCTTCTGATGAAATGGCTCGGATTCGAGGTACTCTCGATGCACTGACTTCTATTGCCTCATTTTTTGCAAAGGAGGAGACTAAAGCAGCATATCCGCGATTGTGTTTCATTGCTTTGAATTTGGAGTCATTCCCGGAACTTGTGCGCATGATTAATCGAGTTATTGACCGCTTTGGTAACGTCCTCGATACCGCATCGTCAGATTTGGCTGAAATCCGCTCGGCTATAGCGCGTACTCAGGGAAGCATCGCTGCAACCATGCGCCGAGTGATGTCATCAGCCGTGGCTTCAGGATTGGTAGAGCCCGATGCTGCGCCGTCCATGCGCGACGGGCGCATGGTAATTCCCGTTTCGCCTATGCACAAACGCAAAATTCAAGGCATTGTGCATGATGAATCAGCTTCTGGTAAAACCATATTTATTGAGCCGGCAGAAGTTGTTCAAACCAATAATCGCTTACGAGAATTGCAAATAGATGAACGACGAGAAATAGCTCGAATACTAATGGCGTTAACTGAAGAATTGCGTCCTTATATTCCCGCGATTCTCCGTTCATGTGAAGTCGTTGCTGAATTAGATTTCATTCATGCGAAGGCGCGATTTGCCATTGATATTGATGCTAAACTGCCGAAACTTTCCGCTTCTCCGGAAATGGAGTGGTATCACGCGTGCCACCCCGGACTGCTCGCATCGCTGCGAAGCCAAGGGAAGGATATTGTGCCCTTAGATATTCGCCTCACCGAAAATAGTCGGCTCTTGATTGTGTCAGGGCCGAATGCAGGCGGAAAATCGGTGACACTCAAGACTGTTGGGATAATTCAATACATGATGCAGTGTGGTCTGTTGCCGCCCCTTTATGAAAATAGCCACATGGGTATTTTCGATGACATCTTCATTGATATTGGTGACGATCAAAGCATCGAAAACGACCTCTCAACATATTCTTCTCATCTTACGCACATGAAGCACTTCATGGCTCATGGTGGAAAGAAAACGTTGGCACTTATTGATGAATTCGGCGGAGGGACAGAGCCGCTCATTGGAGGAGCTATTGCGCAGGCAATTCTTACGCGATTTGCCGAACTCGGTCTGTGGGGTGTGATTACAACTCACTTCCAAAACCTCAAGCAATTGGCAGATGAAACCCCGGGACTTGTAAACGGCTCAATGCTCTATGACCGCCAACGTATGCAACCCATGTTCCGTTTGGTTATCGGCACTGCCGGCAGTTCTTTCGCGCTAGAAATTGCCCGACAAATCGGTTTGCCCGATGATATTATAGCCTCAGCTAAAGAAATAGTGGGGACCGACTACGTCAATATTGATAAATTCTTACTCGACATTGCTCGCGATCGCCGCTATTGGGAAAATAAGCGCATGGCTATTCGCCAGAAAGAAAAAAAACTTGAAAATACCCTTGCAGAATATCAAAACCAAGCGGAAGACTTGCGTTCGCGCCGGCGTGAAATACTGGCCGATGCTAAAGAAGAAGCACGCAAAATCGTAGAAGGCTCCAATGCTGCGATTGAGCGTACAATTCACGAAATACGCAAAGTGCAAGCTGAAAAAGCGTCAACCATGCAGTTGCGCCAAGACCTCAAGGCCGAACAGGCACGAATTCAGAAATCAGACGCCGAGCATCCCTTACTCAAAAAGGCTCCGAAGTCCAAAAAGCCGCAGCAGCCCAAAGTTCCTGAGCCGACTCGCCCCATTGCAGTTGGAGACTTTGTGAAACTCGAGGGGCAAGAAGTCCCCGGCAAAGTGCTTGATATTCAGGGTAAGAATGCCACTGTTAGCTTCGGTATGCTCAAAACGACGGTGAAAATCATCCGCTTGCGTCATACTCTCCAGAAGCCTCAAACCGGTGCACCATCGGGCATTGCCCTTATCTCTGCCGAGCAGCAACACTCTGCACGCCTTGACTTCAAGCAGGAAATCGACGTGCGCGGAATGCGTGCCGATGAGGCCCTTCAAGCAGTTACCTACTTTATTGACGATGCCATTCGATTTAACTGCCACAGAGTGCGCATACTCCACGGTACCGGTACCGGAGCTCTGCGCCAAGCCATTCGTGGCTACCTCGCTTCAGTTTCCGGCATCACCGACTTTCGCGATGAAGACGTGCGCCTCGGCGGCGCCGGCATCACCGTCATCACCCTATAAAAAAAGGAGCCTTACAGCTCCTTTTTTATGTGTTATTCGCCTTTACGGCGGATTTTGATCGGGATTGCGCCTTGTGGGATGGGGCCGTCGATGACGAGGGCAAGGTAGCCACCACCACCTGCACCGGTGAGTTTATGCGCGAGGCTCATAGGGGCATATTTGTCGATGTAGTCTTGCACTCCTTCAGCTATCATTGCCGGGAACATGCTGATTTGCGCCTTAAATGAGTCGGCATAAGCACGTGCAAACGAGTTGAGGTCGCGCTTTAGAATAGCATCCCATGCGCGTTCTGCAGCATCGGCGAGGGCAGTGACTTTGTCGAGTGTGATGTCTTGTCCTTTCACTACGGAGCATCCCGGACGACGAGGGAATGTGGGT
>SUXJ01000001.1 GCA_015061005.1 Bacteroidales bacterium
CCATCTGCTCTTGCTCGCGGACGTCGCCAATCACGGTCAACTCATTGAAGAAATGCGACGGCTGCAAATCAACGTTTTTGCACTCATATTTCTGCGGCTCTTCGCCAAGCAGTCCGAGCAAACGAGTTCCAACGAACCCACTCGCCCCAATCAATGTAACTTTCATAATCCTATCTTGTTATTTACGTAAAAATCTATTATATACCCATCCTCTAATAAAATTGGGCATCAAATAAACTGCCCCTCTGATGCAGGAATTTTTTACAGCCTCGAAAAATGAAATAAACCCATACTTTTGCAAAGCGAATTGGAAGCGAGCGCTATCCTTGGCATATCGCCAACCTCCTCTGCGTTTAAAAGTTTCGGGCGAAGTGCGAAACCACAATAACGCTTCGGGAATATTCGCTAATTGATAGCCATCTTTAATTAATCGCACCCAAAGATACCAATCTTCAAATAGAGGGAAGTGCAGATAACTTCCAACTAATTCTACTGCATTTTTGCGAAAAGCTACAGTAGGATGATTTAGCGGATTTCGTTTGCGGGCAAATTCTTTGATTTCGTCCGGTGTCTCAACAGTAATACGACTAGAAACAACGTTATCAACAGTTTCGATAAATTCATCAATCCACGTACCTGATGCGGCGATTTCCAGATGGTCATTCATAAATGCCACTTGGCGCTCGAAGCGACTTGGTTTGCAGATATCGTCTGTGTCCATTCGTACGACTAAATCATAAGAGCAATGTCTTAGCCCTTCAGCTAAAGCTAGACCCAGACCTTGATTCGTTTCACAAACGACAACTTTCAGAGAGGAATACTTCATTGCAAACTCCTCAACCACAGACTCAAGCTCATCCGTCAAAGGTCCGTCCTGAACTAATACGACTTCATCCGCGGGTAATGTTTGATTAAAAACGCTATCTAAACTTTGACGCAAAAATTCGGGCCGCTCTTTTTCATAGAGCGACATTAAAACAGAAAATGCCATTTTACTACAAATGTGATTAGGTGATGATTTTTATCCACCTTTCGGCAGTGACATCATTTAAAATATCATTGTTCGTCCATCGTGCAGGACAATATATTATCTCAGCATCAGAGAGCCATGCTCCCCACCATGAGAATGAGGAATTTGCGATAAGTCCGCCATTGCATTTTGACATTAATTGCATGTCACGAAAGCTATTTGCGCCTTTGTTCCAATCGACATAAAGAACTTCGCTGTTTCGCAGTTCACTATTTAAGTTCTCTTTACACCAAGTTATATCATTGGAAAATACGATAAAGCGTATAAATCCATGCTGCATACGGAGTAAGTCTATTCCACGCTTATAATAATTCAGGTTGCAAATGCCACCAAGAATAGGATGGTTGATGTAATCACCTCGACGAATATGCAAAAAAGCCGTTTTACTGCATGCAATAAACTTTAACGCTTTCAGATTTGATTCGTCATTAATTTCAGGGAAAGTCATGGCATTTACTACCGCAGAGCGATGCTTTGAGAAAAACTTTTCACTCTGCCAGTAACCATCGAAATATTTTTTTGTCTTGATAAATTCAAAGGAAAACTCATTAGGGAAATCTGAGTCCCATGCCATTGATTTGCGTTGAGGCAAGAGTCGCCGCCCGAGTTGCCACAGTCGATAGTGTGCCCATGGGTATGCCGTATGAAGCAACTCATTGACCGACGCAAAGGGCAGTTTTACGTCAAACAAGTTTGATAACTCGTAGCCATTATGCAAAGGATAACCCCGAAAACACTGAGTGTTTATTTTAACTACTTCTTCAGGAAATTCATGTTGCAAAGCCACTGCAAATGCGTATTGAAACATTTGGTTTCCAAGCCCCCCCAAAATATTGACAACTTTCATAAAATCAAAACTTAGATAAAAAAATACAGCAACAAAAACAATGATGTATTGTCCTAAAAATTATTTACGACAATATCCGCTGACCCACAATATTTAGTTTGAGTATATTTTAAGATGCCGCTGATAGAACCTTTCTGGCGCATAACAATTGTCATATTTCAATCGTATTGCAGCACCCAAAACCTCTTTATTTTCCCATGCATGGCGAATTTTGTGAGTTAAGTCATTTATGTCGTCAAGCCTAAAAAATGAAACCTCTTCATCACTAAATATCTCTTTAAATACTGGGATATCAGATATTACGCATGTTTTCTTCAGGATTGCTGCTTCCAAGAGTGAAAGGGGAAAGCCTTCACTTCTACTAGGCATACAGAAGATGTCCACATAATTCAAATATCTGAATCCATCAGAACGACGCCCAATAAATAAAATATTGTCGAGAACGTTAATTTCAAAAGCAAATTCTCTTAGATGAGAAATTATTTCCCCATCACCCACTAATATTAAACCAACTTCAGGCATTTGGGGCAAAGCTTTAATTATTTGCTCAATTCCTTTGCGTTTATTAAAAGCACAAATACAGCCAATAGTAAACTTAAATTTACTTTTAAAGTTTTTTATGAGGTCAATGTCATTGGGGTCAATGTCATCAATGTTCTCAATTACTCTTGTATTGTAAGCCCAAGTCAATCGATTTGCTTTTATATGACCTCGGAAGTGAGATATTGCTGTATGCCCCAGAACTATGACCTTATCCGCACGACATGTTGCAGCTATAGTTAATCGCGAAGTAAAAAAAGATTTTAAGGGACCATATAAATATTTGTGATCTTCGAATATAAAGCTATGAATGGTCGAAAAATATTTGGGTCTTTTCTTTGTGCAAAGTGGTAAATGCATGAATAAATATAAGTCAGGCATTAAACCATGAGAATGAACTACATCAAATTCCGAGAGGTCAATATTTGTCAATAAATTGATGCGTTGACAATAACAATGACTAGAAAACCTTTTATCTTCACTTTTGTTTTTAAAGTAAAATACACTACATTGGTGACCATGCAGCACCATAACTTTAACTAGATCCAGAACAACGTTAATCGGACCGGCATTTGCCGTAGATGTAATGAAATATGCAATGTTCATAATCTTATGAGGCGTTATTGATTTCGCAATTCACCTTCGCTGTTAATATTGCGGTTAATCCAATCTTGAGAATATGAGTGAGAATCGTACAAGAGGATTGGAGATAACAATGCCTTATATGGAGTGGATACATTGGTAAGCGGCTCTCGCTGAGTATATACATAAGTAGCAAACACACATATAAATGCAGCGCACGAAACTTTTAGTTTGCGCAATTCTTTCTTTGTAGATTTTAGTGAAACTAATTGAGCCACGAATAAAATTGCAATTGCAATATTACTATAGCGCAGCAATATGGTATATGATGAAAAGGAAATTGACAAAACTATTAACAACATAAATCCTAAGTTTTGCAAATAGTCTTGTTTATCGCTTATTACGAAATAAGCTAATGGTATAACCGGTAGGATTCTCAGAACTGTAAAAATTAAACCTCCAACTGAAGCCGTAGCCATTAAAGAGTCTGTGTTCCATTTCCCTTCTATATATACATTTATGTTGTTAGACATTAAATCATTAGTGGGAAAAAGGGCTGAAAGAATGTCGCCGATACCAGAATGGGAAAGAATAATCAGTACAAATATTATACTAAATTTTACCCATCTTTTTAAACGGACATATTGTAAAAAGAAAGTTCCGAATATGCATGGTACTACCATGAGTATCGAAAAATGCATGCAGCATGCAACAGAAAGCCATAATATTCCCCACTTAATTCTTTTACGGAATAACTGATACATAGCTATAATTACAATTGTGGATGCTATGCCAAATCTTATTCCATTGCATAAAGTGAACAAACGAATTATAAATAAAATACATATTACACCAACAACATAAGTTTTTTTGTTATTAGAGAGAACTTTTGAATGCTTAATAATATCAATATACATCCAAGCATAGAGCCAATAACATATTAAGAATATAATTAATTTGAAAGCCTCATAGGTACAGCCTATATTATTGAAAACACAAGAAAGCCAATAGTATAAGAAATCCTTTTCGGAATAAAAAAGTGAAGAAAAATCAAAATCGAATGAAGTACTGTTTAAGTAAAGAATTCGATATCTATAAGAATCACTTAATGGAGGGAAAAATGCTCCTAAAATCGGAAATAAAGAGGCGAGAATGTAAATATATCTATAATTTCGTCGAAGGACTTGTGACCATGCTATTATAAACCCCAATATGGGAGAAAATATAAAAACCAGCCAGTTTAAATAAACTTGACTACATTTGCGTGTGCTTAATGTGTATTGATTGCTAATAATATGTTCTCCCATTTATGCAATATGTTAGTTAATGAGAAACGACTTGATAACTTTAACGCGGAAAGTGCGAGTTGTTCGCGATATTCTTTGTTGCTTGTAAGTGATAAGAGTGTATTTGCGAATTCATTTATATTACCAGATTCTGTAATCAAACCATTTTGTCCATGAATAATAATATCGGTTACGGCTGAATATGAATTCATTACAATAGGCACAACTCCGCATTGTTGAGCTTCAAGAAGGGTCATACCAAACCCTTCCGAGGCAGATGTCATTAACAATATAGAACTTTCCTTATAATAGTGTAAGGGATCTTGTTGTCCGTAGAAGAAAATGCGATTCAGATTCATTTTAGAAGCTATGCGTTTATATGTATTTAAATCCGGGCCATCACCAATGAATAATAGTTTCCAATCCGGAATATGTTGACTAACATGTGACCAAACATCTAAAACACGAAGTAGCCTTTTGGGGGTTTCTCCCATTCTACTTACAACCAAAACTTGCTTTTTCTTTGTCGTAATAATCTCGGGAGAGAAATTTTCGCTATAGGTATTCGGATTTTCGATAGCAATTACTTTAGATGACTCTGTGATATTAATAAGTTGTAAATATTCCGGAATAAAGTTAGGAGACAAAAGAATGATCTTGTCAACTAATGCATAGATTTTTTGGTGAGCTATCTTGTCAAAAGGCCTGATTTTTAAATATAACTCTTTTAGACAAGACCTTATGACTAATTTCGGCATCCGCCAATCTCGGTATTTCAGTACATGGCGAGAAGCTAGGGGGTCGATGTGTAGATAGTTATAGAGTACGAATGAATATTTATCTCGTAGTTTTGATATAACTTTAGTGATTTGTAAATTATTCCCTATTTGATTAATCACAACATTGATTGAGTTTCTACTAATGAGATGGCGTATATCTTTTTCGCCAGTAGCAATGTCTGTAACAAATACACATTTGACAAACGGATTCACAACAAGAGACTCAGCTTTGTCTTGAAAGTGAATGCAAAAATTATTATGACCCAATCTTTGCAATTCAGTCGCAATCGTATACGTAACACGTTGCACCCCTCCGCTACATGGATTTAGACCAGTTTGGATGAATAATATGTTCATTAACCCACAATTTTTCTAAGGATATTTTTTGAATCTTCCTGTAAGGATTTTAATCGTTCTTTTACATCGGTATAATTGATTTTCACATTAAAAAGAATCTCAATATCTGATGTAGATGAAACGTATCTGGATTGAAGTCCTAATGTTCTTAATAAGTCTAAAATGCGTGATGATCTTCCTGAGACACCAGGGAGAACAATAAACTGGCGATTAAATAAAATGGAGAAAACAGTACCATGAAAAGAATCGGTGATTACTAAATCTGCCTCATAAATTGATTGAAGCCAACTTTGAGGATTTAGTTTTTTTGAGTTAAATCCTCGTAAATCCGGCAATGATGGAATTATTTTGCCATTTATTTGGTTTATATCGCTGTTGGGGCTCTTTGATAATTGTCGTAGAAAATTTTTCCACTCTGCATTCTGAACCAATTTATAAGTGACTATTTTTTTTACTTGAGGATCACAGAGTTTTTTTTTAAGTGCAAATCTACGTTCAAAATCGTCGATTAGAAAACACGGATCGAGTACGTGCGTGGCTGGAAGGTCAAAGACTTCTTGTAAGATGTTAACACCGGTTTGCTCTCGCACAGAGATATATGCAAAGCGATTTAATAAATCCCTAACTTCAGTGGTTAAACTTTTGAAAGTCCAATTATTAACACCAAAACTAGCACTATAGGCTGCTATTTTAGAATTTTCAGGAGCGAATGAAACGAAATATTCTTTCCATCGATCAAGTGTTATTTGTGGATTCCAAACTTGATCACTTCCAACCAAATAAATATCTACAGGATGAGTTAAATCATCAGTCCTATAAGGGAGTTTATTTTTTATAAATTGATTCACCTTTGGTGCGCAAATGCATCGCTTAATTCGCCTGGCAAATGTCCTTTGATTTAGAGGTATATGGAAAAGCAAAGGTGTGTGTCCGACACATTTTAGATATTCACAAAGCGAATAACACTGTAGTAATGCTCCTGCATTAACAACATCGTAAATTGTAATGATACCTATTTTAGCCATTCTTATTTAATTTTTAGAGCAATTCGAAGGAGAATTCCGGGAAGTGTGTTTGGAGACATTAAATGTTGAGCCTCTGCAAATCGTTGTTCTTTCTGTAATTTCAAGGCTTTGTTTCTCGTAGGAATATATTTAACAAGAGGATATCGGCCTCCGAGCAAGTTTGGATTGCCAGCAACTATAGCATCAATAGTTGTCTGTCTTGATTGTAAAGATTCGTGAACTAACTCCAGCGCCTTTTGGCTGCGAACTATTGCCACAGAAAGCCCTTTAGCGTGTTGGTCCCGATTTGTAGTGTCCGCCCAAAAATCCCCTATGGTGATGTCGGCAACACGTTCCTCACCATTGAATTGACAATTGAGACAATTTGCGCGTTTAAGAAGTTTTGAGGAAAATGTGTTGAGGACCGGATTGTCTAATCCAAGATTTTCGATGAACCCATCTGAACATTGCATTTTTAGGGCGTATTTAAATCCTTGAGCTCGCCATCCGTTTTCTTTATCGCGGAAACTAGCTATGGCGGTATATTTGCCGCTGTTTTTTAATGCTAACATAGGGAGCATGGTGGATAGACCTCCACAGATTGTATCAACTGTGATTAGGTTAGGATAGGGTTTATCTCCAAGGAAAGCCTTTAATCCAGCCACTTGGCAACTCAGTCCACTGAACAGCACCATGCGCCCTTGGATAAGTAGGTGTCGAACTATCCGATAAATCCCACGCGTGTCGCTATGCTGATATTTACTGCCTAAAAGTGGAATAAGATCAGAAGCAGTTTCTGCAGTAGAGTGGATAATGTCAAAACCTTTGATTGTAGCGCCGACGGCTACTCCGCCGCCTTCAATGATTTGAGATGCCATTGCTCCAAACGCTCCTCCGGAAGCGCATTTGCGTCGCAAATCATCATTGATAGTCCATACTGCTAATGACGAAATTATTTTTTGACGTTGCGGAGGCGTGAGAATAGGACACGACTTCGTGCATAATCCGCAATTGGTGCATGCATCAATATTTACTGCCTTAATTTTGAAAAATCCGCTTTGTTCGTCGAGTATCGCATCAAGGACTCTGTGAGAGCAAGCATCAATGCATGCCATGCAAGCTGAACACTTGGAAGTAGGGGCTAATTTCATGCAGACTGTTTCTTTTTAAATGGGATGAACTTATTGAGCATGGCGCGCTCTGCAGAAGTCATGCACACGAAATAGATATATATAATTTCGGCAATAAATGTAAGCACAAAAGCAGTTGTTATCCGTGAAAAAGAAGTATTGCTCCACAGAGGCGATAAAGCCCAAAATACAGCAGTGAGTATCGCAATTTGTACAATGGGCAGAGAGAATGCCCGCCAAAGATATTGCCGAACGTTGAATTTAATTAGTGAACGTGTAATAATCAAGCGCGCCATAGTGGCAAAAAATGCTAACGCAATCATGATATACATTGCCCAATATGGGTTGGTCGAAAACTTGAAGGCAATTATCGTCAATGGAATATTCAGAAGGTTAATGCTCGCTACGGTTATTTGGTATTTTTTTATATTGTCTGAGGCCATTGCAGCAGTCATCAGGCAACCGGAAAGTGGCGTAAACATTGTCGCGACAAGGATTAGTTGGCAGAAGCCCACGGTGTAATTTGGCACTTCCGTTAACCAAATCTCTAACAATGGTTTCATAAAAATTCCACAAGGTACAGCTAATGCAGCCAACATAAAGAAGCATAGGCGAGTTCCATTGATAATAAGTGAGTTTAGGTGCGCTGAATCATTTGCCGCATAACTTTTAATAATTTGGGGGTTAAGTGCTTGCTGAAAGTTAGTGGCAAGCGATGAGACTGCAGCATTTACCTGCATCGCTATTCCTCGAGCTGCGTTTACAATAAGTCCGAAGAAATAGTTTAAAACCATGTTGACTCCCACTCCGATACAAACAGAAGAGAATGCTCCAAGCAGATTCCAACCTGAGTATTGTAGAATGCTTCTTACTGTGCACCATTGCCATGAGGAACTATATCTACATTCTTGGAATTGTGTCTTAGCGATGATAATGTAGGTGAATTGGCTGATTGCTGTTGCGCAAAACATTAACAACGCATAGTTGGTTAATTTATTTCCGGGAAGATACGCCGTTGCATAGGCGGCTCCCAATTGTAGCAATCCTTCTATCAAACTGAGATAGGCAAAGATGTCCATCTTTTCATTTGCAAGAATTGAAGAAGTATAAGGGGTTGACAATGTTTTCGCAATAAACTGAAAGAGTGCAAATTGAAATACAATTTGTGCAGCTGAAATTCGCGATTCTGGAGCATTTAATTGGTTCGCCACATACCATACGCCGAAAATTTCGCCAAATATGAGGATGAAAAGTGCAAGAATCCCTTGAACAAGTAAGATTGAGGAGAACACTCCTCGCTCATTTCTTCTGTTAACTTCAAGCCCTTTCTCATAACTCTGATAACGCATGGCTGCTGCTGCCATGGAAGCGTTAATGAACCCCAGAAAAGCAGCAATGCCTCCCACCAATGAGTAGATGCCAAAGTCTTCTTCGCCAAGAGCCTCAAGCACAATACGCATTGCAAACAAATTCACACCCATGAGAATGAGCATGCGGATATAGAGCATGGCGGTGTTTTTGGCGATGCGGGTGTTGCTTGTTGTTGGGGTGGTCATTGGGGGAGGTGGTTGGCGTTGGTGGGGGCGTTGGCGAAGGGGGAGGTGGAGTTGATGAGGCCGGTGCGGACTGCAGTGTTGTAGATTGCTTGGAGGATGCGGCAGTAGAAGCTGACTGTGGCTTCTTTGCGTCCGCCGGCACGGAGGGCTGCGGTGAATTGGTCGATGTGGGCCGCGGAGAGGTCGGCGAGGTTTATGTCGGTGAGTCCGAGGGTGCGGAGGTGGCCGGCGAAGGTGGTTAGCGTTGCGGAGTATTTTCGGGTTCGCGAGGCGTTTGCCGGGTCGGCCTTGAGAGAGGCTATGAGGGCGCGTCCGTAGGCGATGATGCCTTGTCCGGAGTCAATGGCGGAGTGGGTGCGTTGGATTGATCGGAGGGTGGCAGCAAGGAGTTGTTCGGTGTGGCGCAGTTTTTGAAGGAGTGAGTTCCAATCGGTGATGAACTGTTCGGGGGAGGCATAGCCTGCTTGTTCGAATGCGGACCACTGAGGGGCTGACATTTCGCCGATGGGTTCGGTGACGGAGATTTGGCGGTCGCCATCGGTTGCAGTGATGATGACGGAGCGTTGAGGGAAGGAGGAGAAGGAGTAGTTTACGATCATTGGAGGAGGGGTTGGATGTCGGAGAGTGAAATGGTGCATTTTGCGCCGCCGAGGGCACCAAGGGCAATGACGAGTTCACCACGGCCGTTTGGGAGGTGAACGATGGAGCCTTCGGCGTTGAGCAGGCGTCCGCGAGTGACTTTTACTTGCTGACCAACGCAGTATTGATGATCCAAGAATTCTACCGGGGTTTCGGAGTGCCCGAGCATGAAGCGGAGGAGTTGGATTTGAGAGTCGGGGATTGTGGCGACCGGTTTTGCGTTTGCACGGTCTGAGAGGCAGCGTGAAATGAAGGGAAGGTTGACGATTTGTCGTCGTTGGGCTTCGGTGCTGCGGAAGAATACTACGGAGGGTATGACAATGTGATTGGCAGTGTGGCGACGACCATTGCGCCAAATTCGCGTTTCGGGTTGAACGGCGGCGAAGGCTTCGATGTCGAGGTCGGATAGCTTAAGGGCGGAGGCGGTTTCGGTGTTGTGGGTTACGATTGCGACGTACCATTGGGTTTCAGCCACGCCTACGGCGTCGTCAACGACAGTGGTCGCCGGCGAGACGCGTTGTGCATCTGACGTTTTCTGCGTGTGCATTTCACGTTTCACACTGAGAAATTCCGGGGGCACACTTCATAATTGTGACCCCACTTTTTTAGATGCTTATATTTCAGGAGTTTATGAACCCAATTTTTGCTGAGTTATGTAGTAATTGCACGAGTCCATAAATAAAAAAGACTCCTTAAAGGAGCCTAATTCAAAAAAAATCACTATATTTGCGCACACACTGAAAAAAGTGGGGTCACAATTATGAAGAGTGACCCCACTTTTTTTATGGTATGAGTATTTTGTTAACGTTGACGGCGAGCTTGGAGGGCGGCGCGGAGGTCGTAGAGGGCGTTATCGTAGAATGGTTGTAGTTTCATTGTGCCTACTTTGTGGGCGTTGTATGCTTTTGTTTCTTCCGCGGTCATTATTGCGCTGCGATAGAATTGGAATACTTCGACGTCGGACAGTTTGTTGAAGTTTTCCATTATGTAGCAAACTTTTAAGCCTCGCTGTCCGAGTTTTTCGAATTCGGCGAGCCAAGGTTCGAGTTCTGCGAGTAGGAGTTTATTGGAGCAGTTTTGGCGGATTACGTTGGGGACGATAGTTGCGCGGGCAAATTCGTCGCGAATGGCTTTGAGTTGTTCGGGAGTCCACTCATCGGTAAATCGGAATGTTTCGGTTTCCCATGATTCGGCGCGGCGATAGCCGGTTTCGGTGTCGCAGGAGTGGATTGCGAATGTGCGATATGCTTCGGGGCATTCGGGCATGAGTTCGCGAAGCCCGCGTTCCCAGTTGTCGAGGGGGTTGAAGGCGGGTATGTTCCACGCATAGTCGGCTACGCCGTAGAGTGCGAGTTTAGATGCTTCTCCGTGTTCCATGGGGTTGCTGACAAGTGCGGTAACATCGTCGGAGGTGAGAGTGGTATCCAGACCGTAGGTAGGTCCTTGGAGGATGTAGTTACGCGCATAGTCTGTTACGGGCCAGTTCCACCAGTAGTAGCCGGGGCGTTTGATGAGGGAGTTGAAGAAGTCCATGGTGTCCTTAGTGAGGTCGGAGCATACAACGTCGCCGGTGTACATGATGTCGATGTCGGGGTAGAGGGTTCTGCCGTAGATTGCGTTAGCACCTTTGTCGGTGGGGTTGAGCCAGAGGCGAGAATATTCTGTCGGGCATACCATGAGGGGTGCTACTCCGGGGTGTTTTTTTACGAAGTCGTCGGTGAGGTCGTTGAGGAGTTTTACTTGTTTGTTTGGGTTGGTCCCTTCACCTTCGATGTCGTCAAAGAAGATGGCGAAATTGCGTACACCGAGGTCGTACATCATTTGGAATTTTTTGACGAGGTTGTTGTAGTCCTCAGTGTTCCATTTGATGTCTTTTCCGGGGTGTATTGCCCAGACGAAGTCAACGTAGTTTCGTTTGCATGCATTGATGAGTTCAGTTAGGTTTGCGGCTTGATCTTCGGGATATGGCAAACGCCAATTGGGCGAGGAGTGGAAGGGGTCGTCTTTGGGACCGTAGATGTATGTGTTCATTTTGTGGCGACCGTAGAAGTCGATGAGCGACAGGCGAACTTGGTGGCTCCACGGAGTTCCGTAGAAACCTTCAACTACTCCGCGGTGTTCGAGGCTGGGGTAGTCGGAAATGGTCAGCGAAGGTAGTGCAGAGATGGGAGCAGATTCGAGGATTTGCAGAAGGGTCTGGAGTCCATAGAAAGCACCACGTTCGTCATATCCTTGAATTGATATGCCTTTTTGGTTTATTGTTAATGAATAAGCACCGGAGAGGGGTTTAAGGTTTTGGTTTTTACCAAAGTCTATGGTAAGTTTAATGCCTTTGGGATTTTGCTTAATGAAGTCGGGGATGGCGTTAGGCAGTTGGCTATTGATAGCAAATCCGGCAGAAGCATCAATGGTGTCATCGTTTATGGTGAGCGACTGCGGAGTCGGGTTGATTACTAATGTGCGTGATTGAGCTTCGCCGGTTACAGCGTTTACAGTCTGCTCTTCGGCACGTTGGGTTGAAAGGTCGAATTGCGCGAACGTGGTGAATTGATTTGCCAAGCAAATGGCGCAAGCTAAGAATAAATATAAACGTTTCATATTAAAAAAGGGAATATAATCGTTTCATGTTGCGCAAAGATAGGGATATTTTAGATTTTTTTTTGTACATTTGCGGCAAATTATCATAAAAACATTGTTTAATTTATTTAAAAGAAATGAAAATCGACAATTACAATTTCGCCGGCAAAAAGGCGATTGTCCGCGTTGACTTCAACGTTCCGTTGGATGAGAACGGTAACGTAACAGATGACACTCGTATTCGCGGTGCTCTTCCCACATTGAAAAAAATTCTTGCAGACGGCGGAGCTCTGATTATCATGAGCCATATGGGCAAACCTAAAGGCAAGGTTAATCCCAAGTTCTCACTTGGTCAGATTAAGGATGTAGTAGCCAAGGCTCTTGGTGCACCCGTAGAGTTTGCAGAAGATTGCGCTAAGGCAGCAGATAAGGCCGCCTCATTGCAACCCGGTCAGGTTCTTTTGCTTGAAAATCTCCGTTTCTACGGTGAGGAAGAAGGCAAGCCTGTAGGCATTGATAAGGCTGACCCCGCATACGAAGAAGCCAAGAAGGCAATGAAGGCTTCGCAGAAGGAATTTGCCAAGACATTGGCAAGCTATGCAGACGTGTATGTTAACGATGCATTCGGTACAGCACACCGCAAACATGCATCAACTGCTGTTATCGCCGATTACTTCGATGCTGACAGCAAGATGCTCGGTTACTTGATGGAGAAAGAAGTTCAAGCAGTTGATAACATTCTGTCGAACATTAAGCGTCCTTTCACCGCAATTATGGGCGGCTCAAAGGTGTCAACCAAGATTGGTATCATTGAGAATTTGATGGATAAGGTAGATAATCTTATTCTCTGCGGCGGCATGACTTACACATTTGCAAAGGCGATGGGCGGCAAGATTGGTCAGAGCATTTGCGAAGAAGACAAGCTGGACCTTGCTATTGAAATCATGAAAAAGGCAGAAGCTAAGGGCGTGAAGCTCGTGCTCGGCACAGATTGTGTGGCCGGCGATTCATTCTCTAATGATGCCAACACTCAAATCTGCAGCGTAATGGATATTCCTGAAGGGTGGGAAGGCATGGATGCCGGCCCCGAAAGCCGCAAGGCATTTGCCGAAGCTATTGTTCCCGCAAAGACAATTCTTTGGAACGGACCTGCCGGTGTGTTTGAATTTGACAAGTTTACTGCCGGCTCACGTGCAATTGCCGACGCCATTGTGGAAGCAACCAAAAATGGAGCGTTCTCACTCGTTGGTGGCGGTGACTCAGTAGCATGCGTGAACAAGTTCGGTGTTGCCGATCAAGTAAGCTACGTATCAACCGGCGGCGGTGCCCTTCTGGAAGCCATTGAGGGCAAAGTTCTTCCCGGTGTGGCTGCCGTTAAGGAATAAGACACATATTTATAAAAGACAAAAGGGGGACTCCCCGGTGCGATTTTCCCAGAATCGCGCCGAAGGAGTCCCCCTTGAGTTTTTGCCGACCGCGGCCTACCCGGCGGCGTGTTTGGAATGACCGGGACGGATCATTCACGCTCATTTTCCAGTACGTCAATGTTTTTTTGAGCGAGGGCACTCTTGCCGCAAGCTTTAGCCTGATTTGTTGGTGATCGCGGTTTGGCTTCCGCTCGAGTTCGGTTTTCCCGGGGGATAAGATTTATAATATTTATGAGATTTATAAGTCTTATGGTTTTGATAAGGGGAAGGGTGGACTCGCTTTCCGTCGGTTTGCCTTTGTGGGGTCGCGGTGACGGGGCCGCTTAGAGGAGGAAGGCTGCGAGTGCCGGTTTTGGGTGCGGTTCGGCAGCCGAGTTTTGGGGGAGGAGGATTATGAGGGTTATGTTTTTTATGTTTTTTATGTTTCTTATGTGGCTTATGGGTTTGGGGCGAGGGCGAGGTTTTGGAGGGGAGTATTTTGTTGCGGAGTCGAGGGTTTGGTAGAAGGAGGGGGAGAAGTGGTGGGTGAGGCGTTGGATATCGCCGACGATGAGTAGGATTGTGTCGCGTCCGGAGAGGAGTGGAGCGACGGTGGCGACGGCTTGGCCGAGACGTTTGAGTTTGTCGGCTTGGAAGATTATTATTTGGCCGACGGGTCGGCAGTAGCCGCGGAGGGAGGGGAATCTTCTGCGTGAAAGCCATTTAGCTTTAAGTGGAGAGTGAGGAGTGGAGCGAGGAGAGATTATGACGGCGGAGCGTTGGGTCAGACGGGCTTGGTGCCAGCTGAGGTATTCGAGGAGGACTCGGGTTAGGGCGCCCGAGGGGTCGTTTATGAGTGCGCGGACACGGCCTGAGCGCTGACGTTGGCGTTCGAGGCTTTCGATGCAAGCACGTTCGCGGAGGGAGAGCGTGCGGCGGATAAATCGGCGGAAGCAGGCGGTGCGGGGCATATTAGTGGAGAGTGGAGGATTTTATGTAACTTATGTGGCTTATGTTGCTTATATTTTTTTGCAAAGGTAGGGAGGGTTTGGAGGGGAAAAGCGTAGATTTTCGTGAGAGAGGGTAAAAAAAGTGGCTCGCCGGGGAGAGCGAGCCACATATTTTGAGTTGCTAAGGAGATTAACGTGCGAGGGATAAGTTGAATGTTATACCGTAAGCGGTGTTAGAGGTCGGGAATGCGGAATTGGAGACTAACGGGGTATTTACTTGATGTTCGAAGAACATGCCGAGCTGAATGCGTCGATTAAGTGCGTACTTAGCAGCAACATTGATGTTGAGACTCCGAGTTCCCGAGGTAGCTTGAGTGTAGTTAGTCTCGATACGGCGAATAAGGGCTTGAGATTGCGAGAACTTGAAATCGGCATTCAAGTCGAGGTCGTTACTTGCGCCTGACTGCTTTCCACGCAATTTGATTACACTAAGAAAGTTCGCTATTTTATAGCCGGCACCCACAGTGATGGACCGTTGATTGGCTTCGACTAACTGTCCGGCAGAAGAGTTGAGCGTGAGGGTTCGACTTTCACCCCATTCAGCATTAAGTCGGAGGTCATTTTTGAGCGTCACTTTCAAGCCCAACAACGGCGAAAAGCGTTCAGTTATGGCCACTGAGGATATATTATAAGGCGAAGAAGGGATTGGATTTCCAGTCATCTCATCAAGAGTGAAACCCAGATCGGAGTTATTACCGCCACCAATAGAGATCCAGTTGAGATATCCGCTATATGAACCGATAGTATAGGTACATTGATAGGCGTGAGTCAGGGTTATACTTTTGAACACATTGCGCAGATTACCGAAATTGATAATGCCATCGTATGTAACTTTCCAGTTGGGAAGGATAGCAGCAAGAGACGGGAATATGTCCATGCTCTGAGAGCGCGGGTCAGTGCCGGTATATGCAGCGAGGAATGCCGGAATGAGCACATCAGATGATGTAGGACTAACTTTTCCATTCTCCACACTAAACGGTTTTCCTGCCAACGGGTTATCCAACATGAATCCTCCCTCGGGATAATTAACACCATTATACTGCGCCTGATAGCGTTGGGCGATGACGGGGATATAATCAAGGAAATTTTGGAATGCAGAAGAATAATAGCCATTTTCAGCATTATATGAGCGGAGAGCAGTAGCTATTGCGACATGGGTTTTGGTGTATGAACCGGAACGGGCTGTTGGCATATCATCATACATGAATTGCACAGACCCGGTTCTGGAGTCATTGCGCTGAGCATTGAGGGATATTTTCAATCCGGGTATGGGCTCAAGAGTAGCTTCCATGCTGATTTCAAGAGCCTTATTTGTTAAGGCGGGCGAAGTTTGTCCGTCGTTGGTCATTAGCCATCCTCGCTCTAAAGCTTCGTTGATATACTCCTCTCCGGCAAAACCGAAAGCGAAGTCAAGCCCGGGTGCCATTGGTCCATAAGCGGTGGATTGCCCGAAGATATCGCCAACGTTCGGTTTGTATAACGGAATTGACAAAGAACGCGAATTATGGTAACGGAAAGAGAAATTTCTCGGCATCATCAAGAATCGAGTAGAATACGCAGCAGCCTCTTTCCAGAAACTTTTTTTCTCGGGTTCACGAACCTCGGCAATGAGGAATTTAAGATTCTCGGTTCCACGGGTAGTAATCTCCACAGAGGCATCATCGAGAGATTTCCACTCTATTTTAAAGGGTTGACCTGAGATAGTAGAAGCCGTTACTTTGATTTTTTTCACTTTTAAATTGTGCTTAATCACCAAAGTTGTGTCCGGCTTAAGTCGGAGAGTACGCTCAAATCGTTTAGGTCGGTTTTTTCTGCTATCAGTAGATGATTTAACCGAACGCCCTCGCGAGGACGCAAAACGCTGATTGACGGATTTAAGGTAAGGAACCTTATTGAACAATCCTTCAAAATTAAGACGTGCATCGACAGAGAAATCCGCCTTATTAGCGATTTTATTTCCTACGGATTGACCATCGACAGTTGCCCCCCTATCCCACTGATAAGTTGCGTTATATTTAAGCGAGCCGGAGAGCCAATCGAGTATGGGGATTTGATTGAACGGCAACTTATAGTCAGCCGAGAAGGTTTGATTATAACCCCAAGGGGTTCCGAGATTTCTAATAGAGCTGAGCACAGTGTCTTGCCACTGTTTGAATTCATCAGGGAAAAGCTTTCGATTTACCGCACCTGCCGATTCCTCAATACGCGCCGACGTGTTAGAATCAAAACGGAACGAAAGACTCTTGGTGAGATTCCAAGACAGCGACAACTTACGATCCCAAAGGAAGTTTTTATTAACGGCAACAGGGAGTTGGAAATTATCGTCGACTTCTGAGCGCACTTGTTGCTCGTAGTAGTAACGCGATATATTTGTGCTGAGCGAGATATTATTGAATAAGAAGCCCAATTCCCAATCGCGGAAGAACTTCATGGATTTCTTTTTCGGGTCAACGGCGTTTTTGAACGGTTTTACGGTGCGTTTGAACGGAGACCAATTATATTGGAGCGAACCGCGATAGTCATTGGTGTTTTGATACTCAGTGGTCGGGTCAACAAAATGCTGCTTGGAGAAAGAGAAATTTATGGTAAAGTTCGCGGGATCCCAAGGCATTGAATTTTTGGATTTGACATCAAATTTGAGTCCTGAGATAGAGAAGTTGGTTGTTTGAGTTTCTTCGATTGCAAAACCGCTGATAGAGTCACGCTGCTGCTGATTTACGCAATCATTGAGCGCATCGGACAGCAAGACATCGGAATCAAGGGGATTATATTTTGGAGTAGTACGTTCGGAAGATGTGGAATAATAAATCGGTGCACGCAGCTTGACCGATTCAGGCAAGAAGCGTCCGGCATCTACTTGCATGGCGAAGTTCAGCTGGCGATAATCGTCCATGCGTCGAGAATTGAGACTTTCATCCACACCACCGAAGCCGGCAGTTTCAATATGCGCACCGAAATTAAACGTAGCGATATCGCTCATTGCCAGATTAACGTTTGCTTTAGCAGCCCATCCCCCTTCTTCATCAAAGTCGGTCACTTTTAGTTCGTTGACCCATACCGTACCGCTCTTTTCGGTCGAGGAGTTATTTCTGACACCGATTAGCATTACGCGAATGTCGCCAATCGTGGGGTTACCAACGACCGCAATAGTATTTGCTTCGTTTTCGGGGTCGCGCATGGTGAATCGTGATGAGTAACTTACCCCACCCTCTTTTGCGTTGATAGCTCTGTTTCGTTCATTTTTAGCTTTTACGAGGCTCTGAATTGCAAAGTCCAAGCGGTTGCTTTCAGGCCAAACGATATAACGCTGCGAAGCGAAATCGCCGTTATATTTTCCGTGAGGAGTGAGCTCCAGTGGCACCTCATATTCATAATAGTTGGCTTTCACATCGGAACCTAGTCGAATAAATACAGAGAATTGACCTGAACGAAGATTTTGGATATTATCAATAGGAGCTTCGGCATGCACCCACATCTGCATTCGCTTGTAGTTTCGCAAATCGTTTTGTCCATTACGATATACTCCACGAGCATCTCCGGGGCGCAAATCGGTCAGAGCCATTGACATTGACTGCTCATTGAGCTGAACGATTTGACTCTGAGAAGGATCGGTAATGCGCGTTACTCCGGGAGGGAGAACATAGTTGACGGGCTCACGACCGGCATTTTCTTCGATGTTGACAATTGAGAGGTCGAGTTGTCCTTCAGCGGGTGAATCTCCGCGGTTATTAAGGTTAAAGTTATAGCCACGCCACTCGCCGCGCACGAGTTCGAAAGTGGCAAAACGCAAGTGGGTAACCTCCTTAAAGCCGGTCATGAAGATACGCGCAAAACGAACAGAAGTCAAGTCATTGATAGAACCGACTTTCTTTTCATAGTCGGCAAGCGGTATTTTGAATTGAATCCACTCAACTTTGACGGGTTGACCATTGCGTCCGGGGACCATTGTTGTCTGCTTGTCGGTAATATAATTGCGTCCGACTTCAAGGTCCTCGGGACGAATAGACACTTTATATTGGAAGTAACGTTCGTATTCGTTGAGCGTGTTATCTTGATTTATGTCTTCGACGTCCGGAGTTGAGCGCGAGGACTGGTATAGATCATCGGAAGCATCTTCGGCACTTAGCGAGTTGCCCTCCATACCGTTATATCGTTTATAGCGTTCAAGAATAGAAAGACGATCACGGTCATAATCGTTTCCACGATAGAAGTGATAATTATCGCCGGCCGGGTCATTTAACGGCGAGAATGGATCAGCTTCATATTCAGCTATTGTTTGAGCATCAAGACGCGACCGCAAAGCTTGCACGAAATCGGAATAAGTCGGATGATTGTATTCGTCAAAAGTGCTGAGTCCGTCCATTCCGACATCTTGCACCGGGCGTGAACCGGAATTATTATCGAAAGAATAAGTCATGGACGCCTGAGTGGATACACGTCCCCACTCAGTGGTCTGCATGTACTGGTCGTTGCCGTCGTAGGGGACACCGTTTTCATAGCTCTTAAATCCGTCTTTTAGGATGTCTTCGCTGAGTTCGCCGAAGTTTATATAAAGGTCACCGCCATCATAATTTGGGTTAGTTTCATCGAGGAACGGATTGAGCAACCAGAATTGCACGTATTCAATATTGTTGGCTTCAAAATTTGAGGTATCGAGTTTTCGCATTATACCACCCCAACGTTGCTCGGGATTCATGAGAGAACCATCGGGATTGACGCGCTGAGCATCTACGTTGTAAGGTCCGCGCTCAGAGGGATAGAAAGAGAGGTTAAGAGTTTGAATAATGTTGCTTTCACCGTAATTCAGTTGTCGGCCGGGGAAAATCTCGGTTGTTGTGACTTCGCGAACGTAGGGATTTGAGAGTTGGTCGAGGTCACTCTTGATATAACCCGGACATAGGGAGGAGTTACGTTGAGTGAACATACGATCGATATAGTACCAGTTGAGCAGCGCACGATTTTTGCCGTAGTCGGGATTATTGGACAATGCCGCCTCGGCGAAGGTGGAAGGAGTGGACGCAAGGGTCCAAGCATAAGGGGCTTTGAGGTCGAAACGAGTCTGAACGTTTTCGAAGTCATCTACATAACTCGAACCAGCAGCCGAACCCGCCTTTTGCTGGTGAGGGACGAGTTGCGCAAACTCACCTTGTACTGAAATCTTTGACGGAGCTTCAGCATTGACAGTGGGGATGAGATTTAATACGTTTGTGAGCCACTGGAACTCCTTATTATAATTGAAGTTTATGCCCCACATTGTGTTTTTGACTACTTCATCTCCGATAGCAACTTTTTCGGTTAGAGCCTTTTCGGAAAAATGCAGCAAAGTGAGACCGAGATTAAAGTCGCGCGAAAATTTATAGTTCAAATCAAGTCCAAGCAGAGTTTTTCGCTGCATCGAGTACAATCCTTGGTCTTCAAGAGATACAGACACAGCCTGACCGGAATCGAGAATGCTTTGGTTAATGATGGTAACTTCACCATTGGCATAGTCAACGATGTAGTCAGAATTTTCTGTAAGGGTAACTCCACCTGCAGTGACGACAACGGAGCCACGAGGCACGTTATAGGCATTGAGGGATATGCGGCTGCCATCACTGCCTTGGAACTCACCTGTTAGCATGAATTTATTTTTATCGGCGAACTGCTGAGCCACGACTTGAGTACTGTCATACAACTCTTTATAGACATACTTAGCCGCCAATTCAGGGGAACCGATGGCTCGCTCAAGATGTGCGCCAAAAGGTTCGGCAACGGGGAAGATGATTTTTCCGCGGTCGGGGAGCACGGTGTAACCATCGAGATAGTCAAACATACCATCAGGGTTGCCCTCCTTGTTAGAGTCCAAGCGGTCGAGGTTCATGACCTGAAGCAATGTTTTATTGGCAAGGTCGCCCACGGGAAGGTAGTTAATGGCTGTACCGGTGGTATCGCTCAGGTATTTGATTTGTAGTTTGAAGTGATTCTGAGTAATACGCGAGTCGCTGATGGAATAGACGTTTTTCATCATCAACCGCCAGTTGGGCCACAGAGGTGATTGAGTTGTGCCCTTAAGCAGTTTGACATAGATATTGTCGGAAGTAGTAGTTACATCATCGGAAAATTCACCGACTTGATATACCTTTCCGTTATAGGTGTATTCATAGGCAACCGCCAAAACCTCATCGGAGTTGAGGCGAGCATTAAGCGAAATGTAGCCGAGCTGTTCGTTGAGGGTATATTCTGTAGAACGGAGTAGACGCGCACTTTCGATTTTTTCATAATCACGTCCGCCAATGAATCCGAAAGCACTCAGAGGTTCGAGTACCTGAGTTACGGAATTGATTGCGCGTGCCTGAGGATAGTCGGTTTTAATAACGGAGAGAAGATTGTTTGAAGAATTGGCCGGATTTTCTTGAGTGGCGTTAGGAGTCCAATAGTTACATGCAAGGTCACTGCTTTCGCCGACGTCCATGAAAGCCACCAAGTTACGGCTTTCGTTGAAATTATTGTTTTTATTAGTAATCCAGACTTGAATTCGAGTAATATTTATGCCGCTTGATATATATGGCAGTTTTGACGCAAAGCGGTCATAGTTGACGCGGAAGAAATGGCTGAGGAAGAAGTGGCGATTTTCATCGTAATCGTCGGCATTGACCTGAAATTTAGTTGTTTGTTTGCCACCTTTGGAGTTAACCGAACGAGATTCGGAATTTTGCTGCGAAACGAGGGCGGTAGCCGTCAGTTTACCGAATTGCAGCTTTGTTTTCAGACCGAATAGGGCTGTTGAACCTCTAATCAGCGATGAACCGGAAGTGAACGACACATTACCGGCTTCAATTTGCTGCACAATGTCGTCTTCTTCGCCCGCGTAATTCAGCGCAAGGTTTTTAGAGTCGAAATCGAATGTGGCATCCGTGTTATAAGTCATATTGAAACTCAGGCGGTTACCTACGCTTGCTTGGATATTAGCCTGAATTTTTTGGTCGAAGTCGAAGAATGTTTTGCGACGATTATTGACGGCGAGAGCCGGATTGTCTGTTTTGTTGCTCTTTATACCCATTGAGAGCTGCACAGAGCCGGTTGTTTTAAGTTGCACACCGCCAGGCCCGAAGATTTTTTCCAAGGGTCCGAGTGCAAAGTTCATGTCGAGAATATTAAAGGGCTCTTTAGTTTTCTCGGAAGTGAACAGCTCGGAATTTCGCTTTTGCCAATAACGGTTAAGAGTTTGGCGGGTTTGCCACTGGTCATACTGCTTTTTGGTAAGGGGGAAAGGCGTCACCAAGTCGTTCTTGCCGAGACGAATATGCATCAAATATGTACCCGTTTGCGGGTCATATTCGGCTTCAGTGGTGATATTTTCGGGCTGACTGAGGTCGGACGCATATTGCCATTGGAGCAATTCCTCGTAATTGCGAGGGATTGTGGGTCTGACATTGACGGACCCGTCGGGCATCACGGAATCTGTTTTCTCGCCGGCAAAGGGCTTCATCGGCATTGTAGGCGGCGGAGGAGTCATTGTTGACTCATAATATTGCGCCACAGCACGTTGCGCCCCCAATATTGCCATAATCGGGACACCGACCAGCACAAGGAGCACTACCCAAATTTTATATCTCAGATGCCTGACGCTTAGTTTCATTGCAAAGTAACTGAATGATTAACGCAGCGCAAGGGCTTTTTAGTACATCCGAGAACCGAAAATGGAGAAAAGGGCGAGTTACGGGAGGGAAATCAGCTTAGCCGGAGAACCGGGAGTGCGTTTGATAAAGATGCCGCGCGAGGGATTTTCAACGCGAACGCCACGAAGGTCATAGAAGCACGTGGAGTCAGAGTCGGGGGCTTCGATATGGTCAATCGACGAAACACCGTCGTCAGTGGCTCCCGAAACCGTGAAGGACTTATTGTCCATCGGAGAAAGGGCAGAGAGGGAGAATGCAGCTCCGCCAATTTCTTCGACACGAATGATTCCGCCACGCATGGGCCTTGTGGCAGTGACAAAGTCAACGTCAACCATACCGACATTATGGTTGGGGATAGTGACATTGCACTTGCCGGAGAGTGCCGGCACGGACTCGGCGAGGACATGGCTGAAAGTGCGGCCATAGTCATCAGACATAGTGATGCGCAAACGGCTATCGGAGTAGAAATAAGCGGAATTAACGCCCCACTCTACCGAGATGGTTTCGCCGGCGGAATATTCGGATTTTTCCGGCGACACTTTAACGGAAAACGGCGTGCCGCTCACGATTTGCACCGATGCTTCCCAAACGGCATATTGGCTATAGAAAGGCGATTTGAGAAGGGAGGAATAGTTACAGGATTGAACGTCGGGCATATCGTTGACGAGCAGAGAAATGCTATAAGAACCCGGGTACATATCGGGGATTGCCGTGCCATCGACGGGATAGTACCAAGAGGAGTCGAAAATGTCGGCAGCATAAGCCGGCGAATATTCAACGCAAAGACCGTTGCGAGGGGTCAGCGAGGCAAATACGGGCAAATCGCCGCCCTCAATAAGCTGATCCACCGTGGCGCTATTGCAGCCGATTGCTGCGGATGTGAGGCGATGGTTTTCGCTGTCGGAAACCTTAAGAGCCATTGAAAGGCAAGCACCTTGGGGTATTCGGAAAGATGCGGACATGGCTGCGTCGAATTGAGGAGCGGCATTGTTGACTTTAACACCATAGACGTAGTTTCCGCCGGCATTGCCACCGACCAGAGTGGTGCGCTCGGCATCGGAATAATATGCGGCTGCTTTTTCGGTCAACTGAGTGCGGATTGTGCGAATTGACGGATAGGCAAAAAATTCTCCGCCGGTGTCCATGAGGCTGCCCTCGCCGGTGGGGGTATGGGGCGCACCAAACATGTGGCCGAGCTCATGGGCAACCACCCACTTATCGGTTTTGGCATAACCGCTGCTCTTGGTGGAGTGAGAATATGCGCCGCCGAGGACTGAAAGGCCGCTATTTTCGGCGTAAACATCGCGATGAGTGACCCACATGCCGACATCGTAAGCCCCGGAGCCAATGGCTGCATTGAGCAACTCGGTGCCATAGGCCGGTGCGGAATAAATGTTATCGTCAATTGAATTTGGTTCAGACATTACCAAACGCTCATCGACCACAACATCGAAGCAGCAGCCCAAGGGTATAAACATCTCGTTCACAAAGTCTTCGCAATCCTGCCAGAATGTGAGGACTTGATTATAGTCCGAATCCAAGTCTTCTTCGAAAGAAGTGAGAGTGACGGGAATTGCGAGGCGATAAAAACGGAGAACGCCATCGGAAGGAATCATAGATGAGGCGTTTTGAGCCTTTGCGCCGAGAGCAACTGACGCGATTGTCAAAAACGAGAGTAAAAGTTTTTTCATAATGAGTCGGTTTTGCCCACAAAGATAGGCAATTAGCGTGAATTTGCCAAATTTGTGAAAAATTATTAACTTTGCAGCTGCAGACCGCATCGCAGAGGCCCGGTCACGGGCATCAGCGGGAGGGTCGGCAGACATAAAATTGAAAAGCGTTTACTCGACGCTCTTTCTTGGCAGACGGGAACTTCGCAACTTTCTTAGGTTAGTCAAGAACGAGGCAGACAGTAGATGTCTTATGCGGATATGTATATAATATGTTTAATTCAGCGCGAGAGCGCAGGATTAGAGTGTATGGCATATTCTGCGTGAGGCCTCTGCAAGTTTGCTCGTTCAACTAACCGGGCAATGCGAAGGCCTCCGTCTGTGGAACGAGCAAAAGTACAGGCTCTCACGCTTTTTTTGTTTCATCACTTTATAGCCAATGAGTGAGCCCGGAGGCACAAATTTGAGTTATGGTAAAACATTACCTACACAAACTATCAGCACCCTTCTCGCTTCGAAGGGTCTTACTCGCAGCCATGCTGCTCCTCATCGGCTCCACCGCCTCAGCCTATGATTTCGCAGTAAAAAATGCAGACGGAGTAAAGATTTACTACAATATATTGGGAGATGGGAGCGTTGCGGTAACATATGGTAGTAGTGTTATGCATTGGACAGGCACATATAGTGGAAAGGTCAATATTCCGTCGTCTATCACAATCGGAGGCTCTTCTTATTCCGTCACTTCAATCTATACGGCTGCATTCTATGACTGCGATGAGCTGACGGAGGTAACAATTCCAGAATCTGTCACCTCAATCGGGGGCGAAGCATTCTACAACTGCTCTGGGCTGACTGAGGTGACTATTCCGGAATCTGTCACTTCAATCGGGGGCGAAGCATTCTACAACTGCTCCGGGCTGACTGAGGTGAACTTTAATGCCACAAATTGTACTGAATGGGGGAGTGAAGACTATAAAGGTTATCATAATGTATTTGTGAGTTGTATTAACCTTCAAAAATTGACGATTGGAGATAATGTGCAAACAATTCCGTCACGCGCATTCCTCGGCATAGACGGGTTGACGGAGGTGACTATTCCGAATTCCGTCACTTCTATCGGAGATTACGCATTCGAGAACTGCGACGGGCTGACGGAGGTAACGATTCCGAAATCTGTCACTTCAATCGGGGGAAGGGCATTCGCCTGCTGCGACGGGCTGACCTCCATAATAGTGGATAGCAATAATCCCGTTTATGATTCTCGCGAGAATTGCAATTCCATAATTGAGTCACCAAGTAATACTCTCATTTCCGGATGCATGAACTCTAAAATCCCTAATTCTGTTACTTCTATCGGGGAAAGCGCGTTTTTCGGCTGCGACGGGCTGACTGAGATAACGATTCCGAATTCCGTCACTTCAATCGGAGATTACGCATTCGAGAACTGCGACGGGCTGACTGAGGTGACGATTCCCGAATCCGTCACTTCAATCGGAGATTACGCATTCGAGAACTGCGACGGGCTGACTGAGGTGAACTTTAATGCCACAAATTGTACTCACATGGGGTACTATCCAGACCATGTATTTGATGGCTGTAACAACCTTCAAAAATTGACGATTGGCAACAATGTGCAAACGATACCTAACTACGCATTCTACGGCTGCACCGGGCTGACTGAGATAACGATTCCGGAATCGGTAACTTATATAGGCTCTTACGCTTTTTATAATTCTGTGATTGGTCAGAATCGTGGTTATACAGAAGAAACAAAATCTACGCAAACAACGATTTCGACAACAATAAAGATAACAAACCCGTCTGCTTGGAATTGTAATAAAAAATTTTACTTAAAATATGGCGAAAAATACGAACTTAATGGCGAAGAAATCACAATTGATGGGTTAATTCCCGGTAAACATTATCAATGTGATATCTGCATTGCAATAAACGGATGCGAGACCACCTTCTTGTGTTACGATAGTTTTTTGACTAAAGATGTAACTATATCCGGAGAAGCGTTGAAGACGGCGACATCGGTAATGTTAACTCCGAACGTAGATGCCGGAGATGCTGTGGTTGCAAATCAATACGTTTCAGACGGGAGCAACATTTTACCTACTTATATAACAGGGTTGGACCCCAATACGACTTATACTTTTAATTATGTTGTAGAGGGTGAGCGTTGGACACGTAAAAAGGAGTTTACCGTTAAAACCGATGAATTGACGATGTTGACACTGCCGGGGCAGGCAATGAATACGACTACGGCACTGCTGTGCGCCGAGACCAATATTTGCGATGATGAGGTTAACGTAGGGTTCGAATGGCGACGCCATGATGCGCCCTCGACTTTGCCGTCGAATAAAGTGGCATGCGCGGCAATCGACGGCACCATTACGGGCGCATTGAGCGGTTTGAATCCGGAGGTTTATTACAACTATCGTCCGTATTATACATCGAATTCCGGTAAGACATATTACGGAGAATGGATAACGTTCTTCACCGGTGATGCGAACGTATTTTTCGATCCGACGGTCAAGACGTATTCCGCCGAGGTGCTCGATGACTACAGCGCAGTGCTTAAGGGCTATGCGCTACGCGGTTCGGAAGAGATTGCGAGCCAAGGATTCCAATATTGGAAGTCATGGGGAGCGCCAAACGGCAGCCGCAGCAACGAGGTTGCAGAAGTGGAGGTGAAAGGGCAGAAACTTTCATGCACAATTGCAGACCTTGAGCCGGGAAGCACATACACATATCGCACATTCGTGAAAACGGCATCGGGTATCACCTACGGCGAGGAAATGACGTTTGACACCCCGGGGTCAGCCGGCATTGAGGAGACTATTGCCGAAACAACGGAAGTAGTAATCACGGGCTACTATAATCTGCAAGGCGTTAGGAGCGACCGCCCGTTCAGCGGGCTCAACATTGTGAGCTATTCGGACGGTACAACCAAGAAGGTTATTTATCGCAAATAAGCGATTTGAGTTTGAGATAAGAATGAGGTGAGTTCCTTCGAGAGCTCACCTCATTATATTATGAGGGCATTTGCGGAAGGAGCAGTTGGAGGTGGCATTGGGGTGTCGCAGCTACGCAGCTCTGTGAGGGGGCGAGCGCGGTGACCTCACGCTGCGCATCGCTAACGCGCTGCTTGCATGAGGCTATGTGGGAAGGCGCCGCTATGCGGCTTCCGGGGAGGGGGGCGAGCGCGGTGACCTCACGCTGCGCATCGCTAACGCGCTGCTTGCATGAGGCTACGTGGGAAGGCGCCGCTATGCGGCTTCTGGCTGCTACGCAGCGGTTTGTTTTGTGGAGATTGATTCCGGGCGGATAATTTTTGTGGGGAGATGAAACATTTGCGGGGGTGGGTGCGTTGATTATGAGTAAATAGCTTTGTAGAAGAAATGAAACTGACGTTTTTAGGGACCGGGACGAGTACGGGAGTGCCGGTGATAAGGTGCGAGTGCGCAACGTGTCGGAGCAGAGATGAGCACGACAAGCGGTTGCGCAGTTCGGTGATGGTGACGTACAAAGGCAAGAACTTGCTGATTGACTGCGGCCCGGACTTCCGGGAACAGATGTTGCGGCAGAACTCACCGAATTTGGAGGCTCTGCTGATAACTCACAGCCATTATGACCACGTTGGCGGCGTAGATGATTTGCGACCTTATTGTGCGCTGGGCGATAGTTTTCCGCTATATTGCCGCCATGATGTTGCGGAGGACCTGAGAGCGCGAGTGCCCTATTGCTTTGCCGAAGCACCCTACCCAGGCGTCCCGGCATTTACGATAACGGAGATTACAAACCGTCCGCTGAGAGTAGCCGATATAGACACAGTGCCCTTGGAAGTGATGCACCACAGCTTGCCAATCATAGGATTTAAGATAGGCAACCTTGCATATATTACCGACGCGAAGACCATCCCGGAGTGTACGCTTCAAATCATACGCGGAATAGACACATTGGTAATCAATGCATTGCGATTTAAGGAGCATCACTCGCATCTGTCGCTTGAGCAAGCGCTGAAAGTGATTGAAGAAGTCAAACCGAGAGTGGCATATCTGACACACATGAGCCACGACATAGGACCGGCTGCAGAAACGGCATTGCGCCTGCCCGAGGGAGTGAAATTGGCCTACGACGGGTTGATAATCCACATACCCGACCCGGAGTAAGGAGGGGGTTACTTTTCAGAGTACCAGCGTGAGTACATCAGATAGTTGTGGGCTATGCGTTGATTGAGGGTTTTGGATTGCTCGGGGTCAACGGGCTTGATAAACCGAGCCGGAGCCCCACCCCATAGTTCGCCCGGCGGGATTACCGTTTTAGATAAGACAACAGAGCCGGCAGCCACAATAGAGCCTTCGCCGACAACGGCATCATCCATGACTACGGCACCCATTCCGATGAGTGCGTAGTCATGAATTTTACAACCGTGGAGAGTTACGTTGTGTCCGACGGAGACGTCATTGCCGATTTCAATTGTTGATTTCTCGTAAAGAGTGTGGAGAACGGAGCCGTCTTGAATGTTGACTCGGTTGCCTATGCGTATGGAGTTTACATCTCCGCGAATCACAGTGTTGAACCAGATGGAACATTCATTGCCGATCACGACATCGCCAATCACAGTGGCATTTTCAGCCAAGAAGCAATCACTGCCAATTTCGGGAGTGAAGCCCCTTACGGGAATGATTAACGGCATAACTTTTCAGTTTTACGGATAAGCCATTGACGCTGCTCATCAGTTTCGAGCAAGGGGAGAAGACCGGTACGCACCTTTTCGTGATACTCATTGACCCAACTGATTTCCTCATCACTCATAATTGAGGTTTCAAAGAGATTGATATCGAAGGGGAAGAGAGTGAGCGGTTCAAAGGAATAGAAATTGCCAAATTCTTCGTTGCTGACATTGGAGGGAACGCAGAGCACGAGGTTTTCGCAACGAATGCCGTGGATGCCTGCGCGATAAAGTCCGGGTTCATTAGAGGTAATCATGCCGGGACGAAGCGCCACGGGGACATGATTGAGACGAATGCTTTGAGGTCCTTCATGAACATTGAGAAAATGACCCACACCATGACCGGTGCCGTGGAGATACGTAAGACCTTGCTTCCAAAGGGCTATACGCGCGAACGAATCGAGTTGGTCACCTCGAGTGCCTTCAGGGAAAATTGCTGTAGAAACCGCAATGTGGCCCTTCATAACGAGGGTGAAGTCAGTTTTTTCTTGTTGAGAAGGAGTTCCGAGTGCCACGGTTCGAGTGATGTCGGTCGTGCCATCAAGGTACTGCGCACCGCTATCAACGAGGAGCAAACCACGCGGTTCGATAACAGAAGCAGACTCCGGAGTTGCACTATAGTGAACAATAGCACCGTGAGGTCCGTAGCCGGCAATCGTTTCAAAGGAATTATCCACGTAGAGGTCACCTTGAGAGCGGAACCGGGTGGCAAGAGAGTCAATGTCCAATTCCGTAGTTGTTTCGCCGGCAGCCAGACGCCGTTCGATTTCCATGAAGAGCTTAACGAGAGCGACACCATCGCGAGCCATCGCACAGCGCATACCCTCGATTTGAGTAACGTTCTTAACCGCTTTAGGCAAAGCCACGACAGAAGCTCCGGTGAGGGCATGTTTACCGATGACGGCTGCGAGAGTGTGGGCAGTACGCGCAGGTTCTATATAAACGCGAGCCTCCTTAGGCAGCAAAGCCAAGAAGCGCGATACGGATTCGTAGGGAGCTGTGTCAACGCCGATTTCGCTGAGAGCGGCTTGAGTTTTTTCGTCAACTTTTTCGGGATTAATAAACAACACCGATGAGTCAGCAGAGAGATAAAGGAAGGCAGTTGCGACAGGATTGCACGGCACATCAGATGAGCGCACGTTGAGAATCCAAGCTATTTCATCGAGAGCTGAAATGAACAAAGCATTTGCACCGACACCAGCAGCAGCTTCCAATACACGCGAGATTTTAGACGATGCCGACTCTCCGGCATATTTCACATCATGGAGAAACAGCGAATCGCCGGGCAACAGTGGGCGACCCGCCCAGAGGTCGTTGATGGGAGCGAAGTTAGTGTCGAGAATAATACCGGCAGCAGAAAAAGCATCGTGAAGTCGATTGACGTCAGTAACAGAGAACACCATGCCATCGATGCCAACGCTTGAATCAGGCAACAAATTGGCACACAACCACGCTTCGATGGAAGGTGTTCCGGGCAATCCGTCCTTCATCAATTCGATGCCGGTATCATCAAGTTGCTGAGCGGCTTGCAAGAAATAGCGAGAATCGGTCCAGAGCAAAGCTCGGTCGGCAGTGACGACCAAAGAGCCTGCCGAACCGGTGAAACCGCTCAGCCATTGACGCACTTGCCAATGTTCGGCGAGGTATTCACTTTGGTGAGCGTCCGTTTGAGGAATAATAACTGCCGAGATGCCGGCTTCGTTCATTTTTGCGCGCAGAGCATCAAGTCGCGCCATAATTATGCTGTTCATATAAAAAAGTTCTGTTAAATATTTGTTACTTATTTAGTTGTTGCATTTCTACGAGTCTGGTATAAGCACCGTTTTTGTTCATGAGTTGCTCATGCGTTCCCGATTCGATTATGTAGCCATCATTCATCACCGCGATAAGGTCGGCATTGCGAATTGTGCTCAGACGGTGAGCAATGACCAGAGTGGTTCGGTTTTTCATCAGACGCTCAAGCGCTTCTTGGACCACCTGTTCGTTTTCGCTATCAAGGGCGGACGTTGCTTCGTCGAGGATGAGTATTTGAGGATTCTTGAGAATGGCACGCGCAATGCTTAAACGCTGACGCTGTCCGCCGGAAAGACGACACCCACGGTCACCGATAGGCGTTTGATAGCCGTTTTCCATGTCAACGATAAATTCATGGGCATTGGCGATTCGAGCAGCAGCCTCTACATCGGCCTGAGTGGCATTTTCCACGCCGAAAGCAATGTTGTTGAACACGGTATCGTTAAACAAAATGGCTTCTTGATTGACATTGCCCATGAAACTGCGCAGATGAGTTACTCTCATGTCGCGAACATCAACGCCATCGATAGTTATTGAACCGCTGACAACATCATAGAACCTCGGGAGCAAATCGGCCATTGTGCTCTTTCCGGAACCGCTTTGTCCGACAAGAGCAACAGTGGCACCGGCCGGTATATGGAGATTTACATCCTTGACAACTTGCACTTCGCCGTCGTAACTGAACGATACGTTATTATAGCATATCTCACCTTTAAGCTTTGAGATTTCGCGAGGATTTACAGGATCGGTGATAGGATTGTCGGCTGAAAGAATACGATCTACACGCTCCAAAGACGCCATGCCGCGACGAATGGCGTAAGTGGCACGCGAAATCTCTTTAACGGGATTGATAATACTATAAAAAATGACCAGATAATAGATAAATTCCTGAGCACTGAGAGAACTATCGCCGCTAAGAATCAGATTGCCGCCAAACCACAAAACAATGGCAATGGTAATAGTACCCAAAAACTCGCTCATGGGGTGAGCCAACGATTGGCGTCGCATCACTCGGTTGTTAAGGCGATAAAGCACCTGACTTTCGTCATGGAAACGCTTTCTGACCTTCTTTTCAGCCACAAATGCCTTGATTATACGTAATCCGCCGAGAGTTTCCTCTATGTTGCTCATGATTCTGCCCCATTGATTCTGAGACGCCAACGATGCAGCTTTCAGTTTGCGTCCAACTGCCCCCATCAGCCAACCGGCAAGAGGCAACAAGACAAAAACAAACAGCGTAAGCTTCCAAGAAACCATGAGCATCATGGTCAGGCAAGCAATTGCCATTATCGGATTCTTAAACATCAAATCAACCGACTGCATAATTGAATTCTCAACCTCAGCGACGTCGCCGGTCATTCGAGCAATTACGTCTCCTTTTCGCTCATTGGTAAAAAATCCGATAGGGAGAGATGTTACTTTGTCGTAGATGGTGTTACGAATGTCGCGCACCACTCCGGAGCGCATTGGAATAATGAAATACGTTGCCAAATATTGCACTCCACACTTTAGGCCGGTCATTATAACTAAAACCACTCCGAGGAAAGCCAGAGTTGCAGAAGGCCCAAAGCTGGAAATGGAAGTTTGCGTGTAGTAGTAAAAATTATTGACTACGGATTCTCGAAAGTTGTCCAAAGACATGGGCATGAGGGCATACTCCTCGGTTTTTAACTCAAAGAGCATTTCGAGAATCGGAATAAGTAATGCAAACGAAAAAAGGGTCATAAACGCCGCGAGCAGATTGAACGAGACGTTAAGTATGAGATACTTCTTGTAAGGTCCCAAGAAGCGACGCAGAACCAAAAAAAAGTCTTTCATCAGAAATAATTAAAGATTACGCTCGGGGTAAAGGTCATTCCACCACGAAGGGTCATCATGGAGCCAACGCTCGAACCATGCCATGATAGAATTATGCCAAAGTATGCGCTTGGGATAATCGGAAATGAAATGGTTTTCGCCTTCAACGCTGATGAATTCCACGGGCTTTCCAAGAATGCGCAAAGCATTGAAGATTTGGATACTTTCACCGATAGGCACGTTGGTATCGGCAGTTCCGTGGAGAAGAAGCAACGGAGTGTTAATCTTATCTGCATTGAAGAGTGAACCTTGCTTTGTGAAAAGGTCGGGATTATTCCATGGATAAGACTCTGCAGCGGCTTTGGAGTTATAAGTGTAGCCCCAATATCCTTCACCCCAATAAGAAGTTACGTTTGAAATTCCGGCATGGCTGACAGCCGCTGAGAACATCGGAGTCAAAGTTTGGAGATATTGAGTCATAAATCCGCCATAGGAAGCGCCGAGACAGCCGATTTTTTCGGCATTTACGAAAGGATGAGCCTCACAGAACTTCTGAACGCCTTCGATTATTTCATTGGCAGTTCGCTTGCCCCAAGCATTGACATGTCGCGCCGAGAACTCCTGTCCGTAGCCTGTTGTTCCGGAGGGGTTAAGCACATAAACCACGTAATCGCGTGAGGCAAAGAGCTGAGGAGTATAGGGCTGGGTGATAGATTTTGCAGTGGGTGAAGTCCCGCCATAATAATACACGATGAGCGGATATTTCTTTTCAGGATCAAAGTTCGGCGGATAGCAAATGATGCCATCTATTTCAGAGCCGTCAGTGGCTGTGAATTTCCATGACTCAACTTTTCCGAGATCGATTTTTGCGAGATCATCAGCTCTCGGGTCAGCGATAACGGAAGTACGATTCTTTTTAATATTCAGAACAAAGGCTTTCCACGCTGCATGATAGCTATGACCGGAATAAGCAATTCTCTCAGCCGATTCATCGCCCATAGAGGCAGAAATGACATTGTCGATATCAGTGGCTAATTTAGTGAACTTGCCGGTTTCGGGATTCAAGCTATAAAGATTGTGGCCAAATCCTTCTTCAGCTCTCAAATAGATTTGATTATCGGCAACATTCCATGAAATGATTTGCGCAACACTGGGATCAAAATTGAAAGTCATGGGTTTGACTTGTTTTGATGCCACATCCATCAGATAAAGCTGCACATCGTAATCGTTAGCAATGGGTTCCGGACCGCAATTTTTACCGAGTTCGTTGAACGCAGACGGAGAGCCCGAGAAAAGTACCTTAGTGGCATCGGGAGAGAAACACCCGGAAGACACAAATGCCGGAGAGGGAGCGATGAGGGTATCGGCCTTCAAGGTATTAACATCGAGGACATAAAAGGTGGTGCGGTAGAATGGACGAGCAGTTGGGTATTCCCACGTAGTGGAACAAAGAAGTTTTGAACCGTCGCGTGAGATGTCGTTAATCCAAGTTGAATGATTTCCGAAAGTCAGACGTTCAGAGATACCCGTTTCGGGGTTGAAACGCACAATGAAGCTGCGAGTACGATCGCCGGGCTGACGGTCATCGGGGGTTGCATATCGGCGGAGAGGTCCTTGCTCTTTGACTCCTTCATCAATATGAGAATAATAAATGGCATCACCTGCAGGACTCCAAGTAAAGTTATCAACGGGGACGGACTCGGCATAGACTTGCTGCTTGCCGGTTACGGGATCTACAAGAATCACATCGAATCCGTCAGCCACCTTGCGCGTCATATACAGTTTTGAGCCTAATGGCATCCATTTTACCCCTGCGGGAAGATTGGCATTTACTTCTTTACCGGAACGCAAATCGGTGAGAGTTGCATAGCTATTGCTTCTGTCGGCACTGTAATAGTTGAAGAAATAAGTGATCAGATACTTACCATCGGGACTCATTGACAATCCGGATACACGATTGCCGTATTGCGTATCATCGAGATTGAAACGACGCAACAAATCGGGAGCAGCTACCAAAACGGCATCTTCGAATCCAGCATCAGGAACAAATTCAACAGCTACGGAGGGTTGCGCAACGGAGTCGGCAGCCTGAGCGAGCAGCCTAACCGTAAGAACCACATCACGTTCCGGCTCCAAACGCAAGGGAGCGGAGGCAGTGGATTGCGGAGTGATAGAATCTTTTTCAGACGTTAGCTTGGAAGAAAAATCAGCACCGTTAAGTTCCACCATAAAAGGCAATTGGGAGGTAACCTTAAGTTGACCCTTAGCAAAACGTTGAGAGCGCATATTTGTTTGCAGTAACTGAATGGCGGCATTCTCAGCCGGAGCAGGAGTCAACTGAATAATTCCGGCAGAATCAGCAAAAACAATATTCCCCTTTACGTTCTTACGAGTTCGTGATTTCAACAAATCAACGGACTTAAATTTTTCGCCTGCCGGAGAAATTGAATCATTCATAAAAGGAGTTCTAACCTCAATGGGGGCCGACATACGCCACGATTCAACTTTAAAAGTTTCAGCACCGGCAGACAACACACATGCAACTGCCACCAGTGCAAAAGTTTTTTTAATCATCAGATAAGAAGATAGAAGATTGTTAATTTTTTGGTACAAATTTACGCATTTTTTCTCAATAAGTTTGTATTTTTGGATAATATGCGTAAATTTGTGGTGAAATTCGGAGAATTATGGCCGAACACGTACAGGAAATAACCGATAGCATCCGCGCCAAAATCGGGGTGATACTCGATAGGCAAAACATGCTTGTTCAGCAGATTGCGAACGAGCGAGCTGAGTCTGCGGCACTGCGCACAAAAGTGGAAGAGTTATCGGAAGAAGTCAGGCGTTTAAAAGCCGACAAAGAGTACCTGACGGTGATGCGCGCCGTTGCGATAACCCCGCAACAAGCGGAGCAGAGTAGAGCCTTGTTAGCCGGATTAGTGCGTGAGATTGATCGATGCATCGCTGAACTAAAAGCCTGCTGATGCAAATGAGCGATAAACAAAACATAACGATTCAGCTTGCAGGTCAGCCCAAAATACCATTGGCGATAGACCGAGCCGACGAAGAGATGATGCGAAAAGCAGAGAAGATGGTAAACGACTTATGGCATCGTTGGCATACTGAAAAGTTTGCAGCAGAACCGCAGCTGAAAGTGATGGCTCGAGTAGCTTTTCAGTTTGCCGTACTCTACCTTCGCGGAGAGCGTAACGCGGCAGACCTTAAGGCTCTTGAAGAAAGCCTCGATGATATGCTCAAAAATCTGCCCGGTCTTGAGTAAGCAGACTGAAAAGGGAGCAGCATTGACCAATCGAAACACATAGGACTCCGAGAGCGGAGTTGCACACGCACGAACCCACATTCTCCGGCATCATACAGCAAGCGCGATGTCCGACCGGAGTTTGCGGGTTGTTTAGTATAAATATCAGACGGACACGCCATAACCTATCAAAATTAAACAACAAGTATAAAACGAGAGATTACATTTACGATTTTAAACCTTAAAAACCATAAACACAAATGGATATAATCACGATAGTCATTACAGCACTCATAGCACTCAGTGTAGGAGTAGCGATTAGCTTAATAGTTCAACGCTCCATGGCTCATACTCGCGCCAAAGCAATAGTTGACGAAGCCCGCATACAAGCGGAAAGCATTAAGAAAGACAAGATAAGAGAAGGCGAAAAAGAAGCCGAGAAATTGACATCTGAAGCAGAAAAAACGGCTAATCAGAAAATGCAAAAAGTTCAGGCAGCCGAATCGCGTGCAAAACAGCGTGAACTCCAACTGAATCAGCAGCAAAGCGAAAATCAGCGCACCAAAAACGAAAATGAAGCCACTCGAGCACATCTTGATGCCCAATTGGCTATCTGCGAGGAGAAAAAAGCGGAACTCGACAAATTGCACCGCACAGCCATTGATACATTGGAACACATCAGCGGTTTAAGTTCAGAAGACGCTAAAGAGAAACTCGTTGAGAGCTTGAAAGATGAGGCGAAAACTGCAGCACAGAGCTACATCAATGAAATCATGGACGAAGCCAAGCTGACTGCCAACAAAGAAGCAAAACGCATTGTTATCCAAACCATACAACGAGTAGCCACCGAAACTGCCATTGAGAACTCTGTTACAGTATTCCACATTGACAGTGATGAAATCAAAGGTCGCATCATTGGTCGCGAAGGCCGTAATATTCGCGCCTTAGAGGCACACACAGGCATCGAAATAATTGTGGACGACACTCCGGAGGCCATCGTGCTCAGCGGATTCGACCCTGTGCGCCGTGAAATTGCACGTTTGGCATTGCATCAGCTCGTTGCAGATGGTCGCATACACCCTGCTCGCATTGAAGAAGTTGTTGCTAAAGTTCGCAAGCAAGTAGAGGAAGAAATCATTGAAACGGGCAAGCGCACCGCCATAGACTTGGGTATCCACGGTTTAAATCCCGAATTGATTCGTTTGGTGGGCAAAATGAAATATCGCTCATCATATGGACAAAACTTACTGCAACACGCTCGCGAAACTGCCAACCTATGTGCCGTAATGGCATCGGAACTGGGCTTGAATCCCAAAAAGGCACGCCGCGCCGGCCTGCTCCACGATATAGGCAAAGTACCCGATGAAGAACCGGAATTACCCCACGCACTCTTGGGCATGAAACTTGCAGAAAAATACAAAGAAAAGCCCGATATTTGCAATGCCATAGGCGCACACCATGATGAAGTAGAACCGACCACTTTACTCGCACCGATAGTGCAAATTTGCGATGCTATTTCCGGCGCCCGTCCGGGAGCACGCAGAGAGATTGTTGAAGCCTATCTGAAGCGTCTGAATGATTTGGAACAATTGGCATTGTCCTATCCCGGAGTTATCAAAACTTACGCCATACAAGCAGGACGCGAATTACGCGTAATAGTGGGTGCAGACAAAATCGATGATGCTGAAACAGAAAAATTATCGGCAGAAATCGCTAAAAAAATACAAGACGAAATGACCTATCCGGGTCAGGTTAAGATTACCGTGATTCGCGAAACACGTGCAGTGGCATTTGCCAAATAACTATGGACGAACTTGACGACAGTCTGAATATTATCCCTGACAGCGAGATTCGCCATCATTGCTCAGACGAGAAATGTCCTCGTGGGAAACTTCACGCATTCAACTGGTTGAATGACGTGCCGGGGGCTATGCAGGAATGCAATATTGTCGAAGTCCTCTTTAAGAACACCCGTAAAGGCTATTATCTGAACTCACTTGGGCTTGAACTAAACAAGGGCGACATGGTAGCAGTCGAATCTATGCCGGGTCACGACATTGGCATGGTCAGCTTGACCGGTCCCTTGGTTTTGATTCAAATGAAGCGGGCCGGAGTGCGCCGCGATGCAGAGATGCGCCGAGTGTTCCGCCATGCAAAGCCAGCAGACCTTGAGAAATATGAGGAAGCGCGCGCACGCGAAGAAGACACAATGATACGCTCTCGAAAGATAGCCGAAGAATTGGGCCTGAACATGAAAATCGGCGATGTTGAATTTCAGGGAGACGGCAATAAAGCTATTTTTTATTATATTGCCGATGAGCGGGTGGACTTTCGACAGCTAATCAAGGTATTGGCCGATACGTTCAAAATACGTATTGAGATGCGTCAAATCGGAGCACGCCAAGAAGCCGGGCGCATCGGCGGAATCGGGCCATGCGGACGTCCGCTATGCTGCTCATCGTGGATAAACAACTTTATGAGTGTATCAACCGGCGCAGCGCGTTTTCAAGACCTATCGCTCAATCCGCAAAAACTTGCCGGACAATGCGCCAAGTTGAAATGCTGCCTTAATTTTGAGGTCGACGCCTACGTTGAAGCCGGTCGCAAACTTCCGGCAAAAGACATCCATTTGGAAACGGCGGATGCCACATGGTATTTCTTCAAAGCTGATATATTTAAAGGAGACATTACGTATTCGACCGACAGACGCATTCCCGCAAACCTCACTACCATTGACCGCCACCGCGCATGGGAAATCATCGAGCTGAATAAATCCGGTGAAAAACCGCTTCAACTGAAGCGCGATGAGGAGGTTGAAGCTGAAGCTCGCGAGAATCGCAAAATAGACCTTTTGGATCAAGACAACATTAATCGCTTCGACAAGAAGAAGAAAAAGAAAAAGAAGAAAAAAAACGGCAACAACAATACCAATAAGGAACAATCAGCGAAACCTCAAAGCGATGAAAACGCTTAAACCGCTAATTATATTTGCCGCATTAGCCATAATGATCGGCGCATGCAGCTATAATCCTAACAATTATAGCTGTTTTGCTGATATTGCACCTGAAGGTTGGAACGATACGGTTACATTCACTTTTACACCGGAAATCGAGGATTCTATTGCAACAGGGACACTTAATCTATTGGTGCGCAACACCAACGATTATCCTTATAGTAATTTGTGGATTGAAATTGAAAGTCGAGAGGAAACCGACAGCGGGTTACGCACCCGACCGGATACCGTATGTATTCAGCTTGCCGATATATATGGTAATTGGCATGGTAGCGGCATAGGAACATCATATCAATTGAAGCGTCAAGTATATTCAGCCTACACAGTTCGAAAAGGCGATTCTATACGAATACGCCACATCATGAGACCGACAACCATTAGCGGATTGGAACAAATTGGAATCATATTTGAAGTTAATGAAAAATAAAATATGCCTTATATCTGCAGAAGAGCAGCAAGAGCGATTGAGAAGAATCGGTCTTGACGGAGCGGCACTTGTCAGCGAAAACTTTTCAATATTTTATCTGACAGGTCGCATTTTTGCCGGATATATTCTCCTTATGCCCGGCGAGAATCCGAAATACTACGTCAAGCGCCCGCTAATGGATGAGGGCGATGACATCACACTAATCCGAAAACCGGAGGACATACCTGCATTACCTAAGGGAACAACCCTCGGTTTGGAACTCGGAGCATTGTCATACAACGATGCGCTGCGCCTACAAAAAGCTCTTGAAGCAGATAGCATTACGGACATCAGCCCTAAATTGATGGGCGCACGCTCGCGAAAAACGCCGTTTGAGATTAATATGATGAAAACAGACGGAGAGAAGCAGAGTGCAGTGTATCAGCGTATACCGAACATGTATCGCCCGGGAATGACCGACATAGAATTACAAGCCGCCATTGAACATGAATTGCGACTTGAGGGCTGCTTAGGTGTTTTCAGAGTGAACGGTTCGAGCATGGAAATACACATGGGGAATGTATTAACCGGAGAAAACTCAGACACCCCCAGTCCTTATGACTTTGCCATGGGTGGAGAAGGTATGAATCCCGCTCTGCCGGTGGGCGCAAACGGAGAAAAAATAAAGCCGGGCAGAGCTGTGATGGTGGATATGAACGGTTGCTTCAATGGTTACATGACAGATATGACTCGTATGTACTCGCTCGGAAAGCTGCCGGAAGAAGCGATAAGGGCACATGAGTGTTCTGTAGAGATATGTCACACATTGGCAAAGATGGGGACACCGGGTACGGAAACGAAATCCCTTTACGAGAAAGCAAAAGAAATAGCCGAGCGCTATGGATTATCGGCGTACTTCATGGGACACAACCAACAGGCAGGTTTTGTTGGTCACGGAGTGGGCATACAAGTAAATGAACTGCCGGTACTTGCCCCGCGCAGTAAATCAGTGCTTGCTGATGGCAACGTTATTGCCATAGAACCTAAATTTGTAATTCCGGGCTTTGGAGCCATTGGTATAGAGAACACATACGTATGCCGTGAAACAGGACTGGAATGCATCACTCTTGCACCGGAAGAAATAATACCATTGCAATGAACATACCTGAAAAGGACATAGAGATACTTCGCTTGGTTGGACAAGAAGCAGATGCACTCGGACTCGACGCATTTGCAGTTGGAGGCTATGTGCGCGACTGCATTTTGGAGCGTCCGAGCAAAGACATCGACTTCGTCACAGTGGGTTCCGGCATAACGTTGGCAAAAGCAGTTGCAAAACGTTTGGGCAAAGGAGCGCACTTATCTGTATTCAAAAACTTCGGCACAGCGAGAGTGACTCGCGCCGACATGGAACTGGAATTTGTCGGCGCACGCAAAGAAAGCTATTCTCATGACTCACGAAAGCCCATAGTGGAAGACGGAAGTTTGGAGGACGATATTTCTCGCAGAGACTTTACGGTCAACGCATTGGCTATGCGCGTCAATGCTGAAGGCTTCGGTGGCATAGTGGATATGTATGGCGGATTGGTCGACATGGAACGCAAGGTGCTGAAAACGCCATTAGACCCTGACATAACGTTCTCTGACGATCCTTTGAGAATGATGCGAGCGGTTAGATTTGCCACCCAACTACGCTTTGCCATAGGAGCTACAACATATGAAGGCATCTGTCGCAATGCCTCCCGATTGGAAATAATATCCTTTGAGCGTATTGCCGATGAGCTAAACAAAATGATGAAGGCAGCAAAGCCATCGATAGGTTGGCGCATTCTCATGGAAACCGGATTGCTTCATTATATCATGCCGGAATTAGAGGAACTGCAAAAAGTTGACGTGGTTAACGGACGAGCACACAAAGACAACTTTGACCACACAATGAAGGTGCTGGACAAAGTTGCGGAGACCTCTGACAATCTATGGTTGCGTTGGGCAGCATTACTACACGACATAGCCAAACCTCGCACGAAACGTTGGGATCCGAAAATCGGTTGGACTTTTCATAATCACAACTTTATCGGAGCAAAAATGGTGCCCGACATATTCCGCCGCCTGCGCTTGCCGCTTGGCGAACCGCTCAAGTTTGTGAAAACCCTCGTTGAGCTACACATGCGTCCTATCATTTTGAGTGAAGAAATCGTTACCGACAGCGCGGTTCGTCGACTGCTTTTTGATGCCGGAGACTCGATCGATTCACTGATGACATTATGCGAAGCCGATATAACCACAGGGCGTCCGGAAAAGCTACGTAAATGTCTGGAAAACTTCGCTTTGGTTCGCCGCAAACTCATAGAACTTGAAGAACGAGATCGGATACGCAATTTTCAACCGCCGATTTCGGGCAATGACATTATGCATATTTTTGGCATTCCGCCTTCAAAGCCGATTAAAGAGCTTAAAGAAGCAATCAAGGATGCTATTCTTGACGGTAAAATCCCGAATGAACGACAAGCCGCATACGAATTTATGTTACCACTTGCGGCTGAAATTGGACTAAAACAAGTTAATGACCTTGAAGAATGTATAGAGTCACAAAAAGAATAGAAATATCAGCCAGCCACAGTCTGAAACTTGACTACCACAGTAAATGCACCAACTTACATGGGCACAATTGGATAATCACAGTGACATGCGAGGCGGAAAAACTGAATGCCAATGGTATGGTTGAAGATTTCACCGCGATAAAGGAACGAGTCACTTCGCAATTGGACCACTCCAATCTCAATGAAGTCTTACCGTTTAATCCGACGGCCGAGAATATAGCTCGCTGGATTTGCGAGCAAATACCAACGTGCATCAGAGTAGACGTCCAGGAAAGCGAAGGCAACGTTGCGAGCTACATCAAAGAATGAAAGTTAACGAAATATTCTATTCCCTTCAGGGGGAGGGCCGATACACGGGGTGCGCTGCTGTTTTCGTGAGGCTGAGCGGATGTAATCGCAAATGTGTATTTTGTGATACGGACTTCTCCGCATTTACAGAGATGACGGAGGAAGAAATCGCAAATACAGTTAGCCGCTATCCTGCAAAAATCATAGTAATTACCGGAGGAGAACCTGCCCTGCAACTCACAGCTTCATTAGTCGATGCCCTCCATCAAGCCGGAAAAGAAGTTCACGTTGAAACAAACGGTTCATTGCCCTTGCCCGAGAATGTGGATTGGGTAACATGTTCGCCCAAAGAGGCTCCATACAAAATAAAACAGATTGATGAGCTGAAGGTGGTCTATACCGGAATTGACCCGGAAGTCATTGCCGGTCAACTTCCACCGGCCAAAAGCTATGCACTTCAACCACTATCATGTTCTAATACTGAAGCGTGCGTTGAATACATCAAAGCACACCCAAAGTGGCGCCTTTCATTGCAAACACATAAACTAATCAACATACAATGAGAGTCGTATGGTATCATACCGATATGCCGTTCGGCGGAGCTGAAATGGTGACGATCAGTATCATTAAGGGCTTAATCGATACAAACTCTCTCATTCACCCCATAATCCTCACTTCGAATCTAACTGCCGACCTGCCGGGAATTGAAATTCACACACTCGACAAAAACCTTACGCCACATAATGCAGAAGGGAGAAATGCTATTATTGCAAAACTCCGAGAGCTAAGGGCAGACGTCTACGTTCAACCTCAAGATTCATCCCCCGGATGGCTAACGGAACTGCGCAAAGCGATGCCAACGCTGAAGATTATTTATCACATGCATTCCATTCCTTTCTGGCAGGTTACACATAAGACTTCAGGGAAAATTGTCAAGCAGCTAAGAGAAAAACTCTTTCATTCATATACAAAACGTTACCTCAGACGATTTCAAGCGGACTACGCAGCGTCTGACCAATGGGTTACGCTTTGCGACAAATATACAGCAAATATGCGTAGCATTTTAGGGCAACGTGTCACAACGATGTATAATCCCATTGAGTTAGATAAATATACTCCGCTCCGCCATGCCGCCAAGCAAAAAGAAGTTCTATGCATGAGTCGTCTGACACGACGAGATAAACGACTTGACCGCATGCTGAAAATCTGGGAGAAAGTACACATGTATTTCCCTGATTGGAAACTCAAGATTGTGGGCAGTGGAGAAGATGAACTTCCATTGAAAAGAATGGCAAAACGCCTCAGACTTTCAAACATTGAGTTCTGTGGTTATAGCAATACTCCAACGGAACACTACAAAACAGCGTCCATTCTATGCCTAACATCTGACATAGAAGGCTGGGGATTGGTAATCATTGAATCACTTGCATCGGGAGTGCGCCCATTGGTAATGAATTGCTCAGATGGAATTAGCGAGATAGTGGAAAATACAGGAATTAGAAGTGTCGGAGCCGGTGATATAAACGCATTCACCAAAGAATTACGAAATATGATGAATGAAGAATTGCAAGTACCACCTCTCCCTGAATTTCTACAAACACTTGATTATACAAACATTGCAACACAATGGCAAGAACTCTTTAAAAATCTTGCCAATAGGGAAGTTGCGTGTGATTAAATCATGATCAAAGCGATTAGCCGAAAGGACAGCTAAAAATGACGTCTATATCTCCTGACATCCAAATTAATCGATGCCCATTAAAAGTAGTTTGGTATCATAAAGTAATCCCACTGGGTGGAGCAGAAACCGTAACAATAGACTTGGCGACATTCCTTTCGTTACGTTTTCCTCACATTGAGCCGATAATATTAACCTCAGAATTGACAGCAACAATTCCGGGAATAACCACGTATGAACTTAGCAAAGAGTTAACACCGGACACACCGAACGGACGCCGGGCAATCATTGATTTGCTCAAACAGATTAAAGCATCGGTATTCATTCAGGTAGTTGACGCGCCTCAAGGTTGGCTAACAGAACTGCGCAAAGCCATGCCGGAGTTAAAGATTCTTTTTCACCTCCATAGTATACCTCTCTGGCAAGTGAAAGACAAATGTTCGGGTCATTTAAGTAGAATTATACGCGAAAAACTTTTTCACACCATTAGCAAGCGTATTATAGAACGCTATCGCGAGGATTACGCTGCTTCCGACTACTGGATTGCCCTATGTAAGCCTTACACAGATATATTGCGTCAACGACTCGGAAATAGGGTCATAACCATGTATAACCCCATTGACGTTGACCGGTTCTTACCACTCCGAGAATTAACAAAACAAAAAGAAGTTCTGTACTTAGGACGCCTTACAAAATCGGACAAACGAGTGGATAGAATTCTTGCGTCATGGAGGAGTCTCCATAAATCACACCCCGATTGGCGATTAAAAATCGTAGGTAAAGGACCGGATGAAGCCAGACTCCAACACTTAGCAAAAAAATATAAACTCACAAATATTGAATTTTGCGGACATAGTCATAAACCCGAAGAACACTACGCCACCGCGGCAATAGTGTGCATGACATCTGAGTTTGAAGGTTGGCCTTTAGTGCTTATTGAAGCTGCGACATCCGGAGCAAAGGTCCTCGCCATGGAATGCAGTGCGGGAATTGCCGAAATGCGTAAAAAAATTGACATAACCACCGTAAAAGCAGGAGGCCAAAGAGCTTTCACCAAGCAGTTGAAACGACTCATTGTTGAAACCGATTCTAACTCAATCACAAAAATAGCCCCACCGTCACCATTCTTACTTCAGCTTGATAAACAGCATATTGCATCGCAATGGGCAGTGTTCTTTGAAAATCTTGCCAACTGAAAATTTGCATGTACGAAATTTTCGGAGTAACTTTGCAATAACAAAAACGCCTCCGTAGTTTAATGGATAAAATAGAAGATTCCGGTTCTTCAGTTTAGGGTTCGATTCCCTACGGGGGTACTACTCATAAAATGATTAGATTTCTAAAAGATTGGGCACTAATCATTGCGATAATCGCAGGCGTAATCGGCTACTTCACATATGCTTATCTGCCGATTTTTGATTCGGTGCGCGTATATGCCAACGATGCAGTAGAAGTATTACAACCTCTGCTCATTTTTTCGATGCTTTTTCTGACATTCTCAAAAATGGAGCTGCGCGATTTAAGGCTGCGCAAGTGGCATTGTTGGCTACTGTTGTTTCAAACACTAATGTTTACAGGCATAGGGGTAATCCTTATTTTACTTCCCGAAAGCGGCTTAAGAGTTATACTTGAGGGCGCAATGCTTTGTTTGATATGCCCAACAGCAACAGCTGCAGCCGTAATCACTCGCAGACTCGGCGGAAACGTGAGTAGTATCACCACATATACGATATTAATTAATATGATGGTTGCAGTTGTCATTCCGGTCATGGTTCCCTTTGTGCATCCACAGCCCGACATGTCATTTTTGAGCTCTGCCGCACTGATTTTAGCCAAGGTGTTCCCGTTATTGTTACTGCCGCTGATAATAACTCTCATATTACGCAAATACGCTCCGAGGTTCACATTAAAAGTGGCTCGTTATCAAGACCTTTCGTTCTATATTTGGATTGTTGCATTAGCTCTTGCCATGGCATTAACAACTCGCAGTATGGTTCATAGTAACATTGCAATTAGTACTCAATTAGGGCTCGTTGTTGTTTCTTTTACATGTTGTTTCTTACAATTCTATATAGGCAGAAAAATCGGGCATCATTATGGTGAAAAAATCACTGCCGGTCAATCACTCGGACAGAAAAACACGGTGTTGGCAATTTGGATGGGCTATACATTCTTCACCCCGGTGACAGCCATTGCCGGCGGCTTTTATAGTATTTGGCACAACTTAGTCAATACTTACCAACTTCGCCATTCGAAAGGGGAATAATACAAATAAACAAAGTTATAGTTTAGGGTGTTTTTCAGTAAAAAAACTCTTATGAAAACACGCAAAACCTCCCCATGGCTAATCATTGGAGCACTCATTATGATTATTCTGCTATTGCTCTGGTTAACTGAAGCAATGGCTACGGGGGATTCGGATATAAACGCCCCGTTGGTCAGTGTTGCAAATTCGAGTAATATTGTGTAAATTTGCACATATTAAAAATTAACATTTAAATCAAAATTCGATGGAAAATAATCAAGAACTGCTGAAGCAGGTACGCGCCAAAGCCACGGAATGGCTCGGCGAAAGCTATGACGAAGAGACTCGCGCTGAAGTGAAACGTATGCTTGAGGCTGAAGATTCGACAGAACTCATTGAATGTTTCTACAAAGACCTTGAATTTGGCACCGGAGGTCTCCGCGGCATTATGGGCGTAGGCTCAAATCGCATGAATCGCTACACCGTAGGGGCAGCAACACAAGGTCTTGCCAACTACTTAAACGAAACATTTGCCGAACTGCCCGAAATCAAAGTAGCAGTGGGTCATGACGTACGTAATAATTCACGCCTTTTTGCGGAAATTGTTGCTGACGTATTCTCCGCTAACGGAATCACGGTTTATCTTTTTGACGACTTCCGCCCCACCCCGGAGCTGAGTTTTGCAGTAAGAGAACTCGGTTGCCAAAGCGGCGTAAATATTACAGCATCTCATAACCCCAAAGAATATAACGGTTACAAGGCATATTGGAGTGATGGCGCACAGATCATCGCACCTCACGATGAAAACATCGTATCACGTGTAGCCTCAATCACCCCCAAAGACATAAAATTCGGTGGCGACAAGAACCGAATCCACATAATCGGTGAAGATATTGACCGCAAATTCCTTGATGAGGTTAAGAAATTGCAACTGAGTCCCGAATTGGTAAAGAAACACTCTGATTTGAAGATTGTTTACACCCCGATTCACGGAACAGGCGTAAATCTCGTTCCCGCATCACTGAAGAATTACGGATTCACTAATATCATCCACGTACCCGAACAAGACGTGCCGTCGGGCGACTTCCCCACGGTAGAAAGCCCAAATCCGGAAAATCCGTCGGCTATGGCCATGGCAATTGCAAAAGCAAAAGAAACGAACGCCGACATAGTAATGGCTTCAGACCCTGATGCTGACCGCGTGGGCTGCGTAATGCGCAATAATGAAGGTGAATACGTGTTGATTAACGGTAATCAAATAGTGATGATTTTGCTTAACTATATCATCACTCGCAATAAGGAACTCGGTTTGCTTAAAGGCAACGAATATATTGTGAAAACCATTGTAACCACCGAAGTCATTAAGAGCATAGCAGATAAGGCCGGAATTAAAATGTATGACTGCTACACCGGTTTCAAATGGATTGCCGCAGTTATTCGCGACCTTGAAGCCAATTGTCGCTACCTTGGCGGCGGCGAAGAAAGCTATGGATTCCTGGCTGAAACATTCTGCCGCGACAAAGACTCAGTCAGCGCAATCTGCCTCATGGCAGAAGCATGCGCATGGGCAAAGGAAAAAGGCATGGACTTCGGTCAGATGCTTGCGCAAATCTACATGGAAAACGGATTCTCGGTTGAAGAAGGCATCTCAGTTGTACGCCCCGGCAAAACCGGCGCTGAAGAGATCCAAAAAATGATGAAAAACTTCCGCGAAAATCCGCCTAAAACACTTGGAGGAAGCAAAGTCACTACTATTAAAGACTATGCAGACTTGAACCTCACGGACGTGGAATCCGGAACGGTCAGCAAAATGGATATGCCAACGACGAGCAACGTTTTGCAATACTTCACGGCTGATGGTTCAAAAGTATCTATTCGTCCGTCAGGCACAGAGCCCAAAATCAAGTTCTACGTGGAGGCTAAGCACCCCATGAGCAATCTTGAGGACTACGCTAACGCAGAAGGGGCTGCAAAGGCAAAGATTGCCGCCATCAAAGCCGACCTTGGCATTTGAAGATAGCTCCATGCTGCAAAGCAACATAATTTAACGCCAAAGGACAATATAAGTCCATAAAAACTTCGTAAATTTGCGCCGAGAGAATAAGAGCATCTCTCGGTGCAAATTCTTTAAGAAGCAGCACAGGATAAAGCCTAAATTTGAATTAACGAAATGAAGAAATACACACTGTTGATAATAGGCTTGCTTACGGCTATAATCATGTCGGCACAAAGTGCCATGTGGTACCCCTACCCTGTACCTCCGGAATCGTTACCGCTTGGCAGACCACGTGCCAACTACATGGTTGAACATTTTTGGGACAAATGCAATTGGAAAGCAGCTTACAGTTCTCCACAACAAATGGAGTCCAGTCTGCGCGACTTTGCAGATATGCTTCCGTTTGCCTCAGTCGACACTATTCATGCATCAATTGAAAAGCTCATTAAGAACACACAGAAACGCCCCAACGACTTTGCGAAATTGATGGCAATGGCAGAAGCCACATTCAACTCCGATTCTGCAACTATATTTTCCGATGAAGTATATTTACTATTTGCTCAAGCAGCAGCAAAATACAAAAAATTCAAACCGGAAGAACGGGCCAAATATGGGAAAATTGTCAGTGTTATAACATCTTCGTCAGAAGGCAGCCAACTTCCAGCCATAGAAGCCAAGAATATTGACAACAAAATAATATTGCTGAACGACACCAGCAGTCAAGCAAAATCATACGCGATTATACTGGAAGACCCGACTAATTCGCAGGCTCGATTTGAACGAGTGAAATTTGCCGCCAATGTAGCGGCTCGACGTTTAATCGAAGCCGGGCTTTTAAAGCCGATACTCGTGGCAACAAAAGAGCCGGATGAGAGTTGGATCGCCGCCATTGAGAGTCTGCCGGAGCAATGGACTATTGCCGTCTTACCCAATGCTGAAAAATATTTTGACTTACGTGTAAGTCCGGCAATATATATACTTGATGAACACATGACAGTGGCAGCAAAATGGGTGTCAGCAAGTACATTAATAGCAAACTGCGAACAATTAATTCGCACTATTGAGCAACAACAATGAAAATTGCCGCACTGATATCGGGAGGAGTAGACAGCGCAGTGGCCGTGCACCGATTAGTGGAACAAGGCCATGACGTTCATCTTTTTTACATCCGCATAGGTCTTGACAATGGTGAAGGTGACTGCTCAGCTGAGGAAGACATTGAAATGTGCACTTTCATAGCCAAGCATTATGGTTTGCCGTTTGAAGTAGTTTCATTGCACCAAGAATATTGGGATTCGGTTATGGCCTATGCACTTGAAACAGTAAAACAGGGGTTGACTCCAAATCCGGACATTATGTGTAATCGTGTCATCAAATTCGGATATTTTGATGAACGCTGGGGCCATAAGTTTGATAAAACCGCCACAGGACACTACGCCACAACACTTTTGGGCGAAGATGGATTGATTTACCTTGGAACAGCTCCGGACCCCGTTAAAGATCAAACGGATTTTCTGGCTCGCATTACATATAAGCAACTGAGCCATGCAATGTTTCCGATTGGCGACATTCCAAAGAGCAGCGTACGCCAAATAGCAATGGAAGTTAATTTACCCAACGCCTATCGCAGAGATAGTCAAGGCATTTGCTTCCTCGGCAACATCAATTATAATGATTTTATCAGACGTCACCTCGGAGAACGCCCCGGGCCAATAGTAGAACTTGAAACCGGGAAAAAATTAGGCGAACACCGAGGTTATTGGTTCCATACAATAGGCCAACGCAAAGGTCTCGGACTGAGTGGCGGTCCATGGTATGTTGTGCGCAAGAATGTGGCTGACAATGCCATATACGTATCGCGCGGCTACGACACGGAAAAACAATACGGGACAGAAATCAGACTTAATGAAATGCATTGGATTACTCGAGATCCAAAGTTGACAGAAATTTCGTTTAAAAACCGCCACATGCCTGATTTCTTGACCGGGCGACTAATTCCGCTTGAAGACGGGTGCTATCGCATTGAGAGCGAACAAAAAGTACAAGGCATTGCTCCCGGTCAATTTGCTGTTATATATGACCGCGACCATCGTATTTGTTACGGCTCAGCCGTCATAACGCTATAAGTCATGGGACACCGCAGAATCAGACTCAAAGTGCTCGGACTCAGTACAGAGCAAATCACTCAAGGTGCCTATGCACTAATATTGGCAGAGGTTAACGGTCCGGTACGCATTCCGGTAATTATTGCGGAAAATGAGGCACGCTCTATTGCTGCACGCATGGAACGCATTGCCTTGCCTCGGCCATTGGCCCACGATTTGTTTGCGTCCTTTGCAAAAGCATTTGGCATAGCGATGGAAGAAGTCTTCATACATAAATTTGAGGATGGCATATTTCATTCAGAAATTTCATTTACCGACGGCGAGCGCAGAGTGACGTTCGATTCGAGAACATCCGATGCGATTGCAATAGCCATGCGCACAGGAGCACCGATTTATACTACTGAACAGATTCTTCACGAATGCGGTTTTGTTATGGAAGAGTCATCAACGACCGAACAGCAAGAGCCGACTTTGGAAGAACTTCAGCAGCAATTAGATGAAGCCATTGAACACGAAAATTACGAAGAAGCATCAAGAATAACCGCTATCATAAACAAAAAGAAAAATATATGAATAACTTTACTCTGAAAGCGCAATTGTCGCTAATGAATTTCTTGCAATTCGCAGTATGGGGAGCATATCTTATATCGATGGGTATGTTTCTGGGCAGTAACGGGCTCGGCGACAAAGTGTTTTGGTTCTATACCGTTCAGGGCTTGGTTTCTATTTTTATGCCCGCACTGATTGGAATCGTTGCCGACCGATGGATTCCGGCACAAAAAACATTGAGTTTATGTCACTTGATTGCCGGTGCATCTATGATTGCAGCAGGGCTTGTTGCATCACAGCAGCTTGTAGAAACCGGAACTCTGCAATTCGAACCCCTCTTCGTTTTCTATACGATTTCCGTGGCGTTCTATATGCCCACTCTCGGATTGTCGAACGCAGTGGCGTTCAATGGTCTGGAGAAGAATGGATTGAGCACTGTTTCTGACTTTCCGCCCATTCGCGTATTTGGCACAGTAGGCTTTATTTGCGCAGAACTTTTCGTAAACTTTGTCAGCTTGGGCGATGGTGTAACCATTCAGCATAGCTACACCCAATTTTACGTATCCGGTGCGCTGAGTTTGCTGCTGAGCGGTTACAGCTTAACGCTTCCGAAATGCCCAATTAAACAAAACGCAGGCAAGGGATTGGCTGAAGCACTCGGCCTCAAAGCATTTAAATTGTTTAAGAGCAAGCAAATGGCCATATTCTTCATCTTCAGCATGTTACTTGGCGTGTCTCTGCAAATCACAAACACCTATGGGTCAACTTTCATAAATCACTTCAACAGTATACCGGAATTTCAAGGAGACTTTTGGGCAGAAAATCCCACATTCTTAATTTCCATTTCACAATGCGCCGAAGCCTTGTGTATCTTGTTGATTCCAATGTGTTTACGTAAGTTTGGCATAAAAGGCGTAATGCTCATGGCAATGTTTGCATGGGTTCTCCGTTTCGGGTTCTTCGGCATTGGCAACACTGCATTCCCCGGCTATATTTTCTTGATTCTCAGCTGCATTGTTTATGGAGTTGCTTTTGACTTCTTTAACGTCAGTGGCGGTATCTATGTTGACACCCAAACCGATCCTGCACAACGTTCATCGGCTCAAGGTCTGTTTATGTTGATGACCAATGGCATCGGAGCGTCAATAGGCACTTTCGTGGCCGGCAAATATGTGGTTAACAAATTGGTGAATCAAGAAGCACCAATACTTGAGCAAAGTGCAGGATGGACTGACTCATGGCTTATTTTTGCCGCATACGCATTAATTGTTGCCGTTTTATTCTTTTTCATGTTTAAAGCCCCCAAGAATACCTCCACCGACGCTGCTCTGCATAAATGATTCGCTTCTACGCACCCGACATAAACACTAATCCGGTGTTACCGGAAGGAGAATCGACGCATTGCGTTAAAATCCTGAGAATGCAACCCGGCAATTCCATTGAAGTTATTGATGGAAAAGGGAATGCTTATACTTGCAGATTGCTTGATGCTCATCATAAGCACGCTCTCGTGGAAATTCTTGAACAACGCCATGAACCGCTTTCGTGGGAATATCATCTGACCGTTGCAGTTGCACCGACCAAGCACATGGACCGAATGGAATGGCTAATTGAGAAGCTGACAGAAATAGGCGTAAATCGATTCATCCCAGCTTTGTGTGGTCGATCTGAGCGCAAGGAAATTAAAACCGAGCGTTTAGAAAAAATAGCGATATCAGCTATGAAACAATCGCTCAAAGCCGTACTCCCAAAAATCGATGGCATTACACCGATAAAAAAAATAATCACTGAATGCAACGCAAAGCAAAGATTTATTTGCTACTGCGATGATTCAGTTGAACGCCGCACACTTGCAAAGGAATACACATGCAATACTGACACCTTCGTTCTTATTGGACCGGAAGGAGACTTCACGATTGAAGAAGTGAATTTAGCCATCGCCAACGGATTTATTCCGATTACCCTTGGCGCAAACCGACTACGCACAGAAACTGCGGCACTCTTCGCCGCCACTCAAATTCATACGATAAACCAACTATTATGACAACTCTCGAATATCTGAAATCATCACCTAACGGAAACTTCTTTTTGCTCGCCGGACCATGCGTTATTGAAGGCGAACAAATGGCAATGGATATTGCCGGCGCTATTGCACCGGTATGTGCTTCGCTTGGGATTCCGTATGTGTTTAAAGGCAGTTACCGCAAGGCCAATCGATCACGCCTTGACTCATTCACGGGCATAGGTGACATTCAAGCCCTTGAAATTCTCCGCAAAGTGGCTGTGGAGTTCAATGTGCCAGTCGTAACGGATATCCACTCTCCTGAAGAAGCGGATATGGCAGCCCATTTCGTTGATATTTTGCAAATTCCGGCATTTTTATGTCGTCAAACGGATTTGCTGACGGCCGCAGCGGCGACCGGTAAACCGGTCAACATTAAAAAAGGGCAATTCCTATCGCCTGAATCCATGCAGTTTGCCGTGCAAAAAGTGTTGGATGCCGGGAATAATCAGGTTTTGCTAACCGAACGCGGAACCACATTCGGATATCAAGACCTCGTAGTGGATTATCGCGGCATTCCAACCATGAAGAACTATGCCCCGGTGATTCTTGATTGCACTCATTCACTTCAGCAGCCCAACCAATCTGCGGGAGTAACCGGAGGGCGACCGGATTTGATTGAGACGATTGCTCGATGTGGCATTGCTGCCGGCACTGACGGTCTATTCTTGGAAACACATCCAACACCACAAACGGCAAAAAGTGATGGAGCAAATATGCTTCGTCTGGATCTCTTGCCGGAATTATTAAAACGTCTAACAGCAATGAGAATGACAATAAACTCTATTTCGAACTAAAATGCGCCGATATATGAAAAAATTATTGATAACTGCGATTCTTTCCTTAGGTTTTTCAGGTAGCATAATCGCACAAGCCCCGAACCAAGCATCTTTCAACCGCGCCATTATGCAAGCATACGAAGATATGCTGCGAGAGAATTATAAAGACTACGAAACATACTTTCATCGTGCCAATACTTATTACAATCAAGGCGATTATTTGCGCGCTCTCAATGATTTGGATTCTGCACTGAAGTATGCTCCAGAAGTTGATAGTGAAATGCGTTTTGCCATCTTCGCTTTGCGCACCGAATGCTACTATGAGCTGAAACGTTATTCTCAAGCACTGGCGGAAGCAAACAAAGCCTTGGAACTTGAGTCAACTTCAACGCAAATGCTCAAACTTCGCGCCAACATTGAGTATGAACTCGGAGAATATGATGCTGCAAAGACCGATTACAATAAACTTCTGAGAATGCAGCCACGCAGTCTTGACGCATATTTCGGATTGGCACTTGTGGCCGCAAAAGAAAATAATCATGGTCTTTCGGCTGAATATATGCAAAAAGCCATCGATTTAGCACCGGGCAATAGTAATGTTTATGTTCGTTCTGCCGGCGTAAAGGAAGAATTAGGCGATTATAACGGGGCCGTTGACGATTTGCTTATGGCAATTGCAACCGATGCCAACAACACCAATGCACTACCGGCACTCGTAAAATTGGCCAACAGCAACTACTCTGCGGTAATGGCAGGATTATCAGGGGCGATACGTCAAGCTCCTCGCCAACCCTTATTCTACTACCTTCGCGGCTCAATAGCAGCTGCACACTTCCACTATGCCGCCGCCATAGATGACTTCAAATACATTCTTACTGAAGGTCTATATGATTATTCCGGAATATATTGCGCCCTTGCAGAATGCTATTATGCCATTTGCGATTATGAATCCGCACTCAACAATATAGAATCAGCACTCGCATCTTATGATGAGCAGGACGACGTTTGCCGATACTTTACCGTTCGTGCACAGATTCAAAGAGCAATGGGAGAGACCGATAAAGCTCTCACCTCTATTAATCGCGGATTGGATTTTGATAGCGAGAACAAAGAGGCTCTCATCGAGAAAGCTCTGATTCTTACTGACAAAAAAGAAGCCAAGGAGGCCTCGGCAATACTCGGCGAAGTCATTATGACCGACCCATATGAGCCTATGCACTATTTGACTCGCGCTTGGGTTCTCAACGATTATTTGAATCAACCCAAAGCGGCTCAAGGCTTATATGAGCGTGTTATAGATCTCGAACTTGACCATCCGGAAAGAGTTACATCGATGTTAGGTTTTGCACAACTTTTCGATGGAAAGACCGCCAATGGTGTGGCATGGATTGATGCAATCCTTGCCGAACCTGACTACGACGGTAAAAACCACTATTACGGAGCATGCTTCTACGCTTGGGCTGGCAGAACCGATAAGGCCCTTCAATGCGTAGAGCAATCGCTTAAGTCCGGGTATTCCAACTTTCACAATTGGCTCAACAATAATGATTCTCGCATCAACGTTAGTCCTCTACGCGATGACGAACGTTTCAAAACCCTCATTGAACGCTATAAATAACAAATGATGCGAAGATTTATAATGGCTTTTGCACTGCTGATAACGATATTTATCAGCAGTGCAAAAACTCCAAAATATGAGTTTCGCGGAGCATGGATTCAAACCATTTTCCAAGGCTACGACAAACGCACTACTGCAGAAAACAAAGCATATCTGACAAATATGCTTGACAACTTACAACTCTGCGGCATTAATGCCGTGATTTTTCAAGTCCGACCGCGAGCTGATGCGTTTTATAAATCTGAGATTGAACCATGGAGTGCATTCCTTACAGGTACTGTGGGCAAAGCACCCTCACCTTATTGGGACCCCCTGCAATTTATGGTTGAAGAATGCCATAAACGAGGCATGGAGCTTCATGCTTGGCTAAATCCATATAGAGCCGTCCTAATAGATGACTTGCCCAAATTACCTAAAACACATTTACTCAAAACTCATCCGGAACGCTTCGTTAAATACGGCAAGCTATATTATTTCGAGCCGTCACTTCAAGCGAATCGCGAACATATTTGCAATATAGTGGCAGACATAACCAAACGTTATGATATTGACGGCATACACTTTGATGACTATTTTTATCCCTACCCGATTCCCAAAACAGAATTTCCGGATGCTAAAGCTTATGCTGCTGCAAAGACCAAGTTATCTAAAGCGGATTGGCGCAGAAAGAACATTGAAAAACTTATTAAACAAGTCAGTGGCATTATCACCGAAATAAAGCCTTGGGTTCGATTTGGTATCAGCCCCTTCGGAATTTGGAGAAACGCATCTACTGACCCTAAAGGCAGTCAAACTTCCGGGTTGCAGAATTATGATGATTTATATGCCGATGTGCCCTATTGGGCAGAACAAGGATGGATTGACTATCAAATTCCTCAAATATATTGGGAACTGAACCATAAAAATGCTCCTTATGGAGTATTAGCAAAATGGTGGATAAAAAACAGACGCGGTCGGCATGTCTACATAGGTCAAGACGCAGAAAAAACCGCCAAGTTCAATGAACTTAATGAAAAAATGAGGCTTGCGAAGAATGCTGACGGCAATTGCTGGTGGTATGCATCATCATTGCCGAAAGTTTCAGACTCATTAAAAAACGGGGCATATTCAACCCCCGCACTCGTACCGGAATATATATGGAAACAGACAGAACCTGCATCCGCACCTCAAAACGTTAGGTTTACCAAAGGAAAACTAAGTTGGAATAAAGACCCCAATGCACGCAAATGGGTTATCTATCGATTTCGTTCAAACAATGAAATCGACATCGACAATCCCGCGGCGATATGTGCCGTTACATATAGCCCAATATTCTCGCCTAAAAAAGCTGGCATTTATGTGATTACCGCGCTCGACAATTGCAATGGAGAGTCAGCACCTTCAACGTCAATTAAAGTAACACTATGAACAGATTTCTCGTTATATTGCTGGCGTCAGTTTTGTCAGTAATTGCGGTTGATGCAAAAACATCAAGTGACAAATCAGACATTTCTCAATGTCTCGACATATTCAACACTCTCTTCAAGGAAGTACAACTGAATTACGTTGATACTCTTGACGCCAAAAAAGCCGTCAACACCGCTATTTTCTATATGCTCAATGAAATTGACCCTTATACGGAATATTATTCCTCGGAAGATACGGAAGACTTGATGCAACTATCTACCGGCGAATATGGGGGAGTCGGTTCGGTAATCAATAAAGGAAGAGATGGACGAGTGCGATTTTCGGAGCCATACGAGAACACACCATCATGGAAAGCCGGAGTAAGAGCGGGTGATATAATCTTGCAAATTGACACAACGAAGATTACTCACGAATTTTCAGTATCCGATGTCAGCGAACGACTTCGCGGCACTGCCGGTACCTCCCTAAATGTTAAAGTGATGCGCCCTTACTCAGAGGATTCAATTATGACCTTCAAAATAGAGCGCGAAAAGATTCACAATCCGGAGGTTCCATACTATGGAGTTACCGGTCCGGACAACAAAGTAGGCTATATCCTTCTGACCAACTTCACGGAAAAAGCGCCTCAAGCCGTTAGCGATGCACTTAAGAACCTCTTGAACCAAGGAATAACGTCTTTGGTACTTGACCTCCAAAGCAATCCCGGAGGATTACTGTCAAGTGCAGTGGAAATAGTGGGACTATTCGTGGACAAAGACACAGAAGTGGTCCGCACCCGCGGACGCGACCCGAAAAGTGAACGAATCTATAAAACTACAAGAAAACCAATCGCAAAAAATTTGCCTCTTGCAGTTCTTATCAATTCAGCATCGGCAAGCTCTGCCGAAATAGTGGCAGGAGCACTGCAGGACCTTGACCGCGCAGTGATTATTGGAGACCGCTCATTTGGTAAAGGGTTGGTTCAAAGCAGTATTGCCCTACCCTACGAGGGAGCTGTGAAACTGACGGTTGCCAAATATTACATTCCTTCCGGCAGGCTCATTCAAGCCATTGACTATAGCCGCCGTAATGCTGATGGCACAGTAGCACGCACGCCCGACTCTCTTACCACTGTATACAAAACTCGAATAGGTCGTGAAGTACGAGATGGAGGTGGTATCACACCTGACATCACAGAGAAGGGCATGACGAGCAACAGTTTGCTCTATACACTTCAAATGGAAGGATGGGATATTGATTTTGCCACTAAATTCAAAGCAGAACACCCCACAATTGACAATCCAGAACAGTTTACAATAACCGATTCTATTTTTGAAGAATTTAAGACATTTATTATTCCTTCGGGATTCAAATATGACAAGGCATATACCACACTGTTCAAAACTCTGCGCGAAGGACTTAAGCAGGAACAGTATCTGACAGAGAACGTAGAAAATCAAATTGCAGAATTGGAAGCGGCTCTACATCGCGATATTGAAGAGGACCTTGACTTAAATCGAGAAGGCATCAGCTACTTGCTGACAGATGCAATTGCACCCCGATATGGATTCCGCAAGGCTGCCATAGCCTCAACCCTCCGTTATAATGAGCCGCTTCAAAAAGCCATTGCAATACTTGGTAACCGTTCGGATTACGATCGGATTCTCTCTCCGAAACAATAATGATTGAACTCCCACAATCCAAAACGCGCACCAAGGCACTACGCACGGCTCTGTCCGAGTCACGAAAAGTCACGGTATACGGCTTGGCCGGATCTGCCACTGCAATGATGCTTGCCGAGACCGGACGCAAGCACCCTATGATAGTTATTGCCGACTCACTTGATGACGCCGGCTATCTCTATCATGACCTATGCAGATTATGTGGTGAAAAAGCCGTGGCAATGCTACCCTCCGGTTATAAACGCCACATTAAATACGGTCAACCCGATGCCCCGTCACAGATTCTACGCAATGAAGCTGTGTCACGACTATATGCACAAGATTCTTCGCTGAAGTTCATGGTTACTTACCCCGAAGCAATAGCAGAACGTATTGCTTCACCCGGAGCGGTTAATGAGCATACGCTACGAATTTCAACCTCATCCAAGTTAATTCTGACCGACACCTGCAAATGGCTTAGGACTAACGGATTTATTGAAGAAGATTATGTTTATGAGCCAGGACAATTTGCCATCCGAGGTTCAATTATCGACATCTACGGATATTCAAACGAATTACCATACAGAATAGATCTATTCGGCGATGATGTGGACTCAATTCGGTTGTTTAACGTTGAAACACAACTATCAGAACACAAACTTAACGAAATAGAAATCTCGGCTAACGTTCCCACACAAACCTATGGAGGGTCGTTACCGGAATTTCTGGATCCGGCAACAATAATCGCAGTTCATGACGACATTGAGTTCACATTAAACCGCGTTCGAGCCATCGCGGAAGAAAAGTTCAGCACATCTGCCGCCATCGCAGAAGAGGGCGATGCCAATGCTCTGAATCAAATAGTTGATGCAGAAGATTTTTGTAAACGCATGACCAAGATGCGCATGCTAATATACACGGAAGCCAATCACGGCGCAGACTGTGGTACATCGCTTGACTTCAACTGCTCACCTCAAGGTATTTATCACAAAAACTTTGACCTTATCAGCGCGGAATTTTCGCGCCTGATTGACTCCGGCTATGAGTTATATATACTATCTGATTCGGAAAAACAACATGAACGCTTACGCGAGATTTTTGCAGAACGCGGCGACAATATAACGTTCAAGCCGCTCAACGGCACTATTCACGCCGGGTTCGTCGACCACATAACCAAATCGTGTGTATTCACCGACCATCAAATATTTGACCGCTTCCACAAATATTCACTTAAAAGCGAACGCGCTCGCTCCGGCAAACTCGCACTGAGTCTTAAGGAACTGACAAGCATTGAGCCCGGCGATTACATTGTACACTCTGACCACGGAGTCGGCCGGTTCAGCGGATTGGTGCGTTCTGCAGGCATCAATGGGCGAATGCAGGAAATGATAAAACTGACGTATCTTAACGGAGATACGATTTTCGTTTCACTTCATTCGCTACACAAACTCAGCAAATATCGTGGTAAAGAGGGTGCAGAACCTCGTATAAACAAACTCGGGTCCGGAGCCTGGCACAAGTTGAAAGAACGCACCAAAAGCAAACTTAAAGACATTGCTCGCAACTTGATTACGCTGTACTCCAAACGCAAACAGGAACAAGGCTATGAATTTCCGCCCGATGACTATATGCAACATGAACTTGAGGCAAGTTTCATATATGAGGACACCCCCGACCAACTAACCGCAACTCAAGCGGTTAAGGCCGACATGGAGTCAGCGCGTCCAATGGATCGTTTAATCTGCGGTGACGTTGGCTTCGGGAAAACCGAAATCGCAATGCGAGCCGCCTTCAAGGCGGCAATAGCCGGCAAACAAACCGCAGTATTGGTGCCGACAACTGTATTGGCATATCAACATTTTCGCACATTCGGCGACCGCTTTAGGGACTTTCCTGTCAAAGTTGACTATCTGAGTCGTGCTCGCACAGCCAAACAGACTAAAGAGATTCTGCAAAATCTTGCAGAAGGGAAAATTGATATCATCATCGGCACACATAAACTCATTGGTAAAACCGTGAAGTTTAAAGACCTCGGATTGCTCATAATCGATGAAGAACAAAAATTTGGAGTAGCGGTTAAAGAAAAACTGCGCGAAATGAAAGTTAACGTCGACACTCTAACGATGAGTGCCACTCCGATTCCTCGCACACTGCAATTTTCACTGATGGGAGCTCGCGATCTCAGCGCAATCACGACTCCACCGCCTAACCGTCACCCAATTGCTACCACTGTATGCACAATGACCGATGAGTTATTTGCAGAAGCGATTAACTTTGAGTTGAGTAGAGGTGGGCAAGTATTTATCATAAATAACCGCATTGAGGGATTATATACAATCCAAAACACCGTGAAAAGATTAATCCCCGACGCGAGAACCATCGTGGGCCACGGACAAATGCCGCCCGAACAACTCGAAAAAGCCATCATTGACTTTGCAGCAAAGGATTATGACATTCTCATAGCCACAACCATAGTTGAAAGCGGCATTGATATGCCTAACGTAAACACTATGATTGTCTATAACGCTCAAAATTTCGGTTTGAGCGAACTGCATCAGCTTCGCGGACGCGTCGGTCGGTCAGCTCGAAAGGCTTTTTGCTACCTTGCAGTGCCAGCCGGAGCAAATATTACCCCCGTGGCTCGACGTCGCCTGCAAGCCATTGAAAGTTTGTCGGACCTTGGCAGCGGCATCCACATTGCCATGCAAGACCTCGACATTCGCGGAGCAGGCAACCTGCTTGGAGCGGAACAGAGCGGATTCATTGCCGATCTTGGCTACGAAACATATCAACGCATCCTTCAAGAGGCCGTCACTGAACTTCGCACGGAAGAATTTGCCGACACATTTGCCGATCAAGACGAAGAAAACCAATCGTTCGTGGCAGATTGCGCAATTGAATCCGACATGGAGCTACTGTTGCCGGCAGAATATGTGCCGCAAGATCGCGAACGCATTGCCCTCTATCAGGAACTCGACAGCATTCAGCGCGAACTTGACTTGCGCGCCTTCTCCGAGCGTCTTGAAGACCGCTTCGGGCGTATACCTCACCAAGCGGCAGAATTATTGCGAGTGCCCCGACTGCGCCGACTTGCTCGCAAATTAGGCATTGAAAAAGTATCGCTAAAACAGGGAAACATGTTCCTCTTCTTTGTCAGCGAAGCCAACGTTGCCTACTATCAAAGCCCTATGTTCGGAAAAATCATTGACTACGTTGCACAAAATCCACGCATCTGCAAAATCCGCGAACGCGACGGCAAACGCTCCATTGTCATCTCCAATGTTGACTCCGTGGAGCATGCCACCGGCATCCTCGCCACCATGCTCACCTGACACAATAAACGAAAGCGAGCTGACCGTTGAGTGAAGGCCGGCTCGCTTCGCTTTGCGATTTTGAGAGAGTTTATTGAATATGGTTATAAAGTAGTTCCATATCCTCTATAACCACATTACTGCCAACCAACACCCCACTGTGGCGATTGATATTCTCAGCCAAGCCGAGTTTGACAAACTCCATGAATGCAACATAATCTTCCTCGGGGTCAGACACGATATGCTTAATAATTGTCAATGCCACCCTGTTACGCATATCGTTATAGAATAGGTTATACATCGGGCTGTCGTTGCTCATACCTCCCAACATATCCTTTTGCAGTATCACACGCCAGATGCGCCATAAATCACGAAGCAGAGGTGAATACTTGTCGCCACGAAGCAACATATCAAATACGGCTATAACTTCCATGTTGTCGATTTCCTTACTTACATAGTTGGAATAAGCGCACTCGTAGATGCCTTGAAGCATAGGATCCTTCTCATTCAGGACCAATTGGAGCAATTCGCCGCGAAAATTCAGAGAGTCAGCCGCCAACGCCTTGTCATGAAGGTCATAATAATCAGCACAAAGCACATAGTAAGGGGCAAACTTCTCATCAGTATATCTCTTCATGAAAAGATTATCCGTAAACACTTTGAATTCATGCAAAAAAGCTCCAAAATCGTCATTCGAAGCCTCCGCAAGCGACTCTCCTTTCCGCAACTCCTCAGCGACATTTCTTGCGCTTAATTGGAGCAACTTACGAATACGGTCATTCTTAACACCCTCTAAATTAAATGATTCAAAAGCATCGGCAAACATCACACTCGTGCCGTCTTCGTTAATATAACGCAGTGCAGTGCCTATGTCATATGTAAACGCATTACAGGCAAGTGCCATATTATAAAATTGCATCAATGAATCTGCCAAGACATTACCTGCCAATGCTTGTGGCAATTCGAGATAACGAATGTGGGGACAAATCGGATTGTAGCCGAAATCATTATCGCTAATTTCAGGCATACTATCAGTTTCGATTGCATCTATATAGTTCTGATATGGAAACTTCGGGACGTTAACGCCGGCAGTACTTGATACGCTCGAAGTGACAATAAGAACAAGTGCGATAATGGCAAAAAATAGATTTTTTATATTCAAAAGCAATTTGGGGAAAAGAGAAACCGAAGGACTGCCGAACTATAAGCCGGGTTATGTCGGGAGCAATGGTTATCGCCTCACGGCGAACCACAGTCCCGGTTCGTCATTTATCTTCGCGGTCTACCCCCCGGCAGCGGGCGAGCAACCCTTAATTGCCGGTATACTTGACCTTGCAACCCATAAGGCGTGCGGCAGCTAATGTTTCCATCAACTCCGGTGAGCTCTTACCTCGCCTTTTCACCCTTACCGGAACCGAAGCTCCGGCGGTTATTTTCTGTCACGCTACTCTGCCGTTATTGATTCCGACAGCTACCCGTTAGGTAATATGGTGCTCTGCGTTGCCCGGACTTTCCTCACGCCGACTCACGGTCAACGCGCGACGAACCGCCCGGCGGCCCCACGATTTCTCCAATATGTCAATACTTATTAATAGTTGCGAGCAAAAATCACGCGGCGGTGAGAGGGCTTGCCGGTAAGCATGTCAACGCCCTCCTCATCGGGAGCATCCAAGGGGATGCAACGAATGGTAGCTTTAGTTTCCTCCTTGATGCGCTCTTCAGTTTCGGGCGTACCATCCCAGTGAGCCAAGATGAAGCCGCCTTTTTCAATTTGAGCCTTGAAATCTTCATAAGTGTCGACCTTTGCGGTCATTTCCTCACGATGTTTCAGGGCTTTTTGGAAGATATTTTCTTGAATGTCGTCAAGGAGGGCAGAGATGCGTTCAACTATTCCATCGAGTTGCTCTACAGACTTTTCGAGAGTGTCGCGACGCATTACTTCTACAGTGCCGTTCTGAATATCGCGAGCCCCTATTGCCAAACGCACGGGCACACCCTTAAGTTCATAGTCTGCGAACTTAAAGCCGGGACGGCGATTATCGGCGTCATCGTATTTCACGCTGATGCCTTTCGCACGAAGGGCTTCGATTACAGGAGTTACCTTTTCAGTAACGGCAGCAAGCTGCTCGTCGTTCTTATAGATGGGCACGATTACAACCTGAATGGGAGCCAATGCAGGAGGCAGAACCAAACCATTATCATCAGAGTGTGTCATAATCAACGCACCCATCAAGCGGGTAGATACACCCCACGAAGTTGCCCACACATATTCCAGCTCATTTTGCTTATTAACGAACTTAACATCAAATGCTTTAGCAAAGTTCTGTCCGAGGAAATGGCTCGTTCCGCTCTGGAGCGCTTTACCATCCTGCATCATAGCCTCAATGGTGTAGGTTTCAAGTGCACCGGCAAAACGTTCGTTTGCGGACTTCACTCCGGTAACAACGGGAACTGCCATGTATTTTTCGGCAAACGTTTTATATACACCAAGCATCTTGATTGCTTCTTCTTGAGCTTCTTCCTTGGTTGCGTGTGCTGTGTGGCCTTCTTGCCAGAGGAATTCAGCGGTGCGCAAGAACATGCGAGTGCGCATTTCCCAACGCATCACGTTAGCCCACTGGTTCACCAATATAGGCAGATCGCGATAGCTCGTAATCCAATTCTTGTATGTGTTCCAAATAATTGTTTCTGATGTGGGGCGAATAATCAACTCCTCCTCAAGACGCGCTTCAGGGTCCACAACAACACCCTTACCATCAGGGTCGTTCATCAGACGATGGTGAGTCACCACGGCACATTCTTTTGCAAAGCCTTCAACGTGTTCGGCTTCACGGCTGAGGAATGACTTGGGAATCAGAAGAGGGAAATAGGCATTTTGGTGTCCGGTTTCCTTAAACATTTTATCAAGCTGAGCTTGCATTTTTTCCCAAATTGCATATCCATAGGGTTTGATTACCATACAACCGCGCACCGCGCTCTGCTCGGCAAGATCAGCTTTGATTACCAGGTCATTATACCATTGCGAATAATTTTCGCTACGTTTCGTAAAGTGTTGGAGTTCTACTGCCATAATTTATCAAATGATATTTCTTCAATTCAGACTGCAAAATTACAAAAATCCCTCCACCCCACCAAATAATTCGAAAAACAGGCAAAAAAACAATCACAAGGGATAATTGTAAGGATTTTTTTTGTAACTTTGCAAAGTAAATAAGTAAAATGGGCAAAGTAAAGAAAACACTGAAGCGAGTAAGATTGCACCATGAAGGTACGGAAATTCTGATTATTACCTTTGTGGTACTTGTCGCCGTCAATGCATTTATATGGTGGTTATCAACGGCAGCAGGTGTAATTTTAACATGTGTAACCGGTATTCTTTACGCCTTACTTGTTAATTTTTTCCGTTCCCCCAAACGTCGCTTTACAGGAAACAGAGAGAACGTTGTGGTTAGCTCGGTAGACGGACGAGTAGTAGCACTTGAAGAAACCTACGAAAGCGAATATCTTCATCGACGTGTAATACAGCTGAGCGTTTTTATGACTATATTTGACGTTCACGCCAATTGGTTTCCCGTGGACGGAGAGGTAACGTATGTGACACACCACAGCGGACGCTTCCTCAGCGCATGGCTCCCAAAATCCAGCACGGAGAATGAGCGTTCCACAGTAGTGATACGTACCGATAGCGGTCAAGAAATTTTGATGCGACAAATTGCAGGTGCCATGGCTCGCCGCATTGTAACCTATGCCGAGCCGGGCAATGCCGCCAACATTGAAGACCACATGGGCTTCATCAAGTTTGGGTCGCGCGTTGATATTTATCTACCACTCGGGACCGAAATACTGACGGAAATCGGTCAAAAAACAATTGGTGGTATAACAGAAGTGGCACGCCTTCGCCCAATGAATACGGAAGGCCATCATGATGAGCAATAAGTTACGCACATCCATTCCAAACTCAGTAACATGTCTGAATATTGCTTCAGGCTGCGTGGCAATAGCATTTGCATTTGCCGGAAAATTCGAGTGGGCATCGTTGGCAATCTGCGCTGCCGCTCTCTTTGATTTTCTTGATGGAGCACTTGCACGCCTGCTAAACGCATATTCTCCATTGGGCAAAGAGTTAGATTCATTAAGCGACATGGTCAGTTTCGGCGTGGCGCCGGCAGCTATGGTCTATATATTACTTCCGGAACCTGTGAGTTACTTTGCGTTAGCTATTCCTGTTTGCGGCGCATTGAGATTAGCTAAATTTAATCTTGACACTCGCCAAACGTCAGGCTTTATAGGACTGCCAATTCCTGCCAACGCATTGTTTTGGATTGGAGAAGTAAGCCTATGGCAAACCAGCCCGACAACGGAAGCCAATATGTGGTATCGCGCAGCAATAGTTCTGCTCGTATCATTAGCAATGCTATCGCCGGTAAGACTTCCGTCACTCAAATTTCATTCCGCTCGCCCATCGCGTGAAAACACCCCTCGCTATCTCATCCTCATAATCAGTGCCGGGTGCATTGTAGCGTTTGGAGTACCGGGATTTGCAATAGCCATTGGGTTATATTTTCTTTACGGCGCGATTTCTACGGTTGCAGCTCGTTAAGTTAAGAAATTCTTTACTTATAACTAAACTCTCTTACACATTTTATCTATATGTCATTTCCCATAGCTATACTTATATTATTAATGGTATGGTTTTTTCTGATTGCACCGTTTATAAAGTTAATCAACGTGTCGCGACAATGGAAAAACACCTTTACCGAAGCTCAGAAGCGTGCTCAGCAACAATACGACAATAAACGAAAAACAGCAAAAGAGCCGAAAGGCAAAAAGAAAAAAATAGATCCGACAATCGGAGAATATATTGACTTTACGGAAACAAAAGATGCGGGCACGACAGCACCAAAGTCCGAAAACGCAAATAGTAATTCTTCTGCAACAGAACCGCAAATCACAGACATCAATTGGGAAGATTTACCTGAGAAATCTTAACGTTGATATTTTGTGTGTCTAAGGCTTACAAACAGAATGATACCGCGCCCGAGTAGATAGGATAAAAATGCAATCCAGAGGGCATGATTTTCAAGCTTAACCGATAATAAAAAATAGATTCCAAAAAAGAGTATAGTTGACAGCACCATGCTTCGTAGCATCAAGCGCGTGCGCGTGAGTCCTATTGCTATACCATCGGCAATAAACGCAAGGAAACCGCAAACGGGTATCATCACCGACCAATTATGATAAGCATCAGCGGCCAAACGGATTGTGCGGTCATCTGTCAGGATTGCGATAATTTGATTGCCAAAGAGAGCATAGATTGCCGTAAATATTAATGCCATTACTGCGCCCCAACCAACAAAATGGCGAATAGCTGTTCGTAAGCCCTTGTGGTCTGCCGCCCCGAATAATTTACCACATAGAGCCTCAGCCGCAAACGCGAAGCCATCCATGAAATAACTGAAGATAGTGAACAACTGCATTAACAAAGCATTCACAGATAATATAACAGTTCCTTGCGAGGCTCCACTACGGGTAAACCATACCGTTACGGAAATCAGACATAGAGTGCGTAAAAAAATGTCGGCATTTACTGAAAAGAAGCGACGCAAAGCCGGAACATCCCAAATACGGCTCCATGAATCACGATGAAAGAGTGCCACTCTGAGAGCTGCAATACATCCGCTCCATTGGGCAATAACCGTGCCATAGGCAACTCCTTCTATTCCCATATTGAATACATATACAAGGAGCAGACTTAATACGATATTGACAATGTTAGTAAAAAGCGCAACGAACATTGGCACTCGAGTGTTTTGCTTTCCAACAAACCACCCTGTCAATGAATACTGCATCAAAACTGCCGGTGCGCCATATATTACAATGTCGTAATATAATTCAGCGACAACACGCGTAGCATCATCAGGGTTCATAATGGCAAAAGCCATTATCTTCAGTGGATATTGAAGGACTATAAGTGCAACACCGAGCAGTGCAGCAATCAACACAGACCTTATACCGACCAAATTAATATCGTCATCCTTATTGGCTCCAAACGCTTGGGCCGTCAAACCGGAAGTACCAAAGCGCAAAAACCCGAAGAGCCAATAAAGCATATTGAACACCGCAGAGCCGACAACTATAGCGGCTACATAAACCGAACTGCCCAGATGGCCGACGATTGCAATGTCGACCAAACTGAGCAGCGGAGTTGTTATGTTAGCAACGATGGCAGGAATTGCCAACGCCAAAATAGTCCGATTAAGAGAGTTTCTTTGCACGGCAGCTATCCCACAAGAGGTAGCAAATCAAAGCGACATAAACCAACAGACCGAAGAGTTGAGAATATCCTTCGGAAATTGGGTTTACATACTCAAATCCCAAGAACTTAGTCAGAGCGGCAAATACACCGAACAGAGCACCACCTGCAATGAGACCTGAGGCAATGAGAGTGCCACGATCATTGCGCGCAGAAGATAGAGCCTTATCCTTGGTGCTGTGTTGTACGAACCAAGCGATTGCACCTCCAACGAGCATGGGAGTATTTAGACTAAGGGGAATGAACATGCCCAAACAGAATGCCAAAGCCGGCACTCCGAGGAAATTTAGAAGCAGCGCCAAAATCGCTCCACAGAAATAGAGAATCCACGGAGTTTCACCACCCATCATCAGAGGTTCAATGACCGAAGCCATTGCATTGGCTTGAGGAGCGACGAGGGGATCGGGATGTTCCGGGCTTGCATAGAAGCCATATACATTATTGAGAAGCATCATCACGCCGCCCACAGTTGCAGCACTTACAAGAGTGCCGAGGAACTTCCAAGTTTCCTGTTTGCGCGGAGTAGAGCCAAGCCAATAACCAATCTTAAGATCGGTCACAAAACCACCTGCCATAGACAACGCAGTGCAGACAACACCACCGATAACCATGGCAGCAACGATGCCGGATGTACCATCCAAACCAATTGCTACGAAAATGGCCGAAGCAATAATCAGAGTCATCAGCGTCATGCCGCTAACGGGGTTAGACCCCACGATGGCAATAGCATTGGCAGCAACAGTGGTAAACAAGAATGCAATAATCGTAACAACTACCCAAGCGACCACAGCTTGCCAAAGGCTTCCGATAACTCCCAACCAGAAGAAAAGGAAGACCACGATGAGAGCCATCACCATGTATGTCACAACAGACTTCATGGTCAAATCCGTTTGCCAACGAATGGACTTTTCCGCAGTTTTCTCTCCGCCTTTCATTTCCTTGGCAGCGAGACCAACTGCTTGACGAATAATCGGCCACGATTTCACAATACCAATTAAGCCGGCCATGGCAATACCACCGATACCAATAAGCTTTGCTTTTTGAGCAAAAATAGTCTCCGGAGCCATTGCCGCCATTTCAGGTGACTGCGCCATAAGCGGAATAATTATCCACCAAACGAAAATAGATCCTGCAAAGATTACAAAAGCATACTTGAGTCCAACAATATAGCCCAAACCGAGAAGAGCAGCTCCGGTGTTGCAAGTGAACACGACTTTGAACTTATCGGCAATGGTCTGCCCCCAACTCATTGCGGTTGTGGAGATGGTTTCAGCCCACCAACCGCAAGTTGCGACGATATAGTCATATACACCACCAATCAGTGCAGCTAAGATCAAAGTTTTACTTTGACCACCCCCATTTTTTGCCTGAGAGCTAATTAATACCTGAGTGGTTGCAGTTGCTTCCGGGAAAGGATATTTGCCATGCATATCCTTAACGAAATATTTTCGGAAAGGAATAAAGAACAGTATGCCGAGAATACCACCCAAGAGAGAACTCATGAACACTTGCAAAAAGTTCACGGTCAGTTCAGGATACTTGGCTTGCAGAATATAGATTGCCGGAAGAGTAAAAATCGCACCGGCAACAATTACTCCGGAACAAGCACCAATGCTTTGAATAATCACATTCTGCCCAAGGGGATTGTCCTTTTTGAGGGCTTGACTCATGCCAACGGCAATGATGGCAATAGGGATTGCCGCTTCAAATACTTGTCCGACACGTAGTCCCAGATAAGCTGCAGCTGCAGAGAAAATGACAGCAAGGAGCAAGCCCATGCTCACTGAGTATGCAGTCACTTCTCGCGCCGGTTTTTCGGGGTTCATCACCGGACGATATTCCTCGTCTGCACCGAGTTCGCGAAAAGCGTTCTCGGGCAGAGAGGTTAAGTCCTTGTCTTTAATATCTTCCATTTTTCAATGATATTTACTTCGCGGGAGCAGGAGTGTCAGCGGTAGCTGCTTCAAGTTTCTTCATGATAGAGAAGATGAATGCGGCTGAGAGCAGACAGAGAACAACGAGAATACCCCATACCATGTAAGTGGGTATTTTACCCCAAAGGAGCATCGGGATTGAAACGAGGTAGTTGCCAATTGCAGTAGCAGCAAACCAACCGCCCATCATCGCACCCTTCAACTTTGGAGGAGCAACCTTACTTACGAAACTGATACCCATGGGCGAAAGCAGAAGCTCTGCGAATGTCAGGAGCAAATAGGTTGAAATCAACCAGTTTGTAGAAACATCACCATTAGTTCCGACCAGAGTCATTGAGCCAAAAATCATCACCACGTATGCGATGCCGGCAACGACCATACCATATCCGATTTTGCGAGGGGCAGAAGGTTCTTTTCCTTTCTTGCCTAACCATGCAAACAGCGCCATGGAGAATGGAGTCAAAGCCACAACGAAGAACGGATTAAATTGCTGATAAGCTGCAGGGTCAATGTTGTCAACAGTAGCCGGAGTTTGGCTGTAGAGATAACAAACCACGCCGGCGCATGCAGCGAGAATAACTCCGCTGACAGCTTTTGCTTTGGCAGTGGTGCTTTGGAATACGCTGAACAGGGCATAAACACCGGCAGCTATCGCGGCAAGCGCGCCGAGGTTGAAACCGATGCGAGTCCAACTGCTGCTTGAAGAAGAAGTGCAACTCTTAGCAAACTCGGTGAGGGTCTGACCATTCTGGTGGAACACCATCCAGAAGAAGATTACAACGGCGAACACCAATAGAAGAGCAACAACGCGCTGCTTGGTCTGCGCCGGGGTCAATTCGGGGCCTTCAGAAACAATAGTTTTTGCAGCTGCCGGATCCTTCTTGTTATCAGTAATGATGTGGCGATAAGTTTTGCGACCGAACGCATAAATCAAGAAGCTAACGATGAGCGAACCGCAGGCGAGCGCGAAAGCATAGCTACAACCGGTTGAGAATGCAGTGATGTATTGAGTGGCAAAATCAACCATACCATCAAATGAAGCCTGGCACTTATCAGCAAAGTCAGCCAAATATCCCTGAAGGAATGCTGCGAGATCTCCCCCCTCTGCCATGCCTTTACTTGCAGCGAACTCTGTCATAGCTTTAAGTTGTTCGCCGTCTGTAGGCATGTTTGCAAAGTTATTGGTGTCAATACACCAGTTGCTCACTGTTGCAGCCATAGCATCATTGGTTTCAAATCCGGCTTGTTTCAGACCGAGATTTTTAAGAGCAATAGCTGCTCCGGGCGCAAACATTGAGCCAAGGTTGATTGCCATATAGAAGAGCGAGAATGCCGAGTCACGCTTGGCACTATACTGAGGATTGTTATAAAGGTCACCTACCATTACTTGCAGGTTACCTTTAAACAGACCGGTACCAACAGCAATTAGCAACAACGCAGCGAAAAGCACCATCAGTGAAGTGTTGCTGCGCACCGGAGTCGGAGCCGACATCAATGCATAGCCCACAAACATCACGGCAATACCACTGACAACACACTTGGAGAAACTCCATTTATCGGCAAGCCAACCGCCCACCAAAGGCATGAAATACACTAATGCCAGAAAAATCGAGTAGATCTGGCCTGTCCATGTCGCGTCAAGAGCGAACTTAGCCTGCAAGAAGAACAGGAAGATAGCGAGCATGGTGTAGTAGCCAAAGCGTTCGCCTGTGTTGGCCAACGCAAGCACATACAGCCCACCGGGTTGATTTTTAAACATTTTTGATAATTATAATTTAAGGGTTAATGATTTTTCGATTGGAAAGCAAGTGCATAGACTTTCATTTGCTTAACCATTGCCAAGAGGCCGTTTGAGCGCGTTGGCGACAGGTGTTCACTCAGCCCGATTTCATCGATGAAATGAAGGTCCGAAGCAAGGATATCGGCAGGAGTTTGGTCGCTAAGCACTTTAATAAGTAACGCGATAATGCCTTTTACGATGATAGCATCGGAATCGGCTTCGAAGTGTACTCTTCCATCAGGAGTGAGCTCGGCATTAATCCACACGCGGCTCTGACAGCCTTCAATCAAATGCTGCGGAGTTTTATATTTTTCATCAATAGGCGGCAGCTGATTGCCGAGGTCAATGATGTAACCATAGCGGTCCATCCAGTCATCGATTTCGGAGAACTCGCTAATAATCTCGTCTTGTATTTCGTTAATAGTCATTATTTTTCTCGGTATATAAGTGTAGTCACCACCAAGCCCACATCACCGAGGGTTTGACGGTCAATATTTTCCATGTTATCGGCAAGGGTGTGCCACGTGGGGTTAAACGAGCCTGTTTGGGGATGATTGGTTTCCACTATGTCGATAGCGGGAATGCCTGCAAGCAAAAAGGGCAGATGGTCATCATTGATAGCGCCACCTTGGTAATCCACAAAACGCCCGCCAAGACCTAACTCTGCTGCAAGCGACCAGATTTTATTGTTAAGCCATCGACAATTCACATCACTGAATAGCTCTCGAGGGAATTGAGCGTCACGTCCTCCGACCATGTCGAGTAATAAGGCAAAACGCGGAGAGGGAATCGGCATATTTTCCACCCAGTACTGTGAACCACGTGCCCAAGAATCGTCGTCGCCCTCGGTACCGGAATCTTCCGCGTCAACAAAGAGAATATCTACACCAATTGTCGGGGCATTCAATCCTAATTGACGAGCCACCTCCAAAAGGACTCCCACCCCACTTGCGCCATCGTTTGCGCCATCAATCGGTATGGTGTGATTCTTCTCGTCGGGGTCATTGTCCGCCCAAGGGCGCGTGTCCCAATGAGCGAGTAGCATAATTCTTGAGGATGCATTGACGTTAAAACGCCCGAGGATGTTGGTCATCGGTCCAAAATCAGGCAAGTCGGTCTTTTGGAGCATCACAGTGTCAGCACCATGCCTATGCAGTTCATCGGCGAGCCATCGGGCACACTCCTCGTGAGACACGGTTTGCGGAACCCTCGGTCCAAAAGCGACTTGCTTAGCGACATACATATACGCGCTATCGGCAGAAAAAGAAGCCGTTAATACAGGTACAATTTTTGTGGGCGTTTCAGCGGATTTTTGTACCGTTTTGGAACACCCACAAGAGACAGCGACCATCAAGACCGTTGCTAACAAATATGTTACCGAAACCGATTTCACAGCCTCAAAGTTACAAAATTTCCCTGAAATCAGCAAATCACAACAGACGAACAAAAAGAAATCAAAAAGTATAAGACACAAGGGAATCTCCAACGGAGCGAATTTCTCGGATTTTGAGCACATGGTTTTGCGTCAATCTTGCGATTATTTTTGAAAAGTTGCAAGGTAAGTGTGCATTTACTAAATTATGATTAAATTTGCGGTTGAACTTTTAGTTGGTGTTCATAATGAGTTACAATGAATTCATACTTATAGTCAATTCGTCCAGCATTATCATATTGCTTGTATTGGCTGCAATTTTGCTTACTGCGACTCGTTTTCGCGGAGAGAACGGATATGCCGCAGCTATAATTGTGTTACCCAATGTTCCTGTATATTTGTATAATATGAGTCGTATGTTGGGTTGGCATGATTTTACTTTGTTCATGTTACCTATAAGTTTTTCTGTCAATACATTACTGATGCCTCTGTTGTGGCTGTTCGCCAAAAAGAACTTTGATTCCAACTTTCGGCTGAAGCCCTGGGATATGTTGCACCTTTTGCCGTGCTTAATTTGTGCTGTGCTTGGCATTACGTTATCGACTGAACAACGTATGACAACGATTATGCATGAAATCTCAGGAGAAGACACATGGATAGGCAATATTAACACACTGATCGTTTTTGGTCAGATGGTTGGTTATTTTGCGGCAATCTTTCGCTTTTTGTATCGCGCGAAGAGATCAATTAATAGCACGTTATCTGATGCTGAATGGGTTCAAAAGGAGTGGATTCCTGTATTTGAGTACCTTTTTGCGGTGCTGTTTGTCATAGTCATGGTGTGTTACGCCATTTGGCCGCGTACAGATGCATGGCTAATTCAAATTTTGAATGTGGTTGCGATGTTTTATTTGGTTTATAATTCGATTGCTCATCCGGTTTTGCCTATCAAGCAAGAGCCCACAGCTGAGTATGATCTGAACACACAAGAGAAATCAGAACCGTCAATAGCTTCTGCTATGAGCGAACAACAAATGAGAGAAATCTGTGAGTTTGCATCAAAATCTATGAAAGAAACGGGGGGATTTCTGCGCCCGGATATTTCATTGGCAATTTTTGCTAACGAAATCAACATTTCTCCGCGCTCACTATCTCGCGCCATTAACGGCTATCTGAAATGTAATTTTTTTGAGTTTGTCAATCGGTTGCGTGTTGAGGAGGCAAAGCGTCGATTATTGAGTCTTGATGTTAAGGATTATAGTATTGACAGTGTTTTTACTGATTGCGGATTCCGTTCTCGCTCAACGTTCTATATGGTGTTTAAAAAAATGACGGGGAAAACACCGGTTGCGTGGTTAGAAGACAAACAAAGCAGTCCAAACAACTGATTTTTGTACTCATTTAGGCTAAACGCCTTCTGTTTTGCACTCATTTTTTTGTTCCTTTGCACAAAAAATGCAACGGTCGAAAAAAGAGTTGCAACATTATCCCTTTATTCTAAAAAAATGCATACCTTTGCAGGTACTTGCCAAAGGGCAAGACGTATTTAGTTTTTATAGGGAAGTGTGTAGCTTCATTCTCTGAAAGCAAATCTGGTAAATTTAACGGACGAGAATAGGCGGACTCTTCACGCTAATCGTATATATCTACCACACCTGAGCGGTGTTGGCGTGTCGTATATACTTGACGCGTGGGCCGTTGCTTGTTTTAGTCCGAGGGTTTTACCAAAACCTGCTTTCATAAGACGAGTTTCCGGTTCACGCTTTTTGTTAAATTACGACGCATATATATGTTACAAGATGAATTTGTTCTGATAATACATATCTTTGTATTCGTCACTATGTTGTTGATGGTACTTTTGCTTTGCACGGCTGCGCGCTTCAAAGGGGTAAGCAGCTATGCTGCCGTGTTTGTACTTTTCACGACGTTCCCTAATTTCTTTTACCACATCTGTGGTCATTTCAATTGGGATGAAATAGCCGTGGTTGTAGCTCCTATGGCATATTCCGCCAATCTTGCCTTGATGCCGTTTCTGCTTCTGTTATCACATCGCGCTTTTAATCCAAGTTATAGTTTTCGATTATATGGTTTGTTGCACTTTTTGCCGGCGATAGTATTCGCCTGCGTAGTTGTTGCAACAGTTACGATGATGACGAGCGAAGATTTTAGAGATTTTCTGACCACGGACACCGTGGGTATTCGTTCTGCATTGATAAGGATGAACCATGCGATTGTGATCATACAATTTGTGCTTTACTTCTATTATATATTTACCTATCTCCACAAAGTAAAGCGTTATATTACTGAATATATGTCGCCAAGCGAATTGGCAAACAAGGTGTGGGTTCCGCGTTTTATCACTTTTATGGGCATTGCTGTAATCGCAGCTCTGATTGAATATTTCTTTGATCCGTTTAAGAGTTTTCGCTTGTTTTATTTAATCAATTTGATGGCAACGGGCTATCTCCTATATGCGGAATTAAAAGTTTCATTTGTAATACGTCATAGTCAGGAGCCAACGCCTCCATTTATTTCTGATGCACAAATCGAGTTAATGGCGACAGCAGAGACTAAGCAACAACTGTCGGAGGACGATTTAGTCAAATTGAAGAAATATGCAATTGTGATTGAGGATTATTTGAGGACATCGGAGGCATATGTTAATCCGAATTTGACGTTGAAGGACGTGGCTTCTGCAACGGGTATATCGTCCAAAAATTTATCGAAAGCGATCAATCTAATCTTGGATAAGAGTTTTTTTGATTTGGTGAACGGGTTACGAGTGGACAAATCCAAAGCGTTATTAGTGTCAAAAAAAGAAAAGGGGTTGACTCTTGAGACAATAGCGGAGCAATGCGGTTTCAACTCTCAAGTTACCTATTGCAACGCATTTAAACGAGCGATGGGAGTTACTACCAATAAATGGTTAAAGCAAGTTCGGGGTGAATCGTGTGCGTGAAACAAGTAAAATGGAGGGAAGATATTAATCAGTTAATATTGGGAGAATACTTGGTAATTGGTTTGCGATTTATTCGGAAAAGTCCAAAGACAAGAAGTCCGGACTATGGACTATGTAGAAAAACTGTGCTGAATAATTGATTTTTTGCGTGTTTTTTTAACGATACACGGAATCATTAAGAAACAAACGGCGTAATTCTTGCACAAGGAATTTTGCCGTTTTAATTTTGCCATTGAAAATTTTGAGCTCATAAATATCACCTTTAACCCTTAACAACGAAAAATTTAAGTTTAACCTTTTAACATTCAAACAAAGCGGAACCGGAAAAGCTTACAGAGTACGGACGAACCTAAAAATTCAGACTATTATGAAAAAGTATTTGATGATTTTAGCAATCGCGTTGGGTGCAGCAACATTTACCGGCGCAGCTCAGGAAAAAGGGCAAATGGCAGCAGGTGTTAACTTCGACATTGGCTTGGCTTATAGTGGCGGTTACAGCAACTTTGGTTTAGGAGCAAAATTCCAGTATTCATTTACTGATCACCTCAGAGTGGAACCGGCATTTACGTATTACTTCAAGAAGGACTTTACTTCAATGTGGGATTTAATGGCTAATGTTCACTGGGTATTCAAACTGAGGAACGAAAAATTCACTGTTTATCCGTTAGTGGGACTTGGTGTTGTTGGCGTAAAAGCCAGTGTGTTCGGATACTCAGCCTCAACCACAAACTTCGGCGTTAATCTTGGTGGTGGCGCAGATTGGGCTATAACTCCTAAAATTGCCATCGGCGCAGAATTGAAGTACAGCATTGTCGGGAATTCTTGGAGCCACCTTGGCATCCAGATTGGAGCGAAATATCTGTTCTAAACGACTACGTTGAGTAATAATATTGTTTCACACATTAACGTCTTTGAATATTATGAAGTGGTTTAAATATCTGCTGATGGCTGCAATGTTCATCGTGCCGAGCATGACAATGGTTTCATGCAGTGAAAAAGATGATGAGCCGGAAATTCCCGAAATCCCCGAAATTCCCGGCAACGTTGAGGTCGGTTGGGTTGATAAAGGAAACACCGTAGAGTTTACGATATCGCATTCATATGGCTATGGCTACGATTACATGGTGACTTATGTATGCAAATTTGACGAAAGCGGTCTATGCTATAACGTCATTGCGAATTATCAGTTTGAATCGAAGGATATTGCCGATGCATATTATGCACAAGCAGCACAAACTTATGACGATGTAAAACAGAATGGCAAGGTTGTTATCATAGATGAAACGAATTCGTTTATCGGCATGACCAAAGATGAACTTTACCAAGTTTATGTATCGTTACAATCATATAATAGTATGAATTAGCAGGTCGGCGCCAAATCGGCGTCAAGAGGAATGTACCTCGTGTAAGAAAGAGCTGCCATTCACCGGCACAGAGGTGAATGGCAGCTTTTTCTTATGATTATACAATTCTGTAATTTTGGAGGGTGGAGGAGTCGAGGCTTTCGATGCAGGCGCGTTCTCGGAATGAGAGCGTACGGCGAGTGAAATGGCGGAAGCAGGCGGTGTGCATGTTAGTGGAGAGTGGAGAGTGGAGGGTGATTTTTTGTGCAAAGGTAGGGAGAGAGGGGTGGGGAAAAGCGTAGATTTTCGAAGGAGGGGGTGATTTTTTTGAGGGAGGGGAAAATATGTTTAATAACAATTAAAGTTTCTTGGTATTTCCGATTGTTGGTAGTAAATTTGCATGTGTAAGAACAAACATTTTAATTCCAACAACATTCTTATGAAGAAACATAATTTTTATGCAGGACCGTCTATCCTCAGTCAATATACTATAGATAACACCATTGCCGCCATAAAGGACTTTGACAATATGGGGCTATCACTGCTTGAAATTTCACATCGCAGCAAGCAGTTTGTCAACGTATTTAATGAAGCCTGCGCTCTCGTTAAAGAGCTATTGGAAGTACCGGAAGGCTACAGCGTACTGTGGTTGGGTGGCGGAGCAAGCATGCAGTTTGCAATGGTTCCGTTTAACCTCTTGAATAAAAAAGCGGCATATATTGATACCGGCACATGGGCATCGAATGCCATCAAGGAGGCTAAGCTCTTCGGTGAAGTAGATGTGATAGCGTCAAGCCGAGATAAGAATTTCTCATATTTTCCGAAAGATTTCACAGTGCCTACAGATGCCGATTATCTGCACTTCACAAGCAATAACACGATTTACGGCACAGAACTTCGCAAGGATCCGGATTCACCTATTCCGTTGGTTGGCGATATGAGTTCAGACATCTTTACCAGAAAAATTGACGTAAGTAAATATGACCTTATTTATGCCGGAGCACAAAAGAATCTGGGACCTTCCGGCGTAACGCTCGTGATTGTTAAAAACGATGCACTGGGCAAAGTGGAACGCACCATCCCAACGATGCTTAACTACATGACGCACATAAAAAAAGACGGCATGTATAACACACCTCCGGTATTGCCCATTTACGCATCTCTACAAACCTTACGCCACTACAAGGAGCAAGGCGGCGTTGAGAAGTTCCAAGCCCTTGATGAAGAAAAGGCAGCCGTTTTATATGACGCCATTGACAATTCACGCATGTTTGTTGGTACAGCTGCCGAAGATTCTCGGTCAATTATGAACGTTTGCTTCGTAATGGCTCCCGACTATGCCGAATTGGAACAAGCATTTATTGACTTCGCAACCGCACGCGGCATAGTGGGCATCAAAGGACACCGCAGCGTTGGCGGCTTCCGCGCGAGCCTATATAACGCACTGCCGCTTGACTCCGTTAAGGCATTGGTTGAAACTATTAAAGAATTTGAGAAGAAAAATTAAGTCAGACGTTATGAAAGTTCTCGTTGCCACAGAAAAACCTTTCGCCGCCATTGCAGTGGAAGGGATCCGCAAAGTAGTTGAAGGAAACGGCCATGAGCTTGTTCTTTTAGAGAAATATACTGCCGTGGAAGAACTGACGGCTGCCGTTGGCGATGTCGATGCCTTGATTGTGCGCTCTGACAAGGTCACAGCTACGCTACTTGATGCGGCATCGAAACTAAAAATAGTGGTTCGCGCCGGTGCCGGCTATGACAATATAGACCTTGATGCAGCCACGGCACGCGGTATTATCGTTGAGAACACTCCCGGTCAAAATTCAAACGCAGTGGCAGAATTGGCATTCGGAATGCTTATTATGGCAGTGCGCAACATGTATGCCGGCACTTCCGGTTCTGAGCTTCAGGGCAAAAGCATCGGCATTCAAGCCTTCGGGCAAGTTGGTAGGAACGTGGCTCGCATAGCCAAAGGATTCGGCCTTACCGTTAATGCATTGGATCCATATTGCCCCGATCAAGTTATGGAAGACTTCGGAGTGCAGCCGATTCATGACCTCCAAAAGCTATACCGCGAAAATAAATTTGTATCAATACATATTCCAGCAACAGCAGAAACTCGCGGCTCAATCGGCTACGAATTGATTTCGCTCATGCCAAAAGACGGCGTTTTGATTAATACCGCCCGCAAAGAAGTTATCGACGAAAGCGGATTAGCACAGGCCTTATCGGAACGAAGTGACTTGAAATACGTTGCTGACGTTCGCCCCGATAATGCGGAGGAACTTCTTGAAAAATTCCCCACTCAGGTGTTCTTCACACCGAAAAAAATGGGAGCTCAAACCACCGAGGCAAATATCAATGCCGGCATTGCAGCCGCACGGCAAATCGTGTCGTATTTCCTTGACGGCGACACACGTTTTCAAGTAAACAAATAACCTTAAATCCATACAACTAACACAATATTCACAACCTTATAATCTTAAGCCATGGATATCAATCAGATTATCAGCTCGCTTGAAGCTAAACACCCCGGTGAGAAAGAGTATCTGCAAGCAGTTCGCGAAGTACTCATCAGCGTTGCCGACGTTTATAATCAGCATCCCGAATTTGAGAAAGCAAAAATCATTGAACGCATGGTTGAGCCCGACAGGATATTGACATTTCGTGTCACGTGGGTAGATGACCGCGGCGAGGTACAAACCAACCTCGGCTATCGCGTTCAGTTCAATAAAGCTATCGGTCCGTACAAAGGCGGCATTCGCTTTCACGCATCAGTGAACCTTTCCATATTAAAATTCCTTGGATTTGAACAGACCTTTAAAAACGCTCTGACCACACTTCCGATGGGTGGAGCCAAAGGTGGCTCTGACTTCTCTCCGAGAGGGAAGAGCGATGCAGAAATCATGCGATTCTGTCAAGCGTTCATCCTTGAACTTTGGAAAAATCTGGGACCTGACCGCGACGTACCGGCAGGCGATATCGGCGTAGGTGCACGCGAGGTAGGCTATATGTATGGTATGTATAAGAAACTCGTTGACGAACATACCGGCACGTTTACGGGCAAAGGCTTAGACTTCGGCGGCAGCCGGATACGTCCGGAAGCCACGGGTTTCGGAGCTCTTTACTTTGTTGACAATATGCTAAAGATGAAAGGCGACGATTTGAAAGGCAAGACGGTAGCAATCAGCGGCTTCGGCAACGTTGCATGGGGAGCTGCGCTCAAAGCGACCGAACTCGGCGCCAAAGTAGTCACCATTTCGGGTCCTGACGGATACATCTATGATCCGGATGGTATATGCGGTGAAAAAATCGACACCATGCTTGAACTACGCGCTTCGGGCGAAGACATTGTTGAGCCTTACGTTGAAAAATATCCAAACGCACAATTCTTCCCCGGTAAAAAGCCTTGGGAACAGAAAGTTGATATTGCATGCCCGTGCGCCACTCAAAATGAGCTCAACGGCGAAGACGCCAAGCAGTTGATTGCCAACAACGTTCAAATGGTGGCAGAAGTGAGCAATATGGGATGCACACCGGAAGCAATCGATGCATTCATTGAATCGCGCACAACATACGCACCGGGCAAGGCAGTAAATGCAGGCGGCGTAGCCACCTCCGGACTTGAAATGAGCCAAAACGCCATGCATATTCAATGGAGTGCGGAAGAAGTTGACGAAAAATTGCACTTCATCATGGACAGCATTCACGAACAGTGCGTGAAATACGGCACAGAGCCCGACGGGTACATTAACTACATGAAAGGTGCCAACATTGCCGGCTTCATGAAAGTGGCACATGCTATGATGGCCCAAGGCATTTTATGATAGACACTCATTCTCATCTCTATCTTCCCGATTATGGGGAAGACAAGTGCGCGGCCGTTGACCGCGCACTTGCCGTTGGAGTATCTATGATTGTACTTCCGGGCGTAGATGTAAGCACGATTGAACCCATTCGCGAGCTGCATGCGCTGCGTCCGGAAGCGACTGCAATGTGCGTTGGCTTGCACCCGACAGACGTAAAACCCGACTCATGGTCGGAGCAACTGACTCGCATCATTTCAGAAGCGCAAAGCCACTCCGACTACGTAGCTATCGGAGAAACCGGACTTGACCTATACTGGGAGCAAGACACCCTACCCTTGCAACTTGAAGCCTTTGAAGCACAACTCGACCTGGCTGACTCACAGAATCTTCCGGCAGTTATTCATTGCCGGAATGCCATGCCGCAAATGCTTGACCTGCTTGAGAGCAAACGCGGCAGATTGCCGCACATGGTTTTTCACTGCTATAGCGGTACTGCCGACGATATTGACGCCTTGCGCAAGATACAAGCCGAGGTGATGTTCGGCATCGGAGGAGTTGTGACCTTCAAAAAATCACCTCTGCCAGCTCTGCTACACCGGATAGGCATTAACCACATATTGCTTGAAACCGATGCTCCATGGCTTGCCCCTACCCCAATGCGCGGCAAACGCAACGAGAGTTCATATATCCCTTATATTGCGACAAAAATTGCCGAAGAAATGAAAATACACATTGACGAAGTCGATCATATGACAACAAAATCCGCAAAATCATTTTTTAAACTACCTTGAAAACTATGCAACATGACAAAATTCATCTGCCATTAACGCTGGCGTTTTCCGCTTGCTTAGCGACAATAAACGCATACGCACAAGAACAAGAAACCCCTGCGCGCCCAAACGTGATACTTCTTGTTGCCGACGACCTCGGTTACGGCGATTTGGGGTGTTACGGGGCAAAAAACGTAGAGACGCCCAATGTTGATGCACTTGCACAGTCCGGTATCCGCTTCACCAACTGCCACGCCGTAGCGGCGACATCGACTCCGTCGCGCTACTCGCTATTGACCGGCGAATACGCCTGGCGCAAGCGCGCAGAGACAAGCGTTGCCGCCGGCAATGCAGCATCGATAATTCGCGCCGACCAATACACGATGGCAGACATGTTTCATGATGCCGGCTATACCACTGCCGCAATAGGCAAATGGCATCTCGGACTTGGAACCGTCACCGGTCAACAAGACTGGAACGGAAAACTGGACTTGACCCCGGCAGACATCGGTTTTGACTATCACTACATCATGGCAGCTACAGCCGACCGCGTACCGTGCGTTTATATTGAACAGGGATCAGTAGCCAACCATGATCCTTCGGCTCCGATTCAGGTGAGCTACAACTCGAATTTTGCCGGCGAGCCTACCGGACAAAATAATCCCGAATTGCTGAAGCTACATCCGAGCCACGGGCATAATCAATCAATCGTTGACGGCATATCGCGCATAGGATACATGAAAGGCGGCGGAAAAGCCCTTTGGCAAGACGAAAACATAGCCGACTCAATTGCAGCTCATGCCATTGAGTTCATACAGCAGAGTAAAGACGAGCCTTTCTTTATGTACTTATGTACGAACGATATTCACGTGCCTCGATGGCCGCATGAACGATTCCGAGGCAAAAACATTATGGGGCTACGCGGCGATGCGATTATGCAGTTTGACTGGACAGTCGGTCAAATCACCGACGCTCTTAAAGCCCTCGGCATCTACGAAAACACCTTGATTTTGGTGACCAGCGACAATGGACCTATCCATGATGACGGTTATGCGGACCAAGCAGTTGAATTGCTCAATGGACACAGCCCCACAGGCGGTCGCCGCGGCATGAAGTACTCCGGCTATGAAGGCGGCACACTCGTACCGTGCATTGTTAGCTGGCCGGAAGGAGTGAGCCCCGATAATGACAACAACACCCTTCTCAGCCACATTGACTTCATGGCTTCATTCGGTTCACTGATAGGGACAGACTTGCCCAAAGCCTCCGCACCCGATAGCGGCGACTACATGGATCAACTACTCGGTCGCTCACTCGAGCATCGTCCTTGGGTTAGCGAACTGCCTTCGGCCGGCCCGATTACCGTTTGCACAAGCCAATGGAAATATATTCCGGCAAGCAATACCAACCAATACATTACGTTTGGTCCGCCAAACGTTGAGACAGGTGCCAAACCCCATGATCAGCTTTTCGACTTGATCAATGACCCCAACGAAACCACCAACGTTGCAGAAGAGAATCCCGAGGTGCTTGAAATGATGAAGAAAATCTATGTTGAGGCGCAAAGCACCCCTTTTGACTTACCCAACTTTTCTACTGCGGAATCAGAATATTGGTACACGATAAGCACTCCTAACAGAAATAATCTCCATATAACCCTTACGGCAGACGGTCTGCTCATGGGCGTTGATGCCTCGGAGAGTATTTTTGCACGCAGTCAATGGAAGTTTACCCTCCGCGAAGACGGCTCATGCAATATCATAAATCGCAAAACCGGTACTTATATTGATCCGACTTCTGCAGAAAACCGAGGAGAACTCTCAATGAGTACTAACGAACCGACGAAAGGTTGGGTTATAGATTACGCCAACACAGCAGGGTGCGTAGTATTCTACACCGCGGACCTCACATCGCAAATGAACCAAGGTCCGGCAGACCGCAATTTCAGGATACTCAATTGGGGCGGAGGCACAAACCATTCCGATGCAGGCTGCCAATTCCGCTTCAATGAAGTGTATGGCGAACCGACGTCGGAAATAGCCCTTCCGACTACAGCCGGAACCCCTGTGGCATCAACAGCAGAATCACCCAGATGGTACACCATCTGTGCCAACAAGCGCAACCGCCACTACCTTGCCACGGGAGACGGAGAAACCGCAGTAAGCACAACAGCCACTTACTACTCCCCCACCCTTGCGTGGAGACTTGAAGCCAATGAGAACGGGACATTCAACATTATCAATAAAAATAATGACCTGTATCTCAACCCGACAACAACCGACTCCAATGAACTGACCGTAACGTCAGCCGCTCCGGAAGCCGGTTGGGACATCACAGCCGCTTCGTCATCTTATTACGTTATATCTTGCGGAACCGACACTCAAGTATCAATCTCCACGGAGGCCGACGGATACAAAGTAGTGAATTTCGACTCACCTGTTTCAACCACAAATGCCGGCTGCCAATTTCGTTTCGTGGACATTACCGACCTGATCTCGACTTCATCAATAACTCAGGTTCACACCGGAGACAACGAAAGTGAGATTCTTTATGACTTGCATGGTCGCCGCGTAATGAACCCGATGCGCCATGGCATTTACATTACGTCGACAGGACGCCGGATAATCAAATAAGATTTTTCTAATCCTCACAACGACCGCCATGCACATTTTACAATGTATGGCGGTCGTTTGACTACAAACACACGAAGTGAAAAAAATTTATGGCATATTACAGCATCTATTTCAGCCCGACAGGCGGCACAAAAAGGGCAGCGGATATTATTATCGAAACCCTCTGCCGCGATTTCATTGAAATAAACCTATGTAAAGAATTGAATGACATTGAGATTAACCCTGATGACGTTTGCGTGATTTCAGTACCGTCATACGGCGGAAGAGTTCCCGATATTGCCGCACAAAGGCTGAGAAAAATCTCCGGTAACGGTGCTCGGGCAATACTCAACTGTGTTTATGGCAATAGAGCATGGGATGACACGCTCACGGAGCTTGAAGACATCATGAGAGGGGGCGGCTTCAGATGTATCGGAGCTATTGCGGCCGTTGCAGAGCATTCAATCTTCCGCCAATATGCCGCAGGACGACCGGACGAACAAGACGAGACGGAGCTACGCGATTTCGCGCTAAGATTACGGAATCGATTAGACGAAAACATCTCCCCGAATTTAGAACTTCCGGGTAATCATGGTAAATATAAAGACTTTGGCGGTTCTCCACTAAAACCTATCGTTGACAGCACAGTCTGTCACGGCTGCGGTATATGTGCCGAAGAGTGTCCTACGGGCGCAATTGACACAAATAATCCAATGGCTACCGACTCCGACCGCTGCATAACCTGCATGCGCTGCATAAGCATCTGCCCCAACCATGCACGCAGTCTAAATCCGGAATTATTTCAACAATTAGAACAACTTATCGGACCGCGACTTGCGGGTAGAAAGCAAAATCATTTGTATCTTTAGACAATCGAACAAGGAACGAGGCAGTCTGACCGTCAGAAGGTCGGACTGTTTTGCTATTTAAATCAGTGAGTTGCATAATTACTCCATTCTCAATAATTTTAAACTCGGAATTTTTGAAATTCGAAATAATTGTTTAACTTTGCAATGCAGACCGCACCGCAGAAGCCCGGTCTCGGGCACAGTGGGAGGGTCGGCAGACATATATTGAAAGCGTTTACTCAGCGCTCTTTCTTGGTTATCTGAAACTTCGCAACTTTCATTGAATGAATCAAGATTGAGGCAAATAGTAGATGCCTACTGTGGAATATGCTCCAATGCGAGGAAGAACTAATCCTTGTCTTGGTTGGTTGTCATATTCAGCGTGGGGCTTCTGCGTTTGCTCATTCTATTCATTCGGGCAATGCGAAGGCCTCAGATAACGGAATGAGCAACAGGTATGGCTCTCACGCTTTTTTATTATCTATTAATCATTCCTTGGCAGAGGGTCGTCAAGGGCTTTAAAAAACATCTTTACATTATGTTATTACAAAAAATTTTGCTGAGCGGAGCGTTGATAGCGACCGCCGTGACCTCGCAAGCCGTATTGCCCGACAAGACACTTAATGAAAGGCATTGTCACATGCTACCGGCATGTTTTGCCTACAATGGAGAGCCATCATATTATGCGACTGTAGAAGAGGAGGAGAATGCAACGAGCATTAAATACAAACTATACTCAAGGACTTTTTCCGAGAAAGGATATGTTGAATTCCCATATCAAACATATACCGAAACACGGACATATCGATACAATCCTCCGATTTTAAATTACTCATTCCGGTGTCATAATGAACGTTATTTTTCCTTAGAAGAGGCAGAAGAGTTCTCCTCGGACCGCGGTCTGACTGATAAGATCTCTGTTGCCGGAGGAATGTATTACTTCTTTCCTGAAGGGTACCTTCCGGAGGATCGCTCCAACTTAACAACGAATGCTAAAGTACAGAAATATTTATTAGAGCACTCGTGGGAAAACGTTGATGTTAGTTACACTTGTTATGCCACTTATACACCGGCTGATGGAGAAGGCGGAAGTTCGGTATATCTCACATATGGCTTTGATTCCTACAATGTTGTTGGTTATTCTGATGAATATGAGGAAACAACAGAATCATGGGACTATAAATGCCACATAACAGACGTACACGTAAGAGACGTTGAAAACGATAGAGCATGTTATGATAGTTTTTACGATATAACTCAATGTCTATTTAATGACGATGAAGAGTATGAAGCCTTAATACTCAATTATGAATTATATACAACGGAAGAAGATGTAGAAGTAAGATATACAATACACTTACCCGATGGTTATTCATCATACATGGACATTCCCGGTAAGAAAATTTATACGGAAGGCGTAATATGCGGGATGAATTTGACTAAAGGCAATAGCGGAGAAGTAATCTCCACGTTTGAGATACCCCAAGAATATAATTTTTCAGACGTGAGTGCATATCTATATATTGACGGCGAAAACAAATATCTTTTGCTAAATTGTTGGTACGGGTATGGGTATGGTGAATCGTTTTATTTGGTTTATGAGTTGCCGAAATCAGGGGCCGGTGGTGTGCAGTCACCGAAGTTGATTGAGACGGTTAAGGTTCGCCCTACGGTTGTGAAGCAGGGTGAAGATATCAGCATCGAAGTGGGTGACGACACCGAGATTGAGGCAATTACCGTTACGGATATGAAAGGGGCAACACGCCGCGTTACTCCGAGTGCAGACAAGAGTCGCACCGCGATAAATTCAGGCAGACTCTCACGCGGAATGCACATTGTCGGCGTTAAGACCGGCAATGGCACGCAGAATTCAAAAGTGATTGTTAAGTAACATCAAATCACTACTATAGAAAAACAACGGAATCCGAGGCGGCTCGCATAAGCCCCTCGGATTATTTTTTGTTGATTTGATTGATGACGAGGGAGGCGAGGGTCATACCCCAAACGGCAGTGATGTGGACCAAAGAGCCGTTGGGTTCGCCGGGTGATGCGCTTGAGGGAAGGACTTCGTCGGAAAAAACGGCTTTGAATTTACGAGCGGGAAACTGCCCGGAACGTTTGAAGCGTGCACGCAGGGCAGCAGCCAACGGACAGCCTTTTACTTGCCAAAATTCTTTGACCTGCACACGACTCGGGTCAAGTTTTCGGGCAGCACCCATAGAGCTGAATAAAGTAGTGGAGCGACAAGCCGCCGCACGCAAAATCAGCAAGACCTTATCGGCGAGCGAATCAATGGCATCGATTACGAAATCAAAATCCTCGAAATTAAAAGTATCGGCAGTGTCAACAGTATATCGCACCGAAAGAGCCACAATGTCTGCTTCGGGATTAATTTCAAGCAGACGGCTGCGAAGCACATCTACTTTAAGTTGACCAACAGTGAGAGTTGAGGCTTGAAGCTGACGGTTTACGTTGCTGAGGACCACCTCATCGGAGTCAACAATGGTCAAGTGCCCCACCCCGGTTCGAATCAGAGCCTCGGCACACCAACTGCCTACTCCCCCGACTCCGAAAATGATTACTCGGGTATCGGCAAGTCGCTGCATGGTATCGACACCAAGGAGACGTTCGGCTCTATCAAAAATTTCATTCATAATACAGATGCTTGAGCCACGTCGGCGGAGATAGCCGCTTTAAGTTCATCGAGCGAGCCAAAGCGTTTTTCGCTACGTAGCCGTTTGAGGAAGTCAACCTTTAGATTCTGCCCATAAAGATTGCCGGAAAAGTTAAGGATATGAACTTCGATGGAAATAGGGGCATCATCGGAACACGTTACAGTCGGGCATCTTCCGATATTGATTACGGCATTGCGCTCCAAAACTCTCCCGGCATATACTCCGGGCGCGGGGATAATGCAAGCGGACTGCACAGAAACATTGGCAGTCGGGAAGCCGATAGTTCTGCCTAATTGACGCCCCATGACAACTTTTCCCTCAATGGCATAGGGGCGACCAAGCATTTCTGCCGCCAACTCGGTATCACCTTGAGCCAACGCTTGGCGAATAGCAGATGAACTCACGGACAAATCATGCAGTTCGCTCGCAATAACGATTTTCACATCGGTGGCTGCCTCAATCTTACTTAATTCAGCAGAAGCGGCACTGATGCGGTCTGACCCGATTCGATTATTAAATCCGAGCATAAACAAGGATACTTGATAACGCTCACGCAGCATGGTCAAGAACTCGGCAGCAGTCATGGAGCGCAACTCGGGAGTGAATTGGAGAATTTCAACATCTACCCCGGAGGCACGCAACAACTTCTTCCGTTCAGCAACAGGAGTAATAGCCTCGGGGACGCAACATGGGTCAACCAGCGAAAGCGGATGATTGGCGAAGGTCAACACTAAAGGGTCAAGGCCTTGAGATTGAGCATGTTGCTTCAATTCATTGAGCAGATGAATATGTCCGAGATGGACGCCATCGAAAGTGCCAACAACCGCTGCCCTCATAAGTATTTTTCGGTAAGGGTCATGAAGTCGTTTTCGGGAGTGACGTGCTCCGCTCCAAAGCCGAGTTGACGAGCTGCCTCAACATTAGCAAGACCATCATCGAAGAAGACGGTTTCGGCAGGAATAATGCCAAGTTTTTGCTGCGCAAGCTGATAAATGCGCGCATCGGGCTTACAACACTTTGCTTCAAAAGAAGTTACCCCGCCATCGAAGTACGTGGAAAAATCCCCTCCAAGCTTTCGGAACTCGGAACTGATGAACGCGTTCCACATTATAGGGTTGGTATTGCTCAGAAGAAAGACCTTACATCCGGCACGACGAAGATCAAGCAACCGCAAAAGACGTTCCTCGGGTATTCCAATAAGGAACTTCATCAAGCCGGCATCTATTTCTTCATCGGAAACGTTACGCGAGAAAAGCGGTCGCACAGCACTGCGAAACTCTTCGGGGGAAATTAACCCCTGCTCAAGTTGCAAGAATAGTCCGCGCTGACAATAGGGGTCGAAAAAATCATCGGCATTATCCATGCCAAGTTGCTGAAATGCCTTTACGGCACGCAGGCGGTCAATATCCATGATAACACCGCCGAGGTCAAAAAGTAAAGTGGCCTTCATAATTGCAAATTTACAAAAATTTGCACAGAATGAGAAATTAAACGCTAATTTGCAGGATTATAGTCACGAACGGAACGAATTGCACTAACTCCAGAATTACCTATTGAAGCGTATTTGTGAGAGAAACACCAACTATAGTAACCTGAGTCATTACCGTTACCGCCAACCGACGTGTCGCCATTAGAATAATAGGTGCCGACCATTACATACGTACTACCCCACCAAGAGCTGGGACAATACAGACACATCAAAGCACCCTCACGTACATTGGGAACACGATAGCCGTTAGCAATGTCACAACCGGTTTCGTTGCCAGATTCAAGGTCATTCCGCAGGGCTTGGAAATTGGCTCTGTTATTATCGTTTGACCCTAAATTAGTACGGCTGACTAAGTCACCTGTTTCAAAACCATAATAAGGTCGAGCCGTTTCAGCATTTTCATCGCCATATTCCAGTTCACGCGATGTAAAGTAACGCAGTGACTTGTCATTAACGTTAGTCAGGTCAAATCGATATCCGCCATTGCCATTTGACGATACTTGTACCAGCGGTTCCGGATAGCCTATGCCTTCAGTGCCTTCAGCAGAATAAGAAGGATTTGTTATACCCAGATTACGTACTGTGCGACATGTAAACGGAGCATATTTATCATAACGTTCAAAATAACCACTAATAGAGATACCCTCTTCAGCCCATAGCACTTGAGGTTGGGCATTGGTACTTTCGCCACCAGTCCAACTACTGCAAATAACATGATTGCGCCAACGATATGCGCCACGGTAAGGTCCGGAGGTGAAAGTGGTGTTTGGCTGTGCAGCCATTTCAGCCGTATAAAGAGCAGCACTTGAATTAAGACCTTGCTGCCCAATGTATAAGTCATAAAGTTGATTAAGCGAAGCGATGTACCAACGCAATTCATCAGCGTCAATTACGCCATTACCGTTATTATCACGATTACGCATGAGAGTTGCGTAGCGCATACAAACGCTATTATCTTTTAGGAAGTAAGAGGGAATTGTATTGCCATTGATAGTTGCTTCGTAATCATTTGCACGACTATAATCGAAATAAGAATCCCACCTGGTAGATCCGGGAGTAATACCCCATACTTTCACGGAGTTATACAATCCGTTAACTGCCGATGTTGCACCAATACGTCCGAGGTCGTATCCTGAAGACGTTGTCATGGTTTCCGCACTATTGTAGAAGTACATTTGACTGTCTTGAAATTCGTCTTCAAATTCACAGCCCCAAGCGGTTGTCAAATCATTTTTGGCAATGTTATAAGGAGTTTGGATAGAGTGCTGACGCACTGTGATAACGCTGGCGGTTGTAGAGCTGTCGCCATCTTTACTAAACTGACTGTCGCAGAGGATGTGCATCAGTCGGTTAGGTTGATTTACAAACTGCTTCCAAAGATCTTGAGTTGTTGATGCCTCATTTAGGGGATGCTTTTCATAATAATATTCATCAACAAAAACTGTGACATAAAAACAATAATTTCCGTCGGCGGTAAGTCGGAAAGCACTTGCCGAATTTTTTTGCGAGTCAGGAGCGTTGTTCCATTTGATTTTCTCGTCTTTGATGAACTTAACAAACTCAACCACGTTCATCAGGCGGTCATTAGCGTCGTAAGATTCTGCTTGATATTTATCGCCGGGATACCACTTATTTTTGATAGAATAGGTTCCATTTGCTTCGATATCGTTAACCATGAACCACACCCATTTATAGTCCAAATTAGGAATTTCAGTACCACTTTCCATCATCGGCATACCTTCGCTGAAGGGAGTTTTTACATACCATGTGATTTTGTCTTCAAGAATATTTTCGGCATTGATACAATAGACTCTCTGACCATAGTGAGCATCGTAAGAGTAAATTTCCTCACGCGACTTATATACGTGACCAACTGCACCAGGTTGATTTTCAACGCCATCAGTAACCTCTACTTCAATGCTATTCACTCCACGAATTGTGATGGTGTAAGTGTAATGAGTGTTACGATTCACGGTAAAATTGTTGTACCTCCCACCATTTTTACTATCTCCAAAATTACCCAGATGAACATAGTAAGTGACGTCTGCTTCAAGATACTGCATGGCCAACTCATCGTTGGTATCAACTTCCATTTGCACTTTACCCTTGATTACAAGATAAGTAGCATCGTCAGAAACGTTTTCCCAAAGACCCTTCGTATAGTCGTAAGAACCATTATCCTTTTTGCTTCGCTGGTCTCGCTGCGCATAAGAAGTCAGGCCATTGCCCATCTTAAAGTTTTCAAGCATATAGAACGAAAAGCCCTTTTCAGTTGCGCTTTCGTTTTCAAATTGCACAGCTTCACTATCAAAGAAGCCAAGGTTATCAACTCCGACACCGGTTTCGAGTACACGCGTAGCCTTGGGCAACCTCATTACTTGCCATGACTCAGGGATGAAGGCCTTCATTCGTTGATTGGCCTGCGTAGCATCGCCAATTTGTACTTTCACGGTCACCTTTGCGTCGAGGCGCGTCAAAGGGATTGAAACAGAAGCGTTGTTTTTGGTAATTTCGCCCTCCTCATCAATAGTGATTCCATCAACGAAACCAGTCATAAGGAAACACCCTGTACGGGAGGTAATTTCTTGATTTAGAGTAACAGTGAGCTGCTTTAGCTCTTCAAGATCGTCAACCAAGTTGAGCTGGTCCGATGAAATATTTAACTGGTCAGCATTAAGGTTAGCCACCATATATATGCTACCGCCTTGCATAGTAGATGTTTTAATCATGACCTGCCCCTGTGTGTCATTATTGTTTGACGATGTGCGGTTAACAACAGTCCAGTAGTTTCCCTCTTTATTGGGTATTGTCTCTACTCGGTTATTATAGTCATAGAAGTGAGAATAGATGCGTTTTCCATTAGCATCAAAGATATAAACGAAAAGGTTTTCGACCTTTGACTCAGCAATTTCATTCAAAGTGGCGCGTGACTTGATTTCAATTTCTTCAAAATCTTTATGACCGAATTTGAACGACGCCCAAACTTCCCCTTCAGCCAGAGGAGTGTCGAAGTAAAAATCCTCGTCGATGCATGATACTGCCATCAACGACCAAAATAGAGCTATGAATATTAGGAAACGATTCATTCCAACAATTAATCAAAATCTACAGTTCCTCCACCAGTTCTCCAATCCTCAACGTGAAATTCAAATGTACCTGCCTCGGGGTTATAACTAACGGTAACCAGCACATTGATGAAATCATTGCGCTTAATGGCCGTGGCAGGTGCAGCCTGTTGAGTTATGGGGTCAATGGTGGTGAGAATTATGGGTGTATTATACGTAATTGTGCTGTTTGAAGAAGACGTTGTTGCTGTTTTGTTTACTTCATAGAAACGAAAGTAAGTGCTGCTTGAATTATTTCGCGTAGAGTTAGTTACATTGTAATTAGGGCTTCCACCCATGCTAATATAACTGGTGTTGCTGTACTTTAAGGTGATGTAACGGCTTGTGCCAGAAGTTTTATCCTCAAACGTGAATGCGACGGGGTTAGCACCAAGAGCGACCTGACTATTTGCTGGCGCTTGCATATATAATCCCGATTCAACGTTTTTGATGTAATATTTATTTGCGTCACCGGCGGAGATAAGTTGCCAAACGTGGTCAGTAGCGACAGTGGCACTGGCGGAGTTGAGTGAAGCAACGCCAACTTTTGTGGATGACGAACTGAGATATCTCGAACGGTTTGAATTGTAAATCAAGAAGTAGCTTTCTTCCCCTACGTTGAGGTTGTTACGCTGCGTAATTGCAGTGTTCCACACCGGATTATATGAATAAGTTGTTATAGAGACTCCCTCGTAAGCCAAATCGAGGGTGTATTTGTAATAGTCGCCTGCAGAGAGTTTGCTTTCAAGCAGATAGCTATCGAATACAACCGCAGAAGATTGCAACTCTATTGTTTTTGCCTCGCCACCGGCATCAGTGGTAAATGGCTGCAATGCATACACCGAAGTGGCAACGGGCGCTCCGGAAGCTCCGAAATACTTTCGGTCAGTGCCATCATCGAAAACGTAAGCCTGTTTTTGAGTGAAATTATCGCTAAAAGAGAGGCTTTTGACCTTCAAAGGCAAGATACCACTATTATTTTTCACTTCAATACGAAGTCGGGCAAGAGTACGCACAAGTTCGCCGGAAATTACGTTGTTACCGGCATGGAGTTCAACCTCTTTCATCATTGAAAGAGGTTGAATAACGTTTGAGGGGCTAATATTATGCGTTGAATTACCCTGAATTTTATTATTCATAAGGTTGTCATAATTGGTTGAAGACCAATTATTGACAAGCCCGGACTGATATGTTTCGCCATTGATAAATTCACTTTGATTATTAGCCACGGCTAAAATGGTGTATAAACCGCGCTTTAGGTTATAAGACCTATCGAAAGTGACTGTAATTTCGTTGGCAAAATCAGGCACATCGATAGTTTCTTGGCGTGCAACGATGTCCTTATCAGCATTGAGGACATAGATCGACACGGTTGAAAGCGCACTTCCATCGACCAATAATTCAGACTCCGTCATTTCGTCAATAGGCTGCGGAATTGGCACCAAACTCACTGTGAGTTCAACAGAGTCGTTGATGTCCACGTCGGAGTTATGTTCGCCAACACAAGCGACAAGCAACGACAGAATCAAAGTGAATAATATGTTAAGCCTTACATAACTCATAAGGGAATGTCTTGAGTAGATTTACGTTCGTTCCAGTCGGCAATACCCAGTTTGATATCCATTGAAGTACGTCCGAAACGAATGTCGTAAGTGTAACGTTTACCCGGCTCAAATTCAGCAGCAGGCAATGGTATATGGTGAACTAAATCACCGGTAGAAGCGAGTTTGAAACAAATCTGTGCCGAGCCGTCAATTTGCTGCGGAATGGTAAGAATCCAACCGTTGTTTATGGCAAATTTTTGTTTGCCATCGGCATTGGTGCTATAAGCCACAGCAGCTTTTCGCGAAGAAGGCGTAGAAACAAAGATAACACCATCAGGGTCGCTCCACTCGTAGAATTTACGATTTATGGGGTAATCTTCAGCGTACCAGTGAATGTGTTCGCCATCCAAGGTGCCGTCATCAAGCTTAGTGCCGAAAGCGAGAACGCCGGTTGAGGCGATGCCACGCCCCGCGGCAGAATTTTCTAATGCCAAATATGTGAGTGCATCGCTATCATCAAATGTAGTGCCATCGCTATCGATGAACGAAAATTGGAAACGCACGGCAGCAAGAGTATGGAGAAGATTGAGAGCCACGGGTTCACCCATACGGAATGTGGGGTCGGTGGTGTCGATATATGAATAAGCCGTCATCAAATCATCTTGATAACGCTCGGTATTATATTCTATAACAAAGGTAGAAACGTCAGACGAGCTGATTTCATTGACTACGTTCTTTGGAAAGTAGGCATTAAAAGTGTATTTGGCGCCAATTTGCCACAAGGTAGCCGGGTCGCCGTAGGTCCACCATTGGTGGTTATCCCATTCGGTGTCAGGGACATAAATAAGGCTTACATCACCGGTATTATTCCCCAGTACGTTTTTAACAATTTGTCCTTCGAGTTCATAGGCCGACCATATTCCTATGGCCTTTCCTCCTGTGGAGCATTCGGCTTGGAGGCGAGCTTCATCTTCAATCAAAGCACGCGAAACGGGTACAGACGCAAAGCGAATGTAGTTAGCAGCATCGGCATGTTCCGGCGCATCAAGATTTGATGTGCAAGAAGATATTGCGACCGCCAGCGCAACAATCAGCAGAGAAACCTTTGAAAGAAGTGAGTTATTCATTAATAGAAATTAAGGATGGGCGCACGCACAAAACGTGCGCCCAAATATTAGAATATTACAGGGGAACAACGATTACGTCAACGTCTTTCCAACCGTCGGTAGAGGGAGCAAAGTAGATTTTGTCCTTGTCGGCAGTTTCAGAGCTATAGTAGAGACGGTAAGTATAACGCTTGCCCATTTCCCATTCAGTTACAACAGTTCCTTGACCTTCACCATTAGCGGGATTTACGGTTTCGAGACCTGCGATTTGAACGGTCTTAGAGTTGGGACTACCATTTACGGTATATTGAACTGTTACGCTTGCAGCGTTGGTGAGTTCCTGAGGCATGAGCAAGAGTTGGTGAACAATGTCAGTAGAAGTACCTACTTCACCAACGAGGTCAGAAACGTAACGAGGATTTTCGAGGAACTGAATGTTACCAGTGAATGCTACGTAAGGATTAGCGATGAGAGCGGGGTCAACAGTCCAAGCAGGCTGAACGTTACCGGTTGTTGGAGTAACGTCATAGAGAGACTTGTCGTTTTCGTCTTCAGTGATGTTTTCAGCGAATGTGCCTTTGTACTTCACACCATTAAGAGTGATACCGGTGAGTACAACTGTTTCAGGTGAAGAGTTTGCAATAGAGAAACGGATTGAAGAAAAAGCGTGCTGGAACTTGATGGGAATACCGCTATAGTTAGCAGCACCCTGAGCCATGTTATCAGCAGTTTGGTTAACACAACGGGTAGAGAAAAGGAGGTCGTACTGCTTGGTAGCGTCAGAAGCTACTTCGAAGTCAGTGATAGTCAAACCTTCGGGGCCATAAGTGCGATTGTCTGCGCCACCCCAGTTAGGTTGGTCAAGTTCAGCAGGCGAACAAGCGGCGAACGACATTTTCTTACCATGTTTCCAATAGTAATAGCCACCTGTAGAAGTTTTGGGAGCCCAACCGTCAACAGAGTTATCCCAAGAAATGGCAGTATTGTTGAAGGCCGCGGGAGTAGCGTTTGCCCAGCCATCGAAGTTGCCATCGTGAGAAACGGCAAAGATTACGAAGTTTTCTTCACGAGGATAAGAGTAGACAGTACCGCCTTGAGAGTACTGGTGATTACCAATTTCACCAAATACATTGGCCTTAGAATTGACGTTGCTATAGAGCAGAGGTGAGTCAAAAGTGACCTTAACACCTTCGCCAACAAAAGCAGAATCGTCATTCACGCAGCTAACAAGTGCTACACTTGCAATAGCTGAAAGCATCATAAGTTTTTTCATTGCTTTAAAGAATTAATGATTAAGTTGAATAATATATGAAATTTAATTAAAGTTGTATATTGGTCCAAATATCTTCCCATTCGTCAACCCCCGGTGTCATGCCACCGCTTCCGCTACCGCCGAATGAGGGTGTGATTTCAATTTCTTTTTCAAGGAGAATCCATTGTTGATTTTTCACCAAAGGTTCATCAAACATTGAAGTGATATCGAAAGATTCAACTTGCGATGTTCCGTCGGAACGGGAGAATTCAAAATTAAGTGTGTAAAAGTTCTTCTCTTGGGGGAGTTTGCCAAATGTGTTAAATGTGGCATAGAGAGTGGCGGAGTTTTTTTGGTCACCGTCGCGACGGACCAAGTCGGCATAGTCCAAGTCGAAGAATACACTGACGGGGTCGTTTGCATTCATCTCGGCATTATGGAGCGAAATAGTTCCAGCCATACCGCTGAGGAGCGACACTGCAGAAGTGATGTACTCAATGCCCTTGATTTTTACTTGCAAATAATAACTCTTGACGGCCGAAGATATGGTGAAGAAATCGCCTTCAGCATTGCGCAAAGTGTCAATTCCGGCAGTCTTTTTCACTGATATTTTTTCTTCATTGAGGAGGAAAAGATGGTCAGGGCAGTAACGGATAGCGTTTTTGTCGAATTCTTCTTGGAACGTTGGGAAGTACGGGTAATATTTTTCAGATACGGGCGAGGTGGTTGCTCGCGCATCGATATAAGAGTTTTCGCTTCGAATGGAAGTGTAAACTGTGCCGAAGTTATAAACCATCATGTTGTAAGTACCGTCTGTTGCAGCAATATATCCGTCGATGTAATATCCGCGCTCGTCGGTACCTGAAGTTTGTAAATAACGTTCAGCAACGATTTGGTTAGTAACGGGATCGGTAAGGACTACGCGCATCACACGAGGTCGATCATATTCCGGGCGTTGACGATTATCGCTAAAGAACCCGCAAGTTACGTTTTTAATTTCTTCGTCAACGTAAATTCTGACGTAATGTCGGTAGTCGGGGTCTAAAAGTTCGCGATGCTCACATGAGATGAACATCAAAGCAAATAAAATAGAGAGGAAGAACTTACGCATCATAAGTTACCTCCTTTTTTAACTTTAATGGTGAAAGGAATCACCAATGAGATTTGAGCCTTGGTCAACCCAAGATAATGCCAACGACCGATTTTGCTATCATCACGCCAAAGGATAGAATAATCCACAGACGGAGTGTAGCCTCGGTGAGCAATTGAGGCATAGCCGACCGACAGGGAGAACTCCATGTTGAGATGCTTTGAAATGGGCATGGAGTAACCGTAAGATAGACCTGTTGACCAATACTCGCCTTGATAACAAATGTCTCGTTTCAACTCAAAGTCATATTTACCGGACTCGGCGTATATGCCAATGTAATGACCAACAAGGCGGTCACGCTTAACTCTGGTAAGGGACGCAGAGCGAGGCTGCGGCAAGAACCACCATTTAGCCTCGGCACCTACTCCGAGGAAGCGCACACAATATTCATTATTGTTTTGTCCCCACGTCCACCAAGGAAATTGATGATACAGCAAGGCTGAGAACTTATTACCGGCAAAAGGCACTTCGATTGAATAGTTCAGCCAAGTTAGGGCATCGTAAAGCAAATTTGACTTAAGAGCCAAGATTGTTTTGGTGTCAAATTGAGGAGGCGACACCACCGGGTACTGCAACTGCGGAGTCTGTATTTGCGGCTCGGTGAGTCGGACAGAGGTTACATCTCGCGGAGGAATATAGTTAACCACCGGCTCCCAAACAGAAGACCAAGTGGCATAACGCAATTCAGGCAATATATACCTTATTATATATTGCCAGGATTCGCCGCCACTAAGTTTTTTTAAGAGAGATTTTCTTTGCTCATCGGTAATTCCGGGTCGGTCCATAATTTCCATAACAGCCGATGAGTCTGCTCGATGATAATTTTCAATGAGCAATTGACGTAAGCCTGACCAGTTTTCAGGAGTAGAGACTACTCGGATAATAGAATCCGGGATATTTCTGTATTGCGAGGCAATTGATAAGATGTAGCGTTTGGCAGTTTGCCCACGTTCTTCGGCAAGCCATTTGTTGAACTCGTACCTGCCTTCGGGTGATGCAAAGGAATAGATTGTGATGCTATCAATGCGTGGCGAAATTGCCAAATGGCGCTTAATTATGTCCAATTCACGGGGATTAGACATATAATCTTCGTAGATGTCAATTTTATTGACGGGATATAAAATCTTGGAGTGAGTGGTAATCGTAGTCCCGATCTTTTGCTCTGCAATTATAGCATCTTCAGCTGCCGCTGACAAAGAGACTATGTAAAGAATTATTGCAAATATTACGGAGAAAAGTTTGCTCATTTTTCGGTTCCTAAGAGAGAAATGGCATTAAATTACCACCTAAATTATATTAAATCCATGCTTAAATTTTATAAGTGTTAAGTGCCTGCAAAGGTAGTCAATATTATTGGCTTATCAAAACGAAATCACACCAATTAGAGCAAAGAAATTGGGGGGGGGTATTTTGTTGATTATCAGATATTTATGAGGCAAAACAAATCCCGATGCGGGTGTTGCATCGGGATTTGGAGCATATTTTGGAAGATAATTATTCTTCGTCGGGGATGGGGTGATACTGAACAAAGGCTTCCATGGCTTCGTATTCAGCAAGACCAAGAGAACTATACAACTGCGCAGTTGCGCGGTTACGTTCTTCGGCACGCTGCCAGAACAGACGATCGTCATCACCGAGGAAGGGCGCATTTTCCATTTGACTCTGATGTTTGAGAATGGAGTTGCGTTTGAAGCGCAGTTCTTCGGGAGAGATGGGTACAGCCATTTCGATATGGTCGATTTCCCATTCAGCCCAAGCTCCACGATACATCCAAATGCGACAATCCTTCATCCATTCTTCGTCTTTAAATTCATCAACCACAGCAAACACTGCATCGGTGCAAACTCGGTGAGTTCCATGAGGATCAGCAAGGTCACCTGCAACGAAAATCTGATGAGGCTTCACGCTGAGAATCAACTCGCGAACAATTTCTATGTCTTTAATGGTAAGGTCACCTTTCTTAATCGCACCGGTTTCATAGAATGGCAAACGGAGGAAGTGAACGTTTTCAGGCTTCATACCGATGAACATGCAAGCAGAACGCGCTTCAGCCTGACGAATCATCGTTTTAAGAGTACGAATGTCCTGAGAATCCATGTCACCGCTTTGCTTATTGGCAACGAATTCATTTATTTCACGACTCTTTTGCTTGAAATTTTCATTATCAAAGCCAAAGATGGGAGCGATGTAGTCGTTAACCATAATGTAGCGCATCATGTCTTCATCACCAACGGCGATGTTGCCTGATGTTTCATAAGCGACATGAACATCGTGGCCTTGATCTACAAGACGCTTGAAAGTGCCCCCCATAGAGATAACATCATCATCGGGGTGAGGCGAGAATATGATAACTCGCTTGGGATAAGGATTGGCACGTTCGGGGCGATAGGTATCGTCAGCATTCGGTTTACCGCCGGGCCAACCGGTAATTGTGTGTTGCAGTTCGTTGAATACTTTGATATTTACATTGTAACCGCTGCCGAAAATGGCGAGAAGTTCACCGAGTCCATGGTCATTATAATCCTGATTGGTGAGTTTGAGGATAGGCTTTCCGGTTTGCTGGCAAAGCCAAACGATAGCACGGCGAATGAGTTTGTCATTCCACTCGCAAGATGTCACAAGCCAAGGATGGGAGATTCGAGTGAGTTGCTCGGCGGCGTTGATGTCAAGCACGAGAGTCGTGCGGCTATGTGTTTGCAATAACGAAGCGGGAACATTTGGGGAAACAGGACCTTCAACGGCTTTGGCAACTACTGAAGCACGATTTTCGCCCCAAGCCATAGCAATGATACGACGAGAAGCGAGAATGTCGCTCATGCCGAGAGTGAGAGCGGTGGTGGGGGCAGGGTCAACCTTATATGCACTAACTGCGTTTTGACGCTGTTCGGCACTGAGCAGCACAAGGCGACAAATGCTTGATGCAGTAGCACCGGCCTCGTTAAGGCCGAGGGAACCCTGACTGCCTACTTGACACAAACATAGGTCAAGACCGCCAACGTTTTCTATCAACGCTTCATATTCACGACACATTGCGCCAACTTGGGCTCGCGGACACTTTGAATTAAAAGTATGGACATTGGCCGGGTCAATATCAATGAATTTCAAGAAATTTTCATTAATTTCATCAATTGTTGAAAGACCGTCAACATTGCCATCATAATAGTAATCACATATATTGAATACAATAGTGTTTTTGAAGCTGACTTGACCTGCATTATATAATTTTACGAGGTCAGCATACACGGAATTAAGGCTATTTCCCGCACCGAGAGCAAGGACGAACTTGCCCCGTTTTGCTTCTGCGCGTTGAAGCGCATGGACTACGTGTTCGGCAATGCCTTCAGAGCCTTCGGCACTGTTTTCGTAAATGCGAGTGTCAATTTTTTCTTCACGGGTAAGAGCGGCAAGCTCAATTTCGTCAGCCGGGTCGTAGTAACGACTGGGTATGCTGTCGAGCTTGATTTTAGAACTTAGATTTGTTCTCATGGTGTTTATATATGTATTATTGGTTATTCGTTAGGGCAAATGTACGAAAAAAAGGGCTATCAAAAAAAGTCAAACCGACAAAAAAACATTTTTTAGCCAATTGATTAGAATATTTTGCGAGAATTAAGCCATTTTTGGAATTTTCGCGCATTTACCAAATGCTGACTATAGGTAGTGGAGAAGTTATGAAGTCCGGAGCGGTCAGGTCGCGCACACATATAAAGATAGTCATGGTCAGGCGCATCTAAAACAGCCAGCAAGACTGATTTTTCCGGGATACTGATAGGACCCGGCGGCACTCCGGGATATTTGTAAGTGTTATACGGAGAATCGACTGTGAGATGCTTGTTCAGTATTCGACGCAGCGAAAAGTCTCCCAGAGCAAATTTCACAGTGGGGTCTGCTTGTAGCAGCATATTTTTGTGAATGCGGTTAAGATATAGTCTTGCCACAGTTTTTCGCTCCTCGGGGTCCTTGGTTTCGTCAGCTACTATGGATGCTATAGTAGCAACTTTGACCGGATTGAGTCCGAGAGCTTTAGCTTTAGCTCTACGTTCATCGTTCCAAAAATTATTTCGCTCTTGAAGGAGTCGGCTCACCACTTTGTCGGCCGAGGCATCCCAGTAGAATTCATAGGTATCAGGGATAAAAGCTGCCGGATATTGCTCTCGAGCAGTAAAACCGGCCGGCGGAAGCACTCGCTGACAGGCGTCGAGAAAATCCGATGCCGACATATCAAGTTGAGCATCAAGCCGTTCGGCGAGAACCTCAAGAGTTCGGACACTGATAAACGTTACTCTCACGGGCGTCTGATTTCGGCTGATTAGAGTTCTTGCAATGTCCTTTGCCGTAGTTCCGGGTTTAATGAGATATGCACCGCGAATAACCGCTGAATCATTAGCCACCGCACAATAGACACTGAAAACTCGCGAACCGGTTTCATCACCCAAGGCAGACTTGAGAGAATCGGCTAAAGCAGTGCGCGTGGTTCCAGTCGGGAGATATATCCACCGAGATTCTTCTCCCTTAAACGGCGCATGGATATAGTTCCACACATATATGCCTGAGGCGGCGCCAATTACCATCAATACAAATACGACGCCAAGTATAATCTTTAATGATTTTTTCATTTTAGAAAAAAGTCGGACCTGTCCGTCCGAGCGAGACAGGTCCGATAATATTATCTTATAAGAGAATTAAAGGGCACCAGCAAGGGCAGCGTTAGTATTGCGCACAGCGTCTGCACTCTTAGCGAAGAGAGCCTTTTCTTCGTCGTTGAGGTCAAATTCAACAACTTTTTCGATACCATTCTTGCCAAGGATACAAGGAACACCAATGCAGATATCGCTCTGACCATATTCACCTTCGAGATAAGCAGAGCAAGGAATCATGCGCTTAGTATCGTGGATAACAGCATCTACCACGCTTGCTGCAGCCGCACCGGGAGCATACCAAGCCGAAGTTCCGAGCAGACCGGTAAGAGTAGCGCCTCCAACCATTGTGTCAGCTGCAACCTTTTGCAGTTCATCAGCCGGGAGGAGAGTAGAAACGGGCACGCCGTTGAGAGCAGCATAACGAGTCAAAGGAATCATTGTGGTGTCACCGTGGCCACCGATAACGATACCGTCCACTTCAGCGGGGTTCGCTTTGAGAGCCTTTGACAGATAGTATTGGAAACGTCCGCTATCAAGAGCGCCACCCATGCCTATGATTTTATTCTTGGGCAGACCGGAAGTTTTGTGGATAAGATAGGTCATAGTGTCCATGGGGTTTGACACACAGATAATGACTGCATTGGGAGAATGAGCGAGCACTTGTTCGGTAACGCTCTTAACGATGCCGGCGTTGACACCGATCAGTTCTTCGCGAGTCATGCCTGGTTTACGAGGAATACCGGAAGTAATAACAACTGCATCAGAACCGGCAGTAGCAGTGTAATCATTGGTTACACCGGTGGCACGAGTTTTCACACCGAGGATATTAGCGGTTTGCATGATATCCATCACCTTGCCTTCCGAGAGACCTTCTTTGATGTCGATGAGAACAACTTCATCTGCAATTCCGCATGTAATCAAAACATTGGCACAAGTTGCGCCGACATTTCCGGCGCCTACGACTGTTACTTTTGACATATCTTTAAAAAGTTTTATGGATTAGTTGATTTGAGTGATACAAAGATACGGAAAAGAAAAGTGAAAGCGAGCGAGATTAACATAAATTAACTACGCACACAAAAGCATATTCTGCCATTTGGCGTAAATTCGCGAATAAAATACCAAAATAGGATAAAAAATATGTTTTCAGGAATTGTAGAAGAGCCTGCAAAAGTAGTAGGCATACAGAAAATAGGCGGGAACGTTGAATTTCGCATTAACAGTACGTTTGCAAAAGAATTGAAAGTAGATCAATCGGTGGCGCACAACGGAGTGTGTCTGACCGTTACGTCTATACGCAAAGAAGACGACACCTATACCGTAACAGCAATTGAGGAAACGTTGCGCAGATCAAATTTGGGTCTTCTCAATGAGGGTGACCGCGTTAACTTGGAGCGTTCAATGATGATGAACGGAAGATTGGACGGCCATATTGTTCAAGGACATGTTGACTGTACGGCACAGTGCATTGAACGCAAGGAACTTGACGGCTCGGTTGAGTTTACGTTTGAATATGCCGTGGAGCCGGAGTTGGTTCAGAAAGGATATTTCACGGTTGAGAAAGGTTCGGTGACAGTTAACGGCGTATCGTTGACGGTATGCAATTCAGAACCAAACCGCTTCGGAGTTGCCATTATTCCATACACGTTGGAGCATACAAATCTCGGTGATGTCAAAGTAGGCACAGCGGTCAACTTGGAGTTTGACATAATCGGCAAATACGTTGCTCGTTTGCAAGAATTAAAATAATAGTAACAAATTTTGCTCCAATTACTTGACAAAGGGGGGCGAAATTTCGTAACTTTGCAGACGAATATGAAATCAAGAAAAGGATTCAGGTCGCTGAGCGTGCAGATGACTGCAGTCGTTTCAGTGACGTTGGTATTGTTGCTGCTCGGAACAGCGGCAACACTCGGCATGTTTGCTCGCAACGTCACAACAGACATCAAGGAACAGATGGGCTTTGACGTTGTATTGGAAGACACCGTTACGGAGAGCGAGATAAATTCATTCAAACAACTCTTTAGTGAGGCGGCATACGTATCGTCGTTTGTTTATCACTCTCCGGAAGAGATTCTCAATAATTGGCGCCAAGAAATGGGCGAAGATCTCACCGTACTGCTTGATATGAACCCGTTTCTGCCGGAGTTTGAAATCAACGTAAAAGCAGAGTATGCGTCCGCCGACAGCTTAGATGCAATAATGATTCCTCTGAGCGAAGTTTCGGGAGTATGTGAAGTAAACGGCCATACGGAGATTGTCGAAGCCGTCAGTCATAATCTATCGAAAGCGATGATGGTGCTGATTATAATTATGTTGGCACTGCTACCGATCGCTTTGGTGCTGATAAACAACACCGTGCGACTCACAATATATTCTCGCCGCTTCACCATACACACAATGAAACTCGTTGGTGCCAGCCGCGGTTTTATACGTAAACCATTCCTGTTAAGCAACATGCTTCAGGGGCTAATTGCAGGTATTTTGGCGAGTGCACTACTTGCCGGAGCGTATGGATATTTATGGAACACAGACGAGGTTACTCGCAGTGCTCTTACTTCTGATATGCTGCTGATAACATGCAGCGGGATGCTGGTATGCGGTCCGATTCTATGTTTGATTGCAGCGGCATGGTCCACTCAACGATATTTGAGTAAAGATTACGACAAACTTTTTTGAAAAGGATAAACAGACATCACCAAAAAATGGCGACAAAACAATCATATACAACTAAGCCCCAAAAACAAGAACTGATTAAGGAAGAACGGGGGAACTATCCGCTAACGCGAATAAATTTCATCATGATGGCGATAGCCGGTGCGGCAATCGTTGTCGGGTTTCTGTTGATGCTTGGTCCCAAAACCACAGCAGCAGGATTTGAACCGGATATTTTTTCAACGCGCCGCATCGTTATCGGTCCGGCTCTAAGTTTTTTAGGGTTTGCGTTTATGGGCTTTGCAATCATCTATCGTTCACATAAAGAAAACCAAAATAAATAATGGACTGTATTGACACCCTAATCCTTGGCATAGTTCAAGGTCTGACGGAGTATCTGCCCGTATCATCGAGCGGTCACTTGGAAATTTCAAAGGCCGTTTTGGGCAGCGATCTTGAAGGAGGCGCATCTCTTCAGCTGAGTTTAATCTTACATGTTGCCACCGTACTTAGCACCATAGTGATTTTATGGAGAGAATTTTGGCCCCTGGTAAAATCCTTTTTCGGCTTCAAACGTGATGACAATTTTTACTATGTGTGTAAAATCTTGGTATCATGCATACCGGTAGGCATTGTAGGATTCTGCTTCAATGATGATATTGAGGCATTGTTTGAAGGTAATTTGTTGATAGTGGGTATCTGCTTGTTAGCAACCGCGCTATTATTAAGTTTTGCATATTTCACACGAACTCGTGAAGCATTGCGCAATCCCGGAGCGCCGCAGGGGCGCGATATTTCTTGGTGGGATGCTTTGATTATCGGCTGCGGACAGGCTGTTGCCGTGCTGCCCGGCTTGTCCCGTTCAGGCACCACAATCGCCACCGGTATAATCCTTGGTGATAACCGCGAAAAAGTAGCGAAATTTTCATTCTTCATGGTGATAATCCCCATTTTGGGCGAGGGACTTCTCGACATCAAGGATATGCTATTCCCCGCTATTGAAGCCGTAGGCTCCGAAGCTGCAGCAGTTAGTCCTATCGCCATGATTGTAGGCTTCCTGGCATCATTCCTTGTGGGCTGCTTGGCATGTAAATGGATGCTCTCAATTGTCAAAAAGGGCAAATTAGTTTGGTTTGCCGTTTATTGCTTATTGGTAGGAGCATTCTGCATTTATTGGTCGTTAACACATTAATCAATGGACTTTGTCAGCGGACAGATACTAAAGGTTGACAAACCTCTGCATTGGACATCGTTTGATGTCGTGAAACGCGTGCGCGGTGTGTTAACACGCCGCCATGGCGTGAAACGCTTCAAAGTGGGGCACGCCGGCACGCTTGATCCGCTGGCTACCGGAGTTATGCTCATTTGTACCGGACGAGCCACCAAACGCATCGACGAATTGCAAGCCGGAGAAAAAGAATACGTGGCAACAGTCAGGTTTGGAGCTACGACCCCCAGCTACGACCTTGAGACGCAAATTGATGCCACCTACCCCACAGATAACCTATGCCGACAAGCCATAGCCGATGTGCTTCCGAAGTTTACCGGAGCCATAATGCAAGTACCACCGATATTTTCAGCAGTGAAAATCGATGGGCAGAGAGCTTATAAGATGGCTCGCAAAGGAACAACACCCGAAATTCAAGCCAAACCTATAGTAATTTCAGAATTAGAGTTACTGCATTATAATTCAGAAACACATGAGGCTCGCCTTAGAGTGGTGTGCAGCAAAGGGACATATATACGCTCTCTGGCTCGCGACCTCGGCGAAGCACTGAAATGCGGAGCACACCTGACGGGATTGCGCCGCACTCGCGTTGGCACGACATCCATTTATGACTGTGCAGACGTGGCACAACTTATTGAGGGACTCAAAACCATAGAACTTGAGTTCCCCGAAGATTTTGAAAACAATAAAGCAAAAAAAATATAGGAGCAATGAAACTGAGTCAATTCAACTTCGACCTTCCCAATGAACTTATCGCGCAATATCCTCGAGCAGAGCGCGATGAAGCTCGCTTGATGGTGCTCAACCGCAAGACAGGCAAAATCGAGCATAGGATATTCAAAGAAATCATTGAATACTTCACTGAAGGGGACGTGATGGTGTTTAACGACACAAAGGTATTTCCGGCAAAACTTTATGGCAACAAGGAGCGCACAAATGCTCGCATAGAGGTGTTTCTGCTGCGAGAACTTAACTCGGAGTTGAAATTATGGGACGTATTGGTTGAACCTGCGCGGAAAATTCGCATCGGCAACAAGCTCTACTTCGGTGAAGACGAATCCTTAGTGGCAGAAGTAATAGACAACACCACTTCCCGAGGTCGCACTCTCAGATTTCTCTTTGACGGCTCTCACGATGAGTTTAAGAAAGCCCTGTTCACTCTTGGTATGACCCCTCTGCCCGAACATATCACTCGCGAACCTGAAGAAATTGATGAAGAGCAATTTCAAACCGTTTACGCCACAAATGAAGGCGCAGTAGTTGCGCCAGGCGCCGGACTTCACTTCAGTCGCTTGCTCATGAAGAGACTTGAAGTCAAGGGAATTGAGCTTGGATTTATGACAGTACACTCCGGGCTTGGTACTTTCCGGGAAATTGACGTAGAAGATTTGTCGAAACATCGTATTGACTCTGAGGAAGTTTTGGTAAACGACAAATTGGTCAACATGGTCAATACCGCCAAAGACAATGGCAAGCAAGTTTTGGCAGTTGGAACGTCAGTGCTACGCGGCATGGTAGCCGGCGAATCCATGAACGGACACTTGAAGAGCTATTCCGGTTGGAACAATAAGTTTATCGCACCGCCTTATGATTTCACAGTACCTACGGCATTAGTGAGCAACTTCCACTTACCCTTGAGCACAATGATTATGATGGAAGCAGCATTCGGCGGCTACGAGAATGTTATGAAAGCCTACGAAGTGGCCATCGCCGAGAAGTATAATTTCGGCACATACGGTGATTCACTCCTTATAATATAACTTTACCACAAAATATATAACCATGACTAATCCCAAAACCTATCTTGACCCCGCCGAAGAGAAAATGCAGATGGCGGTAGCATTTCTTGATGAATCGTTGAGCCATATCCGCGCAGGCAAAGCCAATCCAAAACTCCTTGACGGTATTCGCGTGGATTATTACGGTTCAGCATCACCAATCAGCAACGTTGCCAACGTTTCGGTTCCTGATGCTCGCACCATTGTGATTACCCCTTGGGAGAAATCAATGTTTCGCGAAATCGAAAAGGCTATTATCAACTCCGAGCTCGGCATAACTCCTGAAAACAATGGTGAAGTAATTCGTTTGACTATTCCGCCGCTAACCGAAGAACGCCGTAAGACGCTGGTAAAACAAAGTAAGGCAGAAGCAGAGAACGCCAAAGTAAGTGTTCGCAATGCGCGCCGCGATGCCATTGACGGCTTGAAGAAAGCGGTTAAGCAAGGTATGCCTGAAGACGTTGAAAAAGATGCAGAAGGTTCGGCACAAAAGCTTCACGATAAATATATGAAGCAAATTGACGACCTTTTTGCAGCAAAGGAGAAGGAGATTCTAACGGTTTGATGCTGCGCGTCATAAGAACTCTGTTAGCCACTGCGGCAGTATTTATTGCCGCAGTGGTGGTGCGTGCTGATATCACGGCGAAAGATGCATTGCGAACCATGCCGGATTCAATTCTTGAACCTTTAACACAAAAGGTGCTGAGCGACCTCACAGAATATTATGAAGCATCGCAACGAGAAAAGACTATGGAAAATTCGCTTGGTGGAGAAGCAAAAATCCTAACTCTCGAAGCGTCTCATGCCTTGATCCGAACCGGCACAGCACGAACCCTTACATTTGACATACTCACAACGAAGTCCGATACGGTTTATGCCGTCATTGAAACCTTTGAAACACCGGTCAAAGACAGCCGATTGACAATCTATAACAAAAAGTGGGAACCACAATTGAAACTATGGAAAGAGCCAAAATCCAAAGATTGGCTTAATCCGTATGGACGAAAACATCGATCGGCATTTGAACAGGATGTACCATATATTTTAGCAGAATACTCCTTTGATAGTGCAACCGGTATTTTGACGCTTACAAATCGCAGCAAAGAAAACGACTATATGCTTGCCCAATTACGGTATCAGTGGACTCCAAAAGGCTTTAAGTTTATCAAAGATGACTGAAAGTTCTCCGACACAATATTATTCACTGCTACAGTTGCAGGAACTGTTGCGTGATTTGATTGCCGCATGCCCTATGTCGCAAAATGTTTGGATAGTGGCCGAACTAAGCGACGTTAGGGAAAGTGGCGGTCATTGTTACATGGAGCTGATCCAAAAAGACACAAATACAGGGCAAAACGTAGCCAAAGCTCGCGCCACAATATGGTCAAACGTGTGGCGAAAGATTCGTGCGGAATTCGTGCAAGCAACCGGACAACAATTTGCCACCGGACTTAAAGTAATGATTCGCGTCACGGCGGGATATCACCCACAGTATGGCATGAATCTCAATATCACCGCGGTCAATGCATCGTTCACATTGGGAGAACGTGAACGCCGTCGCCGCGAAATCCTCGCTAAATTAAAAGCAGAAGGAGTTTACGATCTCAACAAACAGTTAGAATTTCCTCGCCCGTGCCAGCGCATTGCAGTTATAACATCGGCAACAGCTGCAGGCTATGGCGACTTTCGCAATCAGCTGCTGCTTAACGACAAGAAATTGCGTTTCCATGTGAAACTGTTTGGAGCGACAATGCAAGGCACACAAACCGCACAAAGCATTATTACACAACTTGATACCATAGCGACCGAACACGATAAATGGGACTGCGTTTGTATCATTCGAGGCGGCGGCGCATCGACCGACCTTGATGGATTTGATGATTATGAATTAGCAGCAAACGTGACTCAATTTCCGCTGCCTATCATAGTGGGTATCGGACATGAACGAGACATAACAGTACTTGACTATATTGCGTGCCGGCGCGTCAAAACCCCCACGGCTGCGGCTGAATTCCTGCTAAGTTTAGGCGACCGCGAGTTGAGTGAACTCTATGGGTTAGCATCATCATTGCTGCAGATTGCCAACAATTCAATCAGCGGAGCTCGTCAGCAATTAGCATACATCAGTGGTCATTTGCAAATGGCTCCCGTCAATGCACTTCACCATGCCGAAAAACGACTTGATGCAGCAACTTTATCTTTAAGTCGAATAGCATCAACACGCATACAGCCCTTGAGAGCAAACTTAGACCGCATGGCAGATGCCATTGCTAATGCAACAACAAACTCGGTTAGCCGAGCGTCTATGAAACTTGACTCATACTCCGTATTGATTGAGGCTCTATCGCCGAAAGCAACGCTGAAACGCGGCTTCTCAATCACAAAAATCAATGGCGAAGCAATTACAAACGCATCTCAACTCCGCAGCGGAGACATTATATCAACCGAGTTTTTCGAAGGCTCAGTTTCTTCAACCGTAAATTAGAATTAAATTTTACTATCATGGCAAAACCCGTTAATGAAATGACTTATACCGAGGCCGTTACGGAACTCGAACAAATTCTTGCTTATATGCAAGGCGACAAATGTGACATTGATAAATTGTCGACTCTGACACGCCGAGCAACCGAGCTTCTCAAAGAGTGCAAAACTCGCTTGACCGCAACCGACGAGGAGCTGCGCGGCATCTTATCACAATTGGAAGAACAATAAAAACACATTTATAATATCCGATGAAACAGCTATTAGTATTTTTTGCCGCCCTACTACCCATGGCGCTCAACGCTCAGATGATGCAGCCGGTAAAGTGGACGACAGATTTTGAAGTCAACGGCGAAGAAGCTACATTGACTCTTACTGCCACCATAGATGAAGGCTGGCACATGTATTCAACCGAAACCCCTCAAGGAGACTTCTTGCCCGGACCTCCCGAAATCTCATATACAACAATCAGCGGATTGGAACCTACCGGTAATTTGACCTACGACATTAATCCAATCAGCGAATTTGATAACATGTTTGAAGAAACACTCAGTTTCTGGGAAAACACAGTTACTTTAACTCAAAAGTATTCGGTTACAGGACCGGTTGCACTGGTTGGCTCATTAAGCTACCAAGCATGCAGCAACATGAACTGCATAATGGGCAACGAAGAGTTCACATTTGGTGATAGCGCTATCATTTCTGCAGCTACAACCTCTCAGTCAGCAACCGAACAAAGCAATACCTACTCGGATCGCGAATATTGGCAGCCCGTTGAAGACATTAATAAAGGTAACGACATCAGCGACACCGGCATATTCACCATTTTCATTTTGGGATTCCTTGGTGGTCTGGTGGCACTGTTTACCCCGTGCGTATGGCCAATGATTCCGCTGACAGTAAGTTTCTTCCTTAAGAAGTCTGCCTCGCGAGCCAAGAGCATTCGTGAAGCCAGCATCTATGGCGGTTCCATCGTTGTTATTTACTTGATACTCGGATTACTTATAACTATTCTGTTCGGTGCCAGCAAGCTGAATGAACTCAGCACTAACGCTATTTTTAATCTGATATTCTTTGCTCTGCTGGTAGTATTTGCTATCTCATTCTTTGGAGCATTCGACATCAAGCTACCCGCACGATGGAGCAACTCAATGGATGCCAAGGCGGAAAAGACAACCGGCCTGCTCAGCATTTTCTTCATGGCATTTACTTTGGTTCTCGTATCCTTCAGCTGCACCGGTCCGATTATCGGCACTCTGCTGGTTGAAGCGGCATCAAATGGCAGCTATCTCGGCCCGGCCGTAGGCATGGGTGGTTTTGCGTTAGCATTGGCCATTCCGTTTGCACTATTTGCCATGTTCCCTTCCGTGCTTCAAGAAATGCCTCGCTCAGGCGGTTGGCTCAATTCCGTTAAAGTCGTACTGGGCTTCCTGGAACTTGCTCTTTCACTGAAATTCTTGTCAGTAGCCGACCTTGCATATGGTTGGGGCATACTTGACCGCGAAGTTTTCGTAGCACTTTGGGTAGTGATTTTTGCTTTGTTGGGACTATATCTCTTGGGCAAACTTCGCTTCCCTCACGACACTCCATCAGAATCTACGGGAGTGGGTCGCTTCTTCATGGCTCTTGTGTCGTTAAGTTTTGCTATTTATTTGCTCCCCGGACTATGGGGAGCCCCACTAAAGGCAGTCAGCGCATTCGTTCCGCCGCTTGACACTCAGGATTTCAATCTATATCAAAATGACGAACTGCGCACTTTTGATGACTTTGAAGAAGGAATGATTTATGCCGAAGAACACGGACTCCCCGTTTTGATGGATTTCAGCGGTTATGGCTGCGTTAACTGTCGCAAGATGGAAGGCGCAGTGTTTGACACTGAAAAGATATCAACCATGCTCAATGAAGAGTTCGTCGTAATTGAATTAATGGTAGATGACAAGCATGCACTCGCTGAGCCTATCAAAGTAACTGAAAACGGCAAAGAAATCACACTGAGAACAGTTGGTGATAAATGGAGTTTCTTACAGCGTCATAAATTTGCCGCAAATTCGCAACCCTACTACATGGTGCTTGACAACAACGGCGATGCTATATCTCCGTCATACGCCTACGATGAAGACGTTGAGAAATTTCATAAATTCCTCAGCGATGCTTTAACACGATACAATAATTTATAATCTATGATAACCGACGCACTCACCGCATCCACTCGCAAGATGGTGCTCTCCTTGGCATCTGCCAAGGGGCGCAAAGCGGTGGGCGCATTCATTGCCGAAGGAACTCGGTGCGTTTGCGACTCACTTGGCAAGTTTCAATTGCTACACTTGTTTGCGACATCAGAATGGCTTGCCGAGCATTCGACTTACGCCCCGGTGGCCACACAAGTAAGCAGTCGTGACATTGAACGCATATCGCAACAGAAAACTCCGCAACCGGTCATAGCCGTGTTTCGCATTCCCGAAACCGAGCTGTATGCTTACGATGGAGATATGGCTTTGGCACTCGATGCCGTTCAAGATCCCGGTAATCTCGGCACAATAATCAGACTCGCTGATTGGTTTGGGATCACGCACATTATCGCAGGTCCGGGCACGGCAGATGCATTTGCGCCGAAAGTGGTGCAAGCTACCATGGGGGCATTGGCCCGAGTGAAAGTGCATCGCGTTGATGACCTTGCCGACACCCTCCGCCGAAGTGGGGCACCCATAATCGGGACATTTCTTGACGGAGACAACTTATATACCCAAGATTTCCCATTATCTCCACGCCCAATTATCGTGATGGGCAATGAGGGTAACGGAATCTCAAAAGAAGTTGAGTCCGCAGTAAATCGACGCATACTCATTCCATCATTTCCACCCGGCAGGCAAACCTCAGAATCATTGAATGTAGCAACGGCATCGGGTATTATTATCAGTGAACTTAGCCGACGAATCTATGGCAAAACAACAATATAAATCAGCATGGTTTTGCTCCAACTGCGGCAATGAATCGGCAAAGTGGGAAGGCAGATGTACTGCGTGCGGAGAATGGAACACCATGGTTGAGGAACGCGTACCGACAAGCAAAGCGGCTTCTCAAGGGAAACGGGGCACATTGAAACTCTCGGCAGGAGACATATCCCGTCCTCAAAAGGTCAGCGAAATCATTACATCGCAAGAAGAACGCATCACCCTGCCTTCGGCAGAACTCAACCGAGTTTTAGGCGGAGGCCTTGTGACCGGTTCAATGGTGCTCGTTGGAGGAGAACCGGGAATTGGCAAATCAACGTTAGTTCTGCAAAATATTTTAAGCATTCGCAAACGTACGGTGCTTTACGTCAGTGGGGAGGAAAGTGCAATGCAACTGAAAATGAGGGCAGACCGTATCGGTCGCCTATCAGAGAATTGCTATATTGTCACTGAAACATCGCTCGACAACATTTTCACCCATATCGACAACATTCAACCCGGCTTAGTGGTCATCGACTCAATCCAAACCATTGCCGACGATGCGCTGGAGTCATCTGCCGGTTCCGTCAGCCAAGTTCGCGAGTGCGCCGCACGCCTTTTAGCTTATGCCAAACAAAGCAATGTTCCGATTATACTGATTGGTCATATTACCAAAGAGGGCAGCATTGCCGGTCCGAAAGTTTTAGAACATATCGTAGATGCCGTATTGCGCTTTGAGGGCGACTCGCATCAAATGTTTCGAATATTGCGCGCCGTGAAAAACCGATTTGGTTCTACTTCAGAATTAGGCATCTATGAAATGTGTCAACGCGGACTGCGCGAAGTTACTAATCCCGGCGAAGTACTGCTCGGCACCGGGAACGAAGATCTCAGCGGCACTGCGATCGGTCTGACCATGGAAGGGCTCCGACCATTTTTGATTGAAGTACAAGCATTGGTCAGCAGCGCAGCCTATGGCACACCGCAGCGTTCAGTTACCGGCTTTGATTCCAAGCGAATGAACATGCTCCTTGCCGTTCTCGAAAAGCGTGTTGGGTTCAAACTCGCTCAAAAAGACGTGTTTCTAAACTTGGCAGGCGGCATCAAAGTCAATGACCCGGCTCTTGACCTTGCCGTGATTAGTGCTATCCTGTCAAGTAACGTCGATATGGTTATCCCTCGATCAATCTGCCTTACGGGTGAGGTGGGACTCAGCGGAGAAATTCGCCCGGTAACCCGATTGGAACAACGACTTCTCGAGGCCGAAAAACTTGGAATGCAAACTATTATAATCCCTAAAAATAACCTCAAGGGTATTGACACCTCTAAACGCAAAATCAACATTATCGAAGTGGCACGCGTTGATGAGGCATTTAGAACTCTTTTTTCATAAATGAATTATGGCAAAAATCGGCGATACGGTTAGGTTTCTTAACGATGTTGGCGGCGGTATAATTGTGCGAATAGATGGACGTACCGCCTATGTCCGCGACCCGGAAGACGGCTTTGAAACTCCTATACCATTGACAGAATGCATCGTGATCCCTTCTGCACAACCAACTCCCGAAACCACAGTAAAAGCCCCTGCTGCATCTCACTGCTCACCATCGACACTAACTCAAACAATCTCCCCCGACCTCCCCGACCGTCCTCTCACTGCGGTGCTGCTCTTTGAACCGCACGACATTCGCCGACTGTCGCAAACGGCATTTGATTTATATTTAGTCAATGACTCAAATTTCAACATACTTTACTCCGTGAGTTCACGGTCTTCGGAAATCGGTGGTTGGACCCTTGTTTCAGCAGGCGAAGCAAACGGCAACGTGCAAGTATTTCTTGATACCTTTGAGCAAATCGATGTCAACTCATTGGCAAACATCTGCGTACAAATCATAGCCTATCGAGCCGATATGGAATTTGAGCTACAGCCACCGTTTGCAACTGAAATTCACATGGATTTGACAAGGCTCGCCAAGTTGCATTGCTTCACTAAAACGGACTACTCCTCCACACCGGTGCTTACAATTCCGTTAGTCACTGCCGGCAAGGTCAATAAGCCCATGAAACTGAAAGAAATGGTCAATGAATACCTCTCCACTCGGGCCAAAGACATCAAAACACCGCAAAAACTCAAACAAGAAAAAAAAGCGCGCAAAGATGAACCTGAAGTCGTGGACCTACATATTCACGAACTTCTCGACACTACTGCCGGTCTATCGGCAGCCTATATGCTTGCAACACAGATGCGCGAATTTGACCGCAAAATGGAACAAGCGGCAAAATATCCCGGAACAAAAATCATTTTCATTCATGGAAAAGGAGAAGGAGTGCTCCGCCACGCCATTCTCGACCGTCTGCGCCGACGTTGGCCTCGATGCGAAGCTCAAGATGCATCATTTCGCGAATATGGTTTCGGTGCCACTCAGATTACCATTCATAAATGAAAAATCTTTATTGCTACTCAGGCTTAGGGAACTCTGCAGCCGTTGCCGCACAACTTGAAGCACTTCTGCCGGCCGATTTCGATGACCATGTATGGGTGTTCCCCGTATATGCATGGGGAGTGCCGCCAATTGTGTTACGCGACATGGAAGATGTTGATTTTAAAGGGGGAACTGTTCATATGGTTTGCACTTGTGGCAGCGAAACGGGCCACATTGATTGGCAATGGAACCGACTCGTCAAAGAGCACAACGGAGTGGTTGGAGGAATGTATTCGGTAGTGATGCCTCTGTCGTTCGTGTTTATGCCGTTTATGAACACTGACCCTCAACAAACAGTTGACCGCAAGCTCATTGCGTCTAAACAGCGTGTTAGCAACATTGCAAAACGCATAGCCGCTCATGAACAAACAATCGACCTTGCATTAGGACCTTTCCCTGGATTCTTAAGCCGCGTACTTTATCCTTGGTTTTTCAAGTCATTGATGAAAACCAAGAAATACCACTCGAATTCAAAGTGCATAGGCTGCGGAGCATGCGCCAAATCATGTCCTTACGGTAATATCACCATGACCAACGGACGTCCGCAATGGGGCAACAACTGCACATGGTGCCTGCGCTGTTACCATGGATGCCCCACACACTCGGTGAACTATTGGCGCTTCACGCGCACCAAAGGACAATATCACCACCCTGACTTCCCTCTACCCCCCAAACCATCAAATTAAAGTAAATTAACTACATTTCTTTCCATAAGTTGCTATTAATTCGTAATTTCGCAACGATATTTATATCCGAAACATATAATTAAATCTAATAACCAATTTTATCCAATCTCATCATGATGAAGCTAAAACATGCTCTCGTTCTCGCTGCCTTGACAGCCGGTGCTGCTATACAAGCAGCCGAAACGGAACCAATCGTCATCACAGTGACCTCGGAAAATGGCACTTGGACCGGATCCGGCAACTACCGTTCCACATGGACATCTACCGCTACTCCCGGAGTGGTAGTTGGATGCGGTGTAAACAACTTCAATAACACCTCTCAAGGTCCGCTAATCTACAATGCCGGCACAAGTATGGCATCAACAATCACCATCTCGGGAACTTCAGGCTATTATGTTCAAGCATACTCATTCAAAGCCGCCAAAACCGGAGCATGGGAAACGATCACCTACAATGCTAACAACAAAGGCGCAGTTACAATCACCCAAGAGCCCCAAACTTTTTCAGTATCCGGGTTGACAGAATATGACACTGCTGCAATCGCAGTTAGCGGCGCAAATAAACCCGTAGAACTCACAGACTTTACTGTCACTATTGCCAAGCGTCAAGGCTCCGACCCCGGCAGTTTGGTAACCACAACAATCACCAACGGAAAGTTCGCCGACGATACTCAATGGTACACTATGGCAATAGGTGCTCAGCAATATCTGTTCTCCGACACCAACATTGATGGTTATATGCCCCTTAACTCCTCCGACGTTACAGGCATGGATAACCAACTCTGGTGTATCACAGGAAATGAAACTGATGGCTTCCGATTCTACAACAAAGCAGCCGGAACATCAGTAATGCTCTCCGCTCCGGCCAATCCGGCTTCACTCGGAACAAATGGCGGTACTGCATACGTAATTTTGGCTGATCCGACTGAGGAAACCACTCGCACCTATGATTGGCAAATGACAGAATCCTCCAACTTGAGCCGTCCGTCATTCTATATCTACGTTAAAGGTAAAACCGCACAAAAAATCAATAACCGCGACCAACGCCTTGCTTTCTGGACTGCAGGCGCTGATGCCGGATCTTCAGTAACCTTTACCCCCTACCGTCCCAGCATCGGCGAAACCGCCGAAGGCAATGTTTGGACCATCTCTACCAGCCCGTCAATCACAGTTGTGGGTCCTGCCGGTGCAACTGCATCCATGAACAATAACACCGTTACCCTCTCTGAAGGAGAATGGGTATTTAACACTCCCACTAACCAAATCATCGCAAAATCTACGATTCTTAAGGGAGATAACTCTGTTGAGACTCACGTAACAAACGGATTCGACAACTCATTCCATACCATAACCGGTCCGGCAGTCATTAAAAACATCAGCTACACCCTGATGAATCCGCTGGCAATGCCGGCAAGCGGCTTCCCCGTTTTCATCACAACAGGTCAAGACCCCTTCAACGTTGGCTATCGCATTCCCGCAATAACAACAGTTGCAGCCGGTCCCTACAAAGGACGTATTGTCACCCTCAACGACTATCGCTACTGCGGCGGTGATATTGGTGCCGGTCGTATCGACATCTACATGAGCTACTCCGACAACAATGGCGACACATGGAGCGAACCCGGTCACATGTATGGAGCCGACGGTCAGCCCGTAGCAATGGGTAATGGCTCCGCTCAAAAATCAGACGGTAACGGCATCATTATCGAAGGTCTTGACTGTGGTTACGGCGACCCGGCAATTGTCAGCGACCGCGAAAGCGGCGAAATCCTCGCAATTGCATGCGCCGGACGCATGAACTTCTTCTCCAGCACTCGCGAAAATCCCCAACCCTCAGTTCGTTGGTGGAGTTCTGACGGCGGTCAGACATGGACCAAGCCCGACGACGGTCAATACAAACAAATCTATGCTCTCCTCGGAGAAGACGCTGCCGGAGGCCCTATCAAGAGTCAATTCATCGGTTCAGGTCGCATGGTTCAAAGCCGCCATATCAAAGTTGGCACGCACTATCGCGTTTACTGCGTAAACTCCGGCCGCGCCGTTTCAGACAATACTCTGCGTAACTGGGTACTCTATACTGATGACTTCGGCAAAAACTGGAAAGTACTCGGCGGAGCCGGCAAACCAGGCGTAACCAGTGGTGCTGATGAACCCAAGTGTGAAGAACTCCCCGACGGCTCAATCCTCCTTGCAGCCCGCGGCAATGGTGGTAACCGTAACTTCAACATCTTCCGCTACACCGACATCGAAAACGGCGAAGGCGACTGGATGAGCCACTTCAACACCAACATGGGCATGGGCAACATCAACGCTTGTAACGGCGAAATCATGATTCTTCCCGCCAAAAACAAAGAAACCGGCGAGAAACACTACATTGCCCTTCAATCATTCCCCTATGGCGGCGGACGCAACAACGTTTCCATCGCTTGGAAATCATTGGCAAACCCCTCCGACTACGACGAACCCTCCGACTTTGCAAACTGGAACGGTCGCTATCAAGTCAGCTACATCGGCTCAGCCTACTCCACAATGACCCTCACCGCCGACAACCAAATCGGCTTCATCTTCGAAGAAGGCACCTATGCCGGCGGCAACACAGGCTGCGAAATCTACAAAAAGATTTCTATTGAAACCATAACCGGCGACCAATACGAATATTGCGCCGACGATGACTTCAGCCTCAACAAACAAGCCTCGGCCGACATGATGCAGCACCGACTCAATGTTGCTACAGCAAATAAGGGAGAAGTGAATGACCGAATCGTTGGCACTCGCATTCCCGCAACCCATGTCCCCGAAGAAGTAACCAATGCAATCAACGAATTTAATTCTTCCGAGACGTATAACTACAATGCAATTGTTAAGTTCAACAATGCGCTCGCCGAGTTTATGAACTCAATGGAAGTAGTTGAGCCCGTTGACGGAGCCACATATCGCATCAAAGCAACCAACCACCCCTCCGTTCCCGGTGAAGGGACCCTCTACATGACGGTTAATTCCGCCGGGAAACTCACAGTGACCGAGAATGCCGACGACGAAAAAAACGTCTTCGTACTCGTTAAAGACCCCGACGCTAAAAACCCCGATGCATATTTTTTCTACAACCCGGCATCAGATAAGGTTCTCCCCAAAAGCCACGCATCAACAAACACGGAAATGAACGCTGTAGGCAAGGCTTATAACTCCGCACCCTACGAAATCGAAATCGCAAGCGATGGCTTGGTAGGCATCAAATCAACTCAAGCAGGCAATCAAACCTATCCTTATCTGCACTACGCCGGAAATAACAGAATCGTAATCTGGGTGCTCTCTGGCTCAGTATCATCTCAATGGGTAATGGAACAAACCGGCATGGCCGACCCTGCTCCCTCAGTTGAAATCTACAAAGTAACCGTAAGCCCCTCCGAGCTCACTCTCGAAGCAGGCGATGAAAGTTCTCTCCGCTCTACAATCCTTCCGACCTATAAAGGCAAAACCGCTACTTGGACCTCCGACAACGAAACAGTTGCCACAGTTGACGCTGACGGCAAAGTAACCGCAGTTAGAGCAGGAACAGCCGTTATCACCGCCACAGTCGCCGAAGGTTATACAGACTCATGTACAGTAACCGTAAACGGGCAAACAGGTATTGAAGAAATCACAGAAGCAAATGGCGAAGCCAAAATACTCTATGACCTCCAAGGCCGCAGAGTGACCAATGCCGGCAAAGGCATATACGTGACCGGCAGCGGACAAAAAGTGCGCCTCTAATTACTCCGAAACCATATTCAACGTGGCGGCTAATTAGTCGCCACGTTTATTTTTGCCACTACAAATCAGCGAGTTAATTATTTTATGCAATTTTTTCAGAAAAATATTTGGTCAGTTCATAAAAAGTTACTAACTTTGCAATCGCAAAACCAAAGCAACAACGCGAAAATAGCTCAGTTGGTAGAGCACAACCTTGCCAAGGTTGGGGTCGCGGGTTCGAGTCCCGTTTTTCGCTCTAAGAGAGTACATTTACATACGCGAAAATAGCTCAGTTGGTAGAGCACAACCTTGCCAAGGTTGGGGTCGCGGGTTCGAGTCCCGTTTTTCGCTCTCAAACCTAATTTGTCCGGATGGCGGAATTGGTAGACGCGCTACTTTGAGGGGGTAGTGGCCGGTAGGCTGTGTGAGTTCGAGTCTCATTTCGGACACAAATTCGGGGTTAGCTTCTCTGAAGCTTTCCCCGAATTTTTTTATTCCGACAATCCAAAGTGACAGATACGTCGTGAATGCCACCGCATTCCTACCATAGCTGCCACTCGTATGTTCCGATTGCGTCGGATAAGATTCGTCGCCAATCCTCACGGATCGGCGTCCAGGACATTGACCGGTTTATAAAACTCTGTTAAGGCATCCACCTTCTTTTCTGTAAGCTGACGGCAAGCCAAGCGGAAGCCGAGGTTGTTGTTGCGGTTCTCGGGATTATTGTTGTTACGGTTCGAAACACGGCAGTTCTGCGCGTTGTTGTTCCAACTGCCGCCACGGTTCACGCGGTTGTTGCCGGATGGTCAATACCCCTATGCCCTTTATGCCAAACAAGCTGATCTTAATCCCCTGCATTTTGCATGCTTGACAAATGCCAACAATGGCAATAACCTTTGTTGATACTCCTGTTCACTATAAAAACCCTTCTCATATAGTGCAGTTGCGGAGGTCAGTTTTCGTCTGAATCTGATTTTACTGCGTCCGTTAAGAGTCAAATAATTCGGGTGAACTACGTAGCCGAGAAACGGAACGCCGCTTGCAGCGACTCGGTAAACAGGACTTTTAAGCGCCAACTTCAGATTTGTTGCCGAATAATATATCAGCTCTTTAACCGCACCCTTAAGCCTCACCCGATCATTATCCATCATCAAAACATCATCCATGTATCTTATGTAAATCGGCACTCTGACAATTTCTTTCATCCTATGGTCAAGCGATGAAAGATAATGATTCGCAAAATATTGACTCGTCAAATTTCCGATTGGCACTCCTTTTCCCTCCTTCACGTTATATGAATCAATTATTTGCGTCAACAAATTCAATAATGCCCTATCCTTAAACAGTCGCCCCACCTTCTGTTTAAGAATCTCGTGATCTATCGAATCAAAATACTTCCGATAATCCAACTTCACAACATATTTATAGTTCGACATGCACTTCATCGCTTTATCCAAAGCGGCATACACTCCTTTACCTCTCCGAGTGGCATAAGTGTCATAAATCAATGACCTATCGAAGATGTCGTGACAAACGTTCATCACTGCGTGATGCAACACTCGCTCGGGAAATGAGGCGGCGCATATTATACGCGTCTTGGGGTCATGAATCTCGAAATAATTATAATTGCCTATATCTGCACTCTCCGTCAAGATTGACTCACGGAGTCTTCTAATATTCAAATCAAATTGTGCCCTAAACTTTGCAACTTCCGCTTTTCCCTGCTTGCCTCTACACGCTTTTATAAAAGCCAAATGCAAATTATCATAATCGGCAATCCTCTCAATCAGGTTCCCCACTCTCTTCATTTTTCTTTGCTTCAGCTGCTATAATAAAATATTCGCCATATTTTTCGGCTTTCTTTGTGCCAATTCCTTGAATGCTTTTCATGCTGCTTACTGTGACCGTCTCCAACTTGGCAATCTCCGCAAGCTCTGCATCCGTAAACACTGCAAAAGGCGGAATTGACTGTTCCTCTGCAATCTGCTTGCGAACCTTACGAAACTCACAAAAACGCGCAAAAATCGGCTCATCGAGCACTTCTCTATAATCAATCTTCCCTTTACGCGTCTCCGACTCAATGGCCTTGACTCCGGTTTGTGGCAGATATGTTATGCAGAAAGTCCAATAACTTGTGCCCCCTGTTTCCGTTATACTCTTTTGTATATCGGAAACACGATTTGCCCTGAGGAAACGATTCAACTCTTGCATCATTTCTTCGCCGCCAAGAATCGGGATACTGAAAATTTGTATTTGCATTATCTGATTTTTTGTGTGTATGCTTCGGTGAGTGGCGGACTGCGGCTACGCGATGGCTCCGCTCATCGCGAGCTTCGCAGTCTGCCACTCACCTCAGAAATTGTTCTTTTTTAGCTTACAGAAAATGAAAGGTGGAAGACCCGCAGAGGTTAAAACTGACGGCAAGCCAAGCGGAAGCCGAGGTTGTTGTAGCGGATCTCGGGATTATTGCTGCCACGGCCCGAAACACGGCAGCTCCGCGCGAAGATGTGCCAACTGCCGCCACGGTCCACGCGGTAGTAGCCGGATGTGGGTCCGGTAGGATCCATTTGTGCACTCGAACTATAGGAACCATACCAATCAGAACACAATTCCCATACATTACCACTCATATCATACAATCCCAATTCATTCGGCTGCTTCTGACCAACAGGATGGGTTGAGCCGGAATTGTCATAGTACCAAGCTATATCATCAAGGGTATTACTGCCAGAGTACTTATAACCCTGCGACTTTTGCCCGCCCCTTGCAGCATACTCCCATTCCGCCTCAGTGGGTAAACGGAAGTCCTTGCCGGTTATTCGATTCAAACGCGGAAGAAACACATCGACTATATCATCATAGCTAACGTAATACGCCGGATACGCATCGCCTTTGCCGTAACTCGATGACGGGTCACTACCCAACCACGCATCCGAACTATACGCGCTCATGGTCGAACCGTCGGCGCACGGTCCGGAATACAGCATCACGTACTCCCACAGCTGCTGAGTCACCTCATACTTACCGATATAAAAATCACTCAGAGTAACCTTGTGAGTTGGTCGCTCATCAGAGGCATAATCATTACCTTGCTCAGCAGTGGCGCCCATGCTAAATGTGCCGCCCTCTACCGGAACCATATCCGTATAAGGCATATCGGCAAAAATCCGCGAACCCGACAAATCTAAATCTACGTAACTGAATCCGGTTTTATCATTGCCATATCCGGCAAGTTTGCCGATAAAATTATTTGCTTGGGTTTTGACGGTAGAAAACTGCGAGCCAAGCGATCCGGAGCAATCGAGTACCAACATAATTACCGCACTTTGGCGTGTCTCCTCGATCGCAACATCACTGCCGGTATTAAACTCAGAATTGATCTGCCATTTCCCGGTAGATTCTATGTAACTTGACTGACTGATTGAATCGGCACTGATAGGTGTGGACGTTTCACTTTGCACGCGCTTGAAAGTAAAAGTGACATGAATGCCGGATTGCACTCCGACTATTTCTGTCCCTTCATCTGCCGTTATGCCACAATATGACAAATCAACCAAGGCTCTGTCGCGCAATCTGAACGTTCCCTCTATATACATCGATGAGTTTGCAGCATTCGAGACTCCGTCAAAGCAAAAACGCACTCGCGTACCGTCGCTTTGACCCGGAATGGTCAAACTGATTGTGTGAATAGAGCTTGCGGAATACACTTCATTGGCAATCTCATTAAATTTCTCATTTATTTCTGATATGTCATTTACTTCAACGGCACCTCCGGATTCGGTTGACAACAGTTGCAAATTCCGCTGAAATTGCTCCACGTCTGTCACGTCATTACCTCGCAAACCGATAGAATATGCCGTAACAGGCAAACCGCCTATTCTCATGTCGTTCAGTTCGGCATTCATCGCCGTCAAATAGGCTTCGTTTGTAGTATATTCGCTATTCATCATTACCGAGCCTTGATCCAATCCATCAGTAAACGTTACCACGGATACGTTTACCAAATCGGAAGGTAGCTGCGCGGTTTTCAAAGTTTCCAAAGCGTTATCTACGGCATAGTAAAGCAGAGTGCCGTTCGATGACGTCAGATTTGAAATAAAACTCGTGTACTGCGATTTGGTTGCATTGGAAAGCGAGCTTATATCCTTGCTATATAAGGCTTGATTAAAACCTATAACGCCCATATAAATACCACTCGCCATTACCTCCCCGGCAACACTCAAGCTGTCAATCTCACCCCCGTAATTACCTACGGTAAAACACCTGCCGTTACGATACAAATTTATGTCGCCGGACTCATCGTCCAACTGCATATAGTCGATGCTTGCCGTTTTATAGGATTCAATCAGGCTTCCGTCTTTATATAAATGCAAGTATTGCTCTTGAGCGGATGCCCCGAAAAATATTGACAATATGGCAATAATTGCCGAAAATCTATTGAGTTTCATATCTGATTTCGTCTTTAGCGTTTAATAATCTTAATGCATTGCGTTTCATTATCGGTTATGGCTCGAACCACATATACTCCTTGCTTCAGATCCGAAACGGAGATGTTTACCCGGTCTGCTTCCGAACTAACAGCCTTGACCGCCTGACCACTCACATTATATACATGAAGACTCTGAACAGATTCCGAAGAAACTGCGCTGACAATCTCGGCAATCGGGTCATAAGTGAGCAAAAGACTTGAATCATCAGTTTCCACGGCAACTATGGAAGACTCGTCACCATTGACTCCGATTTTTTCCGTTTCAAAAGTCATACCGAAACGACCTTGGTACGGATACCTATCTGCCGATTCTTTACCCTCAACATAAACCCCGATACCACCGGAGGCATCGGCATCAAATGTAATTTTATCCAACTTGGAAATTGAATAAGACGTCACTGTCCCATCCGCTTCATGCACCGTGAAGTACTCAGGCAACTCTGCATTCGCATAAAACAGCGACATCAGAAACAGAATAATAGTAGATTTTCTCATGTGATAACGACTGATTTTAATAATTTTACATTTATTTGCAAAGTTATTAAAATTATCAGATTTTACCCCCCCCAATTGTTAATCTTTGTTAATATCGAGACTTACACCAATCCGACTCTCGCCTTGATTGTAGGGGTTTGACTTGTCAAAACCGGGTGCAGCCAATGCGCGCCTTGCTAAAGTTCAGTATCTACGGCATCCGGTCGAGACAAGTCGAGGGCGCTGAAAAAGTCCGATTTTCAGTAACTACGACCTTAAAACCGCCAATACGACCCACTAAAAATGTAGGGTTGAGATTTGTCTCTACCGCCGGCAGTAGATGCTGTAATTCAGCGAGTTATGCGTGAGCGGCACCCGGGTTTGACAAGTCAAACCCCTACATTTGTGAGATGGGGGCGTTGGCGAAAAATGCGATTTTGGGACTTTTTCAGCGCCCTCGACAAGTCTCGACCCTACAATTTTGAGGGGTTTATTGACAACCTGAGGCGTGAGGAGGCGAGGTGCCAGAGGAGAATGCCGGCGGTTACGGCTACGTTGAGAGAGTGTTTGGTACCGAACTGAGGAATTTCAAGGGTTAGGTCGCAAGCATCGACAACGGATTGCTCAACGCCATAGACTTCGTGGCCGAGGACAATGGCATATTTCTTGTCCGGGTTAGGTAGAAAGTGCTCTAAGGAGATGGAGTCGTCGGCTTGCTCTACGGCGCAGAGGGTCCAACCGTCGGCTTTCAGCTCGGCAAGTGCCTCGGCAGTGGTCTGAAAATACTTCCACGTTACGGATTCTTCTGCCCCAAGGGCAGTTTTGTGGATTTCTACTGACGGAGGAGTGGCGGTAATGCCGCAAAGGCATATTCGGTCAACGCAAAAGGCATCGGAGGAACGAAAAATAGATCCGATATTATTTAATGACCTGACGTTGTCGAGCACCACTGCGATGGGAAATTTATCTTTTCTGCGGAATTCCTCGGTCGTATCTCGACCAAGATCTGCCATTGTCTTCTTTCTACTCATAGTAGGGGGGAGGTTTAATCGGAGATGTTGGTGTTGGAGACGCGTTCAAGGCGGAAGCGCGCTCGTTGGGGATGCCAAGGCGCGAAGTCGGAATTTTTCAAGATGATGTTGTCTCTAAATTCGAGGCCATTGACTGACTTAGCGTAAAGCAGAGGCATGTCGAATGAATCAAAAACGTTATCGTAAATTTTAATGCCGCTATGGAAGTAACCTTTTTGATTCTCAAGCTGCGGAATCTCGGGATAAATGGAAATCACGGCGTTGGTGAACTGATACATTGAGGTCAGTGCATTAACAAAGCGGTTTCGACGAATGGTCACATCGCGACACGCACCGGTTTCATACCAACCGTTACAGTCACCGCAGAGAAGAATAGCGGTGCCGGAGGTGTGGTCAAAGAGATTGTGTTCCACCAATACTCGGCGCGGAGTTGAAAACAGAGCTCCGCGTGCACGGTTATTGCGGATAATATTGTTGCTGAAAATCACTTCGGGAGTCCACGTGAGATTTTCAATGCCAACCGCGCCATCGCACTGCGGCACGGGGTTACGGAAACGAATTTCAACGTCTTTGCCTCCCTTTGCCATACTGATGGATTCAATAATGTTTTTCTCACCGATAAGGTCCATCGTGGCTGAAGCGATGAATTGCACTGTATCGCCCGGCTCGCCCCACCGGAAACCATAGGCCTGACTATGCATATAGCGTGCAAGTACGCTAACTGAATCGCGACGTTCAATGAGTTTCAAATAGGTGCCATGAACATTGATGGCATCGTCCATCATACCCTCGTAGAGTCCACCCTCAGAGCGAATCAAACCTTTGCAACCACTGAAGTGAGTAGCATCGGCTTGCGAAGTGAAGCAGCGTCCGGAATTCTCGCGAATGCTAACTTGGAAGCCTTGAAGAGTAATATTTTCTGACATCTGCGCAACCAATGCCATTCCTTCGGCATAGTGCACGGTAACATTTGTCAGGTTAATATCACGGTCATCAGCGAGGACAATGCCGGGAGTGGGACGATTCCACGTGCGCAGTGCTAGGCGAGTTCCCGGGAGCAAACGCTTATCGTTCCAAGGGGCACGAATCAGTCCCGGCTCGGGTTCGCTGACATTTCGAGTTCCCGCCCAAATATCGGCAGTGCGATATACTACTCTACCGGTTTCGGGCTCAAAGGCGATTCCGGCAACCGGCACGTGGCTCCAGCCCTCGCCAAAGGTCATGAATGAGTTGTCAGATGTTACTTCATACTTTACCCACGGAGCCGGTCGATAGGAGATGATGCCGTTAACCGTATCGTTTTCCACGACTTCGATTTGCGCAATGTGAGGATTCTCAAAGTCGATGCTTAAGTTGCGCACCATGCAATTTTTCGAATCAGTGATAATCATCGGAATCATGCGCCCATGAAAAATCAAGTCCGCACCGTTTCCGTCAATGGTCACGTTTGAAGCACTCTCGATTGCAATTCCGACAGCACGCGGATTTGGCTGGTCATGATTTGAAATATAAATTTCGCGTTCAAGGCCTTGCTCGGGATGAAAATCGTAGCGCGCATTTTGCAAGCGTATCGTCAAAGAATCTTCCGGAGCTTTTTCTGCGATTACCTGAGCTATCTTTTGACCTACGTCACTGCCGGGATTGATAGTTATAACACTTACGGCAGCAGCCGCAATAAGACTAATAATATTCATGGTATTGAAATTAATTCTTTATATACTTCCACTAAGTTTTTACCAAAGTTTTCGGGAGCAAATCGGGCAATGTATTCTCGTCCACGGCTAACCATTTCAGCCCTAAGCTGCGGATTTTCGAGCAGCGTCATCGCCGCATTGACAAATTCGTCAATATTAGTCGGGTCAACGTATATTGCTCCGGGGCCGCCGGCTTCCTCGAGACATGAGCCCGTAGCCGCAACTACGGGGACTCCGGCGGCAATGGCCTCCAGCATCGGAATTCCAAAGCCCTCATAGAACGAGGGATACGAAGCGATTTCTGCTGCGGCATAAAGTCCGGGAATTCCAGCCATAGGTACTCCCTGAAGCATCGTGACGCGCTGTTGAAGACCTAAGCGGTTAATTTCCTCATCGAGAAGTTTTGCATAAGCGGTTCGGCGTCCTAAAAGCAGCAAATTTACATCTTTGGGCAATTTTGCCAAAGCCCTTACTGCGAGCAATTGATTCTTGCGACTTTCTATTGTTCCCACCCCTATGATATAGCGACCAAATCGTCGGCGATTTGCCTCAATCACATCAGCAGATACCTCTTGGGTGAAGATTGGAGAACAGCCTTGATAAACAATTCGGATTTTCTCTTCAGGAATGCCATAAAGTTCACGTAAGTCATAGGCAGTACGCTGAGATATGGCAATGACAAGATTGGCGGCGCGAGCGGCATATTCGAATTTTTTTCGGCAAATCTCCACGTCGGCACGATGATAGAATTCCGGCCGACGCAAAAAAATCAAGTCATGAATGGTGACAACCGACGGAATACCCGACTTTTCAATTCCGGAAGGCAATTCGTTGCTCAATCCATGATATAGCGCAGGGGTTTCTCGTCGAAGTTGAGAAGTGAGCATCTTGGAGCGCCACAAAGAACCGAAAAGTTTACCCACACACCTATCAGGTGTTTGCAATTCGACCCGGGGCGATGTGAGGAGCCGTTCCAAACGTTCATTCGGGCGAATTTTCGGAGTATACAACCGCAATGTCGCATCCGGCAACAGAGGCAAAATGCTCTCCAATGCTAAGCGGGAATAGTTGCCGATGCCGGTATAATTCATCACGGCACGTTTGCCATCAAAGCCAATTACCATTAGTTCACAATTACGGGACAGGTGAAATATTCTTCAAAAATAGAGCGAGCACGATCCAACTGCTCTTGAGTGTTTTTAGGGGTGGCGGCAAGTTTGTAATCAAGCCCCATAGCTTCATACTTGTGAACGCCTAAAGTGTGATAAGGCAAAATTTCCACTCTTTCTATGTTTGCATAATCAGCAAATTCTTGCCCCCAAGCTCTGAGGTCATTTTCAGAGTCGGTTATCCCGGGAACCAAGACGTAACGAAGCCACACGGTTTTTCCTTTGTCACGCAATTTGCGAGCCGTTGAAAGCGTATGGGCATTTGAGCATGCGGTAAGTTGACGATGACGTTCATCATTTCGCTGCTTGACATCAAGGAGGACGATATCAACCAAATCATGCACACGGTCCACATCCGGCGACTCGATAGCCCCATTTGTGTCGATACAGATATGGATATCGGCCGCACGCAAACGCTCCAACAGGGGAATGAGTTCTCGAGCCTGAAGTGTAGGTTCTCCACCGCTAAAGGTAATTCCGCCACGCTTGCCGAAAAAGGGCTTTTGCTCCACCGCCATCTTTAAGATTTCGTCAACGGAAGTGGGCACAGCATCGGGGCTTGCCGGATCAATAGTGTCGGGATTTGCACAATAGAGGCATCGAAACGGACACCCTTGGAGGAAAACGACGAGCCGGAGACCCGGCCCGTCGAATGTTCCCATACTTTCGTATGAATGTACTTTGAGCATGTGAGTGCTTGGATATTACATAGATTCGTGGAATGAACGAGAGATAACCTCCAGCTGGTGTTCACGGCTCAGCTTAGTGAAGTTCACAGCATAACCGCTCACACGAATTGTTAACTGGGGATATTGTTCGGGATGCTCCATCGCATCAAGAAGCATTTCGCGATTGAGCACGTTCACGTTCAAATGGTGAGCACCTTTTGTGAAATATCCGTCCATCATACCAACGAGGTTTTCAACTCTTTCTTCATTGCTCGGGCCAAGGCTCTTGGGAATGATTGAGAATGTGTTTGAGATACCGTCTTGGCTGTCGCGATAACGCAGTTTTGCAACGGAGCTGAGCGATGCAATAGCACCGTGAGTGTCGCGTCCGTGCATCGGGTTTGCACCGGGGGCAAAAGCAACACCTTTAGCACGACCGTCGGGTGTGGCACCGGTCTTTTTGCCATACATCACGTTAGAAGTGATGGTGAGGAGCGACAGAGTCGGGCGCGCGTTTTTGTAAACGGCGAGTTTCTTAAGTTCTTCGCTGAAGAAGTACACGAGGTCAACGCCGAGGTGGTCAACGCGGTCATCATTATTACCGAAGCAGGGGAAAGTGCCTTCAATATCGAAACCTTCGGTCAAGCCGATTTCGTTACGACGAGCAGTAACCTTGGCATACTTGATAGCAGACAGAGAGTCAAGTGCGATTGACAAACCTGCCACACCATAAGCCAAGTTAATGCGAGGATTGGTGTCGATAAGAGCCATCTGTGCTTTTTCGTAGTAGTACTTATCGTGCATGTAGTGGATAATGTTCATCGTTTCGTTATAAACGCGAGCGATTTCCGTGAGCACGATTTTGTAGTTACGCATTACTTCTTCGAAGTTAAGCACATCGGAGCTGAGTTCGGGAATACCCTTAATCATCAGAGTACCGGTGTTTTCGCAGCGACCTCCGTTGATTGCCAAGAGCAAAGCTTTAGCCAAGTTAGCGCGTGCGCCGAAGAACTGAATTTGCTTACCGATTGCCTGATAAGATACGCAGCAAGCAATACCATAGTCATCGCAGTTGCGTACTTCGCGCATCAAGTTGTCGTTTTCATACTGGATAGAAGAAGTATCGATGCTGACTTTTGCGCAGAAGTCTTTGAAGCCTTCGGGGAGTTCGGGACTCCAGAGCACTGTCATGTTGGGTTCAGGGCTCGGACCAAGGTTATACAAAGTCTGCAAGAAGCGGAACGAAGTTTTCGTTACCTTGATGCGTCCATCGTTGAAACGTCCGCCGATACTTTCGGTAACCCAAGTGGGGTCTCCGGCAAAAATATCGTTGTAAGAAGCCATGCGGAGGTGGCGAACCATACGCAGTTTGATTACGAACTGGTCAATCAGTTCTTGAGCGAATGTTTCATCTATTACTCCGTGATCCAAATCATACTGAATGAAGATGTCGAGGAAAGAGCTAACATTGCCGAGCGACATTGCTGCTCCGTCTTGTTCTTTAACGGCAGCAAGATATGCCATGTAAACCCATTGAACGGCTTCCTGAGCGGAAGTTGCCGGACGGCTGAGGTCAAGCCCGTAGATTTCACCCATGATCTTCATGTCGTTCAATGCCTTGATTTGCTCAGCCACTTCTTCACGCAGACGAACTCGGTCTTCGGTCATCGGACCTAGCAGACGAGTGAGGTCTTCGCGCTTGGCCTCAATCAGGCGGTCAATACCGTAAAGGGCCATACGACGATAGTCACCGATGATACGACCACGAGCATAGTTATCGGGCAGACCGGTCAAGAAACCGAGCGAACGGAAACGGCGTATTTCTTCAGTATAAACATCGAATACTCCGTCATTATGAGTTTTGCGGTAATGTGCAAAGATATCTTCTACTTTTTTGGGCAGTTCAATGCCGTTTTCAGCACAAGCCTTTCTTACGACGTTAATACCACCGAAGGGCTTGATGGCACGACGAAGAAGTTCATCGGTCTGTAGGCCGACAATCAGTTCATTTTCTTTGTCGATATAACCGGCACCATGAGAAGTAATGGTTGAAATTCGTTCAGCATCGATTGAGCGCACACCGCCATTTGCACGTTCTTCTTCAATTGCTTCAAGGCACTTGCCCCATACTTTGAGAGTGCGTTCAGTCGGGCCTTGAAGGAATGAGGCGTCGCCGGTGTAAGGTGTGATGTTACGGCTCACGAAGTCACTAACGTCAATGTGAGAGGTCCATTGACCATCGCGGAATTTTTCCGAAGGTGTCATAAAAACTATAATTTTTGTTAATAGTGATTGGAATTTAATGCTACAAATTTAGCAAAAATTTCTCAGATGACCAAATTCTGTTTTAGTGGAGAGTGTAGATTGGAGGGTGACTTTTTACGATTTACGAGATATATAAGATTTATGAGTAAGATGTTACTTGTGTTTCTTATGATGAGAATGGGGGGGAGATGACAAAGGGGAGATAATTTTTTGATTTATGAGATATGGAGGATGTGGGAGAATTTGCGTAACTTTGTGGCAAATATGAGTAAGATTATAGAAATTACATCGTTAGGCGATGAGCGCATAGATGTTTATGCTCGACTCACTGAGGCTCAGCTGCGTAATTCGCTTTGTCCGGAGAAGGGTTTGTTTATTGCAGAAAGCCCGAAAGTAATACTTACTGCCTTATCGGCGGGATATGAGCCGATTTCATTACTATGTGAACGAAAACACATCACGGGCGATGCAGCCCCGATCCTTGCGCAACACCCCAACCTTGAGGTCTTTACCGGAGAGCGCGAAGTTTTGGCGTCATTAACGGGCTATACGTTAACTCGCGGAGTACTGTGTGCAATGCGCAGGCGCCGGCCATTGACATTGTCAGATGTTTGCACCGGTGCATCGCGCTTGGCTGTTATTGATTCAGTTACGGACACAACGAACATCGGCGCAATTTTTCGCTCTGCAGCCGCCTTGGGAGTTGACGGAGTCGTGCTTACTCGGACCTCATGCGACCCACTGAATAGGCGATCGATACGAGTTTCAATGGGTTCGGTTTTTCTTGTGCCATGGACATGGATAGACGATCCGACAAGCGATTTGCGCCCCTATGGATTCAAGACCGCCGCAATGGCACTTACAGACAACTCCGTCAGCATTGACGATGCCGCACTTGCCGCCGAATCAAAACTGGCAATAATACTCGGCACCGAAGGCGATGGATTATCAACACGAGTCATTGAGGGTTCGGACTACGTGGTACGCATACCGATGGCTCACGGAGTAGATTCTCTTAACGTTGCGGCCGCATCTGCAGTGGCATTTTGGCAACTTCGGCGTTAGGTTTGCTTTATATTTAAAATTTAGTTAACTTAGTCGGCGATATGAGATTTACTTTTTGTCCGGATTGCGGAGCGAGACTCACAGACCGCCAACTTGGCGATGAAGGGAAAGTGGCATGGTGCGAAGTTTGTGCCAAGCCATGGTTTGAGATATTTTCGGCAGCAGCAATTGCATTGGTTTACGATGAGTGCGGCAGAGTATTACTTTTGAAACAATCTTATATTTCCACTAAATTTCACAACCTCGTTTCCGGCTACATCAAGCCGGGAGAAAGCGCCGAGAGCACCGCTATAAGGGAAATTTTTGAAGAGACCGGTCAGAAAGTTGAGGAGCTACAACTAAAGCTAACACATTGGTTCCCAAAGAAAGAGTTACTGATGATAGGCTTTTTTGCTCGAGTGAAAGCACTGCCACTTCGTTTGTCTTCCGAGGTTGATTCAGCATCTTGGCACGACCCGCAAGAGGTGTTGTCGCTGCTAAGCGACAGCCCGCATTCAGCAGCGCGTCGGCTTGCAGAGTTATTTTTGAAAACACAATTATCAAACACAACAACATGAAACAACTTTTGCTCATTGCATTATGCGTCATCACGAGTCTGGGCATTTCGGCCAAAGACCTTGAGAAATTTATTATTAACGGGCGCATCGTCATGGCGGATACCACTGCATGGATACCGTTGGACAGCGTGCGTGTAAATCTTGTATCGGCAACCGATGCCACTTCGGTTCCATTTAAGTTGCTACTGGGGAATGACTCGACAAAGACAGTGGGCGCAGACGGCAATTTACGAATGCTGGTCTATGCCGGCAGAGGAAACTACACTTTGACACTTGACCGCGAGGGTTATGACGTTAAAATGCACAATGTTGACGTAAAATTTCGCGACCAAAACACCGTGTGGATCGGCACTCAGCGACTACATCGCGAAAAAGTGCATCAGCTAAACGAAGTGGAAGTAGTGGCCAGCCAAGTTCGTTTGGTGGTAAAGGGTGATACCCTCGTCTATAACGCCGACGCATTTAACGTTGCCGAAGGCTCCATGCTTGAGGTGCTCATCAGGCAACTCGATGGCGTGGAACTATCGTCAGAGGGCCAAATAACGGTTAATGGTCGTTTTGTCAACTCACTACTTCTCAATGGCAAAGACTTCTTCAAGGGAGATCCGCAGATTGCACTTCAAAATTTGCCGGCGTATTCAGTCAAAAACGTTAAAGTATACGACAAGGCCGGTGATGACGAATATCTGACCCAAGAACGCTCCTCGCGCCTAACGCGCAATGAGCAAGATGAGAATCTGGTAATGGACGTTGTGCTTAAAAAAGAGTTTAACATCGGACTTATGGCCTCGGTTGAAGGAGGATATGGCACTGATAATCGTTGGATTGGCAAGGGGTTTGGCTTGGGATTTACGGAAAAGGTGAGATTTTCCGCCTTTGCCAACTGCAACAACATTCAAGACACTCAGACCACTAACTCAAAAGGCAACTGGCGAGGCGGAGGCGGAGGTTCGGGTGAAATGGAAGTGGAGATGGGCGGTTTGGATTATATGTATGACAACGACAAATTCCGCATACAAGGTAACGCTGTGTTTACGTACTCGGATCGCAATGACCATTCTCAATCCTCGAAGACCAATTTCTATGATTCCGGCGACCTCTTTAAACGCAGCGAGACCAACAATGGCAATATTGCAAAGAGTTTGCGCAGCAGCCACGAAATAAAGCAGAAATGGGAATCGGTATTTTTAGAAGCCGAAGTTGACATAAACTGGAATGCCACCGATGGAGACAACGTTAGCCGCGAAGCGACTTTCACGGAACTACCTATCGAGAGCTCGAGAATAGAAGCATTGGACTCAGTATTTGCTCGTCCGTATTCAGAACGCTACAACAGCATTTTGCTTAACCGGCTACGTACTGCATCACGTTCGAACAACAACAATTTTAATACAAAAATCGAGCTTGACACCAAGATAAAAACTCCGGACATGGCAGGACGCATAGGCATAAGTGCAAACGGGTCCTATTCATTTTCTGACCACAACATACGCAGCCTTTATGAACAGCATTTCGGTGGAGCGAACCAGGACCCGAATACCACTCCGGTCAATAGCGATCGATATACAACAAACGGCACTAATAATTACGATTTTAAACTAAACGTGAACTATCGGCGCACATGGGCTGAAATCATTGATGACAAATGGCAAAGTTCATGGACATTTAACGGTAATGCATCATTCAATCGGGCATATAATTCAAATGATGAATCATTATTTATTGCAGAAAATCAAACCCCGGAGGCATTGCCGTCGCTAATCGCGCCGGAAAACGCCATTCAAGACCTCAATGATAGCTATAATTCAAACCAAGGCAATAATGACGTGAATGTGCGTGCAGCCGTCAACTATTCACACCAACCGATTGCACCAACCGACAACGGATTGAATCCATCGTTTCACGCGGGCCTTACACTGAACTACACCATGAACAATAAGCGCTTGGAATACAACACCATGTTGCCCACCCATGAGGTAATCAAAAGCACAAAACATCACTTAACACCGAATTTCACCTTCTCGTTCTCATCAATCAACGAACAAAGAAGCTTCAACGTCAGAACGCAATACAGTTTCAGCGAAAGCGATCCGTCGCTGAATCTATTCCTTACAAATAGGACGAACACCAATCCTCTTTTTATCTATGAAAACAATGCTAAGAATCTGAAATCGTCAAGAACACACCGCGCCGGGTTCAGTATTAACCGATACGGGCGCAAGCGTCACGACAACTTCTATTTAACGGCAAATTGGGACCTCACGGACAATGCAATCGGTCGCGCCAACGAATACAACCCCAACACGGGAGTGACCATTTCCCGTCCAATGAATATCCAAGGCAATTGGAGCATATCAGGTTCAACGGGATACTCCATACCTTTCGGCAGCCGCGAGCAGTTCCGCATAAACATGAATATGAACGCCGGATATAACCATAGCGTTGACTTCCAGAGTTCACAAGGTCCGGCAATGCGCTCGTTGGTGCGCAACACCAATCTGGGCGGAGATTTGGCACTGAACTATCAGCTTGAAAACGGCTCAACATTTTGGCTCAGCGGCGGACCGCATTGGACCAACGCACAATCAAAACGAGCGAATTTTCAGCCGATCAATGCCATGCAATACGGTCTCAACGCCGGCACGTCACTGATACTACCTTGGGATTTAAGATTCTTCACAAATATGAACATGAATATGCGCCGGGGCTATCAAGACGCGTCAATGAACGACACTCAATGGCTTTGGAATGCAAATATTTCCAAGCAGCTGCTCAAAGGCGCAATGACCATTCGCTTGACAGTTACCGATATACTCGGACAGATAGACCCGGTTTATATAACCGTGAACGCACAAGGACGAAGCGAAACATGGACCAATACCATGCCACGCTACGGAATGATTACAATTCAGTGGCGCTTCAACCACACTCCGGCAAAGGTAGGCGACAAAAAACCGAGAGAGATGCGTGAACCGCGTGGTAGCGAACGCAAGATGCCACGTCCACCACGCCGCTAATAATCAACAGTCTGCTAAAACAAAAAAATCAACTCGAATGAGTTGATTTTTTGTTGCCTTGGAAGGATTCGAACCCTCACAGGCGGAACCAGAATCCGACGTGCTACCATTACACCACAAGGCAATATGATTGCAGAAAAGATAACCCCTTTTTGCGAGTGCAAATTTACGGCAACTTTTTGGATTGTGCAAATTTTTCAATCAATTTTGTGCACAATTCTTTCGAACTCGTGGAGTTTTGGAAACTACGAAGAGTCAGGAGGGTTGATTTATGTGAAGTTTTTGCGTAACTTTGCAGATTATGAAATTCAAACTCAATTCACTATATCAACCTACAGGCGACCAGCCTCAGGCCATTGATGCCTTGGTGCAAGGAGTAGATGAAGGGCTCGACGCTCAAGTGCTCCTCGGAGTGACCGGCTCGGGAAAAACATTTACAATGGCCAACGTGATAGAGCGCGTTCAGCGCCCCACCCTCATATTGAGCCATAACAAGACACTTGCCGCACAACTATATTCAGAGTTCAAACAATTTTTCCCGGACAATTCGGTTCAGTACTTCGTTAGCTATTACGATTATTATCAACCAGAAGCCTACATACCCGGCATTGACCGCTATATAGAAAAAGACTTGATGATCAACGACGAAATTGAGCGGTTGCGGCTTTCAACAGTCTCAGCACTGCTTTCCGGACGCAAAGATGTGGTCGTTGTGAGTTCGGTGAGTTGTCTTTTCGGCATGGGCAATCCCGCCGACTTCGATGCCAACGTTATCGAAATCCACGTAGGTCAACAAATTGCGCGCAATAACTTTTTGCGGCAATTGGTTGCATCACTCTATAGTCGCAATGAAGCCGACCTTGCCCGAGGCACGTTCAGAGTACGCGGCGACTCGGTAGAAATCCGCTTGGCATACGAAGAAATCACATTAAGAGTATCATTTTGGGGCGATGAGATAGAAAGTATTAAAACCGTGCACCCCACCGACGGAGTGAGCCTCGGACAACACGATGAGTTCAAAATATATCCCGCCAACTTGTTTGTAACCTCTCAAGAACGACAAAACGCAGCTCTTGCACAAATCAGCCTTGATTTGGGCGACCGTATCGGCGACTTTGAACGCGAAAACAAGCTCGTTGAAGCGCAACGCATTCGTGAACGCGTCACCTATGATATGGAAATGATTCGCGAACTGGGTCATTGCTCCGGAATTGAGAACTATTCACGATATTTCGATGGTCGCAATCCCGGCGAACGGCCTTTCTGCCTATTAGATTATTTTCCAAAAGACTTTCTTACAATAATTGATGAGAGCCACGTAACCGTGCCACAAATTCGTGCCATGTATGGAGGAGACGTATCACGCAAGAATAACCTGGTTGACTACGGATTTCGCTTACCGGCGGCTCTGGACAACAGACCGCTTAAATTTGAAGAGTTCGAATCATTAGTGCCTCAAACCATATATGTATCAGCTACTCCCGCCGATTATGAACTACACCGCTGCGAAGGAATAGTGGTAGAGCAAGTGATTCGTCCGACCGGACTGCTTGACCCGGTGATAGAGGTGCGCCCTTCGCTTAATCAAATCGATGATTTGATGGAAGAAATCAGATTGCGCACAGACAATAGCGAACGCACATTGGTCACAACCCTTACGAAACGTATGGCGGAAGAGTTGAATGACTACCTCGCCAAGTTTGACATTAAGACAGCTTATCTGCACAGCGATGTTGACACAATGGAACGCATAAAGATTCTAGATGACCTTAGAGCGGGGGTTTACGATGTGGTTGTCGGCGTAAATCTGCTACGCGAAGGGCTTGACTTGCCCGAGGTGAGCTTGGTAGCAATCTTAGATGCCGACAAAGAGGGATTTTTGCGCAGCCATCGTTCGTTGACACAAACCGTAGGCCGCGCAGCACGCAACTTAAACGGGCGCGTAATCATGTATGCCGACAAGGTCACCGACTCAATGCAACGCACCATTGACGAAACCGAACGCAGACGCTCCCTACAACTTGCCTATAATGAAGAACACGGCATTACACCTCAAGCTATTATCAAAGCGCGCAATCACATTGTCGGACTTGACCGCGATGCAATTGAAGATATGACGCCCGCAGGCCGCATCAAGCAAAGCAAACCTGCGACGAAAAAAGCCGTTGGCTCAGTTGTGGTGCCCTATGAAACGGAATACACCGGAAAAGTTGACATCGCAGCAGACCCTGTGGTGAGATATATGACTCCCGACGCAATGCGCAAAAACATTGAAAAGTTAAAGCAACAAATGATGCAGGCCGCCAAAAAGATGGACTTCCTTGAAGCGGCACGCTTACGCGATGAAATGCTGATGATGGAAGATGCGTTAAAGGACAAGGAGGTAAACTTATGAACCCAACTACGGATAAATATTTGCCCACTTCCGTTAAAGAAATGGAAGCCCTCGGTTGGGACTACGTTGATGTGGTTCTATTCAGCGGCGACGCCTACGTAGATCATCCGTCGTTTGGTGCAGCCGTAATCGGACGAACTTTGCAAGCACTAGGATTAAACGTTGCGATAGTTCCGCAACCGAATTGGCGAGATGACCTCAGAGATTTTCGCAAGTTCGGCACACCACGCCTGTTCTTCGGAGTATCAGCCGGGGCAATGGACTCTATGGTGAACCACTACACAGCGGCACGACGCAAACGCCATGATGATGCCTACACGCCAAACGGACGCGCCGGCGCACGTCCTGACTATCCCACAATCGTGTATTCCGAAATTCTGCGCAAACTATATCCCGGAGTACCGATTATTGCCGGAGGAATTGAGGCATCGATGAGACGACTGAGCCATTATGACTATTGGCAAGACCGACTTCGCCCATCAATAATCACAGAAGCCCCTGTGGACATGATTATTTATGGCATGGGCGAAAAGCCGATAAGCGAGCTCGTGAGACGACTTGGAAAAGGCGAAAACATTGCAACCATTCACGACATACCGCAAACCGTTGTTCGCATGAAAGCGAGTGAAATTCCGGCAGCCGATGAGCACAACATTATATTGAACAGCTACGAAAGATGCCGGAGCGACAAGCGACTACAATCCTCTAATTTCAAACACATAGAGCAGCAAAGCAACTGCCTCAGCCCCGACACGACCCTTTGGCAACAACATGGTCGGCACGCAGTTAGAGTCAATCCGATGTATGCACCTCTCAGCACTGAAGAAACCGATGCGAGCTTTGATCTTCCGTATACCCGACTCCCCCACCCTCGCTACCAAGGCAAAACCATTCCGGCGTATGAAATGATACGCCACTCCATTTGCTTGCACCGAGGCTGTTTTGGAGGTTGCTCATTCTGCACCATTTCAGCCCACCAAGGCAAGTTTATTGCGTCACGATCCAAAGCCTCGATTATGCGCGAAGTGGAAGCCGTTACCGGTATGCCTGACTTCAAGGGATATATTTCAGACTTAGGTGGTCCAAGCGCTAACATGTATGGAATGGGAGGCAAAGATACAAACATCTGCGCAAAATGTTTGCGCCCAAGTTGTTTACATCCGAAACCATGCCCCAACCTTAACAACGACCATCGACCTCTGCTTGAAATTTACCGTGAAGTCAATGCAATGCCGGCAGTAAAGAAGGCGTTCATCGGCTCCGGAGTGCGCTATGACCTTGCAATGGCTCCGGCCGGCTCCAAGACCGTTGACGAGGCCAATCGCAGTTACTGCGAGGAGCTTATCGCTCACCACGTCAGCGGCCGACTGAAAGTGGCGCCGGAACACACGGAGTCCCACGTGGTGCACTTGATGAGAAAACCGGATTTTACGCTTTTCTATAAATTTCGCGATATTTTCGATGCCGTAAATCGCAAGCATGGGCTGCGCCAACAACTCATCCCCTACTTCATCTCCAGCCACCCGGGCTGCCGCGAAGCGGACATGGCACAATTAGCGGCTACCACTCGCCAACTCAACATGCACCTTGAACAAGTTCAAGACTTCACTCCCACACCGATGACGTTGAGCACCGAGATATATTATACCGGAATTCACCCCTACACAGGCGAAAAAGTATATTGCGCCACCGATTCCAAAGCCAAAGAAGCGCAACGACAATACTTCTTCTGGTATGACCGCGAACGCACTGCGAGCATCATGCAATCTCTGCGCAAAATAGGACGCTCCGACCTCATTGCGCAAATCTTTCCTCGGAAAAAGCCCGGTCAACGATCGCGATAGTCGGCAAGCATCGCTTGCAGTTTCTGACGAGCAAAGAAGATACGACTTTTCACAGTACCAAGCGGAAGACCCATTTGCTCTGCAATTTCGCTATACTTGAAGCCGGCCACATGCATTGAGAACGGCACTCTGTATTCATCGGGAAAGCTGTTGATTGCGGCAGTAATCTCTCCTGCGGCATAAGCCCCTTCCACACTGTCAATACCACTCTCCTTAGCAGTGTTCAAATGGTATAAATCTTCGGTTTGATCTATTATCGTAGCCGAACGCACTTGATGACGATAGTTATTTATGAATATATTACGCATTATTGTAAATACCCAGCCTTTAAAATTCACATTCTCAGCATACTTATCCTCATTATCAAGCACCTTAACAAAAGTGTCCTGCAAAAGATCGTAAGCATCATCACGATTTGACGTCAGCATATAAGCAAAGTTTAAAAGATTTCCTTGCAAAGCCAATAACCTCGTTTGAATTTTAGTTTCCATAAAAATAGTTATTAAAAAAATTAATATTGACCTTATTTGGATAATTTGACATCATAAATGCAGAACGAAAAGAATAGAATCACTACCGTTCGCGGCGCAAATATACAAAAAATTTTATAATCCAAATATTTTTGCGTATTTTTTTATGTTAAAATTCATTTTTATTAATCATATTGTATTTATACCATTAGTTTTCAGCCATTTAAAAATCTACGAATTGCAACACATTTGTGTTACAATTTGACACTTAACATTGCAAACTTGCAAAATTCTCACAATTTTCGTATTTTCGCACATAATAAGAACACTCCGACATGGACACACCGCGCGAAAACAAACAACTTGCTTTAGATAAACGCTATCTGCGCATGGCGCGCATTTGGGCGGAAAATTCTTACTGCACCCGCCGCAAAGTAGGAGCAATCATAGTGGACGGCTCGATGATTATCTCCGACGGCTTTAACGGAACGCCATCTGGGTTTGAAAACATTTGTGAAGACGAAAACGGGCTGACAAAGCCTTATGTACTTCATGCTGAAGCCAATGCGATTTCGAAAGTGGCACGCAGCACCAACTCCAGCCAAGGAGCAACACTATATGTAACAGCCTCACCCTGCTTGGAGTGCTCGAAACTCATAATCCAAGCCGGTATTAAACGCGTTGTATATAACGAAAACTATCGCATTACTGATGGCATAGACCTATTGCGTCGTGCCGGAGTGGAATGCGAACTCATAGAAAACTTAAATGAAGAATAATAACAAAGGTGCACTCATCGGAGTGCCCGTACTGATAGTAGCCGCCCTACTATTCGGATTGCTGCTCGGCAGCCAACTGCCCACACACGACCGCATTTCTCCCCGACAGGCTGAGATTCCCGGAGTTGGCAAACTCGCTGAAGTAATGGAACTGCTACGCGATAATTATGTTGACCCCATATCCCCTGACTCGCTCATTGAAGATATACTACCGGAGATGCTCAAAAACCTTGATCCTCACACGGTTTATATCTCAGGAGAGGACATAGACGATGCCAATACGGAAATTGAAGGCTCGTTTTTTGGCATAGGAATTTCATATCAATTGATGAACGACACGATTACCATTTTGGAAATCATATCCGGAGGACCCTCGGAGAGAGTCGGCTTGATGGCCGGTGACCGAATTATTGAGATAGATGATTCCGTTATGGTTGAAAAAGGGCTCTCTGCCAACGACGTCGTGAAGTTGCTCCGCGGACCGGAAGGCACCAAAGTCAAGGTAGGGATAAAACGTAATGGCACTCCCGATTTGCTATCTTACGAAATAATCCGCGGAGAAATCCCCATCAATTCAATCGATGCATCTTACATGATTACCCCCACAACGGGCTACATCAAAGTCAACACATTCAGTAGAAACACATTTGATGAGTTTCTCACGGCAATGATTCTGCTTAAGTCCTCCGGCGCAGAGAACTTCATACTCGATTTGCGAGGCAACGGTGGCGGACTGCTCGGAACCGCCATTGCCATGGCAAATGAATTTCTGCAAGCAGCTGACGCCATCGTGGAGACACGAGGCAGAAACGAAATTACCAATGATTTGGTTTTTGCCAACGGTCTTGGTTCATGTAAGAGAGGGCAGCTCGTTGTACTTATTGACGAGTTTTCCGCATCGGCGAGCGAAATTGTTGCCGGTGCTATACAAGATAATGATCGCGGACTGATTATCGGACGCCGCTCATTCGGCAAGGGTTTGGTACAGATACAAGAAACCCTGTCGGACAGCTCGGCATTGCGCATCACCACGCAGCGCTACTATACCCCCTCGGGTCGATGCATTCAAAAACCATTCACAAAAGGGAATTTTGATAATTACGACCTGGAAATTCTTGATCGCTACAATTCCGGCGAAGCATTCTCGGCCGATAGCGCAAAGTTCGACAAGAGCCAAATCTTTTATACGGCTGCCGGTCGTACAGTATATGGCGGAGGGGGCATCATGCCGGATAAGTTTGTTCCTGCCGACACAAGTAACCTGACAGGCTGGTACACCCAAGTGGTCAACGCCGGTTTGCTCCACAAATTTGCGTTCAAATATGCCGATGAGAATCGAACTCGACTTGATCAAGCCTCATCATCGTCCGAAATATTAACGTTACTGCCTTCCGATGGGGCTTTGCTCTCAGAATTCGTGCGCTACGCGGCAGATAATGGCATTGCCGCACGATGGTATTACATCAACATTTCGCGTCCGCTATTATTAACAAACATTAAAGCCCTAATAGCCAGAGACATTCTCGGTTCTGCCGCATTCTACGAAATACACAACACCTCCGACAATGTGGTTGCCGAAGCACTCCGGGCAATTGCCGACGGAAGCGCAAGTTGCATAGCAAATGAACAAGCAGGAAATACGCAAAGAGATTAAAGTACTGAAACTTGCGTTGACAGATAACGAACGTAAACAAGCGACACACGCTGTCTTCGCAAAAATAGAGGGAATGACCGCCTTTCATTTGGCGCAACGCATTTTGCTGTATAACGCTCTGCCGGACGAGTTGCCCACCTATGAACACATAAAGAAATGGGCACTACGGAAACAAATCTTTCTGCCCAGAGTCAATGGAGAAGAACTTGAAATCGTTCAGTATGATCCAAACGACTTGCGCATCGGAGCGTTCGGCATTGAAGAACCGCAAGGTAACAACATTGTTGATCCCAATAGCATAGACTTGATTATAGTACCGGCGGTTGCATTTGACACTGCATGTAACCGCTTGGGGCGAGGCAAAGGATTTTATGATCGGCTGCTAACCAAGACTCGCGCCACTACAATCGGTGTCGGCTACGACATTCAACTTATCAGCGACGGCATACCGACTGAACCGCATGACGTGAAACTCGATTATGTAATCACTCCAACATTTTCTGAATAAACACCATTCATCAACATGAAACGTTCCGCAGCATTAATCTTCAATCTGCTCTTGACAATCACTATCTGCCACGGACAAGACTCGATGACGGATTTGGCTCGCCATTTTTTGTCATGCCTTCAGGGCAACTTCGCAGACTATACGAAAAGTGGCAAAATGAAGTGGAATGAGATTGAAGCCAAGCGGACCGAAGTATGGCAAGCATGGGCCGACGCCAATCGAGCATTTGAAGAGGACAAACTTCCGGCACTGCGTCCACTGACCAACACCGACACACTGCGATGGGCATTACCCGATTCGTTAGAACCCAATGCCGTTATGCCGTTTTACTATGGTGTTAAGGGCGAAAATCGCCCGGACGACGGCTTGCCCCTATTCTGGTACATCCACGGTTCAGGACCGAAGAAACACGAATGGGACACAGGCTACATCATTTGTTCCAGATTCGACGATGCGCCATCGGTATACTTTATACCACAAATTCCAAACGAGGGAAAGTACTACAGATGGTGGCAGCGCGCAAAGCTATTTGCCTGGGAACGCCTGCTGCGCCAATCACTACTCAATCCCGAAATCGATGCCAAACGAATATACTTATTCGGCATTTCAGAAGGAGGCTATGGCAGTCAACGTTTGGCCGCATATTATGCGGATTATCTTGCCGGAGCCGGGCCAATGGCAGGAGGCGAAATACCGAGCACATCTCCGGCAGAGAACTGTGGACACATAGGTTTTTCGCTATTGACAGGCGCTGAGGACTATATGTTCGGACGCGATTTGCTTACGGCACGCACTCACGCCATATTTGACAGCCTTGAGCTCAGCCATCCCGGCGAATATCGCCATCGTATCGAGCTTATAGCCGATAGAGGTCACAGTATAGACTACACCCCAACGACTCCATGGCTGAGCCAATTCAGACGCACAGTCAATCCCAAGCACTTCATTTGGGAAGATTTTCCGATGGACGGGCAATATCGACGCGGATTCTACAACATCGCTGTCACAGAACGCGACACCACCGGAGGGAACGAGCGCACTCGCTATGAAATGACAATTAAAGACAACACGGTAACCCTGACCGTTGACCGCGTCACGTATGAAATAACAGAACGCGAACCGCGTTGGAACATTCCCATCAAGCACAACAAATATTATAAGCAGGCCGACCGAGGACGATTTACGCTTTACCTATCGGAAGAAATGATTAATGTCAATAAGAAGGTCAAAGTGAACGTTAACGGTAAAGAAGTGTTCCACGGCAAAGTCAAGCCCGACAGTCAACACCTCATCAACAGCTGCGCCACGTTTCATGACCCCTTACGCCTCTACCCCATCGGGATTGAGATAGAATTGCACCACTCTTTTTAACCGTTTTAATATCGTGTATAAAACGAAAAGAACGGTGCAAACTTCGCTTCTGCGAAGCATGCACCGCTCGATATTATGTGAGAAGGATTAGTCGAAGATATGTTTGAATTTTGAAAAAAGTCGATGAATGGTTGACTCATCGGGCTTCATATTCGCATCGTCTTTTAATGACGCAATAGCCGCTTTCTGCTTATCTGTAAGATTTTCCGGCACATAGACCATAACATTGATAAGCTCATCGCCTCGTGCACTGCCATTCGGGTCAGGCAACCCTTTTCCACGAAGTCGCAATACCTTTCCGGGCTGAGTTCCGGCCGGGATATTTAAACGAGCTCGCCCCGTAATGGTCGGGACTTCAATAGTTGTGCCCAAAGCAGCAGACGGGAAGTCGAGCATCAAATTATAGATGACGTCATTGCCGTCACGAATCAATTCGGGGTGCTTGATTTCATTAATAACGACAAGCAAGTCACCATTGATGCCACCACGCGCCGGGGCATTACCTTTGCCTTTGACTGTGAGAATCATACCATCGCTAACACCTGCCGGTATAGAGAAAGAGACAGTATTTTCTTTGCGTTCAACGCCCGTGCCTGAGCAATATGAACAGGGTTCAGAGATTATTTTCCCATCACCATGACATTGAGGGCATACGGATTGACTTTGCATTGTTCCCAACATTGTGTGCTGCATCTGCACGATAGTTCCTTGCCCGTTACATGTCGGGCACGTTGAGAACGCAGTACCATCTTTAGCTCCCGTGCCATTACAATGAGAACAAGAGTTATTGGTGGGTATTTTCAGCGTTTTAGTTACACCGGAGGCAATTTCCGCTAATGAAAGTTTAACGTTGATTCTCAAATCGGAGCCACGACGCATAGGCTTACGTCCTCGCGTGCTACCACGACCGGCAGCTCCTCCGAAACCGCCGCCAAAGCGACCTCCGAAAATATCGCCGAACTGAGCGAAGATATCTTCCATGGTAAATCCGCCAAATCCACCAAATCCACCAAAACCGCCTTGTCCGCCGAAGTCTTGGCCCATAGAATGACCAAACTGGTCATAACGTTGACGCTTTTCAGGAGTTGACAGCACGTCATACGCTTCTGCCGCCTCCTTAAACTTTTCTTCCGCCTCTTTATCGCCGGGATTCTTATCGGGATGGTATTTAATAGCCGCCTTGCGGTAGGCTTTCTTGATTTCATCATCAGTGGCGCTCTTGCTCACTCCGAGCACCTCATAGTAGTCTCGCTTATTTTCAGCCATAGCGTTGGGGCAATATTATTGAGCTACTGCCACTTTTGCATGGCGCAGCACTTTGTCATTAATCATGTAACCTTTCTGAACGGTGTCGATAACCAATCCTTTTTTGTCTTCCAATCCGGGAACGAGAGCAACAGCTTCATGAAACTCCTCATTAAACGGCTGGCCGTCTGACTCCATGGGTTTAACGCCATTCTGTTCAAGATATTTCATGAATTTATTGTAAATCAGAATCATACCTTCCTTTACAGCCTCGGCATCGGAAGTATTCTTTATGGCGTCAATGCCGCGTTCAAAATCATCTACCACGGGCAACAAGGCTTTCATTGCCGCCTCGGCACCATTGCGCAAAATTTCAGCCTTTTCCTTCATGAATCGCTTCCGCATATTATCCATGTCGGCCATCAAGAAAAGATATTCTTTCTTTTCTTTTTCAAGAGCAGCTTCAGCCTCTGCAAGTTTTTCTTCAACGGTTTTCTCCGCAGCAACTTCATCGGCCGATTGCGCTTGAGATTGAGCAGCTTCCTCATTAGGCTGCTGTTGTTGTTCTTCTTTCTTATCTTCAGTATCCATAGTTCGATAGAATTATATTGTCACTTTTTCACTCAAATTATACAGCAAAAACAGTGCCAAATAATTTGTTAACACCCGAAACTGACAATCCGTTCATGAATTTTTTGAGACATGAACAGCACAGTCCGTAAATTTAGATGAAAGTACATCTTTCAATGCCTCGGAATCTGATTTCGGGAAAAAGGCATAGACAGCTGAGCCGCTACCACTCATTGCAGCATAAACCGCGCCAAGTTGTTGGAGACCGGTTTTTATTTCAGTTATTGCCGGGAAAAACGGCGTAACACTGCGTTCAAAGGCATTGCACACTGTGTTATTCCACTCTTCAACCGGCCGAAGGACTCTATGGGTTAACGGTTCGGTCGGGCGTTCGATTGTCACACCGGCATAAGCCTCAGCAGTAGATACCCCGAACGGAGGCTTTACAATTGCCAAGGTATAGGGGGATAATTTGTCTCCCAAGTTAAAAGGCTTGAGTTCAGTGCCAATTCCTGTACAGAACATTGGCTCATCATAAATAAAAAACGGGCAGTCGGCACCTAAACGAGACGCCAATTGCGCAAGGGTTGGATTGTCGAGTCCCAGCTCATATAGTTCATTCAGACCTCGCAAGGTATAAGCCGCATCGGCAGAGCCGCCACCGAGTCCGGCGCCATCAGGGATAATCTTGTGAAGCTGAATTCGAGTTGGAGGCACCCCCCCCACCGTCTCTGCCAATAAATTATAGGCACGCATTACAAGATTTTTCTCGGGAGGGCAATTTACAGGACGCCCCGTTACAACAAGTTCGGTCTGCTCGGCTTGAGTCAATTCCAAGACATCTTCCCAATCCGTGTGGACCATAATAGTATCAATCAGATGATACCCATTAGGGAGTTTGCCCACAATATCAAGCCCTATATTTATCTTGGCATGAGGAAACAGTATCATATCTTTTTTAATTTGGAGATTAACGCTTCGGCGGTATACCCACCGACCTCAATGATTTGTTCAGGAGTGCCTTGTGCCACAATGTTACCTCCGGCATCACCGCCCTCCGGACCGATATCTATAATCCAATCGGCACATTTTATGACGTCGAGATTATGCTCAATGATAACCACGGTATGACCGGCATCAATCAGACGATTAAACGCATGCATCAGAGTGGAAATGTCATGGAAATGCAGCCCCGTTGTCGGTTCATCGAAAATAAACAAAGTTGGGCGCGGTGATTCTTGAGCAAGATAGGAGGCAAGCTTCACACGCTGATTTTCACCTCCGGAGAGCGTCGATGATGACTGACCGAGTTTTACATATCCCAAGCCAACATCTTGCAGGGGTTTAAGCCGCTGAACAATGCGCCGTTCTGTGGCCGTGTCTCCTTTTGCGAAAAAATCGATTGCTTCATCGACCGCCATATCAAGCACATCATTAATATCTTTGCCGCGATGACGCACTTCGAGAATTTCCGGACGAAAACGTTTGCCATTACAAGCTTCACAGGGAATTGTAATATCTGCCATGAATTGCATTTCAATGGTCAGAGCTCCTTCGCCTTTACATTCCTCACAACGACCACCGGCAGCATTAAAGCTAAAGAAAGCGGCTGTATAGCCCATTTGCTTGGCAGCTTGCTTTGAAGCAAACAAAGCTCTTATTTCATCAAAGGCCTTCAGATAAGTTGCCGGGTTGGACCTCGACGATCGCCCTATCGGATTTTGGTCCACAAAATCCACCGCCTGAATACGCGATAAATCTCCATAAAGTCCGGAAAATTGTCCCGGAGCATCTGCTTGGTCTCCGAGTCTACGCACCATGGCCCGATACAAGATATCGCGAACCAAAGTGGATTTTCCCGAGCCACTAACTCCGGTCACCACTGTCATCACTTGAAGTGGGAACTTTACACTGACGCCTTTGAGATTATGTTCACGCGCGCCTCTGACTTCAATAAAGCCACAGGGAGCACGTCGAGAAGTCGGGACAGGGATTTCACGCCTGCCCATAAGGAAATCCGCCGTAAAAGAATCTTTGGCGTCGGCAATCATAGAGGCCGGGCCTTGATAAACAATCCTCCCTCCATTAGCTCCCGCCATCGGACCTACATCGATTATATAATCAGCCGCCTCCATGATTTCTTGATCATGCTCCACAACGACAACAGTGTTTCCCAAATCGCGCAATTGCTTGATTACGGAAATGAGTTGCCGGGTGTCGCGCGGATGCAATCCAATGCTCGGTTCATCAAGGATATAGAGCGAGCCGACAAGACTGCTACCCAATGACGTGGCAAGATTTATGCGCTGGCTTTCTCCTCCTGATAATGAATTACTCAATCGGTCAAGAGTTAAATAGCCGAGGCCAACATCACGAAGAAATCGCAGCCTATTTTTAATTTCAATAAGCATACGAGACGCAATGGCAGCATCAGTCGGATTCAGTTCCAGATTTTCGAACCATGGGAGAAGTTCACTGACGGGCATCGCCACAAGCTCCATAATCGATTTACCACCAACCTTAACATATTCAGCCTCTTTACGCAAACGTCCACCACGACAGGTTGGGCACAAGGTCTTGCCACGATAGCGCGACAACATAACCCTATATTGTATTTTATAGAGGTTTTCTTCCACCATGCGGAAGAAATTATCGATGGAAGCAACATCACGACGCCTGTCTTGACGCCCTTCGGGTCCATGCCACAACAAATCGCGCTGCTCTTGGGTCAAGTCGGCATATGGAGTGTGAATCGGGAAGTCCGGATTCTCCATTATGAAATATCGCTTCCATTCTCCCATTTTTTCACCTCGCCAGCAAACTACGGCATCATCGTAGATGGAGCGTTCGGGGTTAGGGATAACAAGACCCGGGTCAATTCCCATTACCTTGCCAAAGCCCTCACACGTCGGACAAGCACCTACCGGGTTGTTGAAATTGAACATCAAATCCGACGGTTCAATAAACGTGATGCCGTCTTCTTCAAATCGAGTGGAAAAATTAAACCGCTCAGGCTGTTCATCGCCGGTCCAAGCAACAACCGACATTGCACCGCGGCCCTCAAAGACAGCGGTTTCAATACTTTCAGTCAAGCGACTCATAGAGTCCTTGTCGTCGGCCATTGCCAAACGGTCAATAACCAAATCCGCGCCGCTCAATTCAGGCAATGATTCCGCGCAGAGCAATTGTTCTATTTCAATGAAATGACCGTTGAAATAAATGCGTGTATATCCCCCTTTGAGCAGCACCTCGAGGTGCATTCTCAATGTACGCTCTTCAGGATAAGTTAAAGGTGCCACAACGGCAATCCTTGTGCCGAGAGGCAGTTTTGATGTAGCCGCCAACACATCGGCGACAGAGTGCTTTTTCACTTCGCGACCGCTTACAGGAGAGTAGGTATGCCCCACTCTTCCAAACAGCAAACGCAAGTAATCATAAATCTCAGTGGAAGTTCCTACGGTGGAGCGCGGATTTCTCGTATTAACCTTCTGCTCTATTGCAATAGCCGGAGGCAAGCCGATAATCTTATCAGCCTCAGGCTTCTGCATTTTGCCCATAAATTGGCGAGCATAGGCCGACAGACTCTCAACATATCGTCGTCGGCCTTCTGCATATAAAGTGTCAAACGCCAACGAGGACTTACCCGAACCGCTCAGGCCGGTAATCACTACAAGCTGATTGCGAGGAATTAAAACGTCAACGTTTTTCAGATTATTGACCCTAACCCCACGAACTTCAATGCCTGATGACATTAGAAATCGCTACGTGACAATCGCTTCAACCTCACCGTCGTATTCCCGGAGGCATCAACGAGTTTCACATGTTCTTTTCCGTCAATATTGGCAGCAACGACTTCTTCAAGTGCGATCAGCAATGCAGACTCCGTTGCAAGATTGGGGCAAGACCTGAGAGTGGTTATAATATTGCTGATTTGCAGCGAGTTCTCCACTTTGGGATTTCGCGATAGTTCACCTTTGAGCGCATTGCATCCGGCATTTCCCGAAATTCTTCCATCAATGACATCAAAAATCAATCTTGCTTCCGCAACATCGATTGATTTACCGTTTATCTGAACGACCTGCCAAGCGCCGTTGAGGAAATCAATGTCACTCTTGCTGAGCGTCATCACTACCTTATCGTTGCGACTAATCAGAGTTAGCAACGTTGAGCCGACTTGATTTTTGGAAACGGTAAACGAGCCAACGGAGTTTAAAGCCGACTGCATCGGGAAAGACAACGAGTCGCTTTCACACAATCTCATTGTTGATGCGACGTTACTCAACAATAATATCTGATTTTCTGAAATCTTATACTCGCCATTAAGGACATTACAGCCATCACTGCCATAAAAGCGCCCTTCAGATGGCACAAAATCAAGATATGGCCAATCTTCATCTTCAATTCCGGACAGCGTCATGGTGCCAACAGTGCGCACAAACCATTTTCCGGCAATGGCATTAACGGCGGTTTTGGTTGCATCAGCGACCGGAGTTGAATAGAGCGGCATGGTATTGCCCGGCTGTTCTGCCACCGGCACTTCCTTTTTAAACAAGGAACACCCTGACAGAACAGCGACAATGCCAATTAAAACTATAATGTTAGAACTTTTTATCATTTCAAGGCTGAGGGTCAAGAATTACAACGCGATAGTTCTTTTGCTTGTTCATATTCATCATGAACTTTTGGATATCCGAGGTGGTTATGGCGTTGACTTCTTCCTGAGCGTTACTAATCATGTTTTGACCGGTCAGAATCCAACGAGTCAAGTATGATGCCCAAGGATGATTCTGTTCCATACGCTCTGCATAGTTTTTCACCATATATTCTTTAACCTTGTTGAGTTCTTCGGGGGTGATTTCCTCAGCCATAGCCTTAAATTCCGCCTCGATTGACTCCAAGACCTTTTCTTTCATTTCGGGGTTCATGGGGAATGCTGTGATTATAGACGCATTCAAACCTTTTTGAGCATCCATGTCGCCCTGAGCACCGATAGAGTAAACCGCACCCATTTCTTCGCGAATAGTTTTCAACAAACGAGCAGAAAGGATTTGTCCGGCGATTGACGCCATCTTCGCGTTGCTTGAATTAAAGTCCAGGGTGGCAGACTCGATGATTGCACACCATGTTTGTGGCGTTTCCATCGCAGTAGTGTATGTTGAAACACCGCTTCCCTTTACGATCTGATATTCAGGGTCAGCCTTGAGGATGCGTTTCGGCTCGGAGTTGGTTGAGGGGAGAGTGGCGATATATTGCTCGCACAAGGTGCGCAATTGAGCCTCATCAAAGTTACCAACGAACACGAAGCTCCACTGCGAGGCATCAGTAAAACGGCTGCGCACCAGTGCTTCAATTCCTTCGCGAGTACAAGCCTCGAGGTCAGCAGCAGTGAGCTGCTGGAGATACGGAGACTTAAACAATGTCTTTGTCAAATCTTTTTGGAATACGAACTCAGGACTTGCTTCCTGATTTTGTATTACTCCGTGATAGAGGCTGCGAGTAGCTTCAAATTCGTCTGCAGGATAGCTAACAGAAGTGAAGTATCCATAAATCAATTCCATGAGAGTGGGCAAATCTTTCGGGGTGGAAGAACCCGACATAGATGTCTCATAGAGGCTGAATGAGGGCGAAATACCGGCTTTTTTGCCCGTCAGATATTTTTGCAAATCGGCATTCGAATAAGCACCGATGCCATAGGCTCCTTCAAACAGCTTCAGCGCAAGACCATTAGATGGAGTTGTAGTGGTATAAACTTGACTCAAACCGCCGGGTGCTGTTGCAGAGAAGATGATTTCATCTTGCTTGAAATCGGTCTTTTTCACATATACCTTAGAGCCGTTGCTCAGTGTCCAAACCGTTGTGCCCTCAAATTCATCGAAGGGAGCTGTTGCAGTAATAGTTCCGGGTTCGGGAAGTTGAGGAATCAATGGGTCGGTGCGAACATTGTCGGTAAACACTTCTATTTCCTCGGCATCCACACTCTTCATCACGGAGTCGAGTTCCGCTTCAGATGGCATTGGTGCAGAGTCGGGCAACATGCAGAGTACCACTCTGTTGTCATCGGTCACCAACTCGCTAAACGTTGCATTGATAGAGTTTATGTCAATCATCTGCGCCAATTGAGACATGATTTGGTATTCAAGTTCGACGCTGAGCATAGGAGTGCCATCAATGAAATTGCGAATCATGTCATTGGTGTAGGCATAGTTTTCTAACGAAGAGCGGTTATTGTAGGTCTTTTCGAGACTTGCAAGATATTCGGCACGCGCTCTGTCGTATTCAGTCTGCGTGAAGCCTCCACGTTTGGCACGCAACACTTCGCGATAGATGCACTGCAAAGTATTGGCAATATTTCCGTCTTTTGCCACACCAATTACGGCAAACATATCTTCGGTGCTGCTCATCATATATTGATCCATAGAGCATTGTGCCACAGCAAACGGGGTTTCGGGCTTGCTCATCATTTCTTGGAAGCGGGCATTGAGCATCGACGAAATCATTGATTTCAAATAGTTATAGACCAAGTAAACTTGAGTGTTGCGCAGTTCAGCAGGCACAACGTCTTGCTTAAACATCAAGTAAGTCATGGCATTTGTTTGCTCCTTATCAGCACCGATAGCATAGATAGTACCGGGGGTGTCGGGCACTGGGAAGTAAACACGCTCGGGAGCGTTAGCGGGCATCTCGATATCGGAGAACATCTCTTTGATCACCTGTTCTGTGCGCACGGGGTCGATGTCACCGCAAACCACTATGCCTTGCTGGTCGGGACGATACCATGCTTCATAGTAGTCACGCAAAGCCTGATAAGGGAAGTTGTCGATTACTTCGAGAGTGCCGATAGGCAAACGATAAGCATATTTTGAATCGGGATATATCGTTGGCATCAATTGCGACAAAATGCGCATAGTACCAACGTTGCTCTGGCGGTATTCTTCATGAATAACCGCACGTTCCTTGTCGATTTCAGCGGGTTCGAGAAGAAGTTCATTGGCCCAATCGTGGAGTATGAGCAATACGCTGTCGGTGACCTCTGTACGAGCCGTAGGCACGTTAGTAATCTTATAGACCGTTTCGTCTGTGCTGGTGTAAGCGTTCAAATTGCTTCCGAACTTAACGCCTATTGATTCCAAGTAGCTGATTAGTGAGTTTCCGGGGAAATTCTTAGTGCCGTTAAAGCACATGTGCTCCAAAAAGTGAGCCAAGCCACGCTGATGATCTTCTTCAAGCACAGAACCAACCTTCTGCGCGATGTGGAAATCAGCTTGTCCTTTGGGAGTGTCATTATGACGAATGTAGTAAGTAAGCCCATTGGGTAACACTCCTTTAATCACAGCTGTATCAGCCGGCAATTGTGGAATTTGCTGCGCGTTGGCGGGAGCAAATGAGGCACAAAGCATAAGAGCCATAATGCCACGTAGAATCTTTTTCATATCCGTGTATCTTATATTGGTTAATTATTATCAACTTGCAAATTTAAGCAAATTTCCGCTAAAACAATATACTTTTTAAAAAATTTAAAATTTCAGGATTTTGCACGATTTATTGTATATATACCCGCGGCGGCAAGGACCCCGGCGATTAGGTATCGCCACTGGAAGGCTTCGCCGAGGCAGAGACACGATGTTACTGCCCCGACAACGGGTATTAGGGAGTTATATATGGCAACTTTGCCAATCGGATTACAAGTTAACAGTTTATTATAAAGCGTAAAGCCTAAAGCCGATATGCAAATAAGCAGTGCAAGAATAATCAACCCGGAGGTAGTTACTTGAGGGAATACGCCACCCCAAAACAGCCCGGGAAGTATCAGCAAGAAGCCTCCTATTGTTAAACTGTAGCCGGTACCGACAACTATATTAACCCGTTTGCCCACTCCTCGAGTCATCAAGCCGGCGAATGCGGCACAAAAGGTGTTTAAAATAATCATACCATCTCCGGCAAAAGTAAACTGCGAACTGCCACCTCCAATATTCAGGGCAGCTATACCACTAAACCCGAGAATGCAGCCCCAGACTTTTGCAATAGTGAATTTATCGCTCTTGAAAAACAGACATGCAAGAATCACGAGCAAAAATGAGCCCAAGGAATTAAGAATGGCAGCTCTCGCTCCGGGGCTGTGCGACATGCCTATGTAGAAGAAGGTGTAATGCAAAGTGGTATTGAGCAAGGCAAAAATTACCACAATCGCCCAACCGGTCCGACCCTTCACTTTGAAATTGTTGCCCGAGATCCTCGCAATTACCAAGACAATCAATCCGGCAACAAAAAAGCGCACCCCGGCAAACAGCACCTTGCTGCCGGTCATATCGGGAGTAATAGCCCAATGCTCGAAGCCGAGTTTTATCAAAGGATATGCCCAACCCCACGCCACAGCCGCAGTTAGTGCGAACAACGCCATCCAACCGGGACGGCTAAATATGTTTGTTTTCTTTGTCATTACATTAAATCAATTGTGCAAAGTTATATAAAAAATCGCAATTTTTCGGTAACTTTGCATTTCGCAATTTCGACTAAATAAACTCCAAACGCAGCAATATGGTATCAGTTGACGGATTGACCGTTGAATTCGGCGGTACTACCCTATTTAAAGACATTTCCTTTCAAATTAATGAAAACGATCGCATTGCCTTGATGGGCAAAAACGGTGCGGGAAAAAGCACACTTCTCAAAATATTGGCAGGAGTAAGGAGTGCCACTCGTGGGTCTGTTTCGGCACCGAAAGATTGCGTGGTAGCTTATCTGCCACAGCATTTGATGACGGAAGACGGTCGCACCGTGCGCGATGAGGCGGCTCAAGCCTTTGCTCATCTGATGGAAACCGAAGCGGAGATAAACCGCATCAACGAGGAGTTAACTGTGCGCACCGATTATGAAAGTGATGATTACATGGCTCTAATTGAAAAGGTTAGCGAACTGAGCGAGAAGTTTTATGCCATTGATATGACACACTTCGATGAAGACGTTGAGAAAACACTCTTCGGTCTCGGATTTAAGCGCGAGGACCTTGACCGCCCCACGTCGGAGTTTAGTGGAGGTTGGCGCATGCGCATTGAACTTGCAAAGTTATTGCTTAAGAGCCCCGACGTGTTGCTTCTTGACGAGCCTACGAATCATTTGGACATAGAAAGCATAATGTGGCTCGAAGAATTCATCAAAACGTCATCGAAAGCGGTAGTGGTAATCAGCCATGACCGTCGCTTCGTTGACTCAATTACCACACGCACCATTGAGGTTACAATGGGACGCATCTACGACTATAAGGCGTCATACAGCCATTATCTCGAATTACGCAAGGAACGGCGCGAACAGCAGATGAAACAGTATGAAGAGCAGCAAAAAATGATTCAGGAGACCAAAGACTTCATTGAGCGCTTCAAGGGTACATACTCCAAGACCCTCCAAGTGCAAAGCCGCGTGAAAATGCTTGAAAAGCTCGAACTCATAGAAGTTGACGAAGAAGACACCTCGGCACTGAGACTGAAGTTCCCGCCGTCGCCTCGAAGTGGCACATATCCCGTACAAGCCGATGGTGTAGGCAAAGCTTACGGCGAAAAGCGTGTATTCTCTAATGCGTCATTCATGATTGAGCGTGGAGAAAAGGTGGCCTTTGTCGGACGTAACGGTGAAGGCAAGTCAACCCTTGTGAAGTGCATAATGAACGAGATAGACCATGAAGGGACTCTAACACTTGGTCATAATGTTCAAGTTGCATACTTCGCTCAAAATCAAGCATCACTGCTCGATGAGAATCTCACAGTGTTTCAAACCATCGATGATATAGCCAAGGGCGATGTGAGACTGAAAATTCGCGATATGCTCGGAGCATTCATGTTTGGAGGCGAAGAAAGCACAAAGAAAGTTAAAGTATTATCCGGCGGCGAGCGCACGCGCCTTGCTATCTTGAAACTACTGCTTGAGCCCGTGAATTTGCTTATTCTCGATGAACCGACCAACCACCTTGATCTTAAAACCAAAGATATTCTCAAACAAGCACTGCAAGATTATGACGGGACTCTGATTCTGGTAAGTCACGACCGAGATTTCCTTGCCGGACTTGCCACCAAAGTCTATGAGTTCGGCAACGGCAAGGTGAGAGAGCACTTGTGTGGGATAGACGAGTTTTTGGAGAACAAACGCTTAGCATCGCTGCAGGAAATTGAACGCCGATAATTCGCGTCTTTGCAGACGCATTTTGTGGAGGCATCGCTGAGTCCGGGGTGTCGCTCCGCTCCACACCCCGGTTATTCATTCGCTTCTCTTTCACGTGCTTCGCACGTCGAAGGTGCTGAAAAAGTCCGTTAAGCGGTGATTCTGACCCTCATTTTGAGAATACGCTCCACAAATAACGTAGGGTCGAACTCGTCTCGATTGGGTGTATCTGAGGCTGATGTTCAATGCATTATGCGTGAGCGGCACCCGGGTGGCAGTTCATAATCGTGCGAAGCACGGGGGGATATAAAAAAAAGAGCGCCGGAGCGCTCTTTTTTTATGGGTTTGATTGCTGATTAGCGAACGATAGTCTTCACGCCATTGATGATGTAGAGACCTTTGCCTGCCTTAGCAACCTTACGACCCTGGAGGTCATAGATGCCTGTAGCCTTAGCGGTTTCAGTAGCTTCGATTTCGTTGATGCCACCTTCTTGGAGTACGTTGATATTGAAGATGTTAGAGTTAGCATACCAACGGTTGTTTTCGAAACCGTAGTTTACGAACATATAGTCGTAAGTGCCGGAAGCACGGTGGATGTGAGCGGTGTGAACAGTTTCAACGGTTTCACCGGTAGTTTCGTCAACTGAAGTTTCCACGAAAGAGCTGCGGAGATATACGTTGTTAGTAACGTCAGTGCTTACTTCGTAGTCTTCAACGAGGATTTGATCTTCTTCAGACAGAGGAGTCTGTTCTTCAGGATCTGCACAACCTACGAGAGTGAAGGGAGCTGCTTCGGCGATGTTCTCGGTAGTTGCCCAAGTGAAGTTGTTGCAACCCTCGCCAATTTCTTCTACACCACCTGCGAGGTCTTCCATGCCTACATATTTGCGGATGTAGGTTTCAGAAGCAGCGTTGTAGAGGTAGAAGTCGGCAGTTCCGGCAACGGGGATGAGTTCCCATTGGCAATATTCGTTAGCTTCGAGCATGGGGGCGATACCGAGGTAGTCAACTTCCGTCATACCTGAGTTGTTGCAGAAACCGGGCTGATCAGCGCAGATGTAAGCGTTACCGAGCTGATAGTCTTCAGCGAGGTCTTCAGCATCAGCTACGTCACGAAGAGCAAGCATGTTTTGGAAGGTAACAACGGCACCTGTGCCAACAAGAGAGGCAGCCTTAACAACTTTCTGCTTAGCGGCAACTTGAGCAGCGGCGATGTAAGCTTCCTGAGTTTCGAGGTCAACTACAGATTCTGCAGTACCGCCATCATAGTTTTCAAGTTCGGCAATGATAGCATTGAGAGTGGTTTGATCTTTCCAAAGAGCGGGAACGTTAACCCAACCCTTAGCAACATTAGCGGCTTCGGTGTAAGCAGCCTTGGCTCCATTCTTAGCGGCTTCACGATAAGCAGCGATTACAACATCCTTATATGCTTCAATTGCAGCAAGAGCGTCAGCAGCGGGCTGTTCGTTTACGAAGAAGAGCGAACCATTGTTGTAGAGGTGGTTTTCGTTAGAATTGTTTTCGCGAAGAGGGCTCCATACCTTAACAGCAGAAATGAAACCATAACGAAGGACTTGGGGCTCTTCGGTAAGTTCACCGGTATCGGGGTCTTCAACTTCCACCATATAGTCAGAACCATCGGCATTCTTACGATTTGCTTCGTAAGTGATGTTAGGATAGTTGTTTACGTCAAGACAGCTGCTTTCGAAGTTAGTGCTTTCCATGCGAACAGTAGAAAGAGCGAACGCAGCATCCATCTGTTCGTCAGAAAGAGCCATAGCATCTTCGCCGAATGATTCGATAAGAGCGTCTTTCACGTTGAGAACGAAGTAGTTATTTTCTCTGGTATCGAAACCGGTTGCGGCACGTCCGGAAACAGTACCGCCGGTACGCTTCACGGTACCGTCAATAACAGCGTTATGAATGCGCACTGTTCCTGCGGTTGAGCCCTTAGTGAAGTACCAATAGATAGTGTTGGGGTCCATAACTTCCTTCATTGCGGAGAAAGCGAGCCAGAAGTTACCGTCAACAAGAGCAAGACCCATGTTGGGGTATTCGTAGGGTTGAGGAGTCAATTTGTAGTCAGCGGGATCGTAGTCATCAAGGAAGGAGCCGTCTTCCCAATCTTCGGGATAACCATCAGGAAGGAACAGGGGCATGCCATAAGCCTTGGCACTTTCATCGGTCATGTAGAGATCGTCCCAAAGCACTTCATTAGTGTCTGCATCATAGCCGGCAACATCACCGGTTGAGTAGTTCAGACGTTGAATACGCATGTTGGAGATAGAATAATAGTAGCGAGCTTCAGGAGCAGCATCTTCAGGAGTGATTTTGATACCCTGAATAACGTCCTGTGCTGTTGCGCTACCGAGTCCTGCCGCCATAGCAAGACCCAAGAGAAGAGTAAATTTCTTCATAAGGTAATGGATTGGTTATTAAAAGGTTAAAGTTTAGTGTATTAAATTTTTAGTAAATTCATGATACTTTTCGACGACAAATTTACATATATTTTTTGAGCCGAGCAACTTTTTTTAAAGTTTTTTCATCGTTTTTCATTTAAGGCTCTGATGCGCGCATTGTAACTAACCGCACCCAACAGCGATTCCAGAGTCAAGTGCATTCTATATCGCCAATAATGGTTGGGATTAGCCGGCACGTTTATTTGTTCTTCTGAGGGATCGACACGGCGCAGCGTCTGATCTATTGAGAGCCAATCTTGAAGCGGGAGGACTGCAAGCATTGCCGGAGAATCGGTGTGCGAACGAATAATCGCCGTGAGTTTTTCGATAGTCGGTTCTTCTCCTTGACGCTTCAACAGCCACAGTCGCAGGGGCTCCATGTCGTGGGTTGATGTAGTGGCCACGTTCAGTCGGCTATATTGCGACGGTTCGGCAAGTTCCACGCCATATTGCTTGGGCATACGCTGAACTTCGAGAGCGAGGATTCGCTCTCGATCGAGCACTCCGGGCACACACGCCGGAATCATACCCAAATCTTCCGCGCAAGCGAGCATGCCGGTGGCATTAACCAATGCCGGGAGTTTCAGCATGGCACTGTCACGCCAGAAGTCGTTGTGTCGGCGATAGAAATACTCTTCGTGGAGGCTGCGGAATGCATCTTGCCGGTCCGGGCTTAGTCGCGCAAAACACGGGGCTTCATAACCCATGATGCGCGGATGGAAGCGTCCGGGACGACGAGGATCGGCAACGAAGAGCACGTCGGTTGGATCACCTGCCAGAGGTTTGGTCATCCACGGCTCCCAGTGGAAGCCAAACTGCGACTCCATCTCCTCGGGAGAGAGAGGCAGAGCCGGCGAGAAGTGACCGAGCAAGCCCGAAGACACCCCGGCGGGAATTTCCCAGATTCGGAAGAAACCGAGCACATGGTCAATGCGGTAGGCATCAAAATATTGCGCCATGTGGGACAAGCGTGCACGCCACCATGCAAAACCGTCTTCAGCCATGCGCTCCCAATTATAGGTCGGGAATCCCCAATTTTGCCCGTCGCGTGCAAAAGCGTCGGGCGGAGCTCCGGCAGAGCTGTCGAGATTAAACAACTCGGGGTGTTGCCAAGCGTCAACACTACCGGCCGAGACGCCAATGGGAATATCGCCTTTGAGACTGACGCCCCGTGAACGTGCATAACGAGAAGCGGCAAGCAGCTGGACGTGTAAATGGTACTGCAACCACGCATAAAACATGGCTTCGGAGCGCGAATTAAGGAAAACGTCGGCGACCAAGCCCGGCGAATAAGGGCGCAGCTCGCCATTGTCGCGCAGGACGCAATAGGCACAATAAGGGAGAAGCCAAGCGGCATTGCTGCCGACAAAATCGGCAAACTCGGCAGAACGCAGAGTATCCACCCCTTGCTCCTTATATATAATGCGTGCATATTCCTCCTTGGCGGCAACAACTGCGGGATAATCCACATCGGGAGCTTCATTGAGTCGAAGACGAAGCGACTCGAAGCGTTCGCGATCGGACTCCATTTGCAATTCGCCGAGCTGCGACGGTCGGAGATACAGCAAATGAATAGCGTAGGATGAAATGGCACTATAGGGGTATGAGTCGGATTGGGTGCGAGTCATCGTGGTGTCGTTAATCGGCAGAATCTGAATGACTTGCTGACCGGTAGCAGCCGCCCAGTCCACGAGCAGGCGCAAATCGGCAAAGTCGCCACACCCGAAATCATCATCACTGCGCAAGGAGAACACGGGGACGGCAACTCCGGCAGCGCGCCAGTGGCGCAAGCCGCGAAAGTCCAATTCTCCGGGGGAATCAAGGGTGCGATTTTCACCTTCTTCCCAAATCACTTCATCGCCACGACGGATAATGAATTTAAATTCAACCTCGGCAGGCAGAGTCGCCATCGAGCGAAAGGACCACATAGGAATGCCGGCACGCGACATTGCCGGAGCAGCCATAGGGTTCCAAGACCCGAGTTCGGGTACCGAACCGCAAACCGCTACAGTCTGATCCGCGCTCAGTCGCGGAGTGATAACCTTGAACAACGTGCTCTTCATCTTAGTTAGCCACACTTACTGGTACCGCAGGAGGTGCATACCAAGCAGCCCTCTTGATATACAAGGGATTCCTGACCGCAATTCGGACACTTATGGCCGCCTGCGCTCGTGCCGCTCGGCACGTATTTTTTCAACGCACGCTCCACGCCTGCTTTCCATGTGTTGATATTTTCGGAATCAAGTTGCAAGCCATCGACCATCTTGATAACCTGATCGATTGGCATCCGGTAACGAAGCACACCGGAAATCAACTTGGCATAGTTCCAGAATTCGGGGTTAAACTTATCGCTCAATCCCTCAATAGTGGTTTTGTGACCGCGTTTGTTCACAAACTGGAAGTCATAGCGTTTGTTACCGTCCTCATCTATTGTTTTGATGATAAATCCGCGAGTCACCGACTTGGGCAGGAACAGGCCGTCTTCATCGTCGTTCAACCCGGTGAAAATTTCATAGGGCTTACCATCAACCAGACCAATGAATGCAATCCATTTTTCCTTATTGTTTTGGAAACGAACCACGTCAGCTTCCAACGAAGTCGGGCGCTTATGCAACAATGGTCCGGCAGCCGGAGCATCTTCGGCCTTCTTTTCTTCTTTTTTCGGAGTAATGGCATTGAGCACACCGGAACGACAGCCATCGCGATACACAGTGCAACCTTTGCAACCGGCCTTCCACGCGCGCAAATAGAGCTCGTTGACGGTCTCTTCAGAAATAGTTGACGGAAGATTGATAGTGACGGAAATAGAGTGGTCCACCCACTTCTGCACTCGGCCTTGCATATTTACCTTTTCAAGCCAATCGATTTCGTTTGCCGACGCTCCGGCATAGGGAGAACGACCAACGAGTTCAGTAATTTGCTCAGCCGAGAGATTATCCTCAACAGGAATGCCCTGAGTCTTCATCCAAGTCAAGAATTTGGGATGGTAGACCACGTATTCTTCAAAGGCATCGCCAGACTCATCAACATAGTCGACATGAACGTCTTTATCATTGGGATTAACCTTGCGACGACGCTTATACACAGGCATAAATACCGGCTCAATACCCGATGAAGTCTGAGTCATCAACGACACCGTCCCTGTTGGGGCAATGGTTAAGCACGCAATATTTCTGCGACCATATTGAAGCATACGCTCACGCAGATTGGGGTCGGCACCAAACAGACGATTTATATAGGGATTGTTTTCTTCACGTTTGAAGTCATATACTTCAAATGCACCACGCTCGGCAGCCATTGTCACCGATGAATGGTATGCCGCCACGGCAATTGCTCGGTGAACATTTTCGGATTGGTCAGTAGCTTCGGCAGTGCCATATTTCAGCCCTAAAGCGGCAATCATGTCTCCCTCGGCAGTTGTACCCAAACCCGTACGACGTCCCTGCAGGGTTCTTGCGCGAATCTTTTCCCAAAGGTGACGCTCGGAGTGCTTCACATCAGCGTCTTCAGGGTCGGCATCAATCTTGGCAAGAATGGCATCGATTTTTTCGATTTCCAAATCAATGAGGTCGTCCATGAGTCGCTGAGCTTTAGCCGTATGCTCAGCGAGCAGTTCATAATTCAAGCGAGCCTCAGCGGTAAACGGATTCTCTACATAGCTGAAGAGGTTGATTGCCAATAACCGACAGCTATCATAGGGACAGAGCGGGATTTCGCCGCAAGGATTTGTTGAAATCGTGCGGAAACCAAGGTCGGCATAACAATCAGGAAGAGACTCACGAGTAATAGTGTCCCAGAACAGCACTCCCGGTTCGGCAGATTTCCATGCATTATGAACAATCTTGCGCCAAAGTTTCGTTGCGTCAATTTCTTTTGTCACAGCAGGTTCAACAGCATCAACGGGGAACTTCTGCACAAATGGTTCGCCGGATTCAGCGCAACGCATGAATTCATCTGTGATTCGCACACTGACATTCGCTCCGGTAATTTTACCTTCGGTCAGTTTGGCATCAATGAAAGCCTCGGAGTCAGGGTGCACAATCGAAGTGGTGAGCATAAGTGCACCGCGACGGCCGTCTTGCGCCACTTCGCGAGTGGTATTGGAGTATCGTTCCATGAACGGCACCAACCCGGTAGAGGTAAGCGCAGAGTTCTTCACCGGCATGCCCTTGGGACGCAGTTGGCTCAAATCGTGGCCAACACCGCCACGACGCTTCATCAGCTGCACCTGTTCTTCATCGAGTTTCAGAATTGCGCCATAGCTATCGGCTGGGTCTTCCAATCCAATTACAAAACAATTGCTAAGCGATACGGTTTGGAACGGATTGCCCATACCGCTCATCGGCGAACCTTGAGGCACCAAATAGCGAAAATCCTTCAAAAGCGAATAAATTTCGTCTTCGCTCATGGGATTTGGATACTTAGCCTCCATACGAGCGAACTCACGCGCCAATCTGCGGTGCATATCGTCGGGAGTGAGTTCATAGATATTGCCTAAACTGTCTTTGAGGGCATATTTTGAAGCCCAAACGCGAGCCGCAAGTTCATCTCCGCCAAAATACTTTAGAGTTGCAGAGTGAATTGCCTCGGGATCTAATGCTGAAAGGTATTGATTTTGGTCCATAATGGCGCAAAGATACAGAAATTTTACTTAACAAAAAATATACACTCAGATAATTTATCAACACACTTATCAACATGAGCACAATGTAAATTTGCGCTCGCGCGAAATTTTACGTAACTTTGCACCATATACAATATGTTAAAGCAACTCAACAATGGAAGAACAAAACATAGAAAAAATGCGCACCACCACGTCCGAGAAAAGAAAAAAAATTACGATTGGCATAGCAATAGGCGCGGCCGTGCTGTTGTTTATTACGTTAATTATACTACTGGTTAAAACAACATACGATAAAAATGAAGCCGTAAGAGAGAAAAACGAAGAAACCGCAGCATTGCAACTTCAACTGGACCAAGAACGCCTTTACAATGAATATGATGATTTGAACGATGAGTTCATTCAGTATGAAGGGCAAACTATATATTTCAAAAACGACAGTATTCGCCAAGAGTATGAAAAAGCGAAAAATCGAGTTGAAGAATTACGCCGCGAACTTGACCACCAAAACAAGCTCAGCCAAAAGCGCATAGCGGAACTGCAAGGCGAAATAGAATCGCTGAAAGGGATTTTGCGTCATTACGTGGAACAAATCAACGAACTGCAACAGGAAAATCAAAAGCTTACGCAGCAAAATGAAAAACTGACTAGGAAAAATACGGAACTAAGCAATCGAGTAGCGGAAACAACAAGCCAAAATGAGGAATTGACTCAACGAATGGAGTTGGCCGAGAAACTGAACGTCAGCAACGTGAGTCTTCAACCGCTCAAAGGCAACGGCAAAAATGAGAAAAAAGTCAAAAAGGCGAAACAATTGGCAGTGACTTTTACCATTCCTCAAAACAACTCAACTCCGGTGGGCAGCAAATCAATCTACGTGCGCATCACATCGCCCGAGGGCAATTTACTTAAAGGCAACGGCATCACATTCCCATTTGAAGACGGGATAATTGAGGCGTCTGCCAAAAAAGACATTGAATACGAGGGAATGGAAATCTCCGGAGTGACAATTTATTGGGACAACAACACAGTACTCAATCCCGGAGAATACCTCGTTGAACTCTTTGCGGATAATTATCGACTTTATTCAAACAATTTTACACTGAAGTGACCTGGCTAAACGACATAACAGTTCAACTGACCTCCACAGAAATCAACACCGGGCAAGCTATCTTTAAGTTAGTGATCAGCATGTTGCTCGGCGCGGTTGTGGGCTACGAACGCAAACGCAAAGGCCAACCGGCAGGATTGCGCACTTTTTCGCTCATAGCTATGGGGGCGTGCTTGGCAATGCTCGTGAGTATTTATATTTGTCAAGAATATATCGGCCTAAAGAATGGCGATCCCGGGCGCATTTCTGCACAAGTAATAACCGGCATTGGTTTCTTGGGTGCCGGAGCCATTATTCAAGCGAAAGGCTCGGTTCGCGGCCTGACAACAGCCGCCGGCATCTGGATGGCATCAATCATTGGATTGGCTGTGGGCGTAGGACTATATACTCTATCCATAGTGGCCACTTTGCTCATCCTCTTCATCTTGGTTCAACTTGAGAACTTGGAACATAAGTTGGGAATGGGAGCGCAATCACGCTGCATCAGCATAAAACTAAACACTATTTGCACAGATATAGAGCCATATAAGAAGGTTATGGCTCAACATCAAAGTCAGTTAGTTGACAGCTATGTCGATTATGACTATGCAAATTCAATCACTCGCATGAATCTCATAATCCTGATGCCGGAAAATGCTGAATATATCAGTTTGTTCAAGGCATTGTCGGAGCTGAACCCAACGGCATCCATTTCTCTTTCAAATCAATTGGGCTGACATGATTGAAAATCTCATTGAGGATTTAGCATACATTATGATGCTTGGGGCAGTTGTCAGCTTGCTCTTCAAGTGGATTAAACAACCCATCGTGTTGGGATACATCGTGGCGGGCTTTCTTGTCAGCCCCAACTTTACCCCACTCCCCTCGCTGACAAGCGCAGAAAACATTGACTTCTGGGCAGAAATAGGCATAGTCATCCTTCTCTTTTCTCTCGGTTTAGAATTCAGTTTTAAAAAGTTGATGAGTTGCGGAGGTTCTGCGGTGATTACCGCCGTAGTGGTTATATGCGGCATGATGTTCCTCGGCGTTTTCATTGGCGACATGCTTGGTTTTTCGCGCATAAACTGCATTTTCCTTGGGGGTATGATTTCCATGCAATCCACCACAATCATACTGAAAGCTCTGACCGACTTGGGATTAAAGCACAGGAAATCATCATCGCAAGTATTCGGCGTACTTATTGTTGAAGACCTTTTTGCAGTGTTGATGATGGTTATCTTGTCATCATTAGCAGTTGGCGGAGACCTTCAAGGCGATGAAATGCTTTTCAGCGTAGCAAAATTATGTTTCTTCCTTATTATCTGGTTTTTAGTAGGCACTCTTGCGCTTCCTACCTTGCTTAATAAAGCCAGACGTTTCCTCAATGATGAAACTCTTCTTGTGCTTGCTATGGGATTGTGTCTTGGCATGGCGGTATTTTCCGTTTATTGTGGTTTCTCATTGGCATTGGGAGCATTCGTCATGGGGTCTATTTTAGCCGGGACAAGCTTTGCGGAACGCATCGAACACGTGGTAAGTCCGGTTAAGAACCTTTTCGGTGCCGTTTTCTTCATCTCAGTAGGCATGATGGTTGACCCGAACGTAATAGTTGCATATTGGCAACCAATCCTGATTCTGTCGGTTGCAGTGATTTGCGGAGGCCTAATATTTGGCACTGCAGGCATGCTGCTTACGGGTCAGACCTTAAAAGTTGCCATTCAAAGCGGATTCACTCTAACACAAATCGGTGAGTTTTCGTTTATCATAGCAACATTAGGCACATCGCTCGGAGTATTGGACTCCACAATGTATCCCATCATCGTAGCTGTTTCTGTGATTACGACTTTTACCACTCCGTATTTCATCAGGATGGCAGATCCGGCGTATAATTTTGTCGAAAAACACATGCCGGCAGGTTGGCGCTTCCTCATTGACAGATACGCCACGTCATCACCCGCATCGAGCGATGAAAACAAACAATTGTGGAAACAAGTGTTGAAGCGCTATGCATGGCGTTTGCTCCTCTACAGCATTGTCCTCATTGCGATAACCTTGGTGTTCGCATACTATATTAATCCGCATATTCACAGAATATTACCGGGGATATGGGGACAAGTGGCATGCTGCGCAGCCACTCTAACCGCCATGTCGCCATTCCTTCTCGGATTAAGTTTCCCAGCATCTAAAGAATCCGAGCGGCAAAGTTTAATGCAATATAACAGAAGAAATGATGTGCCGTTAGTTGCTATGTCGGTTATTCGTCTGATGATATGCGCCGCTTTCATTGTGTTCGTTATCAGCTATCATTTCGGTTTACCCGTTGGAAGTGCTCTCGGAATTTCCATCTTTGTTATGGGATTTATTTTCGTTTCGCGACGCACACGCCACAGACTTGCACGCATTGAATCGCGCTTTATAAATAATCTTAATGAGCGAGAACTGCGACGCTCAGGTCGCAACAACAATTTGGTCAGCAATATGCACGTGGCATACGGAACAGTTGGCTATGATTTCCCATACGTAGGCGACCGTCTGTGTATCAGCAATATCGGGCAAAAATATGGCATCAACGTTGCATCCATTCAACGTGGCGGCGCACTCATCCCGGTGCCGGATGGTAACGAGCGTCTCTTTCCCGGTGACGTGGTCGGAGTGATTGGCACGGAAGAAAACATTGCAACTTTCATGAATGAGCTTGAACTTGGTGCGGAGGAGAGCGAAACTGCAACACCGACCGAAAACGTCACATTCAGTCAGGTGACACTGAGCGAAACCTCTCCCTTGGTAGGCAAAACCCTATCGGAAGCCAACATTCGTGGGCATCATAAAGCTCTGATCGTGGCAATGCAACGTCAAGACGCATTTCTAAAAATATGCAGCAACGAAATTTTTCAATCAGGCGATATCCTATGGATTATTTCACAACCATCAACCTTGAAATCGCTCATCTAATCCCACATTTCAACTATTTTTCTTAACTTTGCATAACATTATTAATTCATTTTAATTCATTTTAATCTTATGACCTTAAAACAGACCATGGTTACAGCTGCGTTACTTTTATGCGCAGCATTAGCTCAGGCCATTAACCCCAAACCTTTTACAGTGCCCGAAATTCAGCAATGGAAAGGCGGCGAAGGCACATTCACTCCCGAGACCAACACATGCATTATTGCTGAAACAAAAGATGAACGAGTAGTTGAAATTGCACGCATCTTCAGTCAAGATTATGCTGCCATGACCGGATCATCGCTCAGAGTGTCAGAAGGAAAGGCTCAAAAAGGCGACATCGTTCTCAAGATTAAAAAGAATAAAAAAGCCGACAACGAATCATACAATATCAAAATAACCGCTAAAGGCATTACCGTGACAGCACCCAATGAGCAAGGTCTTTATTGGGCAACTCGCACACTGCTCCAACTGACGGAATTAGCAACCGATGGAGTATCACTCCCCATTGGTGAAATTTCCGATACTCCGGAATATGCAATTCGCGGATTCATGATGGACACCGGTCGCAAATTCATTCCGATGGATTATCTTTATGACTTGGTAAACACTATGAGCTACTATAAGATGAATACTCTTCATATTCACCTTAATGATAATGGATTCCCTCGCTTTTACGATAATGATTGGACAAAAACACAAGCGGCATTCCGCATGGAAAGTGACAAATTTCCGGGGCTCACCGCTCGCGATGGTTCATACACCAAAGCCGAGTTCCGTAATTTCGTAAACTATGCCAAGACAAAAGGCGTTGAAATCATTCCCGAAATTGATGTGCCCGCACACTCTCTTGCATTCACACTCTATAAGCCCGAACTTGCGAGCAAAGGCCGTAACGGATTTGATCACTTGGACATTGAAAATCCTGCAACATATGAATTTCTCGACACTTTGATTGCGGAATATATCGGTGGTCCGAATCCGGCATTCCCGGGCCCGATTTTCCACATTGGCACAGACGAATATCAGGGTGACTCAATTACGATGGAAAAATTCCGTGCTTTTACCGACCGCTATATCAAATATACCGAAAGCTTTGGGAAAAAGCCCGCTATTTGGGGTTCTTTAAGCCACGCCAAGGGACAGACCCCTGTACAAGTTGACAACGTCTTGATGTATGGCTGGAGCAATGGTTATGCCAATCCCGCTGATATGATCAAACTCGGATACCAAATGGTATCTATTCCCGACGGATATGTCTACATTGTACCGGAAGCCGGTTACTATTACAATTATCTCAACAATGAGCTGCTATATAATCATTGGTCGCCTCGCAATATCGGAGGCTACGTTGTGCCCGATGAAGACCTTCACCAAGTGAGTGGGGGCATGTTTGCCGTATGGAACGACACGCCCAACAATGGCCTCACCGTGAAAGATATTGCTCACCGCGTAATGCATTCACTTCCGACCATGGCTGCAAAGACATGGAGCGGCGATGCAGTAACCGTGCCCTACGAAGAATTTATTGCCAAAAGCAGTCGAATGATGGAAGCTCCCGGTGTGAACTACCTTGCACGTTATGGCAATCCTGACAAAGCAGAAGAAATTCTCAAACTTGACGTTGTGCCTGTCGGAGCGACTCTTCCCATTCCCGAAATAGGATATAACTATACCGTAGAGTTCGACATTGAAGGTGCTGCAGAAGAAAAGGGCACAAAACTCTTTGAAAGCCCCAACGCCACTTTCTGGCTTAGTGACCCCGTGACAGGGCGTTTTGCCTACTCTCGCGATGATGACATGTTTACATATCGCCAAAACATTCTCCCGGGCGAAAAACTCAAAGTAAAAATCACCGGTGACAATAAAGGCACCAAACTCTATGTGAACGGCAAACTCATTGATGATATGAATATCCGCTGGAAAGCCTACTTTGTTCGCAATGAAAAAGGCGAATTGGTTCCTGCGAGCGGTTACAAACTCGCCCAAGTTCGCACACTTGTATTCCCCTTGCAAAAGTCAGGTAAATTCAACTCAAAGATTACAAACCTACGCGTCACCAACGCTATCATTGAATAATAATTGCACCACAAAGCTCTATATGCAACTCTTGGTTGCAAACTGAATTTTGCAGAAACCGGAACCATCGCGGCAGCCTTAGCTGACCGCGGTGTGTTCCGTATATCAGCCGGAGAGACTCCGGACGTTTGCATTGTCAATACATGCTCCGTAACTGCAGAGGCGGACCGTAAATGTCGACGTTTGATTCGTTCGCTCCATAATCGCTACCCAATGGCGGAAATCATCGTTACCGGATGTTATGCCCAATTGCAGCCCATGGAAGTAGCTGCACTACCGGGAGTAACACTGGTTGTGGGAATCAACGACAAACTCGCAATTGCCGACTACGTCACCTCAGCCATCAAACCGGCACCATACATTCCGGCTAAAGACATTCGGGAGTTTATGCCTTCATGCTCACGAGGCGATCGCACGCGCTATTTCCTTAAGGTTCAAGACGGTTGCAACTATTGGTGTAGCTACTGCACAATACCGGCAGCTCGCGGACGGTCACGATCAGGCACAATTGAGTTCTTAACGAAGCAAGCGCGCCAAGTTGCAGCCGAAGGCGGCAAAGAAATAGTTATTACCGGAGTAAACATCGGAGATTTCGGACAAGGAACTGATAAAAAATTCATCGACTTAATTTGTGAGCTTGACAAAATAGACGGAATAGAGCGATATCGCATCAGTTCCATAGAACCAGACCTATTAACGGACGAAATCATCGATTTCGTGAGCCATAGCAAGCGATTTATGCCGCATTTTCACATCCCTTTGCAATGCGGCTCGGACGAAGTGCTTCGGCTGATGCGCCGCCATTATCAATCCTCACTTTTTGCCGATAAAGTCACCCGAATAAAAAAAGCCATGCCCCATGCGTTCATTGGAGTGGACCTCATGGTCGGCACTCGCGGTGAAAGTCTTGAATTATTTGAGGAAAGTAAACGTTTTGTAGAATCTCTGCCTATTAGCAGGCTCCACGTGTTTCCTTACAGCGAACGCCCCGGCACTCGTGCTCTGACGGCAATAGACTTGGTTGTTCCTCAAGAAGAGAAACATCGTCGAATGCAAATCATGACAGAGATTTCAGTCAACAAACAAAGAGAGTTTTCCCTACCATTTATCGGGGAAATCCGCCCCGTACTCATAGAACACGTCAACCACGGTAAAACCGGAGGATTTACTGATAATTATCTTCGCGTTGAGCTCCCCGAGCCCAGACCGGACTTGGCAAACAAAGTGGTTAACGTTAGGCTTGACAGCCTTTCAGCAGAAGCCGACAAATTCATTGGCACGATTATATGAAACAAATCAGCGTAATAATTCTGAATTGGAACGGCATCAATCTACTCAAAGAATATTTGCCACGCGTACTTAATGCCACCGATTTAGACATCTCTGAAGTCATAGTAGCCGACAATGGTTCCACTGACGGCTCATTGGACTATGCCCGTTGGCTCGGTCTTGAAGTCATCAAATTTGATGAAAATCATGGATTTGCAGAAGGTTATAATCTCGCACTACAAACCATCCAAACTCCCTACTCTATTCTGCTCAATTCCGATGTGGCACCTCGCCCGGGTTGGGACCATGAGTTACTGAAGTATATGGAGGAAAACCCACAATGCGGTGCATGTCAACCTAAAATTCTCAGTTGGCGCAATCACCAAAAATTTGAATACGCAGGAGCATGCGGCGGATTTCTTGATCGAAACGGCTACCCTTACTGCCGTGGTCGCATCTTCGGCACAACAGAAGTCGACAGCGGACAATACAATGAACCTATCAACATTGATTGGGCGTCGGGCGCAGCTTTGATGATTCGCACTGAACTATACCGAAAAATAGGAGGGCTGGACTCATCATTTTTCGCCCACATGGAAGAAATAGACCTATGCTGGCGCATAAGATTAGAGGGCTGGAGCATCGCCGCAGTACCATCGGCCGAAGTTCTGCACCTTGGAGGAGGTTCTCTCCCTATGGGAAATCCACGGAAGACCTACCTAAATTTCCGCAACAATCTGCTGCTGCTCCACAAGAATCTGCCGGAAACTGACCGCAAACCGACACTGTTTTGTCGACGTTTACTCGACACCCTTGCTTGGCTCAAATCTATTATCTCTCTAAACTTCTCCGACGCCGGGGCAATACTGAAAGCACATCGAGATTACCGCCGCATGGCAACTAACGTAAAAATCTCCAACGCACAAATCAATATGCTGAGCAAGAGACCAAACATCCTTGTCAACTACTATCTACTTCAACGACGTAAATTCTCTCAGCTCCGATAACTAAACTGCACGAGCACATAGTGGTCAAATCCGGTGAATTAAAGATGTTTACCGAAGTCAATTGCGCCCTATAAAACAACCAACGCCAAAAATCAATCTGACATCATTGTATGTCTGTAAATAGCACTAAGTTAGTACAAATAGCTATTGTTTATTATTTAACGAGCAGCCCACAAATACTTATCGTTACACATTAAACGAGAGGACATCTCAATACTGAGACATCCTCTTCGTTTGATTGTTTCAAGATTTGCTTATTTCTTCTCGTTAAGTAATTTTGTCAGAACATTGTAAAATTCGGGGTCTTCACCAATCGTAATGTTTCTAACCACACCTTTGGGGTCAATAATCAACTTGGTGGGGAAGCCTTGAATACCATATTCTTTCAAGATTGTATTATCTCCTTCGGGATTATTCCAAAGATTTATCCACGGAAGTTCATACTTCTTCAAAGCGGCTTCCCAAGTAGCTTTTTTGTCACCACATGCAACGCCGACAAAATATACATCTTTGCCATATTTGCCAAAATATTCTTTCATTTGAGGGAATCCCTTGATGCACCACGGGCACCATGAGCCCCAAAAGTCAAGAACCACCCACTTCCCTTGAAGAGAACTGAGAGCCACATCTTTGCCTGCAGCATCGGGCAATACGAATTCGGGAGCCGGTTGACCTTCTGCAGCTCCTTGTGCAGGCTTCTGTGCGAAAGAACATGCAGTCATCATGATGACTGACATAAACAAAGTTGCAATTTTTTTCATCATATCTTTCTTTTTTAGTTTATATATCTCACATTTTGTGAGGGCTCAAAATTACGCAAAAAATTTCGAAAAGTTACTTAATATTCGTGAGAAATGTGTAAATTTGCCCCAAATAGCCGAATTACATTTAGTCATGACAGCCCACAGCAACAAAAAGGCGACTCCGGCACCCGGACATACCCCGGAGGAGGATCGTATTATAAATGAAGCATTTGCGGAAGTACGTGAAGGTTATCTAAACTCAAACCACCGCAAAAAAGTGGAAATTATTGAGCAAGCATTCAAATTTGCGTACAAAGCTCACTCCGGAGTTCGCCGTCGTAGCGGCGAGCCGTATATTTTGCACCCGATTGCAGTGGCTCGTATTGCCTCGCAAGAAATCGGGCTCGGCTCTACGAGTATATGCGCCGCACTGCTCCATGACGTTGTTGAGGACACGGACTATACGGTTGAGGATATTCGCAGCCTTTTTGGAGACAAGATTGCACAATTAGTTGCCGGGCTTACTAAAATTTCCGGTGGGATATTCGGCGAACACGCATCGGCGCAAGCAGAAAACTTCCGCAAGCTTCTGCTCACCATGAACGAAGACATACGCGTTGTGCTCCTGAAAATGGCGGACCGCCTTCACAACATGCGCACTCTCGGTTCCATGGAGCCGCGCAAACAATACAAGATTGCTGGTGAAACACTATACATATATGCGCCATTAGCTCACCGACTCGGACTCTTTGCCATTAAAACCGAACTCGAAAATTTGAGTTTCAAATATGAGCATCCGGGAGCGTATAAAGAAATTGCCGATAAAATAGATGAAACGGAACGACATCGGCGCATGATTTATGAGGACTTTGCAGCCCCCATTAAATCAAAATTAGAGGATTTGGGCATTGACTTTGAAGCTAAATACCGCCTAAAAAGCGTTTACAGCATTTGGCGCAAAATGGAGTGTAAAAAAATTCCGTTTGAAGAGGTTTATGACCTCTACGCCATGCGTATCATTTTCAAAAGCCCGGACCTTGCTTCCGAAAAGGAACTGAGTTGGAGAATATATTCTGCAATAACCGATATATATAAACTTCACCCAGACCGCACTAGGGATTGGATTTCGGTGCCTAAAGCTAATGGTTATCAAGCATTGCACCTCACCGTTATGGGAGCAGATGGCAATTGGGTGGAAATACAGATTCGCTCCGAGCGCATGGACGATATCGCCGAGAGAGGTTTTGCCGCACACTGGAAATACAAGGACGGCGAGGGTGAAGAAGAACACGAACTCAATCAGTGGTTGGAAACCATTAAAGACATTCTTGAAAGTCCCGAGCCAAGCGCACTTGACTTCCTCGACACTCTGAAACTCAATCTCTTTGCTAATGAAATTGTGGTATTCACTCCGAAAGGCGAACCAATTACACTTCCGGCGAATGCCACTGTGCTCGACCTTGCGTTCAATCTCCACTCCGAACTTGGAATGCACTGCATTGCCGGCAAAGTAAACCATAAGTTAGTACCCCTATCTACTAAACTTTCCGGTGGAGACCAAGTGGAAATCATCACGTCCAAAACCCAACAGCCACACGCCGATTGGCTTAACTTCCTTGCCACGGCAAAAGCTCGCACACGTTTGCGCCAAATGCTCCGCAAAGAGCGTCAACCGCTCATCGACAGGGGGAGAGCCCTTTTTGAGAAAGCCTTGACCGAGGCCGGAGAGACCGAAAACAATGAACTCTTCACCAAGATGATGGGTTATTATCGTGTATCTTCCAAAGAGGATATATACATAGGCATCGCTGAAGGGACAATCAACCCGGCTGACACATTTGCAGCTCTCGCAAAAAACAAAGCTGACCAAAACGCAGCCATAGGAGCCACATCTATACTCAAAAAGCTGTTCAATCCGCTAATCTCCACTAAGAAAAAAGGAAGGATGGACACATGGAAAGCCGACGAAGAAGAAGTTGCGATCAACATCAAAGAGACCTACATGCTGCGTACTGCCTCAAGTGGGCAAAACTACAAAACAGCAGACTGTTGCAGCCCGATTCCCGGAGATGATGTTATGGGCTTTATCGAAGATGACGGCACCGTTATTGTTCACTCCCTTACTTGTCCCAGAGCTGCTGTTCTTAAAGCCACCTATGGCCACAGAATCCTTGCCACCAAATGGGAGGAAGTGTCAGAAACTCACTTCCGTGCAGAAGTGCATCTTGAAGGAATTGACCGGCACGGCATTCTTCAAGAAATTTCAGCCACAGTGAGTGAAGCACCCAATATTGACTTGCGACAATTTTCAATTGAAGCTAACAACGAAGTATTTTCGGGACTTCTATCCGTTAAAGTCACATCAGCCGATGCTGTCGATGAACTGTGCCGCCGGCTAAAAAAAATAAATGGCTTAACTGTTGCCACTCGCGTATAACCATTTGATTCACGTCAATGAAACTCAAATATATAATTCAGATTATCATACTCTTGGCCGGGACTCTGTTGGCCGTATGGGCCATGCCGCGCAAATCCACGAGCATGAACTACGAGGTCAATCGCCCATGGAAATATCCATTGCTCACTGCACCAATGGACATACCCATATATCCCGATTCCATAAAAATTCATGCTGCTATAGACTCAATTAATCGCAATTTCATCCCTGTTTATCGCACTGATACACAAGTAGAGAACAAATTGCGCGAAAAAATCCAATCGAGTTTTGAGAATTTTGAGTCTGTAAGTGTTTACGAAAAAATTGCCTTAACCAACGCTCTAAATCGAGTATTGGATCGCGGCATTGTGCCCGATCGGGTATATAATGATATTATCATGGGAACATTGCCGGAAATTCGCATGATTAACCGCAATGTAATTACAAGTCACCCGACCAACGGCCTTCTCTCGGCAAAAGAAGCTTACCGCACAATATACAATGCAGTTAATAGCGATATCGTACACGACAGAATAAGCCGTGCACATATTGAAGAAATGCTTGAACCCACATTGGTCCTCGATGAAGCAACCAACTCACGACTGCTAAACGAACTCCACAGCAAAGCAACCGCCCCCTATGGCGTAATCCAAAAAGGCGAGCGCATAATTGATCAAGGCCAAGTTGTTACAATCCAGATTTACACCATCTTGCAAACATACGAAAGCATGTTGGCTGAAAAAAGCGGAGGAATCAACGGCAAGCCTATTTTAGGTTGGATAGGTAAATTTGCCTATATCGGGTTGATATTCGCATTGATGGGTGCTTATATTTTTTATTTCCGCCGCAATGTATTCACCAACCTGAAGAGCCTGAGTTTGCAAACCGGCTTAGTGGCGTTTATGGGAGCCCTCGCGTTCTTCCTGTCAAACACTTTTGGCAACGGCTTATACTTGGTGCCGTTAACGATGATACCGATTATCTTAACGGTATTTTTTGACGCAAGCATGGCTATTATCATTTCGCTGTTTGCTACCATGTTATGTTCATTGGCAGCTTCCGCGCCAATGGAATTCATTGCGATGCAGTTCATCGGCACCATTATTTCAGTGGCATCTCTTAAGGAATTGAGTCGCAGATCGCAACTTGTACGCACGGCCGGACTGGTTTATTTAGGCTATGCAGCGACATACGTTGCCATCAACATGATTATCACCGGCTCTCTTGATTCAATCTCGCTGATGATGTTTGCCATCTTGGCAATCAACGTGATATTTGTATCATTTGCCTACGTGCTGATATTCGTTTTCGAACGTTGGTTAGGCACCACATCACTCGTTGGATTGGTTGAGCTCAGCGACATCAACCATCCTATCCTACGCGAACTCAGTCGCGAGTGTCCCGGAACGTTTCAGCACTCTATCGCTGTCAGTAACTTGGCAGCAGAAGCCGCAGCACAAGTCGGAGCGAACGTGCAACTAATCAGAGCCGGAGCTCTATATCACGACATAGGAAAAATTGACAACCCGGCATTCTTTACCGAAAACCAACACGGCGTTAATCCTCATGATGCGCTTGATCCGCTGCAAAGCGCTCGCATCATAACCGGCCATGTTACCGCAGGACTGCGCCGCGCCGAAAAAGCAAAGCTGCCGAAAGCCATTAAAGATTTTATCGCGCAGCATCATGGCAAAGGCGTCGCTCGATATTTCTACATTACCTACTGCAATCAGCACCCGAACGAAGAAGTGGACCGCACGCCTTTCACTTACGTAGGGCCCAACCCACAAACGCTTGAAAGCTCAATATTAATGATGGCCGATGCGGTTGAGGCGGCATCTCGTTCCCTCAATAGCTACACGCCGGAAGCGATTTCAGAACTTGTTGGACGCATCATTAATGCTCAAATTGCAGAGGGTCTTCACGCAGAATCGCCATTGAAATTCAGCGACGTTGACAGCATTAAGCAATGCTTCGTACAGCGTCTCCTCACCATTTATCACTCTCGCATAGCATATCCATCGGCAAAAAAATGAAGCTAACTAAAGACCTTATTGCCGACACCGGTTTATGGCGTATGATTCTCCGCATTGAGAGTCAACGCCTCAGTGTTTTGCTATTGGGACCGGAAAGCGTTGAACGGAGTGTTCTGTTTCATTCAGAACCGCTCGCAGACGACTCGATAAGAGCTCTCGAAAATGCAATCTACGACAATTCTTTAATACTTGGAGATTTTGCCACCGTTGACATTATCTTTGCCAATTCCGATGCCTTTATATCGCCATTGAGTGCCTCTGAAATTCGCGAACAAATGGCCGAAGCCATGTTGCCAGACTATTCCTCAGCTCGTAGAATCGAAACGGAAGAGGTTACCAACTCCTTAGAGGTTATTTATGCTGTAAATGAGGAGGTATTTAACTTTATTGCTCGTACGTTTGCAGCAGCTCGCTTCCACCACTCCATGGCTATTAACTCAAAATATCTATACCATCGCAATGCTCGTGCCGGAGCGTCAGCTCATTTATTTGCACTTTGCGAAGGACAAGATGAGCTTGCGCTCATTTCATTTGATGCAGCCGGCATTCTCTGCAATATGTCTCGCCCGAAAGCTTTGACAGCAGAAGACTGCGCATACTTCATTCTGGCATCTGCTAATGCGCAAGATATGCCGCTATCGGTAGGGGGCAACCCAAGCTTACGCAACGAGGTCTGCAATATCTTACGCCGAATGCGCCCTGACGCAACAGTTTTACCCTTAACTTTACCTGAAGATCTGCTCCAACTGCGCCACATGGCCCCTGAAGCATATTTTGACATGATTTTTCTGACGCAACTATGAGAATAATTCGAGGAAAATATGGACGTCGCCGTTTTGACGTGCCGGGAAACATATCCGCTCGTCCCACCACCGACTTCGCGCGCGAGAATCTTTTCAACGTGCTGGAAAACATGATTGATTTCGATGGAATCAATGCTATTGACTTATTTGCAGGCACAGGGGCGATTTCGTTGGAAATGGTGAGCCGCGGAGCAGCAAAAGTTACCGCAGTGGAAAAAGCACCCACCCAGTTTCGCTTCATTGAAAAAATCAAGCAACAATTAAACTGTGCCGAACTCCAAATTATTAAAGGCGATGCCTTGAAGTTCATTCAGAGTGTGCAAACTCCTGTCAACCTTATATTTGCAGATCCGCCTTACGACATGGACGGATTTGACGAAATACCCTCTCTCATTCTTGGATCCAAAGCCGTTACAAACGGGTCTATTGTAGTTATTGAACATAGCAAAAACCGAGACTTTTCGTCCTTGCCCGGATTTATTGAAAAACGAGTATATGGAAGCGTGAATTTCTCAATTTTTCGTATTGACTGACCATGAAAGAATATAGCCCCGAATATCTGGAGCAAATACGCGGAATTATTGAGAAGGGCGACATTGACGCCGCTCGTCGCGAGCTCATGGAGTTGCACCCGGCTGACATCGCCGAACTCTACCAAGACCTCGACCTTGATCAAGCGGAATTCCTCTATAAACTTCTTGACGAAGAGACTGCTGCTGACGTACTTCTCGAACTCGACGAAGATGACCGCCGCAAACTGCTCGAAAATCTACCCAACGACGTCATCGCCAAACAAGTGGACCACATGGACACAGACGATGCTGCCGACGTGCTTCAAGAACTCGACAAAGAAGACCAAGAAGAGGTTCTTGCGCACCTTGACGACGTAGAGCAAGCCGGCGACATCATTGACCTGATGAAATATCCGGAAAACACCGCCGGGTCATTGATGGGAACGGAAATGATTGTGGTCAATGAAAACTGGTCCATGCCGGAATGCATCAAAGAAATGCGCCTACAAGCTGAAGACCTCGATGAAATATACTATGTCTATGTGGTTGATAACGATGAGCGTTTGAGAGGTGTGCTGCCCCTTAAAAAGATGCTCACCCACCCTTCGGTCAGCAAAATCAAACACGTAATGGAGGAAGACCCTGTTGCGGTCAAAACCGACACTAACATCGACGAAGTGGCTCAAGACTTTGAAAAATATGACATAGTGGCAATGCCGGTAATCGACGCCGTTGGACGATTGGTTGGACAAATCACTTTCGACGACGTTATGGACACGGTTCGCGAAAGTGCCGAACGCGACTATCAATTGGCGTCGGGTCTTAGCGGCGATGTTGAAACCGATGACTCATGGTTTGCACAAGCCAAGGCTCGATTGCCATGGCTCCTTATCGGAATCGCCGGTGGCATTGGCAACTCTCTCATTCTCGGCAATTTTGAAGCGGGATTTATCACTAATCCAGCCATGGCATTATTCATCCCGCTTATTGGTGGCACCGGCGGTAATGTCGGCATCCAATCATCGGCTATCGTGGTACAAGGCTTGGCCAACGGCTCTCTTGACATTGCCCACTCATCACGACAGATTTTTAAAGAAATTGGCGTAGGGCTACTAAATGCGAGCATCATTGCCGCAATGGTTTTTGCTTATAACTGCTTCTCGTTGGGAGCCCGGGAAGTCACCACTGTTGCTGTTGCTCTCAGTTTGTTTGCCGTTGTAATTTTTGCCAGCATATTCGGCACCTTGGTTCCCTTAACGCTTCAACGCCTCAAAATCGACCCTGCATTAGCCACCGGTCCCTTCATTAGCATCACCAACGACATTATCGGTATGGCTATCTACATGTGGATTTCTTCATCACTGATAGCCGCATGGGCTTAACGCATTAGACATTTTTTTGGTCAAAAGTTCGTAAATATTTGTTATTCTATTGAAATTTACGAACTTTGCACCCGCTTTTTATACGATTTTTATGCGAACAATAACCTACTTTTCTGCGGCAATCATTGCTCTGACCTTACTGTCATGTGCTAAAAAAGAGCAAAATATGGCATCAACGCCGATTCATAATGTTTTCGTAACTAACCCGAAAAATATCGGTCCGGAATCAGAGATTTCACTACCGGCAACTGTGGAAGAATCTCGCACCATATCCGTTGGATTTAAAACTGCCGGACAAATCGAAAATATCTTTGTTAAAGAAGGCGACCGCATAGCTCCCGGCTCTCTTATTGCTCGCTTGGACACTATTGACTACTCTATCGGCATCTCCGCCTTGCGCGAAAAGTATGCTCAGCTTTCCGGCGAAATCGACCGCATCGCAAAACTCCACGCATCGGGTAACTTAAGCGACAATGACTATGAAAAAGCTACATCAGGACTACGTCAATTGTCATTGCAACTGCAACTCGAAGAAAACAAATTGGCATACTGCACTCTGCGATCTCCGGCAGCAGGCATCGTTACAAAAGTAAATTTTGAAGCATCAGAAATGGTCGATGCCGGCACTCCGGTAATTGAGTTGTTAGATAACAGCCGCTTGATTGCAGTGGTCGATTTACCCGTGAAGTTATATTCTGAACGCAAATCATTCAGTGCCTTTTATGGGGAATCATCATTAACTCCGGGCAAGCTGTTTCCCCTTGAAATGCTCAGCCTCACTCCCATTGCAGATAATAACCAACTATATAAATTGCGTCTCTCAATGCCGGCATCTGTCGTTCTGACCCCGGGCATGAATATCACCGTGCATATTGCTTGTGAAAACGATGCCTCTAATAGTGTAATGGTGCCTTTAAGCAGCGTGTTTGAAGACAAAAACGAGCATTATGTTTGGGTGGTGAATCCTGATGATTCAAAAGTCAGCGCGCATAAAGTAACCATTAGCGGAACCGCAGAAGACGGTTTCTTAAAGGTGACTTCCGGTTTATCAACCAACCACACCATTGTGCGCGCCGGCGTACACCATTTGATTGACGGCGAAACAGTTTCAATACTCACCGAAGAGTCGGCAACAAACCCTGGAAACGTGCTCTAAATTTAACAATGGATCGTTTACCTAAATTCTTCATCAAACGGCCAACGCTGTTTTGGTCTTTGATGGTTGGCATAATAGTCATGGGCATATTAAGCTACGTTCGTATGCCCAAATTGGAAGACCCTGCCGTTCCCGTCAAGCAGGTCAACGTCGTGGCAATGTATCCCGGAGCTGACGTAACCACTATGGAGCTCGACATTGCCGCGCCCTTGGAAGATGCAATGCGAACGCTGCCCGACATCGACAAAATTCGCACCGATGTTACGCCCGGATGCGCCGTTATAAGCATAGCATTCGATATAGAATTACCAAAGTCGGAATTGGAGCAACACTTCGACATGGTACGCCGAAAAGCCGCCGATACCCACATGAGACTACCGCAAGGTGCCATGGAACCCATTGTCATTGATGACATGATGGATGTCTATGGCCTCTTGTATGCTTTTACAGGCGATGGTTACTCGATAAAAGAACTCGAAAAATATGCAAAACTGCTGCGACGAGAATTGCTCACAGTTGAGGGAGTAAAACGAGTAAACATCGGCGGCACTCGCTCCGAGGTCATAAATATTGAGTTTACGCCTGAATATATCAAGGCCAACGGCATGATGCCGACACAATTGATGATGGCTCTGCAAGCGTCAACCGGAGCAATTGATGCCGGGCATACCACGGCCGGAAATCGCCGTATGACGCTCGACATTACTGAAGGAGTAAAAACGGTCAGCGACGTTGCCAATCTCCTTATTGATACTCCCGATGGCAAAAAAGTCCGTTTGGGGAACGTTGCAAAAGTTTACCGCACATTCGAAGCCCCTCATCGAAATGCCATCTACGTTAACAATGCCGAAGCGCTGACCATTTCTATCACGTTGGAAAATTCCGCCATCGTACCTGACGTCGGCAAGGCCGTTGACAAAAAAATAGCCGAAGTCATGCAGCGCTTCCCCGCCGGCATGGAAACAGAAAAGATTTTCTTCCAACCCGACAAAGTTGATGAAGCCATCGGAGGATTCATGCTTAATCTCTTGGAATCCATCTTGATTGTGGTGCTCATATTGATGCTGTCAATGGGGTGGCGCTCCGGAATGATAATCGGATTTGTGCTGATTCTGACCGTGGCTCTTTCATTCCCGCTACTTTCCCTTACCGACACCACCCTCCAGCGCATCTCCTTAGGAGCATTTATCGTGGCAATGGGCATGCTTGTTGACAACGCCGTGGTTATCATGGACGGAATCTTGCTCGACAGAGAACGAGGTCTACCGCAAAGCACCTACCTCTTCCGTATTGGCCGAAACACCGCATGGCCCCTCCTTGGAGCCACCATAATTGCCGCAAGCACATTCCTCCCCATATACCTCACTCCGGGCTCTGCCGGTGAGTTTGCAGGCGACTTGTTCACGGTAATATGCGTAAGCCTCATGGCAAGCTGGATTTTAGCACTTATACAAGTGCCAATGTGTGCTCGCTCATGGCTCGGCAAAAAACCGACCAAACCCACAGACCCCGACCGAAAATATCCGCAAGGCAAAATCTATGCCCTATTCCATAAGCTACTCCGATGGCTCCTTGGCCACCGTTTCATTTCCTTTGCCTGCGCACTCAGCATTTTCTTATTAGCGGCAATAGGCATATTTCAACTGCGCATAGTATTTTTCCCTGACTTTGATTATAAACAATTCATCGTTGAGTGTTACTTCCCGACAACCGATGATGCCGACCGCGTCAACTCGCGTATTCGCCAAATGGCAGATACTGTTGCCGAGATGGACCGCATTGACCGAGTCATTGTCAGCACCGGCGGAGCACCTGCTCGCTACTGCTTTGTGCGTCCGATGCCCGTTGGCGGCGACAATTATGCCGAACTCATTATCGACTGCAAAGACTTCAAAACAATGCAGGAAATGACACATGAAGTTCGAGCTAAACTTCGCTCCATTGCACCCGATGCCTATATTCGCACTCGCAAATACAATTTTTCCATTTCGTCTTCTCATACCGTGGAAGTCGAGTTTGCCGGACCCGATCCTCAAGTACTGAAGGATCTGGCAGCGCAAGCTGAAAACGTCATGCGCAACTGCGAATATATCGATCCATATTCCGTGCAAAACAATTGGCATCCGCGTGCTCCGCAATTGCAATTTGCCTTCTCTCAAGCAGACGCCCAAAGAGCCGGAGTGAGCAGAACTGATGTGGCTCATGCTTTGCAAGCCGCCACCGATGGCTACCCCGTTGGCGTTATCTATGAAGGCGATAATATTTTGCCTATCAAAATGACGATGCGACGTGCCGACGGCTCGCAGCCCAAACCGCTAACGTCGATTGCCGTATGGTCCACTCTCAACATCCACACCGATCCCACTCTGATTCAAGGACTAATCACAGGAGCGACAAAACCCGAAGACATAAATCGCAAAATGTTTGCGACCACACTGCTCGGGAATGTTGTTGATAGTGCTGCCGTAAACTTCACCGACAATTATCGTTACCGCTACAACGGACAACGAACCATTCAAGTTGAAGCTGACCCCGATCAACTCAATCCTGAAGCAACACCTGCAAAAGTGGTCAAAAGCATCACTGAAGCAATTGAAGCCATTCCGCTGCCACCCGGCTACTCAGTGCGCTTCGTGGGTGAAGGCGAACTCTCCGGCGAAGCCACGCGAATCGTGCTCAGTTTCATTCCCATGATTATGATGATTGTGCTCACAGTGTTGCTTCTTCTATTCAACAACTGGAAAAAAGTGCTCATCATTCTCGGCAGCTTCCCGTTTGTGTTATGCGGCATAGTGCCCTTGCTACTGATGACAGACACCCCGTTTACCTTCCTTGCCATTCTCGGCGTTATGGGCCTCATCGGCATGATGGTCAAAAACTCAATCGTACTCGTTGATGAAATTAACCGCTTGCTAACCGAGGAACACATTGAGCCTTACGAAGCAGTCGTGCGAGCATCCTTAAGTCGCGTGCGTCCGGTCATGTTGGCATCGATGACCACTATCCTCGGCATGATTCCGCTTATCAGCGACGCCATGTATAGTTCTTTAGCAATAACAGTAATAGGCGGCCTGTTTGTAGGCACCATAGTTACTCTGCTCTTGCTCCCTCTCTTCTATTCCCTCATGTTTAAGATCAAACGAAAATGAGAAAACTTCTGTCAATAATAGCCATAACAGCCTCCTTATATGCTAATGCTTCCGACTCTATCAATAACCTCAGCGCAGCTGAGGCTGTTCGAATCGCATTAGAAAATTCCATGGAAGTGGCTGTGGCTGAAAATGCCATGCAGCAAGCCGAACTCAATAAGCGCATTGCTCGCACTGCATATCTGCCTAACTTTTCCGGGGCAGCAACAGGCTCATGGATTCTTCCTGATGGCAAAATCCCGGACCTCGGAATAACAATGAGGATGAGAGGCGTGTATATGGCGGGAATCAACGTGATGCAACCCATTTTTGCCGGCGGTAAAATCATCGCTGCCAACAAAATGGCAGGAATCGGCGTAACTGCAGCAGAAGAACAGCGCCGACAAACTCAAATTGCAGTAGCGGCAAATGCCGAAACAAGCTATTGGACCTACGTCGCTGTGCTTGCCAAGGTAGAAATGATGAACAGCTACCGAGCTCTTATCGACACTGCCTATACCCAAACTCAAGAAGCATTTAATGCAGGCATGGCAACCCGAAATGACCTGCTGCGCATCGAAGCCCGACGCTCGCAAATAGAATATCAACAGGGACAAGTCAACGCCGGCGCCGACCTTTGCCGCATGGCGCTTTGCAATACTATGGGATTACCCACCCACACTCAAATCACTGTGGCTGACACCAACGTTGACTCCAATATTGACATTCCCGAAAACTTAGAGGATTTTGACCTGAGTCGCAGACCCGAATTTCGTTTGCTCAAGGCCGACATAGATGCGAAAAAGCAAGAAATCAACATGACTCGCGCCGACTTCCTCCCGAAAGCGGCATTCCAAGCCGGATGGTTCGCCTTCGGCGGGATTGAAACCCAAATGCCGGGCATGGATGCCGCCGGGAACTACGCCATGACATCTTCGAAGTTAAATACCAACGGCTGGGTAATGATGCTTTCCGTTCAAGTGCCGCTATTCCATTGGGGAGAGGGATACAAGAAGGTGAAACATGCCCGCTTGGAAGCTAAAAATGCAGAACTCAACTTTGAACACACTACCCGCCAAATGGATCTTCAAGTGCGCCAAGCTGCATCTAACGTACGCACCGGCCGGGCTCTCGTTCAGTCCGCTCAATCCGCTCTCAAACAGGCTGAAGCCGCTTTAGAGTCCACCTCAACTTCCTACACCCTCGGTCTGGCATCAATCACCGACCTGCTCGATGCGCAAAGCCAATGGCACTCCGCTCGTGCCGACCTCATCGAAGCATACACGCAACTGCGTATCAACATCATCGACTACCGAGCTGCAACAGCCACTCTTTAATCTGAATCATGGAAAAATGGAAACTCCTCGAATCAGAATATCTGATTCAACGCCCGTGGCTCACGGCCAGATGCGACAAAGTGCAACTCCCCAACGGCACCATCCACGATGAATACTACGTCCTCGAATATCCTACATGGATTAACGTTATAGCCATTACCGATGAGGGAAAATACGTTATGGTCGAGCAATATCGCCACGGTCTGCAAGACGTCTTCACTGAAATTGTAGCCGGAGTAGTCGAATCAGGCGAACCGCCTATCGAAGCTGCTAAACGAGAACTCCTCGAAGAAACCGGATTCGGCGGCGGAGAATGGTCGCTCAATGCCGTTCTGTCGGCAAACCCCGGCAGCATGAACAACCTGACTTACTCATTCATTGCCAAAGGTGTCAAAAAACTCTGTGAACAACACCTCGACGAAACTGAAGACATCAACGTAAAACTTCTCTCCGAGGACGAGGTCCGCCGAATGCTCCGAAACGACGAAATCAAACAAGCATTAATGGCTGCTCCCCTGCTCAAACACCTTGCCAACCTTTGAGCGCACTTTAAAAGTCCGTAAATTGAATTTTTTCTCCGGCAAGCACCCCATGCCCTGAATGTGGGCGTACCGCCCATATATAACACATCGATAGTCAACCCCGACGCACCCGGTCGAGACGAGTCTCGACCCCACAATTTTTGTGGAGCGTATTCTTAAAATGAGGGTCAGAATCACCGCCTAACGGACATTTTCAGCACTTTCCAACCATGGACCACCAGTGTCAAGGCAATATTGTCCTAAATTTCAGGACAATATTGCCTTGAAGTTGTAAACACTCTGCCTCTTACAATTGGCGATGACCTTTACGCAGCATTTGCAGCAGACGTCGAAGTAGTGATTCCCGAAAGCCTTACCGTTTATCGTGCTCATCAAGTTAAAAACAGCAATCTTGAAATCTACAAGATAACCGGAACTATCCCGGCTAATACTCCTGTAATAGTTGAAGCGGAAACTGCCGGAACTTACAATTTCGAAATTGCGACCGAGGAAGCGGTAGCTCTTGCAGAAGAAGCTGCAACTCCCGTTCTCGTAACCACCACAGCTGCAATTGCCCTTCCCGAAGGTGCATACACTCTGCAAGTACAAGACGGAGTGGCCGGCATGTATCCTGCCGAAGCAACAGCTACAGTAAAAAGCTTCAGCGCGTATATGCCTGCTGAAATTGCTGCCGGTATCGCAGGCTACACTCTCAAGAAAGTTGATGATCCCACCGGCATTGAAGAAATCGCAGTTGAGTCTGAAAAGGTGCAGGGCATCTATGACCTTCAGGGTCGTCGCCTGAGCGCACCCGTTAAGGGCATCAACATCATCAACGGCAAAAAAGTATTGGTTAAGTAATTAACCGATTTAGATTGATAAGTATTGGGAAACGGCTGCCCGCGAGGGTCGCCGTTTTTTTCATGCCTCCTCGCGACTAATTTCGAGGTGGACTTCACATTCACCGCCCCAATGAAAGCTGCGACACCCTGCTCCACTCTCCACTAATTTGCGCATCTCGCGGATTTTGTGTAACTTTGAAGCGTAAAAAAATAATGCTTTGTTCACAAAATCAACCTCAACTAAATCTCCTATCATGAAGACTTCACTCAAGAAGCTCTTTGCGACATTCATCATCGGAGCGTTCTGCGTGTGTGGTCAAGCTGCCACACCAACCACATTTAACGTCGTGAATATCAATCGCGTTGACGGTGAAATCGAACGATTGCTCATCGATGCCAAGTTAGACATCTCACTGTCCGATGAAGGCACTCTGCTGTTGGTTCATCCTGAAATCACCGTTGAATATCAACTTAGCGAGGTTGAGACCATCACCTTTGACCGCGATGACACATTCACCGGGCTATACGAGGGTGACCACCAAAGCGGCATCAACGCCCCCGAAATAGCTGAGGAAGAAACCGTTATCAGTGTATACACCGAGGAAATCAGAGTTAGTGGGGGTAAAGACATCGTGCTCTACGACCTCAAAGGAGTAATAGTGGCAACCAGCAAGGCGGAAGGCGGAGTTGCCGTTTTATCCACCGCTTCGCTTCCCGAAGGCATCTATATCGTTAAAGCCGGAAATTCAACTCTAAAAATAAAACTATAAGCGCCATGAGACTACGCAACCTTTTCCTGTTCGCGCTCATCAGCGCCATGTCTGCAAACCTGACGGCACAAGACCCTTGGATCCACGTTTACTGCATCGACAAGACGAATATCGACAAAGATGACCCGAACAACTTTGGCGGTACAGGTCAATTTTATTCAGTGCCTCTGAGCGAAGTTGACAGCACCCGCTTCAGCAAGTCATCGTCAACGGCAACTCGCTTCAATCGCTTCCGCGTTAACAGTACGAGCCATAAGTACAACATTGCCATGAGCAATATAAAGTACATAAAAATCGGCCCTAACGTTCCGACAATCCGCATCAACATCACCGATGACCCGACACTGAAAGAGGTGGAAAGCAAGGAAGAATATCTGAGCGCAACCCTGTCGGTCGATGGTGCCGGACTTTTTGAAAATTTCGACGAAAGCATTCAAATTCGCGGACGCGGCAACTCAACGTGGGGCTATCCCAAAAAAGCATACCGACTGAAACTCCCCTCAAAAGCATCTATCTGCGGATTCCGCAAGGCGAAAAATTACGTGCTCCTTGCCAACTACATTGATCCCTCAATGATGCGCTCGGCAGTGGCCTCCATGGCTGCGCAATATGTGGGCATGCCTTACCCTACTCACTCTCAACCGGTCGATGTCTATTTCAACAACATTTACAAAGGGTCTTATACTCTGACCGAAAAAGTGGGCATCAACAATGGCTCGGTCGATATTCCCTCAGCCGATGAACCAAACTCAATCCTTTTTGAATTAGACACCAACTATGATGAAGACTTGCGCGATTGCTCGCAACACTTCTTACTGCCGGTAAACATCAAAGACCCGGATGCTCCGGAAGATGCAGATGCTGCCAAAACATGGCTCAAAGACTGGATGGCAGATTTCAATGAAATGGAAAATGCCGTGAAACTCGGCTCCGACATCAGTGAATATATTGACTACGATGATTTGGCGCGTTTCCTCCTCGTGTTCAACCTCGCAGCCAACCAAGAGCTAAATCACCCCAAGAGCATCTTCCTCTACAAAGTGAAAGGCGATAAATACCATTTCGGTCCCTGCTGGGACTTCGACTGGGCCTATGGCTACAGCCCGACATATCGCCGCGCGGAACCCGGCTCGCAAATCGACGAAGAAACGGCGCAGCAAATGATTGCCGACATCAAACAATACATTGCCGACAATGGCATTCGTCAATATGAATACTTCGAATATAACGGCGAATATTACGTTTGGTTTGGCGATAACATATTTGCTCACGAACAACCTGACGGGAGCATGAACTTCAGTTGGCCCTACGGAAGCATAAAATATCTGCCCTCCTATGAAAACTTCTTGCTCGGACATGGCAGCAACAATCAAAACACTGAAGACGGAATGGGCAATGGCGGCGAGTTCTTCATGTCTATCATCATGGATAATCCTGAGTTCATGGAAGTCTATAAATCGGTGTGGGAAGATTTCAAAACCCGACTCCCAGAGTTCTGGGCTGACTTCGAAGCCTATGCCGCAAGCCTTGAACCTACTGCTGCGCGCAACTCAACAGTGTGGGCCAACGCTTACAGTGCGGTAGTTGACCATGAATTTGCCGCTGATTTTGACGAGACCACTGCCGGAGCGATCCAAATTCTGCGCACATGGTTGGAAAAACGCCTCGAAATTATGGACCGTGAGGATTTAAACTTCGGACTCTATGACCCGAACACAACCTACGTGCGCGGCACCGTCCACGGAATGAAATAATCAACAGACTCCCCCTTTCGCACTTTTTGCAATGAAAAAAATCACAGCTATACTATTCGCTTGGCTATGCACAAACTTACTCCTCTCAGCATCAGACACTGAATATCTGAACCGAGATGGATGGACATGGTTATCTTCATCAATATGCGAACCGGAGCAAGACATTACCGGACTTGAAGGATTATATGATGGAGAAAGCTCCACGTGTTGGCACACAAACTATCATGCGGCATCCGGCACTCCGGAACGCACCAATCCTCATTGGATTATGATTGACCGAGGCACCGACGCCACGCCTTTCTACGGAATATCTTACCTGCCGCGCCAATCTCAACTCAACACCCACTGCTTCCAATACATGGTTTATTTCAGAGACGAGGATATGAGCGACACTCCCGCCACTTCCGTTGACGACATCAAGGCCATACTTGGCGAACCTGACTTGGAAGGCCTATGGGAACAAAACTATAATGAGAAATTAGCGACCACAAGCAAAGCATCAACCGCTCGCTACGTCCTCTTTGTAAACGCGGCATCTTACTCGTCTAATTCCGCAGCATGCGCCGAGTTTAACCTCTTGGCACACAAACAGGCAATCCCCGGAATACCCAATGCCGTAAAAATCACTCCGATTGACGGCTCGGAACCTCACCGCATTGCCATTGACGGCACCAATCTCAACATATCAATGGCCGGCTCATATATTCACATGTCAAATTCCGGCATAACCATTGAATACACACCCGAAGAAGTATCATATTTTTCTTTCGAACAATACACGTTCGACGAAAACACATACTACGTTGGTTCTAAATCCGACATCTACGATAATCCTTTTGAAATGATAGCCACACCTGCCGCCGGCGATGTCACTGAACTAACTGAAATCTCATTCACTTCAGCCTTAGGCGCCTTGCCCGCTGTAAACCCTTCGGCAACTGGCAACGTCACGCTTCGTCGAGGCAGACTCGCTCGCCGCACTATATCACCGGCTCGTATGCCTAACTATGCCACCGAAAACGCCTACGTTATAGGGAATCTTACCGACACTGTTCCCGGAGAATATACTCTGACAATTCCCGAAGGCTTCTTCATTGACGCCGCCGGATGCCGAAATAGGGAGCTCATCGTTGTGTGGAATCTGCTCGAACAGAAAGAACCGGAAGTTGACGCCATAGAAGAAGTAACAACCGACTGCCCGACCATTACGTTCCGCCGTGATGGCAACGACCTGATAGTCGGCGGAATCACCCTCAGCCAATACGTCACTCTGACTAATTTGTCAGGCATAATCATGGCAAAAGTTCCCGTATCGGGCCACGGAATCGCAATTATTCCATTGGAATCACTGGTCCATGGAGTATATCTGCTAAACGCAAACAATAAAACTATCAAACTGACCATCTAAGCCATGAAAAGATTTCGCATAGCAGCGGCATTAACCATTCTCGCCGCATCAGCCTTATCCCTTGGCGCACAAAGCCCTTGGCTTCACCTGTATTATCCCAATGGCATGGATTATCAAGGATGGGACATGTCGGAAATCCTTGACATTACATTTGATGAAGAATCCGGGAAAATGACCGTTAACGTATTGAACGATAAGGGAGAGAGCGTACCCGTTGAATGCGAAATGACGTCTATATCGCAATTTCGCATCGGACCTAACGTTCCGGCAATTCGCGTCGTAACGACCGAATATTATACGGAAATCCCATCTAAAGAATATTACCTCGACGGCACATTCACTCTCGAAGGGCGTGGCGCTCAAGAAGACTTCACCTATCCGGTGCAGATTCGCGGACGAGGGAACTCTACTTGGGGCTACTCAAAAAAGCCCTATCGCTTGAAATTTGATTCAAAGCAACGCGTTTTGCTCCCTAAAAAAGCAAAAAGTTTCGTCTTGTTGGCAAACTATATCGACCCCTCGATGATGCGCAACTTCGCCGCATTCAAATTCGGACAAATCATCGAAATGCCCCACATGCACCATGCATATCCCGTTGATGTCTATTTCAACGATATATACAAAGGCTCATACACTCTGACCGGGCAGGTCGGATTCAACAACGGCTCGGTAGATCTCACCGATGAAGAGGAAGCAAACTCCATAATGTTTGAACTTGACTCATACGAGAGCACCGACGAAGACGAATATCCCTTTGATTCCGAATACTTTAACAGCGACTACGGTTACTACCTCCCCGTTCGAGTGAAAGACCCCGATGCGCCCGAAGGTGAAGCCGAAAGAGAAGCATGGCTGACAAAATGGCGCGATGACTTCAACAAGTTTATGACGATTATTGACCGTGGGAATGTTGATGAAATATACGCTGCCTGCGACTTGGAGTCCTTGGTACGCTATATCATGGTGGCCAATATTGCCTGCAATCAAGAGCTCAACCACCCCAAGAGCGTATTCCTCTACAAAACCGATGGTGGAAAATATATGTTTGGTCCCTGCTGGGACTTCGACTGGGCTTATGGCTATGAACCCACCTACAAAAAAGGACAAAATTCTTATTGGGGTTGGGGCGACACTTCTTACCCGAGCTACGAAAATCCGCTGCTCGGTCACGGTCGCAGTGACGGCGATGGCGGAGCTTTCTTCTATGCGCTGTGTAGCAATGAAGTATTCATCAACCGATTCCGCGAAGTTTGGAACGATTTCTATCAGAACCGTCAAGCTCAATTCTGGCAAGCATTCGATGAATATGCCGAAATGTTGCGCCCGTCAGCCAATCTGCAAGGACTCAGCCGTTCATCATATATGAAATATGATTCAAACGTTGAAAGCCTGCGCACTTGGATTCAGAATCGATTCGACTACATCAACACCGACCCCAACATGGGATTATGGGAAGACGGCACTCTTGAATAATCAGCCCCGAGCAATATTTGAATTATAATAACGCGAATCGCCCGTTACTTCTTCGGCTACCCAGTCAGGAAATACGAGCGATTCGTTGCATTCCTTTAGCTCCACCTCTGCAAGAACCATTGAGACCGGTTGGGTAAACACATCTATCTCCCATATATGACCCTCATAAGCTGCCAAATAGCGCGTCTTATCTATTATCGGAGTTACACTCAAATCTATTAACTCGCGGGCCTCGGATACCGGAATTTCATACTCCCATTCTCCTCTCTCCGCACCGTTACTCCTGCTCTTAACCGTTATAAACCCTTGAGTTCCGCGTATGCGCACTCTTACCGTGGTATCAGGATTGGTCGATAAATAACCTTGCATTATGCGAACCGAACTTGTTGACGCCGCAATTGCGGCGTCAACATCGGCTACCAAAAACTTTCGTTCAATTTCCTTACCCATCACTCAAACAGAGTGCTAATCAAAGATGTCGTCAACTGCCGGGCTCTCCGTAGTTGGCTCAATAAAAACGCCCTCTTCTTCGTCTTCACACAGCACCAAACCGTCCGGGAAATCGAAAGTAGCATCTTGGCTATACGGCAAATTCTTATCTGCGTATACTTGCTGCATAAACTTGGCATAGATGGGTAGCGCAGCAGCAGCCCCTTGACCAACAGTCATCGAATTAAAGTGAATAGGTTTCTCCTCTCCGCCAACCCACGTAGCTGTGACAAGTTCAGGAGTGAAGCCCATGAACCACGCATCGGAATTGGAATTTGTTGTACCGGTTTTACCGCCCATTTGTGCCGTAAAGTTATATGGCGAACGGCGCAGACGCGCACCTGTACCACTATCTACCACATTTAGCAATATCGATAAGATTTTCCAATATGCACGCTCGGAAATCACTTCAGTCTGCTGCGGCGTAAATTCAGCAAGGACATTATCATTCGCATCAGTTATCGTTGTCACAAACATCGGGTCAATGCGCATTCCTCTATTTGCAAACGAAGAATATGCTGTTACCATTTCTTTAACCGACACATCGCATATTCCCAAACATAGCGACATCACCGGATCTATATAATTGTTCAAACCGAAGTTATGCAAATTTGAAGCAAAAGTGGTCGGACTAAGTTGCTCCATAAGGCGAGCAGATATCCAGTTATTTGAATTAGTCAACGCCCATCGCAAATCAACCATTTCGCCAATACGTGCCTTCCCTGAATTACGTGGTTGCCATGGCCGACCTAAATCATCATAAATAGTGGGCTGCTCATTCAAGAACTCCGTACATGGAGTAAAGCCCTCTTCCATCGCATACGTGTAAAGCAAGGGCTTGATTGTGGAACCCACTTGGCGTCGTCCGGTCGATACCATGTCGTATTGGAATGACGAAAAATTCGGTCCTCCAACGTAAGCCTTTACGTAACCGGTTCGAGGATCCATAGCCATGAATCCTGAACGGAGAAAATGTTTCTGATGCAATATAGAGTCACGCGGAGTCATCACAGTATCTACCCACTCCGGCAAAACTTTGCCATTGTTAACAGCATAAGCAAAAACCTTCATATCTATCGGCTCATTAAACGCCGCATTAATTTCCTCCTCGGATTTGCCGGCTTTTTTCATTACCCGATATCGGTCGCTGTCTCTAATGGCTCGCTCAATCAAATCAGCGATTGCTTTTGCACTGATTTCTGCTCTATTTGATGAATACGGCGCACTCTTTGAGCCTTTCTTTTCCTTATAGAAAGCAGGCTGAAGCGTCTTGCCCAAATGGTCAAGCATCGCATCTTCCGCATAACGCTGCATTCGGGAGTCGAGCGTTGTGTAGATTTTCAGACCATCGGAATAAATATCATACTTGGAGCCATCGGGCTTGGGATTTTTTTCTATCCAACCAAACAAGGCGTTGGTTTCCCACGCTATCGAATCATCAACATAACCCTGACGATTCCATTCCGGATAGTTATCCAAATCCGGTTTTTTAGCGGTTAGCATTCGACGCAATTCTTCGCGAAAATACGGAGCGAGGCCCTCTTTATGGTCAACCTTATGATAATCCACCACAAGCGGCAACTGCGAAATCGAATCATACTCGGCATCTGTTAGGTAACCGGCCTTGTTCATCTGCTTGAGAACCACATTCCTACGTTCTCGAGTACGCTCCGAACGTCGAATCGGGTTATAATATGCCGGATTTTTAACCATACCGACGAGCATTGCAGCTTCCTCGACATTCAAATCTTTCGGATCTTTTCCGAAATACACCATTGCAGCCGATTTAATCCCCACGGCATTATATAGGAAGTCAAACTGATTCAAATATAGTTTTATGATTTCCTCTTTAGAGTAATATCGCTCCAATTTCAATGCTATCATCCATTCTATCGGCTTCTGAACTGCACGATCAAGCAATCCTCTTGAACGGGGCGAATACAGCTGTTTGGCAAGCTGCTGAGTTATCGTTGAACCTCCGCCCGCCGACTTTTGTTGGAGCACAACGGTCTTAACCAGCACACGCGCAACTGCCATAAAGTCTATTCCCGAGTGATCCATAAAGCGCTCATCCTCGGTTGCGATCAACGCTTCGACCACATTGGGCGAAATTTCACTATAGTCGGCATAAACGCGATTCCCCGTTGAACGAAAATAGCGTCCAAGTTCTTCGCCGTCGGAGGAATATATAACAGATGCAAACTTATCGGTAGGATTCTTCAATGACTCAATGTCAGGCATATAACCTATTGCACCATTATACGCCATCACAAAGAAAACAATCACGGCCAAAAACATGACCCCGAAAAGAGCCCATAACAATTTGACGATTCGCTTCGAACGACTCCGACGCTTAGCTTGATTCATAGTATTTTTCTTTTCCAAAATAATTATCGCACAAGGATTTTAACAGCTTTATTGCCTGTTCGCTTGACATAGATGCCGGGAGTGGCCGCAGACACGCTGATGCGACGTCCGTTCAAGTCATAATATTCCGTCTGACCATCATCACTCATCGTAATGTCAACTATTGATGACTCACTATCATCATCTTTTGCCGGAACATAAAAATCGGGATCATCTCCATTGTTATCAATATTTGAGTTAAAATCTATCGCATCTTTCTTCTGATACACTCGAACATAATCAAATAAAGTCAAATAATTGAACGACTCATCGGCAGGACGTGCCCAAGAACCATTTCCAACACTCTGATTTAATATTATATAGAAATGCTTATCAAAAGGCCATGTTACCTTCTCTATATACTTGTCGGATCCCTCCTCAACATAATGTTGATTGGCGTATGAAAACACTTTCACGCCATCAACGTACCAACGCAATTCCTCAGCATCCCATTCCAGAGCATACGTATGCCAAAGATTCATATCGCACGCAACATTAGTGCTCGACTGAGGAGAATAAACCTTCGGAGCCTCCCAATTGCAATACTTATCCCAGCCGGTCCAACCGGTGTGAATCGTATGATGCGAGCGGTTTTCGCTATCTATTTGTTCCCAAATATCAATTTCTCCGTCCTTGGGCCAACCGTTCAGCCCCAGCTCGGCCAATTCAGTGTATGCGGGCATCATCCAGAATGCCGGGAAGTTCCCGGTGTGAGGCGTTGTCTTGATGCGTGCCTCAATGCGTCCGTATCTTACGGTAAAAACGCCCTCGGTATTTATCGCACCGGAAATCATAGGCTGAGTCTCATCGCTGAATTCATCCGGAGTAGGAATGCAATGCGAATTATAATACCCGTTTTCAAACGTATTAACTCTAATCCGCTCACGCGGTCCCTCGGCAACCAACCTATTCCATGTTGAACCTGCGCGGCCTTGATACGTCCAACGCTTCTTGTCAATCTTGCCATCGTTAAACTCATCGCCCCAGACCTTAATCCATTCCGAGTCCGAACCCTGAGTATACATAACATATATCTCCACATCACCGTTCATCACCGATGCCGGAACGTTAATCGCTCCACTTGACAAAATTTTGCCCTGATAATCTGTCCATTGAGGATTTCCGCATATAAACTGTGGGCCGGTCAGATTTTGACCATGACGAACGATTACCTTAGACGGTTCAAATCCGGGCAAAACCGCCGAACTCTTTAGCTTCAACGATGTCAATATGGCAGCATCATTACCAACTGCCTGATTATCTGACGTAAGCACAAGCGCATTTAGCGGCTGCAAGCGCACTGAAGCTCTTTCAATGTGAACATTCAAGAAAAAATCTACGCTTGAATGTCCCTCTGCGTCTAGACGTGCTCTGTAAACTCCGTTTTTCACGCCCTCGGGCATTTCTCCTGACAATGCAGTGGCATCAGACCCCGAAGCCACGATTTCGCAGCTAAGCGCATTCTCGTTTGTATTAAAAATTCCGTCTTGATTCAAATCCACGGTAAACTTAAAACTCGTGGCACTTCCGCTATAAGCCGCGTTTAGAGAAAGTTCACTATCCTTTAATACATTCAGCATCAAATCCGACGAGGCTGCCGTATGGAGCAACGTTGACGCAATATTTCGTTTGGAGCCGTTGAGAGTCACCGAAGTGAAGCCTTCTGCCACTGATTTCTCACCTGAATACATCGCCGCATACGGCTCTCCGCCTGCCTGCTCGGACGGAATGAATATTGCCTCAATTTCTGCATACAGAGGAATCCGTTCTACGGGAATTGAAATAACCCCGTTATTAAGCGCAGATGCCGTATATACGGTTGTCATGTCAAATAAATCCTCGTTTACCAATACTCTGTCAGTGGTTATAACCCCTATGCCTGCCGTAACTTTCAAAGCGTCGAAAATATAGCCTTCATTGGCAGTTACTGCAAGGTCCAAAGTGCCTGATGTCGGCACGGGGATTCCATCTACCGAAGATCCGTCAACGAGAGTCACCGTACCATTCTCGGCCGACACATTTACAACTCCGTCATCGCTGTAAATCATCAATGTCGTATCGACAATAATACCGCCATTGCTGACAATATCGTTGCCCTCAACCATAGAGCCACCGGGATCATTGTTGTTCCAATCGACTTTTATACGCATGTGATAGTCACCTACAACCTCGGGCAAGACAAAAGCCGGAGGCAACAAAACGTTGCCATTGCCGGTTGAAATACCGGCAGAATTAACTCCGTCTAAATTGGAATACGCAATCAATTCCGTCGCGGCATCAAACTCATTGTCATTATTCAAATCCAAATACACATAAGTATTCATCCACGTACCGGTCCAAGCCAGATCCAAGGAGACTTCACGACCGGCAACCCCAACAAATGCATGAAACTTTTTATCGTGATACAACAACCCGCCTACGCCTTGATTTATTGCAAGCGTTTGCGTCGGGAATCCTTTAACATTCAGTGAAATGTTATGTAACTCACGCGTCGCATGGCTCACGTGCGTATCTTTCGGATAGTTTGTTGAAAAATTCGCAAAAGCGGCTACGGCAAAACTCGAAGCCATAACTACAGACAATAATTTTCTTTTCATGATGAAATTTTCAAACTTATATTATCCGCAAAGATACGTAAAATCCATGGAAAATGTGTAAATTTGCACCACTAAAATATCCCTTACATGAAGATAGCACTTATTGGATACGGCAAAATGGGCAAAGCAATTGAGCAAATTGCCTTAAGCCGTGGTCATGAAATAGTAGCCGCAGTAGACTGCGACACCGCCATACAGATTGATTCGCCGGAATTTCAGTCTGCAGATGTGGCAATAGAATTTACCGTACCTGCCGCAGCTGAAGCCAATGTCAGAGCTGCACTCAGACAAGGAGTTGCCGTTGTCAGCGGCACCACCGGCTGGGCCGACGGCTTAAAACGAATTCAGCAAGAAATGACCGCACAAAACGCCCTGATGTGGAGCGGAAACTACTCCCTCGGCGTAAATCTATTTTTTGCTGCAAACAGATTTATTGCCAAAATGATGGCTCAGTTCCCGCAATACTCTGCTGACATTACGGAAGTTCACCACATACACAAACTTGATCATCCGAGTGGAACAGCCATAATGGCCGCAGAACAAATAATTGACGCCACTCCGTCTCTATCAGGATGGTCCGAGGAACCGTCTGATGGCAAACTGCTTATTAACCACATTCGCCATGCTGAAGTTCCCGGCATACATCGTGTCACGTGGGAGAGCAACGTTGATTCAATTACGCTTGAACACTCTGCAAAATCACGCGTTGGCTTTGCATTAGGAGCTGTTATGGCTGCCGAATGGCTCAAAAATCGGCCGGGATATCACACCATTAACGAAATGATGAACGACATTATCAATCCCGTAAAACAATGACAAAATCTAACATAAAAGGCCCATTCCTCGAAAGTTTCATTAGCCGTGTAAGAGCGAACAAAACCTCGCGCTGGATTCGCTTCGGCTGCGTCTCTCTCGTATTCTTCTTGTGGGTAATATGGCTCGGCAATCCTTGGGTATTGCCTTGGTGGCTGCTTCTGTTCGACATCTACATCACAGGCTATATCCCTTTCACTTGGTGGAAGACAAGCAAATCCGCCATAACTCGTACCGTAATGAGTTGGGTCGATGCCATTGTCTACGCCTTGGTACTTGTTTACTTTATTTTTGCATACGTTGGCCAAAATTATCAAATTCCATCTTCTTCGCTTGAAAAGACCTTGCTCACAGGCGACTACTTATGGGTAAACAAAATGGCCTACGGCCCTCGAGTTCCAATGACGCCTCTGCACTTTCCATTGGCGCAAAACACAATGCCGTTAATTGGCACAAAAAGTTACATCGAGCAACCTCAATGGAAATATCACCGCTTGAAGGGTTATACCAACATTAAGCTCGGCGACATTGTAGTATTCAACTTCCCTGCCGGCGACTCAATTGCATTGAACGCGCAAAATCCTGACATCTACATGCTCTCGCGCATGATTGGAGAGCAACTGATACAATTCGGAATGGCGCCATTCCCGACAACTGAGTCAGCCATCGAATATGATGCCGCAGTGCGTGCCCTCGGCATGGAACACATTCGCCGCTCTCCCGAACAATATGGCGAGGTAATGTGGCGACCGGTTGACCGCCGCGAAAACTACGTAAAACGCACCGTTGGCCTACCGGGCGATGAATTCCAAATCATTGACGGTGAAATCTTCACCAATGGCAAACACATGGCTCAGCCCGAAAACGTGCAGTTCTGCTACACTTTCACCCATAAAAATTGGCATTATCTCACTCCGAGCCAACGCAACGCATTTTGGGACACGCTTGAAGTAAGCAAAGCAGACCGCGTTGACAATCCCGAGACCTCAGAAATTGGCGTACCGTTAACCCCTGCAATGATTGAAAAGCTTAACGCCGATTCAAACATAACGAAACTCATCCGCAAAAACCGCGACGTTGAGTTGCTATTCCCGCTGGCTTATGCGCCACAGCAAAATTGGACCATCGACAACTATGGACCGCTGACAATCCCGGCAAAAGGCATGACAATCAATTTGACCGAGGAAAATTTTGCCATTTACGGCCACACCATTGACCACTACGAACCTCATTCGGCTTCTTGGAAAAACGGCCAAGCCTATATCGATGGCAAACCGGCCGATACCTACACTTTTGAAATGGACTACTATTTCATGATGGGTGATAACCGACATAAATCACTCGACAGTCGATATTGGGGATTTGTTCCCGAAGACCACATAGTCGGTCGCCCCGAAATTGTCCTCATTAGCCTCAATCCCGATGGAGGTGGATTATTCGGGATTCGCTGGAATCGTATTTTTAAATCTGCAAACAACTAAAACCTTAAATATTCCGAAAATGGAGCACATTTCTGATAGAGTTAACTCATTGGCAGCATCTGCCACTCTTGCGATGTCTCAAAAAAGTGCAGAGCTCAAAGCTCAAGGCATCGACGTAATTAACCTCTCTGTGGGCGAACCCGACTTTCCCACTCCGGCTCATATCAAAGATGCCGCAAAGAAAGCAATCGATGATAACTTTACCTTCTACACTGCCGTAGCCGGCTATCCATCTCTACGTAAAGCAATCAGCACCAAACTCGAAACAGAAAACGGCGTCAAATTCGCTCCGGAGCAAATCGTTGTTGGCAATGGCGCGAAGCAAGCTCTGTGCAACGTTATTTTGGCAGCCATCAACCCCGGCGATGAGGTCATCATCCCCACTCCGGCATGGGTCAGCTACGTAGAAATGGTAAAACTCGCTGAAGGTAAAGTGGTAACCGTAAACGCTCCGATTGAGCAAGACTTCAAAATCACACCCACTCAGCTTGAAGCAGCAATCACCCCGGCAACCCGCATGGTGCTCCTCTGCTCTCCGAGTAACCCAACCGGCAGCGTGTATTCCCCCACCGAACTCCAAGGGCTCGTTGACGTCATCGCAAAACATCCGCAAATCATCGTCATGGCAGATGAAATCTATGAACACATCAACTTCGGTGAAGAATTGCGCTCGCTGGCTTCATTCCCGGAAATCGCAGACCGCACCGTTATAATCAACGGCGTTAGTAAAGCATACGCCATGACCGGCTGGCGTATCGGATACTGTGCAGCTCCCCTATGGTTAGCAAAGGCCGTCAACAAACTGCAAGGACAATACTCCTCCAACCCCTCATCTATCGCCCAAAAAGCCGCTGAAGCTGCCTATACCGGCTCTCAAGACTGCATTGAAGAAATGCGCCGGGCATTCGAACGCCGCCGCAATTTGGTGGTCAGCCTCGCTCGAGAAATCCCCGGACTGAAAGTAAACGAGCCCAAAGGAGCGTTCTATCTATTCCCTGAAGTCAGCGCGTTCATCGGACGCAAATGTGGCGACACTGAAATAAAATCATCAGGTGACTTGGCGCTTTACTTGCTTGACAAAGCTCACGTTGCCACGGTCGACGGCGACGCATTCTGCGCCCCGGGCTATATCCGCTTAAGCTACGCAACTTCCGACGACAACATTCGCGAAGCAATGCGCCGAATCAAAGAAGCTCTCGCAAACCTCAAATAAATGCAGAGAGTTCTTTTCAATACCACCATTTTCGGACCGATTCATTCCCGAAGGCTCGGCGAGTCCTTGGGAATAAATCTTTCGCCAACAGACGGAAAGGTCTGTTCTTTTGATTGCCTGTACTGCGAAGCCGGATTTAATGCTCAAGGCTCCGGCTCAACAGGACTGCCCTCTCGCAATGAGGTTTACTCCCTTTTGCGCGAATCGCTTTCCCTTCTTAAAGCCCAAAGTGCAGAACTCAACGTTATCACTTTCTCAGGCAACGGCGAGCCTACCCTTCACCCGGATTTTGAAGAAATTGTCAATGATGTCATTACCTTGCGCAATGAATTCTACCCCAATGTAAAAATCTCGGTACTTACCAACTCCACGCGCCTTGACTCAGAAGCGGTTTGCCGTGCCCTTAACAGAGTTGACAATAATATTCTCAAACTTGACTCTGCAATCGAAAGCACATTCCGAAAATTAGACCGACCCACCTCCACGAAGACTACTGTCAAACAAATTATCGATAACCTAAAGCAGTTTTCCGGAACCGGGATTATACAAACCATGATTCTACGGGGAAACGGCATCGACAATACCACCACCGAAGAAATCAGCGCACTTTGCGATGCCTACAAGGCTATTCGCCCTCGCGAAATCATGATTTATTCCATTGATCGCAAAACGCCCGACCCGTCGCTTACAAAAGTAAGTCGAGACGAGCTACAGGCCATTGCCCAAATAATTAAATCTCAAACGAGCATCCCCGTATCAATTGCATAAATTTGTTTGTCTGTTACAAATTAAAATCGTATATTTGCAAAAATTTTTAACAAATAAAACACCATAAACCAATCATCATGAGAAAACTTTTCAAAGGCTTAGTGATTGCTTCTGCTGCTATCCTCGCTTGTGGAGTAAGCGCTTCTGCTCAATCACTCTCTCCCTCAACCAAAACTCATTGGGACAAAGGAACCCTCGTTGTTGAGACTCCCGAACGCCCTGCCGGTCAGCAACATGCACTTGGGCTCACTGCCCCCAAACTGGAAACCGTTCGCGTTGCCTTCATCGGACTCGGTATGCGCGGTGACGGTGCCGTTAACCGTTTCGCCCACATACCCGGTGTTGAGATCGTGGCACTCTGCGACTATGAAGAAAAGCGCGCTGAAGAATGCCAACAATATCTCCGCAAACAAGGTCTTGCTCCCGCAGCAATCTATTCCGGTGAATTTGGCTACAAAGAAATTTGCGAACGCCCCGACGTTGACCTCGTGTATATCGCAACCGACTGGAACCACCACTTCCCCGTTGCTAAATACGCTATGGAAAATGGCAAGCACGCTGCAATCGAAGTTCCCTCCGCAATGAACCTCGAACAGTGCTGGGAGCTCATCAACCTCTCTGAAACCACTCGACTCCACTGCTTCATCCTCGAAAACTGCTGCTATGACTACTATGAAATGAATGCTCTGGCAATGGCTCAAGACGGTGTGTTCGGCGAAATCATTCGCGCTGAAGGCGCTTACATCCACGGCCTTGAATGGTTCTGGGACTACTATTGGATTGACCCCAACGACAACGATACAGACAAGCTCCACTGGCGCATGAAGTACAACAAGGAAAACCGTGGTGACGTTTATGCAACTCACGGCCTTGGTCCGGTTGCTCAATGCTTGGACATTCACCGCGGTGACCGTTTCACCACTCTTACCGCCATGGACACCAACAGCTTCGTTGGCAAAGAATGGGTTGAAAACAAAACCGGCAAGGAATGCACTGAATTCCGCAATGGTGACCACACCACCACTCTCATGCGCACCGCAAACGGCAAAGTGGTTGAAATCCAACACAACGTTATGACTCCTCAGCCCTACAACCGTCTGTTCAAACTCACCGGAACAAAGGGCTATGCAACCAAATACCCCACTCCTCAATATGCCCTCTCTGCTGACGCACTGAAAGGCACTGACGCTCCCGCCGTTGACAACCTAAACGCTCACGGCTTCATCAACGCCGAACAAGCCGCCGCTCTCGAAAAGAAATACTATCACCCCATCCTCACCAAATATGGCGAACTCGGTCGCGAAATGGGCCACGGTGGTATGGACTACATCATGGACGCTCGCCTTGTTTACTGCCTCCAAAACGGTCTGCCCCTCGACATGGACGTATATGACATGGCTGAATGGTGCAGTCTCGCAGAACTCGGTGCACTCTCCATGGACAATGGCTGCTGCGCTGTAACATTCCCTGACTTCACTCGCGGACATTGGAACGATGTTAAGGGCTACAAGCACGCATATGCTGAACCCGAAGCTGAAGCTGCCGCTGAAGCTGCTGCTGCCGCCTACACCGCAGCACAGAAAGAAGCCACTGCTAAATACAACCTTTGGGCTCTCTACGATGCTATTGCAGCAGCTGAAACTCCCAAGGCTAAGGCCAAGGCTGAAAAGGCATATAACAAAGCCGTTGTTAAAGCAGAAAAAGAAATCGCAAAACTCCTTGCTAAAAAATAACATAGCACCAACCACTTATCAAGAAGGCTTCGCGCGAGCGAAGCCTTCTTTTTTATCTACCTATCTCATTCACCTAAAAATTCCATCTAACTTGTCCGATATTAAACCTTTTAGGCAAAAACCCGTCTAAATATTAATCATATCCTACGAAGTACAATTATCAAAAATGCAGATCAATATCCCAACGGAAAAGCTCACGGGCAAAGGAAAGAAAATCGTCAACAAACTGCGTGCTAAGAAATCTCCGCCGCGATGGCTGATTACACTGACAATAATAATGGCAGTCGCACTCATCGGGCTATTGGTCTATTTAAAATGGCCAAAACCCGAACCGCCCGTTTACCCCACTGTGCAAGCAGAACCGCTAACGGTTGAAGACGTTGAAATTTACGTGGAATATGCCGGAAAAATAACCGCCAAACAACATGTCGAGATTCGTGCCAGAGTCGAGGGTTATCTTGAGAAAATGTTTTTTGATGAAGGTGGCTATGTCGAGAAAAATGAACTACTTTACTCCATCGACCCTAAGCTATATCGGGCGCGCGTTGAAAAAGCCAACGCACAACTCCTCAAAAACAAGGCCCTTATGGAGAAAGCTGAGCGTGATTTGCAGCGCATCAAGCCGCTATATGAGCAGAATGCAGCAAGTCAACTTGACCTTGACAACGCAATCGCAGCCTATAACGCTGCCCAGGCTGAAGTTGTGATGAGTGAAGCGGATCTGGCTCAAGCGGAAATCGCACTCAGCTATACAGAAGTTAGATCTCCCATCTCGGGATTTATCAGCGAGAGTTCAGCCGACATAGGCACACTGGTAGGTCCCGGCGGTAAATCCTTGCTGGCCACTGTGGTCAACAGCGACACCGTAGAAGTCAACTTCAGCATGACAGGTCTTGATTATCTCAAAAGCAAAGAACGAAACATCAATCTCGGAAAAACGATTGAAGAGAGAAACTGGAATCCCTATGTCACCATCACTATAGCTGACAATAGAGAATATCCAATAAAAGGCATGGTGGATTTCGCCGACCCAAAAGTGGACCCAAACACCGGCACATTCTCCGTAAGAGCTCAGATGCCTAATCCAGACCATATCCTTCTGCCCGGACAGCTCACCAAGGTCCGTCTGCTGATGGACGTCTACGAAAATGCAATAGTAGTACCGACCAAAGCACTTGTCATCGAGAAAGGAGGTGCATACGTATTCGTTTTAAGAAAAGATTCCGTTGTTGAAAAACGTTTCGTCGAATTAGGCCCGGAGGTCACAAACAAGGTTGTCATTGAACGTGGACTCGGTGCTGATGAAATGATTATTGTGGAAGGATTCCACAAACTCAGCCACGGAATGAGAGTTAATCCGGTAGCTAACTAAGTCATGAAAAGCGATTTCTTCATTGACCGACCGATATTCTCAATGGTTATATCAATCCTGATTGTGCTCGTAGGCGCAATTGGATTGATTATGCTGCCCGTGGATCAATACCCTCAAATTGTACCTCCGGTCGTACGTGTATCTGCAAGCTATCCCGGAGCAGGGGCTGAAACTGTGTCGCAAGCAGTGGCTACTCCGATTGAACAAGTCCTGAACGGGACTCCCGGCATGCTCTATATGGAATCAAAGAGCACAAACAACGGCGGATTCTCCGTAAATATAACTTTCGACATCAACACTGACGCAGACCTTGCGGCTGTTGAAGTTCAAAACAGAGTTAAAGAAGCGGAATCCCGACTTCCTGCAGAGGTGGTACAAAACGGCATATCTGTCGATAAGCAGGCAACGAGCAAACTCATGACCGTAACCCTTAAATCCGATGACCCAAAGTTTGACGAAGTATATCTGAGCAACTACGCAACGCTCAACGTCCTCGATATGCTCCGACGGGTCAAGGGGGTTGGTCAAGTTTCCAATGTTGGCAGCCGCTATTATGCCATGCAAATAAAACTCCGTCCCGAAAGAATGGCAGCTCTCGGACTCACTGTGCAAGACATTCAATCGGCTATCAAAGAACAAAACCGCGAGTCTGCGGCAGGAGTTCTGGGACAGCAACCCATTTCAGGGATTGACATCACTATCCCTATCGTAGCTCACGGACGACTATCAACCGTATCGGAATTTGAAGACATTGTGGTTCGTGCTGATTCCGATGGCTCAATTTTGCGACTGCGCGACGTCGCCGATATCGCTTTGGAAGCATCTTCTTATAACACTGAAAGCGGCATCGATGGCGAAAATGCCGCAGTTATGGACATAAGAATGCTCCCGGGAATGAATGCGATGGAAGTTGCCAACGATGTGAAGGAAACCATGAAGGAAATAAGCAAAAACTTCCCCGAAGGCATCACCTACGACATCCCATTTGACATGACTGACTATATCAGCGAATCAATCAACGAAGTATATAAAACACTCTTTGAGGCGCTGGTTCTTGTAATCTTAGTCGTTTTCTTATCCTTACAAAACTGGAGAAGCACTCTCATTCCGGCCATTGCCGTGCCCATCTCCCTAATTGGCACTTTCGGAGTAATGCTCCTATTTGGATTTACGCTCAACACCCTAACCCTTCTGGGTCTTGTCTTAGCAATCGGCACTGTTGTCGACGATGCCATCGTCGTCGTCGAAAATGTCGATAGAATCATGCGTGAAGAAGGGTTGTCGCCTTACGAAGCGACGAAAAAGGCCATGCGCGAACTCGGAAGTGCATTGATTGCAACTTCGCTCGTCCTATGTGCCGTGTTCGTGCCTGTTAGTTTCCTTTCCGGCATATCCGGATTACTCTATCGTCAATTCACCATTACCATTGCTGTCTCCGTAATCATTTCCACAATCGTAGCTCTGACACTAAGCCCGGTCATGTGCGCCAAGGTACTAAAACCAACCACAGCTGCTGACAGCCGACCGAAAAACCGATTGTTCCGCTTCATCAACAAGTGGCTCGACAAAGGAAACCTGATGTATGGAAACATTATCCGTTGGACTCTCGCACACTCTAAATGGGCATTCGGATTCTTCGGCACATCTGTGATACTGATTCTGGTGCTGATGAAATTCATCCCTCAGAGTTTCATTCCGCAAGAAGACCAAGGGTACTTCACCGTTGAATTAGAACTCCCCGAAGGAGCTTCACTTGAAAGGACAAGAGAAGTGACCGACCGTGCGGTTGATTATATAATGTCACTGCCGGATGTGGCAAATGTACTCTACGTAACCGGGTCAAGTCCTCGCTCAGGCACCAATCAGTCTCGCAGTCAAATGACCGTAATCACAAAGCCGTGGGAAGACAGAGAAGTAAAAAACATCTCTCAATTCATGGATGATATCAAACAGGTGCTCAGCAAATATCCGGAATGCTTGGTCTACGTAAGTTCGCCGCCGGTAATCCCCGGACTCGGATCTTCCGGGGGCGTAGAGATGGCGTTGGAAGCGCGTGGCAATACGTCCTATGACGAACTGCGCGCTGCCGCCGATACTCTCGTATACTATGCTTCAATGCGACCCGAACTTTCAAGGGTAACGTCTTCTATGCAAAATGAGATTCCGCAATTGTATATCGACGTTGACCGCGACATGGCAAAACTCATGGGTGTATCCGTATCCGATATATTTACCACCATGAAAGCATTCACCGGCTCCGTATATGTCAATGACTTCAATCTCTTTAATCGTGTTTATCGAGTTTACATCCAAGCCGATGCCCCTTACAGAGCTTCGCAAAACAACATGAACCTATATTTCGTCAAAGGCAACGGCGGAGCCATGATACCGATAACTTCGCTCGGCACAACCTCATACACTTCCGGACCGGGAACAATCTCTCGTTTCAACATGTATAATTCCGCATCTATATCCGGCGAAGCCGCACCGGGCTATAGCTCCGGTCAAGCAATGGCAGCCTTGGAAGAAGTGGTCAAAGACAAACTCAAACAAGACGTTGAAATCGAATGGAGCGGTCTCTCATATCAAGAAAAAAAGCAAACCGGTCAAACAGGCATTGTGCTTCTCTTGGCATTCCTCTTTGTTTTTCTTTTCCTATCCGCGCAATATGAAAGTTGGACCGTACCGATTGCAGTGCTCCTATCTCTACCCGGAGCATGCTTGGGCGCCTTTTTGGGCATAATCATATTTGGACTGGAAAACAACATCTATTTCCAAATCGGACTCGTAATGCTCATCGGATTGGCCGCAAAAAATGCCATTCTCATAGTAGAGTTTGCAAAAGAGCAAGTAGACAAGGGAGTCAACGTGGTCGAAGCCGCAGTATCTTCTGCAGTAATGCGCTTCAAACCAATCATAATGACATCTCTTACCTTCGTCCTCGGTATGCTGCCCCTCGTGCTTGCATCAGGACCCGGCTCGGCAAGTCGACAAGGCATTGGCGTTGGAGCCTTCGCGGGAATGCTCATGGCAATGACTCTGGGAATCGTTCTTGTCCCATTCTTCTTTGTTTGGATTTATAAAGTAAAATCATTCTTGAAGAAAAGAAAAATCAAATGATTCGAAACATTATTTACATCATATTGACTCTGACCATAATATCCGGCTGCGCCACATCAAAATGCGTTGACCCGGACATCAATGTACCGGACAGTCTGACAATGAACGCCGAAAACGACTCCCTGTGCATTGCCGACCTCGCATGGATGGAGCTTGTCGGCGACACTCTGCTAACGGATATGATTCAGCGAGCGCTGACATACAATAAGAATCTGCTCGCCGCAAGTGCTCGAATACGGGAATACGAAAAGCTCTACAACGTTCAAAAAAAAGCAATGCTCCCCTCCTTGGACTTTGACGCTTACGCCGACCGGGAAACAAACAATAAAACCGGTGCCAAACCCGTAGAAGAGGTGGAAGTTGTGGCAAAACTGACTTTATCGTGGGAAGCAGACCTATTCGGCAAACTCAGATGGTCGGGAAAACAAGCATTAGCTCGCTACCTGCAGAAAGTGGAAACTCAGAGAGCCATTCAAATGCAACTGATAGCAAACGTTGCAACGGCTTACTTTGAACTCGTGGCTCTGGACAAAGAAATGCAAATCGTTCAAAGCACAATTGCCACTCGACAAGAAAACGTCAAACAAGCGAAGCTGCGCTTCGACGGCGGTCTCGTGTCCGAGATTCCATATCAGCAAGCAAAAGTGGAGTTGGCAAAAACTGCAGCAATGCTCCCCGACCTAAAACACAAAATTAAAATGAAAGAAAACGAGCTCTCATTTCTCACCGGAGCGCTCCCGTCAAAAGTTTCGCGATCTACCATTGAATCGCAAATACTGAAGATTGACACTCTGCTCGTTGGCATACCCTCAGATGTCCTCAAAAGAAGACCCGATGTCAAAAACGCAGAATATGCCCTGCAAGAAGCAATGGCTGCCGTAGGCTATAATTGGGCCGACCGATTCCCCAGATTTGTAATCGGACTGGAAGGCGGATTTGAAAACAACGGATTCAAAGGGTTCTTTAATGCCCCTCTGACCTACATGATTGGCGAACTGACATCTCCGATATTCTCATTCGGCAAGAAAAAAGCCAAATATCAAGCGGCACTGGAGGCCTATGATGCCCAACGATTCAAATATGAAGAAACAATTCTGCAAGCATTCAGAGAAGTCGACAACGCTATTACCGCCTATCTGGCTGAAAAAGAAACGGCCGACCTTATGCTTTCGCTCAAAACAGCATCGCAAAAATACGTCGAGCTCGCTCGCTTCCAATACCTCAACGGACAAATTGAATACATCGACGTACTTGACGCTCAACGAAGCCACTTCAATGCCGAAATAGACTATAGCAACGCCATTCGCGACCGATACCTTGCCCTAATCTCCCTTTACAAAGCCCTCGGAGGCGGCATCCCCCGATAACCCGCCCACATTCGCTCCCCCAAAACACAAAAAATTTGGTTTTCAAAAGTGAAATCAGCTTCAGTACGTAACCTATATATTGCAAGGCGTAATTTGCGCTTTTATTATGACTCAAAATTGAGAGTTAGCTCGCAAAAGATATTACACAGCCCCTTGTAACTATGCGACCTCAAAAAAAGAGTGGTTGTCACTCCTCAACCACTCTTTCAACACTCATAATACGTAAATCTCAGCTTACTTACGCAATGCAAAATTGACCGGCAAAACAAAGCGAACGCTTACTTTCTCGCCGTCGTGCTCTGCGGCATCCCAATTATTGCGTGCCGTGTTAAACACTCGCTCCACTTCATCCGACAAAAGCTTATCCGGCGAGGACAAAACCTTGAACGATGAAGCTGAGCCGTCTTTATCAACAACAAACTCTATTAACACCTGTCCGGCAATTTTACGCTCCACTGCTGCTACCGGATACTGCACTTTACTTTGCATCCAAGCACAGAACGCGGCAACATCGTTTCCATTAAATTGCGGCATAACTTCTGCTGTCTGTTTTTGATCTGCTTGCAATTGAACAGAATTATCCGTAACTTTGTCATGAACTTCATGAGGTTGATAGGTCGTTGTGGCAAATGCACCGAGCGCAACAGCCACGACCGGCAGAACGAGCAGCGACTTCGCCGCTGTCCACCTTGATGAAGGTTTCTTACACATCATAATGATTCTTTTTTTTAGATTACTTTGATTCAGGCAGTTGGCGATGGAGTGAAATCTTGAACCAACTGCTCTTTTTATTAGCAACATTTGATACGTCTTTGCCTCAATTCCTCGGCTCAGAACTTGACTGTCTGCTTGATATTCATGCAGAGATTGTAACTCTCCACGCAAAAGCCACAGTGCCGGATTAAACCACCAAAGACACAACGCTAAATCTACAAAAAGCAAATCCCACGAATGTCCCAGCCGAACATGTGCCATCTCGTGCAATAATATCTCATCCTTGCAGCTATGCATATCATCCTCTGATACAACAATATGACCAAACCAACTGAATGGTGACGGAAGAGTATTTACTATAGTAAGCGTTATTCCTTTTTCTACTTTCCTCATGCGCCCACTATGTATTAATCGCCATACAGAAAATATTCCAACAGCCAATCGCGCCACCATAACGGCCACACCTATCAAAAAAATTACTACTGCCAAATCTTGAAATAATGCCATATTGTCCACTTCCGGATTTATCCGTTCTGCTATTACAATATTTCCTTCACTCGCATCATAACCGGAAGGCATAATCTCAACAGTCCTTACTATTGTTATTCGGCACAATGGCAATATGGCTGACAATAGCACTGAACCAAGCAACAGACATCGATTCAACCTATGCAATGTCTCATGACTCATACAGACCTTATATATCAAAAATATGAACACAAGGCATATTGAGCTATGAACTAAATAGACAATAAACTCATACATATCTTTATTGATTTTGAACCTTACGAATTAACTCTTCTAACTCACTAATTGAAATTTTCTCTTCCTCAATTAATGCTGAGACCACAGACTTATAGGAATTTTCAAAATATCGCGTAACGACATTACCCAACACTCCTTTCGAGTACTCATCTTGCGATATGGTCGGAAAATATCGATGCGTATTCCCAAATACTTCATGACCGACAAACCCCTTGCCTTCAAGCATACGAATCATTGTTGATACCGTATTGAAATGTGGCCTGGGTTCTTCGTAGAGTGCTACTATTTCTTTCACAAACATAGCACCTCGGCTCCATAGAATTTGCATTATCTCTTCTTCCTTATTTGTCAACTTTTGCATAACTCGTTCTTTTAAATTCATTATTCGAGTGCAAATGTAACTAAAAAATTTTTATTTGCAACTATTTTTCATAGTTTTTTAACTGCTTTTTTTAGTTGACATATCCGACTTTGCTTTATTTGAACTGTTTGACGTCGTTCTTTCAAAAGATTTCAGTATATTTGCAAAAACAATTTTATCATATCATGAAATCACTAATCCTTGCCGCTATTTCCGCTTGTGCACTATGCATTGGTTGCACATCCTCTCCCAAATCCATTGGCGTAATCCCAATCCCTCAACACGTTGCTATAACCAACGGCAATTTTCATCTCGGCCAACAAACCGGACTCAACATTGAAGCACCCGAAGCAGACAAAACCGCCCTGCAAAACTTCATTGAGGCATCACCAATTGCCCACATAGCAAAAACATCAAAGCCATCTAACTCTGTCAACCTTTTCATCGTCGACTGTCTGCCCGAAATAACCTCACCCGAAGGTTACCGCATGACCGTCAACGAAGCGACAATCAATATTGAAGCCACTGCCGGTGCAGGACTTTTCTACGGCCTGCAAACCCTCCTCCAACTCATCGATGATTCCGATAATATTCCCCAAGGCGTCATCTCCGATGAGCCCCGCTTTGACTACCGCGGCATGATGATTGACGTGTCGCGCCATTTCTTCAGCGTTGACTTCATCAAAAAGCAAATCGACGCAATGGCCTACTTCAAATTCAATCATCTTCACCTTCACCTCACCGACGCCGCCGGTTGGCGAATAGAAATCAAAAAATATCCTGAGCTGACACGCCAAGCAGCTTGGCGCACTCACCCAACTTGGAAAGAATGGTGGAACGCAGAACGCCATTACTCCATCGAAGGCTCACCTGATGCCCACGGCGGCTACTACACTCAAGAGCAGATTCGTGACCTCGTTGCCTACGCCCAAGAGCGGTTCATCACGATCATTCCCGAAATAGAAATGCCATCGCACTCCGAAGAAGTGCTTGCCGTTTATCCGGAACTCTCTTGCTCCGGCTCTCCTTATAAAGATTGTGATTTCTGCATTGGAAACGAGCAGACATTCACCTTCCTGCAAAATGTGCTCACTGAAGTAATGCAACTTTTTCCCTCAAAATACATCCACATCGGCGGCGACGAAGCGAGCAAACAGGCATGGGCCACATGCCCCAAGTGCCTTTCTCGCATGAAAAACGAAAAGTTAGCCAACGTCGATGAACTGCAAAGCTACCTCATTCACCGCATCGAAGGCTTCCTCAATGCAAACGGACGCAATCTGATTGGTTGGGACGAAATTCTTGACGGCGGACTCGCACCTAATGCCACTGTCATGTCATGGCGTGGAGCTGAAGGCGGAATTCAAGCCATCGAAGCCGGCCACCGCGCCATAATGACCCCAGGAGAGTTCTGCTACCTCGACGCATACCAAGATGCCCCTCACACGCAACCGGAAGCCATTGGCGGATATCTACCCCTGAAAAAAGTATATAGCTACGACCCCTTGCCTGACTCTATCAGCCCCGAACAAGCCCACCTTCTCTATGGCGTTCAAGGCAACCTTTTTGCCGAATACATCCCAACCGAGCAACACATGGAATACATGATGTATCCCCGCATGCTTGCCATTGCTGAAATTGCATGGAGCAACCCCGAAGTCATGAACTACGACGATTTCCGCGCTCGTGCCGTCGTCGCCACCAACCGCCTGAATCAATGGGGCTACAACTCCTTCAATCTTCTCAACGAAGTGGGAAATCGTCCGGGATCCGAAACCTCAATTGAGCACCTTGCATCGGGCAAGAAAGTAACCTACGCCACTAATGCGCCATACTCTGCCAAATATACTGCCGGCGGCGACTCCGCTCTTGTCGATGGAAAACTCGGCGGCTGGACCTACGGCGACAAACGCTGGCAAGGTTTTTCAAACAGCACCGGCATCGACGCCACCATCGACCTCGAAACCTTAACCGAACTCCATTCCATTAACGCCGATTTTATGCAGATTTGCGGCCCTTGGGTATTCATGCCTACTCAAGTCATCATTTCGGCCTCAACCGATGGCAAAAACTTCACCGAGCTAACCCGTATTGACCACGAAATAATCCGCGACGACGCCGTCTCCTTCAAGACCTTCGGTTGGGAAGGCCTGGCTCAAGCTCGCTATGTCCGCTACCAAGCCATACCCGGTGAATTAGGCGGCTTCCTTTTCCTCGACGAAATAATCATAAAATAATCCCTCCCCTTTAATATTTCACCACACATCAACTCGCATAATCATCGAAACCACATTTTACTATGTGTAATCCCTTATTACCGAGACGATACAAGAGGAAAACAAATGGAAGTTTTTGGCAAAAATTGGGATAACCCTTACAGCTGACAAATTCACATTTACGTAAGCAATCATTATCTATAACCACCCACCACCACTAAAAATAAAGCACCCCGCGGGGTGCTTTATTTCCAAAAAATTCGCACTGCGAATTAGTCTTCCGTATTACTTTCAGCGTAAGCCTTAAGCAGCTTTTCTTGAACATCGCCGGGAACGAGTTCATACCCACTGAAACGCATTGTAAACGATGAGCGTCCGCCGGTAATCGCACTCAGCGCAGTTGAATAACTGCTCATTTCCTTCAACGGAACTCGAGCCGAAATCTTCTCAAAACCATTCTCGGAGGTCATTCCCATAATGATGGCACGACGACCCTGAAGATCACTCATCACGTCACCCATCACATCACCGGGAACCATTACGTCAACGTCATAAACAGGTTCGAGCACCTTGGGATTGGCGTTACGGAATGCTTCGCTAAACGCATTACGTCCAGCCAAACGGAATGAAATTTCATTTGAATCAACCGGGTGCATCTTACCATCATATATACATACGCGAACATCTCGAGCGTAGCTGCCGGTAAGCGGACCTTGTTCCATGCGATCCATTAGACCCTTAACGATGGCAGGAATAAAGCGAGCATCAATTGCACCGCCTACAATGCAGTTATATACTACCAACTTACCGCCCCACGACAAAGGAATTTCTTGCGTGTCGCGCACATTCATCTTATATTCCTGCGAACCGAACTTATATGTGTCGGGAGCAGGCATACCGTCTGTGTAAGGTTCAATAATCAAATGAACTTCACCAAACTGACCGGCGCCGCCACTCTGCTTCTTATGGCGATAGTCTGCACGCGCTGCCTTTGTGATTGTTTCACGATAAGGAATCTTAGGCTCTTCAAATGTGATAGGCAGTTTATCGTTATTTTCAACGCGCCATTTCAGCGTACGCAAGTGGAACTCGCCCTGACCCTTTATAAGAGTTTGCTTCAACTCCTTGCTTTGTTCAACCACCCATGTGGGATCCTCCTCATGCATGCGAGTCAGAATTTCCATAAGTTTTTCCGCATCGCTTTCTGTCACAGGGCGCACTGCGCGAGTATACTTGGGTTCCGGATAGCGAATAAAGTCATAAACCCAATCGCAGCTCTTATCATTCAAGGTATTACCGGTGCGAACGTCTTTCATCTTCACTGTTGCACCGATGTCGCCTGCACAGAGTTCATCTACTTGAGTGCGAATCTGACCGCATACGGTATAAAGCTGAGCCAAACGTTCCTTATTGTCGCGACTAACGTTGTTCAAGTCTGCGCCGGCTTTTAGCGTACCGCTCATTACTTTGAAGTAGCTGACTTCACCAATATGAGGTTCTACCGAGGTCTTAAACACATACAAACTCAGCGGACCGTTGCTGTCGGGCTTAACTTCTGTGCCGTCGGTAGCTTCGGGTGCAGGCATATCCTCAACGAAGGGAACAACGTTGCCCAAGAACTCCATCATACGACGCACACCCATATCCTTAGCTGCACTTACGCAGAACACGGGATAAATCGAACGATCCACAAGGCCCTTACGTATGCCTTCGCGCATCTCATCTTCGGTCAAGCAACCCTGATCAAAGAATTTTTCCATCAGAGTCTCATCATTCTCTGCTGCTGCTTCAACGAGAATCTTGTTCAATTCTGTTGCGCGTTCCATTTCCTCGGCGGGAATTTCCGAAATAGTGGGCACACCACCCTCCGGACCCCATGAATACTTCTTCATCAAAAGAACGTCAATCATAGAGTTAAATCCGGCGCCACATGAAATGGGATATTGAATCTGCACAATCTTGTTGCCGAAGATTTCACGCATCTGATCAATGACGTTATCATAATCGGCCTTTTCTCCGTCAAGCTGGTTCAACGCAAAAATAACCGGTTTTTTCAACGATGATGTTGTGCGGAAAATGTTCTGCGTGCCTACTTCTACGCCATATTGCGCATTAACTACTATAACGCCCGTATCCGTAACGTTCAACGCAGTAATCGCAGAGCCTACAAAGTCATCTGCACCGGGACAGTCAATAAAATTAAGTTTCTTGCCAAGGAACTCAGCATAAAATATGGTGGAGAATACTGAGTAACCATACTCTTTTTCTACCGGGAAATAGTCACAAACGGTGTTGCCGGCATCTACCGTACCACGACGTTTTATAACTCCACACTCGTAGAGCATAGCTTCTGCAAGTGTGGTTTTTCCGGAGCCTTTGCTTCCAAGCAAGGCAATGTTTTTAATTTCAGGGGTTTTGTAAGTTTTCATTCCGGTAAATATTTAAGGGATAATTATTTTTTTTGCCGTAAAGACGCGTAAAGTTACGTATAATTTTCCCAACGTAAATGCCATAGGAATATGTTTTACAACATAAGCCCGTTTTTCACCACTCGCAGATAATAAACACACCGGTCCATGCGTTATCTCTATGTTGATGAATCTCCTTAACCATATCTGCCTATGACTAAAAATTCTACTCAACATGTAACGGCAACTGCCGAAGTTCAACAATCTGCCATGCCTCGACCCATGACTCTACATCTCATCAAGCAATTTGCAAGAGCCTACTCTCCGACTCTCGGTGGCATGATCTTAAATTAAATTTGCAATTTAAGCAAAAAGCCGTTAACTTTGCATTTAAATAGCATCGCGGTTGCGCTCGCGTCAAAGAGTTGACCATATATTTAAGCGCACGCAATAGGGAATGGGGTGAAAATCCCCAACAGTACCCGCTGCTGTAAGTTCCAATTTAAGCCCTCTGCTTTTGCCATTGACCCATCTTTGAGTTGAGAAGGCGCAGACCCCGGGAAGGAACAAGTCAGAAGACCTGCCTCGATGCTTCAATTCTAAAACCTATGAGGTAGCCCCGGGATATGGGCATCGCTTCTAAATACTTCGATTTCACCACAAATCGAAATCAACTCCTTTAGTTCGATAATGAAATTTCCCGATTGCACCTACCTTTTAGGCGCAACCGGACTTTTTTTTAATATAAACCTCAAAATAATTTCATTATGAAACTCAACAAATTGTTTCTTTTTTCTCTGACCGCTTTAGTCCTGACAGCTTGTGACAACACTCCCGAAGACCCGACCGACCCGACGCCGCCGCCTTCCGGTTCGCAAATCATCTGCGATGGATACTCCGGAGCATACATCCTTAACGAAGGTGGTTGGGGTATGAACGAAGCACGTATTGACCAACTTGACTTCTCGTCGGGCACACTGTTGGAAAACCAATACGTCAACGCAAATCCATCGGTTGTGCTCGCCTTGGGTGATGTCGCCAACGACCTGAAGCTACACAATCAGCGATTATATGCCGTCGTCAACGGTTCTCACAAAGTTGAAGTAATGGAAGCATCTAACCTCAAACGCGTCGGACAAATCGACATCAGTTCCCCTCGCAGCATTGCTTTCACCGACACTCATGCCTACGTAACATCCTACGTCGATGGCAACAACGACAACGGCTCTATCGTAGAATTCAGTCTCGAAACCCTCAAAGTAACGCGCTCGGTATCTGTTGGACAAGAACCGGAAGGTATCACCATTATCGACAACACGATCTTCGTCGCGAACTCAGGAGGGCTCCACGCTCCAAACTATAGCGATGAAGTATGGTGTCTAAATGTTTCAGACCTCTCTATCACTAACAAAATCAAAGTTGCGCCTAATTTGCGCTTTATGTCTGCAGCTCCCGACGGTTCTGTTTGGGTAACGTCTCAAGGCAACTACTATGACGTTCCCTCCGGTCTATTTCGTATAAAAAATGGAGTGGTTACCTCTGCCAACGTTCCGTGCACGGGGTTCACCTTCGCCGACAACAAAATTCTCTACTACGCTTCCTCATGGAGTTATGAAACAAACAGCAACACAATCAATTATGGCACAATCGACAACGAGACCATGGACTGCGGACCTTCATTTATTACTGACGGTTCCGAATCAAACATCACCACTCCCTACGGCGTTTTTGCGGCAGGAGGTCTCATAATAGTAACCGACGCAAAATCCTACACCACTTCGGGTGCTATCCATATCTACGATGCGTCCGGAAAACTAATCAAACAATACTCTACCGGTGTTCTCCCTAACTCTATTGTGTTTTTACCGAAAAATCAGTAAATTTGCACTCAAATTGCAAATTACTTAAACAATGATTATTGACAACATTATCTCTCAGGCTGTGAGTTGCGCCGTCAAATCCTTGTACGGCGTTGACTCCCCTGCTGAATCCATAGTTCCGCAAGCCACTCGAAAGGAGTTTGAAGGGGACCTCACTATCGTAACATTCAATTGGACCAAGGCTGCACGCAAAAGCCCCGAACAGGTTGGCGAAGAAATCGGCAACTGGCTCGTCGCCAACGAGCCGGCGGTTAATCGTTTCAACGTCATAAAAGGATTCCTTAACATCGTCATCGAACCCACCTATTGGAGCACCATGCTTCAGAGCGTGCTCGACACTCCCGACTATGGTTTGACAGCCCCCACCGCCGACTCCCCGTTGGTAATGGTGGAATACTCTTCTCCCAACACAAACAAACCCCTTCACTTGGGCCACGTTCGCAACAATCTGCTTGGATACTCGCTGAGCCGCATTCTTCAAGCCTGTGGCAACAACGTCGTTAAGACTAACATCGTTAACGACCGAGGCATCCACATCTGCAAATCAATGCTCGCATGGCAAAAGTGGGGAAATGGAGCTACCCCAAAATCTACCGGATTGAAGGGCGACCACCTCATCGGCGACTTCTATGTTCTCTTCGACAAACACTATAAAGCCGAGCTGAATGCCCTCAAGGAGCAAGGTATGTCAGATGAAGAAGCTGAAAAAGCATCTACTCTTATGGCTGAAGCGCGCGCCATGCTTGTAAAATGGGAACAAAACGACCCCGAAGTGCGCGGCCTGTGGGAAACCATGAACGAATGGGTTTACGAGGGATTTGATGAAACATACAAGCGCATGGGAGTGGATTTCGACAAAATTTACTACGAAAGCCAAACCTACCTCGAGGGCAAAGAAAAGGTCTTGGAAGGACTCGAAAAGGGCATCATGTACCGCAAAGACGACGGTTCCGTATGGGCGGACCTCACCGCCGACGGTCTTGACCACAAACTGCTCCTCCGCGCTGACGGCACTTCGGTCTACATGACTCAAGACATCGGAACCGCGAAACTTCGATATCAAGACTTTCCTATCTCAAAAATGATCTACGTGGTAGGCAACGAACAGAACTACCACTTCCAAGTTCTTTCGCTCTTGCTCGACAAACTCGGATTCGAATGGGGCAAAGACTTGGTTCATTTCTCCTACGGAATGGTAGAACTCCCCAACGGAAAAATGAAAAGCCGCGAAGGCACAGTGGTTGATGCCGATGACCTGATGGCGGCCATGGTCGATGATGCTGCAAGAGTCAGCGCCGAACTTGGCAAACTCGACGGCTTGTCCGAAGAAGAAGCCGCCAACGTTGCCGAAACCGTTGGCCTCGGTGCGCTGAAATACTTCCTCTTGAAAGTTGATCCACGTAAAAACATCACCTTCAACCCCGAAGAAAGCATTGACTTCAATGGCAATACCGGTCCGTTCATTCAATACACTTACGCACGTATTCGCTCCGTGCTCCGTAAGGCGGCTGATGCAGGTTTCGCCATAGGCGACTTCGCGGCGGTCACCCCCGGCGAGCGCGAAATCGCACTCATTCAGCGTTTGGCGGACTTCCCGGCGGTGGTTGCAGAAGCCGGACGCACTTATTCTCCAGCCCTCATTGCAAACTTTGCCTATAACTTGGTGAAGGAATACAATCAGTTCTACCATGACTGCTCAATTCTCCGCGAAGAAGACCCCTCCGTGCGTTCTTTGCGATTGGCATTGAGTGAAGCCACTGCGTCAACCGTTCGCACCGCATTATCCTTGCTCGGTATCGGTGTCGTTGAACGTATGTAATCTTTAATGCACCTATTACTTTTTCCTCAATAAAACAACTAAAAAAAATGAACTATCCTTACAACATGCCGCAATACGGCGGCACTGATTTCTCGCTCTCTCAGCGCGTATCTGCCGTGATGAAAAGTGTTTACTTGCGCATGACCGTTGGTCTTATCATCACTGCACTTGTTTCGCTTTTGGCCTATAGCCAAGGCTTCCTCGTTTTCATGCTCCAACACAGCTTTTTGATGTGGGGGCTCGCAATTGCCGAAATTGTACTCGTGATTGCTATCAGTGCAGGAATCTCTAAAATGAAATCATCTACGGCGCTACTCCTCTTCCTGCTCTTTGCCGTCATCAATGGACTGTCACTAAGCCCCATCTTCGCAATCTACACCGGCACTTCAATTGCTAAAACCTTCTTCATCTGCGCCGGCACATTCGGAGCCATGAGCATCTATGGTTACACAACCAAAACAGACCTGTCTCGCTTTGGAGCTATCCTATTTATGGCACTCATCGGTTTGATAATCTGCTCCGTTGTCAACTTGTTCTGGACCTCCGACACCTTCGGATGGATTATCTCGCTCGCCGGTGTGGCTATCTTTGTAGGGCTCACGGCTTGGGACACTCAGAAAATCAAACAAATGGCAGAAGTAATGCCTGCAAGCTCCATCGGCCACCTCGCCACTCTCGGAGCCCTCAGCCTCTACCTCGACTTCATAAACCTCTTCCTCTACCTCCTCCGATTCTTCGGAAATCGCGACTAAAAAAATCTCCATACCCCCCTAAAAAGTGGCTCACCCTCCCCGGTGAGCCACTTTTTTTCACCCTTTTGACGAAAATCTACGCTTTTCCCCTCCGCTCTCTCCCTACCTTTGCAAAAAAATCACCAACCACTCTCCACTAATATGCCCCGCACCGCCTACTTCCGCCGATTTATCCGCCGCACGCTCTCCCTCCGCGAACGTGCTTGCATCGAAAGCCTCGAACGCCAACGTCAGCGCTCAGGCCGTGTCCGCGCTCTCATTAACGACCCCTCGGGCTCTCTCTCCCGCGTCCTCCTCGAATACCTCAGTTGGCACCAAGCCCGCTTAACCCAACGCTCCGCCGTCATAATCTCTCCTCAAAAAATATCAACCCGACTGAGAGCAAAAACGCTCACCCACAGAAGATTCCCCTCCCTGCGAGGCTACTGCCGACCCGTCGGCCAAATAATAATCTTCCAAGCCGACAGGCTCAAACGCCTCGGCCAAGCCGTCGCCACCGTCGCTCCACTCCTCTCCTCTCCGGACGCGACACAATCCTACTCCTCGTCGGCGATATCCAACGCCTCACTCACCACTTCTCCCCCTCCTTCTACCAAACCCTCGACTCCTCAACAAAATACTCACCTCCAAAACCTCGCCCCAAACCCATAAGCCACATAAGAAACATAAGTAACATAAGCCACATAAGAAACATAAGTCACATAAAAAACATAAGTCACATAAAAAACATTACCCTCATAATCCTCCGCCCCAAAAAACCGGCTGCCGAACCGCACCCAAAACCGGCACTCGCAGCCTTCCTCTTCTAAGCGGCCCCGTCACCGCGACCCCACAAAGGCAAACCGACGGAAAGCGAGTCCTCTGTTTCCCTTATCAAAACCATAAGACTTATAAATCTCATAAATATTATAAATCTTACCCCCGGGGAAAACCGAACTCGAGCGGAAGCCAAACCGCGGTCATCAACAAATCAGGCTAAAGCTTGCGGCAAGAGTGCCCTCGCTCGAAAAAAACATTGACGTACTGGAAAATGAGCGTGAATGATCCGTCCCGGTCATTCCAAACACGCCACCGGGTAGGCCGCGGTCGGCAAAAACTCAAGGGGGACTCAATCGCCGCAAGACGGGAACTCGCGTGCGTTTGAGTCCCCCTTGTGCCTTTTTCTACACCCTCCGCCACCACATGAGAAACATAAGAAACATAAGTCACATAAGAAACATAATTGTTTTTCAGCAAATTACCCCCCCGAAATTTATCCAACAAATCAACTTCTGAAAAGCCTTGGAACTGAAGCGAGAAAACGCTACTTTTGCACCCGTAAACAACCTCTAATTTCCAAACCATGAAAAAATTCATCAAAACCCTTTGTACCCTAATGCTTTTCTGCGTCTTTCAAACATCGGCAGAAAACATTCCGGCAACCACAGGCAATGGCATCATTCAAATGAGCGAACTCGACCTCAGTAAAATCACATTTTTCAATGATGACGGTCGAACTGCTGTACGCGCCAACAAAGACACCTACGGAGGCACACTATCCCTAAAAGGAAACACTTACGAATCAGGAGTTGGAACCCACGCCGACTCTAAAGCCGTAATCAAACTCAATGGAGCAACTAAATTTCACGCCATTGCCGGCGTTGGCGACAGCGCTGACCTCATTGACGGCGAAGGTGAAGTTGACCACGTAATAACTCTCTACTCCGGCTCACTCAGCGGAGCAACTCAAGTCAGCAGCACCTTCCTCACTCGCAAGGATGACACCGTTGACGTTATCGACCTCGACGTTGCCGGCTACGACTATCTGGTTCTTCACTTCCAATATGGCGCAAACACTTGGAGTGACCATTGCGTTTGGGCTGATGCTCGCTTTGAATACTCCGGCGAAGCTCCGGTAACATGCACCGAATCCGACATGTATGCTGCTGGCACAATTGAATTGCCCGCCTCCGGTCCTAATGGCGAAGAAATCATTCCCCTAAGCTCTCTCAATGGCTTCGAATACATTGAAAACGGTTGGGGCACATTGCAAAAAGACAAGAGCATCGACGGAAACACCCTAACAGTAAAAGGGACTCGATACACAAGCGGCATAGGAGCTCACGCTTCAGGCAAAATGGTAGTTCAACTCAATGGCACCGCTCTCCGCTTCCATGCCGTCTTGGGCATTGACGACGAAACCGGCGGAGAAGGCAACTGCAACTACTCCGTTAAACTTCGCAAACTCAATGGAGAAGAATCCGTAGTAAAATCCGGAACCATCAGTGGAAATGCCTCGGAAGAGCCTGTTACCATCGAAATCGACAACCTACCCGACTATCGATATCTGATTATTGAGTTTCCGGAAGGCGCCGACGGCGATAGCTATGACCATGTCGACATTGCCAACGCCTACTTTGAGTGGGAATATCACAATTCCTCTCTCCCGGAATTCGTAAGCACAAAAGTTCTTGAAACCGGACTTGACTGCGCAACCGTTCTATTCTCTCAACCCGGTGTACGCTTCATGCACAGACTGCGCAGCTCCAACCCCGACCTTGAAATCTCCGTTCGAGATCTCCCATCGGGTTTGAAATTTAATCAGCAACGCTGTCTCGTTGAAGGAATCATCCAAGAAGAAGGCGTCTATTCTTACTCCGCTATAACCACTGACCCCGACGGCAACGAAGTCATCACACCGATTTCTCTCACTGTCAGTTCCGACCTTGACCAACCGACTCCGTGGATGGGTTGGCTCAGTTGGAACGTAGTCCAAGGCGATATTTCTCAAGCTGTCGTTGAAACCGTTGCCGATGCTTTCATTTCTCAAGGGCTGTTAGATGCCGGATATAACGTTTTAGCAATCGATGACCTTTGGCACGCCGATCAGCGACACTCCGACGGACGTCCTGCCGAGGACCTCAACAAATTCCCTCAAGGAATGAAAGCTGCCGCCGATTATGTCCACTCTAAAGGTTTGAAATTTGGCATATACTCCGATGCCGGTACTCACACGTGCGCCGGACGCTTCGGTTCGCTCGGATATGAAGAAATCGATGCTCGCCAATATGCCGAATGGGGAGTGGACCTTGTTAAATACGACTATTGCTTCAATGCCGGTGAAGATGTGGAAACCGCTATCAGAACATACAAAGCAATGGGCGATGCGATCAAAGCATCAGGACGCAAAATGATTTTCTACGTCTGCGAGTGGGGCGTGCGTGAACCTTGGAAATGGGGCACCGAAGTGGGCGGAAGCTGCTGGCGCACCACCTACGATGTACGCGACTGCTGGCTCGGCATTCAACCCGGAGTTGGATTTGTGCAGTCCATGCAAGGCATGAAAGACATTTGGGCATATAGCGGCGTCAACCGTTTCAACGATGCCGATATGCTTTGCACCGGCATTAATGGACAAGGCAAAAGCTCAAGCGACCTGTGTGCAACAGGCCCCGGTATGACTAAAGATGAATATCGCACTCAGTTCGCCATGTGGTGTATGTGGAGTTCTCCGCTGGCCCTGACTTTCGACCTGCGTAATCCGATCTCCGACGTCGACAAAGCCATCATGACCAATGCCGAGCTAATCGCGATTAACCAAGACAGAATGGGACAACAAGCCGAATTCATCGGCGAGTTCCCCGGGAACATGTACTTGTTTGCAAAGGATCTGGAAAATGGCGATGTAGCGGTTTCTGTCACCAACATGAGTGATGCCGCTGGAAGTTTCACAATCGACTTTGCCGACATTCCCGCACTCGACCGCGAAGCCACCTACTATGTTCGCGACTTGCAAGCTCATGAAGACTTGCCTAATGCTTCCGGAGAAATCGTAATCGACCGCATCAAGAAACACGAAACAATAGTATATCGTTTGAGCCTCAACGGACAAGACGGCATTGCCTCCGTTATAACTGATGCAGTAAGCCGCATGACTGCCAACGTAAGCGACTCCGAAATAACAATCTGTATTCCCGGAAGTGGCGACTCCAACAAACGCATTCTCCTCAGCGACCTCAAAGGTCACATTGTCGCTAACGCATCGGGCACCAACGAATGTTTCTCCCTGCCCAAACCTGAAGTCCCCGGCATCTACATCATAAACTGCTCCGCCGCCGGCTACTCCCACTCCCTAAAAATTACCATCTAAACCAAATTTCCTAAATCGGCTGTTTAGGTCATGCTAAACAGCCGATTTCATGTAAAATCTACTCTATTGAGGGTATTTATTCGCACAAGCATATTGCGTAACTTTGCACGCTGAAAGAGTATATTCCCCCACATAATTATGCGACTGAGTGAACTTAAAGAAGGACAAGAAGGCTACGTGGTCAAAATATTAGGCCATGGAGCTTTCCGTAAACGCCTGACTGAAATGGGATTCGTTAGGGGAAAACTCGTCAAGAATGTTCTCTCCGCTCCGCTTAAAGACCCCGTAAAATACTCCCTTTTAGGCTACGAAGTGTCCTTGCGCAGAAGCGAAGCGCAAATGGTAGAAATCATCGAAGCGGAAAAAGCCGAAAATCCAATCCTCTCTCCGATTGAAGAGCGACTGCAAGCCAATGACATCTCAGATATCCCGCCTGCATTGCGCCACGAAGAGCACATCATTAACATTGCGCTCATCGGAAACCCGAACTGCGGAAAAACGTCAATGTTCAATCAACTCTCCGGTGCCACTGAACACGTCGGAAACTACTCCGGAGTAACAGTTGAAGCCAAACAAGGACGCTTCAAGCATAAAGGCTACACTTTTAATATCGTTGACCTCCCGGGAACATACTCCCTTGCGGCATACTCACCTGAAGAACTCTACGTGCGCCGCTACCTTGAACAAGAAACACCCGACGTAATAGTAAACGTCGTGGTCGCGAGCAATCTGGAACGAAACTTGTATCTGACCACCGAGCTTATCGACATGGACCGTTCAATGGTAATTGCGCTGAACATGTACGATGAGTTGGAAAACTCCGGTAGCAAACTTGACCACGAACTCTTGGGAAAAATGATTGGCGTTCCGATTGTACCGACAATCAGCAAATCCGGTCTCGGCATGGACGAACTTTTGGAGCGTATTATTGCCGTATATGAAGGAAAAGACGAAAGCGTGCGCCACATCCACGTAACCCTCGGCGACGATATATCGGAAGCGATCAGTCCAATCAAAGAGTTAATAAAAAAAGAAGCCTCGATAGCCCCCAAATTCTCAGCTCGCTATCTCGCCATAAAATTCCTTGAAAAAGACCGGGAAGTGGAAGCAATGGTTCGCAAAGCTGCTTCCTACTCTGAAATGTGTCGGCTTCGTGAAAGCGGACGAAAGAAAGTCGAAGAAAGTCGCGATGAAGACGTCACAGCCGCTATTGCTGCGGAAAAATACGGATTCATTGACGGAGCTTTGGCAGAAACAATGAGCGGAGAACGCGAAACCTCAACACGTGCCACAGCCATCATAGACGCATTTGTCACGAATCGACTCTTCGGCATTCCACTCTTCCTCGGCGTAATGTTTTTGGTTTTCTGGCTCACCTTTTCTATCGGAGCCTATCCCATGGAATGGATTGAGCGCGGCGTTGATACTCTGAATGCCTTCATTGACGGGAATTTCCCCGCCGGGCCGCTCAAAGATATGATTTCCGATGGAATAATCGGAGGCGTCGGTAGTGTCATCGTATTCTTGCCGAATATATTAATCCTATACGCATGCATATCCTTCATGGAAGACTCCGGCTATATGGCTCGTGCGGCATTCATCATGGATAGAGCTATGCACAGAATGGGCATTCACGGCAAGAGTTTCATTCCGCTACTCATGGGGTTCGGCTGCAATGTGCCGGCAGTGATGGCCACTCGCACCATTGAAAGCCGCTCAAGCCGACTCATAACCATACTTATAAACCCGTTCATGAGCTGCTCGGCTCGCATTCCGGTTTTCCTGCTCTTGATTGGCACATTCTTTTCTGCTCACGCAGCATTAGTATTCTTTGCCATGTATGGACTCGGAGTGGGAATAGCCATGCTCACTGCCCGACTTCTACGCCGCTTCATATGGAAAAAAGATGAAACACCATTCGTAATGGAGCTCCCGCCATATCGTGTCCCAACCCTAAAAGCCACATTGCGCCACACTTGGGGAAAAGGCAAAGAATACATCAAGAAAATGGGGGGCATAATCCTTGTAGCTTGCATCGTCGTATGGGCTTTGGACTATTTTCCGCGCCACGACGAGCCATCCGAGCCCCAAACCTCACTAACAGCAAACGATACTCAAATTAACCCGGCGCATGACTCCTATTTGGAAATGATTGGCAAAGTGGTAAACCCGGTCATGGAACCGCTCGGAATGAATTGGCGAGCCACTGTGGCTGCAATAGCAGGCATCCCGGCTAAAGAAATTGTCGTAAGCACCATGGGCGTTCTTTACACCGGCGACAATGACGCCGACAACAATCGTCTGTCAACAAAACTCACTGCGCCGTCAGCTATAACAGGAGAACCGGACTTCACCCCAGCATCGGCATTAGCCTTCATGGTATTCATTCTGCTATATTGCCCCTGCATAGCCACGGTTATTGCCATCGTGAAAGAAGCCGGCTCATGGAAATACGGTGCATTTGCGGTTGGCTACAACACCCTGATTGCGTGGATTGTGGCGTTTGCCGTTTATCACATCGCGTTGCTATTCTGAACAGTCAGAGGCAACTGCACACGAAATGTAGTCCCCACGCCCGGCTCTGAGTCTTTGACAAAAATCAAACCGTGATGATAATCATTAATTATACGTTTTGCCAACGTCAATCCTAATCCCCACCCACGTTTTTTTGTAGTATAACCCGGATTAAACACCGTTTTGAACGCTTTACGAGGAATGCCCTTACCGCTATCTGTCACCTCAATAACTGCATAACCGGTCTCGGCAAAAGTTGAAACAGTCAACTTGCCTCTACCCTCCATTGCGTCAACGGCATTTTTGATTAGATTCTCAATCACCCATTCTATAAGCGAATCGCTCAACTTTACGCGCAACGGCTCTGACGCAAGTTCTATTTTGAGATCAACGCCTCCCGAAATTCGCGAACGCATATATTCAGCAGCACGACCAATAACCGCACTGATATCTGCGGCCACCATCGACGGAGGCGAACCGATTTTGCTAAATCGCGAAGCAATCACCTTCAAGCGATTAACATCCTTATCCATTTCGCCCACAACCTCCTCATCTACTCCATAACTTGGCAAAAGTTCCACCCATGCCATCAATGATGAGATTGGAGTTCCCAACTGATGCGCGGTCTCTTTGCTTAAACCCACCCAAACCTTGTTTTGTTCCGCTTTCTTTGTGGCCGTCACGGCAAAATACACAACCGCAACAAACACGATCATCACAATCAATTGCAAATACGGATAATAACTCAACTTGCGCAACAATACCGAATCCTCATAATACAAATGCTGCGTCTCTTCCGGAGATATAACAATGTGAATTACGTTGGAGGTCTTTTTCAATCTTGTCAAATGCTCACGCAAAAATTCCTCATTGGCGGCAGAGAGTACCCATGGTGACATTTCATCCTCGGCCTCCGGCAATTCAAAATTGTTGTGATCTAATATATTATCATCATTATCTACAAGGATAACCGGAATCGTATGATTGCCTTCTATGATGGAAAGAAGAAAATCAAGGTTATCCGAAGGATTCGCCGAGGCAATCTCACGGGTGGCATCCGCCCAGATTTGCATTCGATCGCGCTCCTGCTTTGACAAGTCATCTACAAGGCGATCGCTTATGAGCAAAAAAACAGCCGCCACGGCTACCGTCGCTATCATAAACAGCACGGCTCCGCGGCGGCGAATATCGTAAATATTAGGCATCAGGCGTTAGCTATAGCTGCTGCAATGCGTTCCATTTCTTCAGCTGAAATTTGCTGCTTGGGAGCCCTAAAGTCCATATCCGCTTCCGTTTGCAACGGAACCAAATGAATATGAGCATGCGGCACTTCCATACCCAACACGGCCACCCCCACTCGCTGGCAAGGGATTGCCTTCTTTAATTTCAGTGCAACCTTACGAGCAAACTCCATCAAAGACACATATTCTTCTTCTGTCAGGTCAAACAAATAATCCACCTCTCGACGAGGAATTACCAACGTATGACCGGCAGCCATAGGGTTGATATCAAGAAAAGCAAAATGCTTGTCGTCCTCAGCCACTTTGTATGAAGGAATTTCTCCTGCTGCAATGCGCGAAAAGATTGATGCCATAGATTAAAGAGCAATTTCAACAATTTCAAACTTCATCATGCCGGCCGGCACTCGAATATCCACAACATCGCCAAGCTTATGGCCCAACAAGCCTTGTGCAATAGGAGTTGAGGTGCCTATTTTCTTTTCCTTGAGATTGGCTTCGCTATCTGCAACGATAGTATATTCTGCAACCGCATTATTAGCAAGATTTTTAATCTTCACGCGATTCATGATTTGCACCTCATCTGTATTGAGTTTGCTTTCATCGATAATGCGAGCATTCGCAACGAGGTCCTTCAACTGTGCGATTTTCATCTCGAGCATGCCCTGCGCTTCCTTCGCTGCGTCATACTCTGCATTCTCCGACAGGTCGCCCTTGTCGCGAGCCTCTGCGATAGCGGCGGATATACGAGGACGTTCAACCGACTCCATATAGGCGATTTCTTCCATCTTCTTCTTATATCCGTCCTTTGTCATGTAAGTGATTGCCATGATAATAAAGGTTATATTTTTACATTGTTAAATTTATGAATATACAAAAAATAAACGAATCTCGCGGCGTTTAACCATCGAGACTCCATTCGACACACTCCCTTGAGTGCCTTTCATCACCGCAAAGTTACAAACAATTTTCCAAACATCAAAATCCAATCCAAAGTCAGGAATAAAACATGCATGTTGAGGCTTCGTAGGGCATTAACATAATCCACGCCAATAGCGAACCCCCGAGCATATTTGTGGCCGAGCTTCAAAAAATCGCATAGCCACGCATATTGCACCGGACTACCGAGAATCGCGACTATGTAGCGTTTATGATGTTATTCGGTTGACATTGTTGCATTGTTGCATTTTTGCTGATACTAACACCTTATGTAATCGAAATATATTTCCGTATTTTCGCGAGTCGTTTGAATTCTAACCGAATAAGCTTTATTAGAAGTGTTATCCAAATTGGCAGAACTAATAACAATATAGAAATTCGTAGGTTCTGTATTTTCTGAGCCTCCGGGAATTCGGCATAAAATCTTAATCCGTTTTCTCTAATTTGTAGAATCTTAGTTTTATCAGAATAGATAAATTTATTAAACGAAATAATATCAGGGCTGATATTAACTGAGATTAACTCAATTGGTCCCACAGTGTTTATAATGATAGTGTCGCAATCTAATCGAGAATCAAGGTTAAGACAAATTTTGCAATCAAGTTTTGAAATGTCACCCTTGGAATTAAGTCTCGGTTTAAAATGATCAAAGTTGTTGTATGATTGGGAGCATAGAGCGATTATATGATTATTACAGGAATGTGAGGCCGGAAGTCTTTCTAAATAGAACCAAGTTTCTGAGCTTGTGCCGCTGGGCAAGTTACGCTTAATATCTAAGGACTTAAATTTACGAATAGCTACCAGGTGGTCTTTTGTCCATATTTCTTGGTCGTGAGGTATAGTGAAATCATACAAGTTAGATAGAATATCAATGCGCGTTAAATAAACCGTTGAAATTCTATTGCATAATATAGAATCGTAATGGAATAATGATTCGTAAAATTCTCTAATTCTATTATTTCGAAAACAATCGTTTGTCTTCTGAAACAGACATGGAGAATTTTTCCTACAAGCGTGTTTTATGGTGAGTTTCGCACCAAGTTGCTCCTTGTAATAAAATGGTTCATCACTATAATCCATGCCTAAATAAACAGTGCAAGATTCTGAACCAATAGATCCGGCAATGTTGGCATTATAATGGACTTCTTTATGTGGGATTCGATACCAAATTGATAAATAGTATAAATCAACCATAATAGCACCCATCACAGCGCAGATTAAAGTCCAGCGTATGGATATGGTTCTTATAGTATTTAGTAAATTCATCATTTGAAGTCCTATTGAGATAGTAAAATAACTTTAGCAGTTTTATTTTCCATTTCAGGCATTGTGGCACCAATTGGAGCTCCAATATATGTTGGATCTGCGATGACGAACGGTTTATTATCGTAAAGGATATAATCACCTTCGACTCTATCTGTAAATCTTACTGCCGTGGCAAGATGTCCGGGGTAATATACGAGTAGAACCTCTAATCCTAATAAATCGCGTACTAATCTCGAATATAAGATAGATCTGTCTTCGCAATCGCAATAGGGATAGAATAATGTTTCCTCAGCGAAGAATGCTCTGTCATGTCCCCAGATTTTGTCGTCAAATTCATATGTAAAGCCGGTTTGAACTAAGTTTAAGAGTTTATTCGCGGCGTCTAACTGTCCAAGACCTCGAATGCAATTATATAATTGTGGGTAAACACTGTCTTTTATGTTTTGAGAAAGGGGAGTATTTGCATACATGGCCCAACGCGTCATGAAATTATTGTCAATATATGATTTGGGGTACGATTCAAAAAAATCAATGATATTTTCGTTAACATTAACCGTTATGCGCATATCCGGAAATCTTTTGGACAGAATTTCTCTTTTGGTGGACGCTTTAATACCAAATTCTTGCTCATGAGGAATCCAGAAAGATATGATTTGTTCATTCGGAAAATTATAATTAAACACGTCTAAATGTGTGTCATGACAATTATATCCATAGAAATAGGTATTGTCAATGATAAATGTTGGAATATCGTAAAGATGATGAGGACTTGCGTATAGAAAATATAATGTATCATCGGATTTTGCCAATCGGATTTTGTAGCCAATTTGGCAGAGTAAGAACGCAGTGAGCAGATTTGATTCGCTTTTCCCTTTAACAGCTGATTTGGCAAATTTATCAAGAAACTGAATAAATGCCCAATCACACAAATTATGAGAGATTCTGAATTCGATGCAATCTCGAATAGTATTGTCTAATGCCCCATTCGCCAGCATATTCCATTGTGAAGCAATGTTTTCATTTGAAATTGAGGATAAATCAAGGGGTTGATTTCCGTCAAACCTAATACAACATTCTAAACCATAGAAATCAAATCTGCAATGTGTGGTATGAGGATTGGGATTCTCCTTAATTGGTTGAATTGGTAGAGGTTGAGGCGCAATGCGGGGCAAAGGGTGAATATCTGCATTGATAGCCCTTCCCTTTATTGCTTCGTCGCGATTATAGAAAATAGGGGGTGTGTCTTTATCTTTTGGTTGGCGAATGATTGGCAATGCCCTATATTGTTCCCATGCTCTCTTCATCCATTCCGCATACTCATGATTTGCTTTCGCTCTAAACGAGTTGTAGTTTGTTATAGCTTTATTTCTGAATAATTCATAGGAATCACTAATGTCTTCTATTTGGGCAAAAACTGATGAAAAATGTATAAGAATCAGGCAAATAAAACTAAAATTTCTCATTGGATAGAATCTTTTGTAATACGCACTTTCATTCCGATGAAGACATATCTATATAAATTTACTAGGTCTTCATTTTTCAATCGAATGCACCCTTCACTTTCTCTTTTTCCGATAGATTGTGGAAAGCATGTACCATGAATTCCGATATGGCGACTCATTGGTGTCTTTAACCTAAAAAACCACGGTCCGTAGGCGTTTTCCCTGATCCCATGTCCATCTTTGAAGTCATGCTCCCATGATGATGAATTCTGAATCATCGAGATGGTAAAATCTCCTTCAGGAGTCTTATGATCTCCTTGTCGTGTTTTTTGCCCAAAATTCTTTCCGATACATACAGGGAATGACTCCAAAGTATCAGATTGCTCTACAACATATAATCTCATTTGGGTCTTATCAATAACTATTTGTCGTTGAGCATATACTGATATAAAACATAATAGCCCTATAAACGTAATTCGTAGTCTCATTTAAGCATAATTATATTTCAAAAATCTATATTTCTCCAAGACGCTTTTATATCATCGCTAACTGTGATGTTTGGAGTTTGAATCTTCTTATTAACATCAATAGAAGTTTTTGTGACTTCAGATATGACGTGATCTGAGAGTTCTCCCAATGTAATCTTTCCTTTGTTGTCTTTTAATGATTTCAGGAGATAATATGTAAACAACCCATGTTGTTGGTCATCATAGGAGTATGCCGTTTCAGTACCGCTACATGCTGAAAAGACTATTGAGTTGTTCTGTAAAATAGGTTTTGATTGTTTGATAGCAACGCCTCTCGCAGCGGTAATCATTTTCCCGTCTCGTTTAGCGCCGGAAAAACAAGCGTCAAAGATAAATAGAGATTGCTCACTATTCTTGGATACGGAAGAAATGATTTCACTAATATCTAATCCCGAATGAACATTTTTTGCATATCCATCTGTTGGAAGCAGATATGATGTTGTGCTATCTTCTGATGGTAGCCCATGACCTGCGTAGAATACGATAGCTTTGGATTTTGGGTGAGTCTTTAAAACGTCATTGAACCAAGAAAGTTCATATTTGAATTTATTTAGAGATGCATTCGTAAGCAATCTAATATTTTCTTTAGGAACTCCTAATGTTTGATTGATGTATTTAAAAAAGATATTCCCATCTCTTGCTGCAAAAGGCACTTTTGCTTCAAATTCGTAATCCTCGTTGGCAACTATAAGAACATAGGTGTTGGGTCTTTTAGATTTGGCTATGGGCACTTCGACATCAACATCTGAGTCAATGGCATATTTCTTTTTTATATGTTTTAACCAATCATCATAGGTCTTAAATTCTTTTGAATCTGATAATCCTTCTTGATATAATTGCTGCAGCAAATCGCAGACGAATAGGTCGTCACTATAACGGCTGCCCCAGCGTATGCTCTGATTGAGATAGGTTTCATTGTACGTTTCATAATATAATTCAGCGTATAATGAATTCAAATATCTTATAACACGTCCTGTTTTAGAACCAAAAAAATCAGTAAAGTTGGGATCATTAATTTCTGCAATTTTTGTAAAGCATTCAATCGCCAATTTTTTATCAGGATTAATGGAAAGTCCATCAATTGTGGATGGGTTCATGTATGCCATACCCAAGTGATAAAGCGCATCTAAATCCCCATATTTTGCTCCGATCGAATACATCCTAAGTGCATCATTAGGGCGTCCCATTTTTTCATATAATTCACCTAATTGTCTTCGAACGCCACCATATTCCGTAGAGCGTAGGCAAGATTGTAAGACAGAGACCGCTTCATTTATGTTTTCTTCTTTGTTATATAGTATTGATGCGTAGTTCATGTAAGCGGCAAACTTTAATTCTTTAGTATTATCGGTTGTCGCCATTGCCATTTTATAGTAGTATTTTGCTTTATTCGTGTCTTGTAGTTGTGTTGGAATCCAACTTTTATTAAATACACCGTATTTACATTATCATAGGATAACCCCATATAAAACATGGCACGAACATCGCCTTGAACGATCGCTTTCTCAAACCAATGTCTTGCTTGTAGTATTTCTCGTTTTTCAAACATTAAACAACATCCGGCTATATGCTGAGCGTTGACATTACCACGTTGAGCAAACGGTAAGGCAAGTTCTAATGCTGCATCATACTCTTCTTGTTTAATTAAGTCATTAATGCGGTCAGATGTCTGAGCCCAATTATTTGCAATAGCGTAAATTGAGCCAATTATTAGATAACTAAAAATAAGAAATATTTTTTTCATGATGGCTATGGTGTTATTGTAAAAGGAATTTCAAAATATTGCATTTTCAGGTCGTGGTTACGAGCTTTCGCTACCCAGAGGTTCAAGTCTTGAAGTTGAAGAGTCCGGGGGAGGTCTTCTGATATGCTAATATCAGCTGATTTAATGAACTTATTCTCGGAAAAAATAACAGCAATTCTATTATATTCTACAACATCGTTGCACGTCATTACATATTCATCAACGAGTGTGGTGTCATGAAGTGATGAACATTCCTTACTAAAGAATATGTATTCCTTATTCGCTTCGATTTGATATACGCCATCTTGCTGCCTTGCATAAGGCAGTAAACAAAACGCATTGTTGCAATTGTCTATTAAATAAACTGACAAATATCCATTAATAGGTGATGCGAGATATAGATAAAAATCATCGTTGTTGCGGAATTCCGTGCTTTCAAATCTAAGGTCTGTACTATTGCGCAATAGTTTTGTCTTAATTGGAGCATAAAATTCGTTTATCTGTCGGATTTTTCCTTTTACTATAACATGGATGCAAAGTAACTCATCAGAGTAAGTAATGTCGTATTCAGGTTTGCCGAATGTTTCCACCCATTCTCCTCTCAAATCGCTTAGCCCAATAGATTGAAAATCTATTTCCGTGTTGTTACTATTGTTAGATATTTGAGTATGGTTAGTTTGGCTTATAATGGTTCCATACTCATCGGCAATAACTTGAATTTTTGCTCGCTGTAATGCAATGGCTTTTGCTTGGTCTAAAGACAATGATGTTGGTGCAATATACGTATATTCGCTTATTACGTTTTTAGATGTTTGAGAGAATGAAATCAATGTACTAAGCAGACATATTATAGAGCTTATAATACGGTTCATTACCAACCAAGTACTTTGTCAAGTTTCTTATGTAGAGAGTCCCCTCGTTCTTCAAGCCCTTTTTTTATGACTTGTTTAGCTGCTGATTTAGCTGCGTTTTGAGGATATGCAATACGCACCAAAACTTCTTTATTCTGACCATTGATTGTGCGGTATGTCTCCACTACAGGTATCAATCGCCCTAAACTTTGAGAAATTAAAGTCTGGGATTCCATTACCGTTCTTATGATAGATGCGGCTTCGTTTTGCTCCATCTGTTCGTTTGCGAAGTCATTTTCAACTAATGCTGTAATCTCTGTCTGAATTTGACCTGCAATGTTATGTTTTGCTAATTCAAGTGCTTGTAATTTCGCTGCATCATAGTTGCCCCCAATGCTCATAGCTTCCGCCATAAAATATAATGGGTAGCCATCAGAATCATACTGATATTGCATTATATATGATTTGTCTAATTGTTTTTCGAGTGGGAGTGCTCCCGGAGTGGTCTTCCATCCCTCTTTGGTGAGGCGTTTTGCTTCCTTTCTCGCATTTTTGCTCGCTTTCTCGTTTAGGGCTTTTTTAGAGGCTTTAGCCATCTCTTGTCTTTCCTTGCTCGCATCTTTGCTTGACTGAGCATAAGTAATACTTGATGCCGTTAATAGCATCATTGCAACGAGTCCAAAAATAATTTTTTTCATAGTGGGACTGTGATAATGTTAATGTTGGCAGACTCACAATCCAACGTATAATGTTAATAAAAAAAGCGTGAGAGTCTTTACTATTGCTCGTCCCGCTTTTTGAGGCTCTGACATTGCCCGGTTAGTCGAACGAGCAACGAGAGGCCTCACGCAAATATGTAAGAAAGTACACCAACACTTTCCCTTTCATCTCGAAAGGCAGTATTGCGACATTTCATTTTTACATACTCCATAGGCATCTACAATTGCTGCATTCTTGACTAACCATTAGAAACTGTCAGATTTCAAAAAGCCAAGAAAGAGCGCAGGTAAACGCTTTCTATCATGTCCGCTTCCCACCCACTTTAACCCATCGCATTGGGCCTCTGTGAGCGATATGCGAGACAAAGTTATAAACAAATTTTATTATTTCAAAATTTTTTAGAAGTATTCGTAAAAATCAAGGGAGCTGAGCCGATTGCTATATTGCTTGGCTCAATTCCCTTGCGAGATTACTTATTCGTAAGGGTTACTTTTCTACGTATGAACGTTCAAGGTCCTGCGATATATTGATAATAAAGTCGCCCATCCGTTCAAAAACATTTATAATATCTATGTAGTAAACACTGGTGTGATAGTTTTTATTACCGAATTCAATATCCTCGATTTCAGTATCTCGCAGAATCGTTCGCAAACTATTAATTCGATCTTCTGCGTTATAGGCATTGCTAATTTCATTTAGACTACCTTTATTCGCCAACACAAGATTATCTAACATAGCAACATAAGCATCATCTACCGCATCAGCCATATTTGCCAATTTTCGAATGGTATCGGAGTCAAACGTCTTTTTATGAATATTTCTGCGCGACAAAATCCTACTGATTGCCTCACCTGAATCACCTAACGACTCAAGCTCTCCGATGATTTTATACATAGCCTTGATTTTTCTTGAAGTTTTTTCGCTGATTTCCTCTACCGAGACGGCATTGAGGAATGTGGCTATTTCAAATTCAATTCGGTCTGAGATTTCTTCATATTTTACCAACTTAGCTCGGTGTTCTTCAAACTTGTCAAGATCGGTTTCTTGAATTGCTGCCTTGGCATATTTCAAGCCATTTCTTGAAACCTCTGCAAAGTGTATGATTTCTTTAAAAGCTTGTTCGGTTGCCAACTCGGGAGTCGACAATGGCCCGGCCTCAATATATTTCAATCTATATATTTCTTCACCGTTATTCTTGGGCCCTTTAATCACCGCACAAACAAGAACTTTAATGGCATTAATAAACCAAATCAATATAAGCGTATTTATGGTGTTGAACAATGTATGAAGCATTGACAAACCATATAAAGCGGCAGTCTGGGAATCAGTTTGGACCGGCACTCCATTCTCATCATAAATCATTTGAATTGAGAAATCGGGTGACGCAGGATTAGGCAATCCGAAAATGGTCGCGGTAATAACTCCAACAAACTTAAGAAACAATGGAAATGCGATAAGTGCCCAAATAACACCGAAAACATTAAAGACCGTGTGGGCCAAAGCTGCCCTTTTTGCAGAAACGTTACCTACCGCTGCTGCGATATTCGCAGTAATCGTTGTGCCGATGTTTTCACCGAGCACCATTGCGCAAGCCATATCAAAATGAATCCAGCCCATATTGAGCATAATAAGCGTCAGAGCCATTGTGGCACTTGAAGACTGCAACACAAGAGTTAGTACCGTTCCAAGCACAAGGAAAATCAGCACCGAACCAAAACCATGCCCTTGCCAGCCTTGAATAAATGAAAGCACCTCCGGAGTTTGCTGTAAATCCGGCACGGAACTCTTCATAAGCGAAAGGCCGAGAAAGAGCAAAGAGAAACCGATTATGAGTTCTGAAATATTTCTGCGTTGATCTTTCTTTGAAATCGACAACACAAACCCGACGGCCATCAAAGGGACTGCCAATATAGAGATGTCTGCCTTAAAGCCAAGCCAAGAAACAAGCCAAGCGGTAACAGTCGTTCCGATATTAGCACCCATGATTACGCTGATTGCCTGCACCAAAGTCAACAATCCGGCATTAACAAAACTAACCACCATAACCGTAGTGGCCGATGATGATTGAATAACCGAGGTTACACCCAAACCGGTCAACACTCCTCTAAATGGGCTTGCCGTCATTGCGGAAAGCATATTTCTCAGCCTATCGCCAGCAACCTTCTGGAGCCCGGTACTCATCATGTTCATACCATACAGGAACATTCCAAGGGCTCCCAATAATGTGAATAATTGCAACATAAATTTAATATTGATTTTTATTTACTTACTTATAACATAGAAACTCCCCCCTTACAATTCCTAAGGGGAATACACACTCCCTCCATGAGGGAGAAGAACGCTAAATTATAAGCACCCCGAAATTAATCAGTCTCTGAATTGGTTCGGTAAACAAGGAATGTAAAATCCACAACTCCTTCTGACAATGTCCGGAGAGTTTGTACGCAGCAAAACCCTTGTCTTTATTTAAATCAATATAAAATCTCGATGCATTTTGATTGCGAGAACTTGCAATTTGAGTCCCTGCAACATTAACAGACAACACTGCCGGCAAAGTACTCCAATCAAATTTGTCATCTGCTGCTTCTACGCAACAAGTCGTAAAACCGTATGACGCCAACTCATCTGCAGCCGATACGGAAGTTTCGATGCCAAACGGTGTCGCTGCTAATAATGTGGTAATCGCAGCAACTACCAAAGGAATAATATATGCCAGCAGTTGTTTCACAATTATTGCACTATTCCGAGTACAAATGTAGGCATAAGTTTTCTAATTTCAAAACTATTTGCCACTATGAAACCCCTAAAAGTTCAATCTCAAAGATAAGAGTGGAACCTCCGGGAATACCGGGTTGATTCATCTTGCCGTAGGCCTGTTCTGCCGGCAGGTATATTTCCCATTTGTCGCCAACATGCATTTGCTGTAGTGCGATAATCCAACCGGAAATCAATTCGCGCAAACGAAATGCAGGAGCTACCCCGCCGCGACTGCTGTCAAACACCTTGCCATTAATGGTTTTACCCACATAGTGAGCCACAACCACACTTGACCGATTCGGCTTTGCTCCTTTGGGATTTCCGGCTTTAATCACTTTATAGAAAATCCCTTTGTCAAGAGGTTTCACTCCGAGTTCTTTGGACTTGGCAGCCAGCCATGCGCGATTTTTCTCAATATATTCTTGTTTTGCCATATTCAACTGCAAATTTAGTAAAAAAAATGGATAGTTCATCGTAATTCCGGCAACGAGAATTTTGACAAACAAAAGGGTTGCGAATCCCGAAAAAAAATCGTAATTTTGCAGAATGATTTATACAAATTCAAAACAAAAAACACAATCATGAAAGACCTCAACCTGATTATTGAGCAATTTGCCATTACCGGCACAGTAGACACCATCAAACCACTTGGCAATGGCTTGATTAATGACACATTTGTAATGCGCACAAAAGAAGCGGATGCTCCCGACTACGTTGTTCAGCGCATCAATCATCATATTTTCACCAACGTTGAAGGTCTGCAAAACAACATCAAAGCCGTCACCACTCATATCCGCAAGAAACTTGAGGCACGCGGCGAAAGCGACATTGACCGCAAAGTACTAACTTTCGTTTCTCTGAAAGATAGCGATAAAACTTACTATTTTGATGGCGACAGCTACTGGCGCATCATGGTATTTATTCCCCGTGCCAAGACTTTTGAAGCCGTCACCCCCGACAGCAGCCGAGATGCCGGTCGAGCTTTCGGACAATTTGAGGCTGAACTTGTTGACATTCCTGAAACATTGGTAGAATCCATTCCCGACTTCCACAACATGGAACTGCGCTTGCGCCAACTTCGCGAAGCCGTTGCCGCAGACCCGAAAGGTCGCGTTGCTGAAGTGCAATGGCTGCTTGATGAGCTCGAAAGCCGCGCCGATGAAATGTGTAAAGCGGAACGCTTGGGACGCGAAGGCAAGCTTCCCAAACGCATTTGCCACTGCGACACCAAGGTAAACAACATGATGTTTGATGAAGACGGCAAGACTGTACTCTGCGTCATCGACCTTGACACCGTGATGCCCTCATTCGTGTTCAGCGACTTCGGTGACTTCTTGCGCACCGGAGCAAACACCGGATTGGAAGATGATCCCAACCTCGACAACGTAGAATTCAACATGGACATTTTCCGCGCTTTCACAGAAGGCTACTTGTCAACCGCCAAGCAGTTCCTGTTGCCGATTGAAATCGAGAACTTGCCCTATGCAGCAGCATTGTTCCCCTACATGCAGACAGTACGTTTCCTCGCTGACTACATCAACGGCGACACATATTACAAAATTCAATATCCGGAGCACAACCTTGTTCGCTCAAAGGCTCAATTCAAACTGCTGCAAAGCGTTGAAAAGCACACTCCGGAAATGAAAGCATTCATTGATTCGCAAAAATAAACCAAATAAGTACTTCTCTATACAAAAATGGAAATCAAAGGTAAAATCATTCTTGCTCTCCCGGAACAAGGAGGCACATCAAAAGCCGGCAACGCTTGGCGCAAACGCGAATACGTGCTGGAAACTCAAGAAACATATCCCAAGAAAGTAGTGTTCCACCTTTTCGGCGACCGCATTGACCAGTATCCCATGGCAGTTGGCGAAGAAGTTACGGTAAGCTACGACTTGGAAAGCCGCGAATTTAACGGCCGTTGGTACACAGACGTTCGCGCATATAAGGTGGAAAAAGGCATCGGTGTGACTAATACAACGACACCGCCCACCTCATCAACATTACCCAACGACTTCCCTCCCGCCCCGGTAGATCTACCTGCTGCGGGTGCCACTGAAGACTTACCCTTCTAAAAACTCACAGTGAATAGACCGGGCTTTGTGCGCGTGGCGTCAGCCGTGCCGCGTGTAGAAGTGGCTAACTGCGAGGCCAATGCCACCCACATCATAGACCTCGCACACAAGATGTCCACTGACGGAGTACGCTTGGCTGTATTCCCCGAATTGAGTGTCACCGCATATACATGTGGTGACCTCTTTCTGCAACCCACCCTCATTCATTCCGCCAAAGAACAACTTCAGCGCATAGCCGACGAAACGGCATTGCTGCCAATAGTAATTGTTGTAGGCGTTCCGCTCATGATTAACGGAGCTCTACGCAATTGCGGTGTTGTAATTTCGTCGGGCGAGATAAAAGGCGTACAATCAAAGGAATATCTGCCAAACTACAGCGAATTTTACGAAAAACGATGGTTCCGCCACGACGCTCGCGCTCAGCACCAACTATATGTGCTTGACGGAGTACGATTCGGAGTCGAAATTTGTGAAGACCTGTGGGCCCCAATTCCCGTATCAACTCACCAAGCCCTTGCCGGAGCTGAAATCATAGTAAATCTATCGGCAAGCAATGATTTAGTGGGAAAACGTTCCAACGTTGAAAAACTTGTTGAGCATCAATCTACGGCTCTGCGATGCGCATATCTTTACTCAGCATCCGGCTACGGAGAATCTACAACCGACCTCGTTTTTGATGGCAAAGCCATTATTGCGGAACTCGGCAAGATTACAAACTCATCAGCACGCTGGCAAACCGAAGCGTTCTACGAAAGCGCCGACATTGACATAGAGCTGATTCGCTCGGAAAGAGTTGTCAACAGTTCCTTCACAGATTGCCGAGTGCGTGAAGACGGCCCGGAATTATGGAAATACATCGATGTGACACCAAAAGCACCGGCTATTGAACAAACGGAATTGCGCCGTCCCATTGATGCTATGCCATTTGTGCCGTCTAATCCCGAAGCGTTGGAAAAGCAATGCATTGAAACGGCAAACATACAGACACATGCATTGGCGAAGCGCATGGCAACCACTCGAAGCAAGGACCTTGTGATTGGTATCAGCGGCGGATTGGATTCAACGTTGGCATTGTTGGTGGCATGCGAAACTTTTGACATGCTCGATATTCCCCGAAAGGGTATCCATGCAGTCACAATGCCGGGATTTGGCACTACCGGACGCACAAAAAACAATGCTCTGCAACTAATGGAAGCTCTGGGAGTTGACATTCGCGAGATTCCTATTGGCCCGGCAGTGGAACAGCACTTTGCCGACATTGGGCACAACCCTGAAAAGCATGACGTGACATACGAGAACTCGCAAGCTCGCATGCGCACCATGATACTGATGGACCTTGCAAATGAGCTAAACGCCTTGGTGCTCGGTACCGGTGACCTTTCCGAACTCGCACTCGGCTGGGCCACATATAATGGAGACCACATGAGCATGTATGGCATAAATGCCGGCATACCCAAAACGGCTATACGACCGCAAGTGGCATTCTATGGCAAAAAGTGGCCGAATATAGCCTCCACCCTTGCCGACATCATCGACACCCCCGTTTCTCCGGAACTATTGCCTGCAAATAACGACGGCATGATTGCGCAAAAAACGGAAGACCTTGTAGGGCCCTATGAACTTCATGACTTCTTCATCTATCAACTGTTAGTAATGCGCCGAGAACCGCGAATCATTCTTCAACTTGCAACAATTGCTTTCCGCAACCGATTTGACAAAGAAACAATTCGCCATTGGCTCCACACATTCCTCCGTCGCTTCTTTGCGCAGCAATTTAAGAGATCATGTATGCCGGATGGCCCGAAAGTTCACGCTTTGAGCCTAAGCCCCCGCGGCGACTGGCGCGCTCCATCAGACGCCGATTCGGCTCTGTGGCTCCACCAGATAAAATAATAGAATAACACGACTTCATTCATGAACGGACTTTTAGCCCTACTCATTTCATCATCACTAGTCACAACAACTGCTGAGCCACTTGACTCAGCCGGCATTATAAGTATGCCGCTGCACGAAGTATCTGTCTCTGCAATAAAACAAGCTCCCTTATTAGACTCCGAACCAATTGCAAGCACCACTATTTCAGAGTCAACGTTGGAGCGCATGAACATCACCACGTTTCAGGACATTTCAACGTATGTCCCGAATTTCTATATGCCTGAATACGGCTCTCGCATCACTTCGAGCATGTATATTCGCGGACTCGGAGCACGAATTGACCAACCTGCAATGGGCATGAATATTGACAACATTCCGGTGCTGAACAAAAATGACTACGACGTTGACCTGTTTGACATTGAACGCATCGAAGTCCTTCGCGGACCCCAAAGTACCCTTTTCGGACGAAATGCAATGGGTGGAGTCATAAACGTCTATACCATATCGCCGATGCGCTATCAAGGACTCCGCCTGCTTGAAGAGTGGAGCAGCTTTGACACATGGCGCACGGCAATGGGATTATATCATAAATTTCACCCCACGTTTGGCATCGGTTTAGACCTGCATGCATATAACACAAAAGGTCAACACACAAATCTCAACACTGCCACACTACATCCGCAACAATCACGCAAAGCCGACCAAGCAGAACAATATAACGCAAAGTTGAAACTTGCATGGCAACCACGACAAAACTTGGAGATCAACAACGTAGTGTCGTTTACATATAACAAACAGGGAGGCTACCCCTATGAATACGTAAAAACAGGTGAAATCAATTACAATGACACTTGCTATTACAACCGCACATCCGTCAGCGAAGGGCTAACGATTCAGTACCGCGGCAACGGCTATACAATCAGTTCAATAACCGGACTGAGGTATATGAATGATGACATGCAGCTCGATAATGATTTCACGCCAAAGAGCTACTTCACTCTAAATCAACGCAACAAAGAATTGTCGCTGACACAGGACTTCGTTGTCAGCGGACAAAAAGGCAAATACGGCTGGCTGGGAGGCTTATTCGGATTTGTCAAACATACGCGCATGAATGCACCCGTTGATATGCTCAAAGACGGAATCAACGAGCTGATTCTCGACAACATAACTGCCGCTATGAAAAATGCCGGAATGCCACTCGACAAAATGCCGCCTCACATGCAGCCCACATGGAACAGCGACCGCTTTCCGCTCTCTTCAAACTTCACGCTGCCCAACTGGGGATTGGCAATTTACCATGAAAGCTCCTATACTACCGGAGATTGGAACATTGCGGCAGCCCTGAGATTGGACTATGAACACGCGGCAATGTTCTACAACACAGATGTTAATACCGGCATGTCCGTAATGGGCATACCAATCGTGGCAGATATTCACAATCGCGGTCATCTGAAACAATCATTTTTGGAATTACTGCCCAAGCTGACGGTTAGCTACACGCTACCAATGCCATCAAAATCGACGGTATATGCCAGCATTGCAAAAGGATATAAAGCCGGAGGATATAACACTCAAATGTTCTCCAACATTTTGCAACAAGACCTTATCCTTGAACTCATGGACCAAGCGAGCGGATATATGCCACCTCACGTGCAAATGCCGGATTTTGGAGAGCCGAGCGACGTTGAAGCGGTTACATCCTACAAGCCGGAACACTCATGGAACTACGAAGTCGGAGCACATATCAGTTGCATGGACGGAAAAATACATACAGACCTTGATGTCTTCTACATGGACATCCGAAATCAGCAGCTAACTGTGTTCCCTGACGGTAAAACAACCGGAAGAATGATGACCAACGCCGGACGAAGCCGCTCATTCGGCGCAGAGCTCGCCATCACGGCTCTACCCTCTGACAGATGGACTGCTCATGCAAGTTACGGCTATACCAACGCCAAGTTCTTGTCGTATATTGACGGCCCCAACAATTATAAAGGGAAAACAGTACCTTACGCACCGGCTCATACCATGTATGCCGCGGTGGAATACAACCAACCACTGCCAATGTGGTGGTTCAACGGCATCTCATTCGAAATCAATACGCGCGGCGTTGGCCCTATATACTGGGATGAAGCCAATGAGCATCGTCAAAACTTCTACGCACTTGTTGGCGCATCTGTCAGACTGAATTTGTCGAAAGTGAGCGTTGACTTCTGGGGACGCAACATACTAAATAAGGATTATAATACGTTTTATTTCAAATCGATGGGCAATAGCTTCCTGCAACGTGGCGACAAACGCACGTTCGGAGTTACCTTGCGTTACATCATGTAAGTAAAACTCAAATACCGACTCATGAAACTACGACAAATCTATCCTCTCCTTGCCGGAGCCCTTTTACTTGGCTCTTGCTCCTCAATTGACCCCACTCAAAAACTAAACGAATACACCGACTGCATAGTATATTCCCACGATACTACAACCGATACCGGCATATTAACCAATTTCTCTTCAATAGAAGTAACCGGCGATATGAGCACCGGATATTATTCATTGAACTTCAATGATTTTCAGTTAACGGAAGGGGAGGCGTTACGCAGCGCAACAGTCAGCGGATTGATTCAGTTCATGGATGACGTTTCTGATGAAAATGGCAACTTGCAAGAGGTGCATTACACGTTTTTCACCCAAAACGAAGGCTCTCGTCAAAACGGAAACATGGACATCTCAGACATGCAGTTCAGTTGGCTATCTACTATCTATTGGCTGAACATGAAAGCCGATGCCGGACGTTACGCTATCTGGAGTCTGCCCTCAAGAGTGGCCTTGTACGCCAATCGCAATCTCATCAAAGGTCCCTATGGCGATAATAACGAAAATGCCATTTCGCCACGCTACGACATGACATTTGACGTAATGAATAAAACTATCACACTGAAAACCACCGGAGTAAAATATCCCGTTGATAGTTCTGACCCAAGCAAATCGCTTGAAATTCGCGCTATGACATGGGACAAAATACCTATAACGCTCAACGAGAAAGGCTTCACGGCAAGAGTTGATGAGTTTAACCCCACAATTAATGGGACGACAGACGAATATACAATCTCTAACTTCAACATGACGTATGAAACAGCCTATGAAGGAACTCGCTCTGTATCATTCTCATTAACATCAAAAAGCACGGGGCTGAAACTGTTTATTATAACACATTTTGATTATTATATCGAACAACATTTTTGATAACTTGATATTACCAGCACAACTATGAATTTCATAGAAGAACTCACTTGGAGAGGCATGATCCACACCGTGATGCCCGGAACTGATGAAGAACTTAAAAAAGGCATGGCAACTGCCTACCTCGGCATAGATCCCACGGCCGATTCGCTTCACATAGGTCACCTTGTGGGCGTTATGATACTGAAGCATTTTCAACGCTGCGGCCACAAACCGCTTGCTCTCATTGGCGGAGCTACCGGCATGATCGGAGACCCCTCCATGAAGAGTCAAGAACGCAAACTCATCGATGAGGAAACCCTACGCCATAATCAAGAAGCCATCAAGAAGCAACTGGCAAAATTCTTGGATTTTGACTCAGATGCGCCCAACGCAGCCGAACTCGTCAACAACTACGATTGGATGAAGAACTATGGTTTCCTTGATTTCATTCGCGACATCGGCAAACACATCACCGTGAACTACATGATGGCCAAAGACTCAGTAAAAAAGCGCCTGAGCGGGGCCGCAGGCACCGATGGTATGTCGTTCACCGAATTCTCTTATCAGCTATTGCAAGGCTATGACTACCTTTGGTTATATCGCAACAAAAACTGCCGTTTGCAACTCGGCGGCTCGGACCAATGGGGCAACATCACCACCGGCACCGAATTGATTCGCCGCACTGAAGGGGGTGAAGCATACGCTTTGACATGTCCGCTCATCACCAAGGCCGATGGCGGCAAATTCGGCAAGACTGAGAGCGGCAACGTTTGGCTTGATCCGGCTCGTACTTCTCCCTATAAATTCTACCAATTCTGGCTCAACGTTAGCGACTCAGACGCCGAGAAATATATCAAAATCTTCACCACCCTCTCACGCGAAGAGATTGAAGGCTTGGTTGCAGAACAAGCAGCGGACCCCGGACAGCGTCCGCTGCAGAAACGCCTCGCTCGCGAAATTACCACAATGGTTCACAGCGCAGCCGACTGCGAAGCGGCCATCGAGGCATCGCAAATTCTGTTTAATCCGAAAGCCGTAGAAGCACTCCACAAGCTCGACGAAGCCACATTGCTCGACATCATGGAAGGCGTACCTCAGTTTACAGTAAGCCTTGAAGCAATCAATGGCGGTCAAACTCCGTTAGCGGAAATCCTCACTGCCGATGACTGCAAAGTGTTCCCAAGCAAGGGTGAATATCGTAAAATGGTGCAAGGCGGCGGATTAAGCATCAACAAAGAAAAGGTGACCGACCCCATGGCAGTTGCCACTGCCGACATGCTCCTGAACGGCAAATATATCTTGGTTCAACGTGGCAAAAAGAACTTCTTCCTCCTCCGCGCCGAATAAACAATCCCATAACATAAACGAGGGCAGCGAAAAGTTATCGCTGCCCTCGTTTACTTTATATAATCCATTACTATCACTTAGTATCAAGGACTTTACGATAAATTTGAGCCAAACGGGGAAGAATAGAGTCCGGGCGAAAAGTTACGGAACGCTCTGAAGAAACTTTACCATGACGCTGAATCAACTCGGGATTCAGTAAATAGCAATCAATGGCGGTTGCTAAAGCCTTTTTATCTCCGGGAGCAACAAGGAAGCCATTAACGTCAGGAGTAACGACCTCGGGGATACCGCCGACAGGAGTGGAGATGATAGGTTTACAGCGAATCATCCCTTCAAGAATTGACATAGGCAAACCCTCGGTATAAGATGGCAACAACAGGACATGAGCATTAGCTAAAGCAGCCTCCTTATCTTCACCGACAGTCCACCCTATGAAACTTACAATATCTGAAATACCCAAAGTTTCAATACGCTGCTTCAATCGTTCATCCTCACCGGAACCACCTATTGTCAAGTGTACTCTGCCACGCCAACGATCCTTATTTTCTGCCATCACTTCAATTAAATCGAAAATTCCCTTAAGATCATTTATTATACCCAAGAAAATGAGCTGCAGTGGGTTGGACGAACGCGGCTGTTCCACTGATGCCGGCAGAGTAATGGGGTTATATAGTAATTCAACATTATTAAACCCAAAAGTGCTGCGATAGTAATCTACCCACGACTGCGACAGTGCAATTATTGATGAAGCCATTGACAGAATACGCTTCACGCGATTGACCCCGAAATTGCCATAGAAACGCAACACGATGCCGCTATGAGAATGAAAAATCACCTTGTACCCAAACAAGCGGGCCTCAGCCATCACAATGCTTTTGCGAATAAACGACTTGCCTGATGCCGAATGTACATGAAGAATCTTGCGACCACGCAAGCGTTCAATCGGCAAGCGCAGCATAGTGTGCAGCATAGCCGGAATGCCGGCGAGAGTGCCATGTGGCGAATTGGTGGCAATATGCCTAAACCCGGGGATATAATCTCTATATATTTTTAAGACTGAAGCCATACCTCCAAGAGTATTCATGGAGGGTCCGACGGTCAGAACCTTCGAAAAAATCTCGTCGTCTCTATTGATGTTATCCATAGTTTATTTTCTGCGAAGAATAACGTCCTTAATTTTTATGATAAAGTTAGTTATGCCGGGTCCAAGAGTTCTCTGCAAGCGACGTTTCCACTTATGGTGTTTTGGACGCCAAGATGCTGCATAATGATGAATTGACACTGTTCTATCAGTAATTCGCAATGCAAAGTCCACTACCGACACAGGACAAAAAAAATCATGCGGATAAATATTGATTCCGCCTACTTGCTGTACTTCATCGACATTGCGTAATCCATTGCGACACAAAATAGCCGTCACATGCTCTACGACTGACAGCGGACGCGCCACAGCTTTGCCGTTAACCAAATAATGAATTGAATTATAATGATCTATTACTTGCTTATACAATTCCATTCCGGGCACTGCTCCCATTCCCAGCCCGGCAGCAACACATAGTTTCATGGGATCTTGACCGGGCGATGCAGGCATTTCGCAACCCATAAACGGTCCTGCCGCAACTATTTCATCAAACGAAGCAATAACTTCAACATCAGTATCAAAATACAACCCGCCAAATTTATACAAAATATCGAATCGCGCATAATCACTGACGAAGGCGTATTTTTTTTCTTCGTAAGCCTCGCGAATATAAGCATTAGCCGACACATCGAAGTTATCTTCGTTCCACTCTATTATTTGATACTCCGGCAAATACTTTTTCCATGAAGCGATACATGCCTCAGCCAAAGCGGGTTTAGGTCCACGGCCAAACCAACAATAATGTATAATTTTGGGTATCATTCGAACTCCCTTTCTTTTATCAAATGATTAGATGTACCAGTTCTCTTAGGTTTGTTGGCTAAAAATATGGCTCCTAATGCCACACTCAGAAGCAGCAAACCATCGCGCTGAGTCACTCCGGCAAATCCGCCAATGCCGAGGGCAGAGACTCCCACAAAAGTACAAAGATAATAAGATGAATATTTCAATCGGCGAATAATAAAATAAATACCAATATAAAAGGCAAACTGCGCCAAAAGTCCGAGATAGCCGCAGTCAAGAATTGTTTGAACCTGAGTAACCTCAACCGCAGTGGCCAATTCATCGGCCTTAGTCACATCCGTATAGTAATCATTACGAATCTGAAATATGGGGTTGGTTGTCAGAGTAGGATGCAAAAATCCAAACCCCACATCCAATCTGTCCATATCACTGAGTAGCTCCCATTTGGGAAGGATCTGCGCCATACGCCCCGTGCCGAACTCCGCAATATCTTCATCATCTTGAGCTGCTTCAAGGGATACGAATTGATCTATATTATCAGCCAAACGCAAGTGTCGCCCCGAAGCTGAATCTAAAAAGTAACCCACAACAAGAGCGACCGCCCCTATCAGCGAATATCTGACCACTTGCTTTATATTATCGCGAAACAAGACATAACAAACAATCAGTGCAAAAAGCAGCGAATTTGTACGCGACGCAAATAGTGCGAGAAAGACAAGAGCCCACTGTCCCCACGATAACCTAACCCACTTGTGAGTCAAAGGAATAATACACAAAACCAACCAATACAAACCGCTCGGATAATGACGAGGCATGTTATAGATGAAAATATAGGGGTCGTAGAACGTCGAGGGATGCTTGGACGCCAATGCCCCGGGCAGAAGTACGTAGCCACCGAGCAGAAAGGTGTCAACTACATAAAAACCGCAGATTACCAACGCATGAATCACTACGGTATTAATAAACTTATCCCAATCGAAATCCTGATTTGCAAAAATAAGCAATGGAATGAAGAACGCGATTATAATCATATAATTGCGCATCATCACGAATTGGACACTCATTGATTCCAATGAAGTTGATGCAATCAGAAACAAAGCGGCAAAATAGCCGAGCATGGCAAAAGTGACTCGCTTCACTTCGCGATTTTTGCGATATATAATAAATCCGATAACTCCTGTCACGAGTGCAATGTCGGAAAGCTTGAATGGCAATACGTTATTCGCTTTAAACGCAAAATCACCCATCAAAATCATCAGTTCCACAAGAATGAAATACCGATTGGTTCTCCATCTCCAAAGTAGAAAAATGAGTACAATGAGAATGACCGGATAGAAGCGCAAACCCAATAGCGAAAGCATAAGGAAATACATTATCACCCGCCACCATTCGGCGGCAGGTGCTTTAAACGTAGTCGGCTTTATGTTAACGCTTTCAGACGTCATTTATTCCTTCACTTCAGATTTCAATGAGCCGGGGCAGATAAACTTGCTAACGTAGAACCATACGGGAGGTATTACCAAGCCAAAACAGAACGCAATCAACAGCACCATGAGTTTTGAGGTCGAAAAATCCTCATTTGGAGAATAGGCGCGGTCTATGATTGTTGCCTGCGAATCAACGTTGCTGAGCAACATGGCAGTTTCCTCTTGTTTTTTGAGTAAGAAAATAAACAATTCTTCTTCAATAGTCCGCTGACGCATGATTGAGTACAATTCATACTCAGCCTTTGGCATCGACTCAAGCTCAGCGCGAATCTTATCAAAGCGATTTTCATATTCCTTTTTCAATTCCTCAGCTCGAGTAACTGAAGTTTCCAAGGTACTGATTAAATTTTTACGCAAAGAAAGAATCTGCTCATCCAAACGTTGCATAGCAACGTTATCAGGCTTTGCGGAGCTTTCAATTGACATACGACGCATAATACAGTTATTGTAGCTCAATATGAGCTGTGCAATCGCTTCGTTATCTCCCTGGAGCGGAATAAGGCTATTGTCCTTAGCACTTTCGCGAACCATTTGCAAAGTAAGTTGCGCCATTTCATAGTTGACCTGATAGTAAATCATGGTCTTTTCGGTTTCAGATAGGCGCTCGGCTATTTCAGATGTCAATGCCGTCTGTGAGCTGAGTCCGTTCTTTTCTCTCAATGATGTCATTTCGATTTCAGTCCGATCAAGATTTTCGCGCACCGAATTGATTCGCTCGTCCAAAAATCGGGCAATGGCTTTATTTTCTGCTTCTTGATGACCTCTGGTTGTGATTAAGTATTCGTCAATAATCGCATTGATTACGTCAATTCCATATTTCACATTTGATGAGAACATTTGGAGCTCCACAATTTGCGAATTTTTGTCGGCTAAGCCAACATTGATGAACTCGCGCAAATTTTCAGCGGCTTGCCCATAGCTGTTGAGCATAATCTTATTTGTAAAGTCAACACCCGGCACAAAATTATCGGTCGTAACAACGGTAAATGTGCCATAATCCGTTTTCAGTTCAGCAGGGAAAGTGAGGTCACTGCCTGAAAACAACTCTCGTCCTGCACCTTGGAGTGCCACATTGGCTTTACCTGATTTATTCACTTTAACACGGAACATTAGCTGAGTACGCAAAGTATCCAACTGAATATCATCTCCCACAATCACATCCACAGGATAATCACGATACATCAACTTGTAAACGGTCGGACGCAAACGCTTCAGATGCGTTTTTTCCAAACCAAGTCGACGCACAACATCGGACAACACCGTGTGCGACATCATAATTTCAATTTCATCTTCCCCGTTGGCATTACCGCCGCCAATCAGGTCAGTCACGCCGCTGAGACCGCCGGAAATCATTGATGAGAATCCTTGTTCGCCATCAAGGCGTATACGGGCGTTCACTTCATATTGTGGCAGAATTCTCAAAATAAACAAAAATCCTATTACAACGCAAACAATGACGGAAATCACGAAGTAATACCATTTTGAAAGATATCCGCGCAAGATCGCGCCAAGATCAATTATATCAGATTTGTTTTCGCTCATGGCTGCGTACAAATAGATTATTTAATAAACAATGCAATAGCTAACGAAGCAATAACCGATGCGGCGCTGACGATTACCGATGTCATCGACAAGCGATATTGTCTATCTTGGTCATTACGGGCGTTAGCCTGTTTCACTGTATTTGGTTCAACGTATATAATATCGTTCTGCTTCAGATAATAGAATGGAGATTCAAGCACTTCAGCACTATTTAAGTTCAGGCGATGATATTCACGCTTACCGTTGGATTCGCGAATAAGCAACACGTTTTTACGTTCGCCAAATTGGGTAAGGTCTCCGGCAGCAGCTATTGCGTCCATAATGCTGTAACGTTCCTGATTCACCAATTGTACGCCCGGATTAGCAACCTCGCCCGTCACATTAACGTGGAAATTCACAAGCTCAACCGTAACCATCGGATTAACTACTTTTTCCGATATCTTTTCAACGAGATAGTCGGAAAGTCCGGTCAATGTCATTCCCTGAACGTTTATCTGACCGAGTACCGGGAAGTTTATAAATCCATCTTTGCTAACAACGTAAGTTTGGTATGTCAGATTGGTGCGACGACGCTGTAACACAATGGATTCCTGCTGATTTGTCCTAATAGTATTGAAATCGCGGATTCGCGGATGCTGATAGGGCACCGTATAATCCTCAATGGCCTCCGGATCAGCGGCATTCACGTTAATCAATAGTTCATCGCCGGGCACAATATGAAGAGAATAGTCTCCTGCCTCAACAGAACCTTCAGCCGGAAGATCAGTAAAATATGGCAATACAGTTTTCCCGGAAGAACAACCGGCAAGAACTGCAACAACTCCTATACCGATGATAAATTTTGTGATATTCATTTACGTAGCTACTTTGGTTTTCTATTACTATTTTTTAACGCACTGACTCTCGGAATTATTGCATAACTCTTCCATGATTTTTAATGCGGTCTTTTTAAACTTCGGATGCACCCACGTAGGCCACACCTCCACCAAGGGGCGGAGCACAAATTCACGCAGATGCATTCGTGGATGTGGCACCACCGCTTCGGGCTCATCAGATACCTGATTATCAAGACATATTAAGTCAAGATCTATAGATCTGTCCATATAATTTCCGGTAGCATCACGATGCTGTTCCAACGGAGCCAGATCCTGTTCTATACCTTTAAGAATTCTCACAAGTTCGCATGGAGAAAGCGTAGTTTCAACGTTGACACCGACATTATAAAAATTACTATCTGAGTCAAAACCCCATGCCGAGGATTCAACAATCTCTGAGCGAGCCAAAACGGGGCCCACTCGCTCTGCCAAACATGACACCGCGCGATCAATCATCATCACGCGGTGTCCGAGGTTAGATCCTATGTTTATGTGAGCGGTGCTCAAATCGTGCGGCTCACTTCTACTTCTTCGAATCCTTCAATGAGGTCGCCTTCGTGCAGATCATTATAACCTGCAATGCTCAAGCCGCAATCATATCCTGCAAGAACTTCCTTGGCATCGTCTTTGAAACGTTTGAGCGAGCCAAGTTCGCCGGTGTAGCGCACAATACCGTCACGTATGAGGCGAATCTTACAACCACGCTTGATTTTACCTTCGCGCACAATTGCTCCGGCAATAGTACCGACCTTGGAGATATGATAAGTCTGAAGCACTTCCGCAGTGCCGATAACTTCCTCCTTAAGTTCGGGGGCAAGCATGCCGGCCATTGCATCTTTAACCTCCTCAATAGTCTGATAAATAACAGAATAGAGGCGGATATCAACTCCGGCGCGCTCAGCGGCCTTGCGAGCGGCTTGCGAAGGACGCACTTGGAAGCCTACAATAATGGCATTTGAAGCTGCAGCAAGATCGACGTCACTCTCAGAGATTGCGCCAACCGCTTTATGAATCACGTTAATCTGAATTTCCTCAGTTGAAAGCTTCAACAGCGAGTCGGAAAGGGCTTCGATTGAACCGTCAACGTCACCCTTCACGATGATATTGAGTTCTTGGAAGTTACCGATTGCTCGACGACGACCAATATCCTCAAGAGTAACCATCTTAGTGGTTCGGGCACTCTGTTCGCGTTGCAACTGTTCTCGCTTGGTCGCAATTTCACGAGCTTCCTGCTCGGAATCAAGCACATTGAATGTGTCTCCGGCAGTAGGAGCACCATTCAAACCGAGAATCAACACCGGAACAGATGGACCGGCCTCGGTAACTCTCTGATTACGTTCGTTAAACATTGCCTTAACCCTGCCATAATGTGTTCCTGCAAGAATGACATCGCCCACCTTCAGCGTACCATTTTGCACCAGCACGGTGGCAACGTAACCACGTCCCTTATCAAGACTGGACTCAAGCACCGCTCCTACGGCATTGCGATTTGGATTGGCCTTAAGCTCGAGCATTTCGGCCTCGAGAAGCACTTTTTCAAGAAGATCACCTACGCCCATGCCCTTTTTCGCAGAAATTTCTTGGCTTTGATACTTGCCACCCCAATCCTCCACGAGATAATTCATAGCAGAGAGTTCTTCCTTAATCTTATCGGGGTTGGCAGTAGGCTTATCTACCTTATTGATTGCAAACACAATAGGCACGCCGGCTGCCGAAGCATGATTGATGGCTTCAACAGTTTGTGGCATCACGGCATCATCGGCGGCCACAATGATGATACACAAGTCTGTCACCTTTGCACCACGGGCACGCATAGCCGTGAAAGCTTCGTGACCGGGAGTGTCAAGGAACGTCACTTTGCGTCCATCATCAAGAGTAACGTGATATGCTCCGATATGCTGAGTAATACCGCCTGCTTCACCTGCAATCACGTTAGCTTGGCGAATATAGTCAAGCAGCGATGTTTTACCATGGTCAACGTGACCCATCACGGTAACAATCGGTGGGCGTTCGTTCAAGTCTTCTTCAGCATCTTCAACTTGCGCCACAGCTTCGCTCACCTCAGTTGAAATATATTCGGTCTGGAAGCCAAACTCATCAGCTACGATATTGATGGTCTCCGCGTCCAAACGCTGATTAATGCTAACCATAACGCCCATTTGCATACATGTCGCAATAACGTTATTGATCGGCACATTCATAAGCGATGCCAAATCGTTGGCCGTAACGAACTCCGTGAGTTTAAGAATCTTGCTTTCCGCTTCTTGCTGTTCGGCACGTTCCTGTTCGCGAGTAGCATAAGCCTCACGTTTCTCTTTGCGCCATTTAGCTGCTACTTTCTGGCCCTTATTGCCCTTGGAGGTCAATCGAGCCAATACTTCTTTTACTTGCTTCTGAACGTCTTCTTCACTAACTTCAGGAGCGGCAGCCTTTGCCTTACGGTTTCGGTCGCTCTTTTTACCTGAATTATTTTTTGACGCATTCCCATTGCCGCCGTTATTATTCGAGGCGCGATTGCGTTCATTACCGCCGCCGTTGCGTCCTTCCTTCTGAACGTCGACTTTTTCGTTTGCACCTATGCGCTTACGCTTTTTGCGATCGGCATCGCCGGATGCTCCTTGCGCAGCTTTTTTGCGTTCTTCTTTATTTTTCTTTTTGGGGCGAGTGGTAACATTAATGGCAGACAGATCAATCTTACCCACAACATTAAGTTGCGGACCACGCGCTTTTAGGTCTTCGGAATCATGCAAGCGGAACACTTCAGGCTCTTCCTGATTCACAATGCCCTCAACCTCAGGCTTGGGCTCAGGTTTGGGCTCGGGTTTGGGCTCAGGTTTGGGCTCGGGCTTGGGTTCTGGCTTGGGCTCGGGCTTGGGCTCGGGTTTGGGCTCGGGTTTGGGCTCGGGCTTGGGTTCCGGCTTGGGCTCAGGTTTGGACTCAGGCTTGGGTTCCGGCTTGGGCTCTGGTTTGGGCTCAGGTTTGGGCTCGGGCTTGGGTTCCGGCTTGGGCTCGGGCTTGGGCTCGGGCTTGGGTTCCGGCTTGGGCTCAGGCTTGGATTCCGATTTAGGAGCGATTGGCTTACCTGTTGCAATATCAATCTTCCCTAAAACTTTCAAACCGGATTTACTTTCAGCTTCCGGGGCAGGAGTCGCAGTCGGTCGGTCGGCTTGTGGCTCTGACGTAGGAGCTTTCGGAGCAGGACGATTGCCGAGATTTACCTCTTTGCCACGTCCAAACTCCTTAACCAACATTTCATAAACACTCTCGTCAACGCGGGCATTGACGCTATCTTCAACTTCAATGCCTTTTTTCTGCAAAAACTCTCTCACCGTGCTGAGCCCCACGTTGAGTTCACTTGCAATCTTACTAATCTTCGGTCTTGCCATTTATTCTATATTAAGATTAAGGAGTTGGTCGAATTATTACTTTTCAGGTTCTTCAAGTTCTTCGGGGTTCTCGTTATCATCTTCATATTCCGCCGAATCTTCTTCGAACTCACTACGCAACACGCTGAGCACGTAGTCCACTGTCTCTGCTTCAAGATCGGCTTTCTCAATGAGGATGTCACGGTCCGTTTCAAGAACGGCCTTGGCAGTTACGAGACCCATATTCTTAAGAGCCTCAATTACCCATTCGTCGATTTCATCCTTGAATTCGTCAAGATAAATATCGTCATTATCTTCATTGCCGGTTTCACGGTAAACATCGATTTCATAGCCCGTCAACATTGATGCGAGTTTGATATTCAAACCGCCCTTACCGATAGCTAACGAGACTTCTTCAGGACGAAGGAACACTTCGGCCTTCTTCTCATCTTCATCCAAACGGATAGAGCTGATTTTTGCAGGGCTTAATGCACGCTGAATGAGCAACGAAGGGTTAGCAGTCCAATTTATTACGTCAATATTTTCATTGCGCAATTCGCGAACGATACCATGAATACGCGAACCCTTAACACCTACACATGCACCAACGGGGTCGATTCGGTCGTCATAGCTTTCAACAGCTATTTTTGCACGTTCTCCGGGGATGCGAGCAACCGCACGAATATTAATCAGTCCATCGTGGATTTCAGGCACTTCAAGTTCAAAAAGCGCACGAAGGAATTTCTCGGATGTGCGACTTACGGTAATTTTGGGATTATTGTTTTTGTTGTCTACGTTGACAATCACAGCACGAACGGTTTCTCCCTTGCGGAAATAATCACCCGGGATTGACTCGCTTTTGGGCAGCAACAATTCATTATTGTCTTCGTCCATAAGCAGAGTTTCGCGGCTCCAAGTCTGATACACTTCAGCAGAGATAAGTTCGCCTTCCATGTCCTTAAACTTGGTGTAGATTGCCTCTTTTTGCAAATCCAAAATCTTGGATTGCAAAGTTTGACGCAAATTTAATATGGCACGACGTCCAAAATCCGCAAAAATAATTTCCTTAGTGTGCTCCTCTCCGATTTCTGCATCGGGATCATTATCGGCTCGTGCATCACTCAGCGCGATTTGAAGATTCGGATTTTCAACTTCGCCGTCGGGAACTACTTCAAGATTCTGAAAAATCTGCACATCTCCCTTGTCAGGATTCATGATAACGTCAAGATTTTCATCAGTGCCAAACATCTTTGCCAGCACATTGCGGAAGCTTTCTTCCAATACGCTGATCATCGTGGCCTTGTCAATGTGTTTATATTCTTTAAACTCATCGAAACGTTCCACCATGTTGGTGTTTTCCGCTTTCTTTGCCATTTTTAATTGGTTTACTTAATCTTATTAAAATTTTAATTCGTATTTCACACTTTTTGCATCAGCATAAGCCAAGGTCTCGGGCTGCATTTCGATTACAGGACGCTTTGCCCCTTCGTGTTTCACCTTGCGAGCTACTTCAACAGTAAAACTCTCATCAGTTACCTCAGTGAGCACCCCTGAGAACTTACGTCCGTCTTTTGTCAAGACTTCCACGTCGTTCCCAATGTTTTTAACATACTGCTGCTTAACCTTGAAAGGCGATGTTAATCCCGCTGAACCGACTTCTAATTCAAAATCCTCTTCATCGCGATTAAATCTCTCTTCTATTTTACGACTAAGCGCAACACACGTGTCCACGTCCATCGGCGTCATGGAATCAACTTCCACAACAATGCGATTATCCGGACTCACAGTCAACCCGACAAGAAACATATCAGTTCCCGCGAGCTCGCCGGCTATCACTTGTTCTACTAATGCACTGTCTATCATATAAGTATCTATAAAAAATGAGGAAGAGACTTGCGCCCCCTCCGTTGCCAACTCTGCAAAGTTACGAAAAATTTCCGAACCTCACAAATATTATTTATGTTTTTCAATCTGAATTGAGTCAACGGGTAACTGCAAAAATTTAGATTTTTTTGCTATTATTAAAAATTATCGTATATTTGTCGCATCTCTCGCCGATAAGCTCTGCGTTTGCAGTGCGGTTGGGTGGGGATGACATAAATAAGAATAGGCGTTTACTAAACGCTTTGTTTTCGGTCACTGAAATCTGGCAGTTTCAAATCCGTCCGAATCAAAGCAACGGTGAATGTCCATGGGATATGTCAGAAGCTACATTTTCCCTTGCTTCGGCGTTATTTGAACACACGAAGCATCGGGTTGTCATTTATCTGCATATCGGCGTGGGGTTCAAGCGTTGCTCGTTTTGACGGATGGGCGATGCCAGAGCCTCAGTGACAGAACGAGCGACAGGTACAGGCTCCCCGCCTTTTTTTATCTATGTAGCAAAAAGACATAAACCAAAATTTAATCACAACATCGGTCAGGGGTAGTCGTCGGTGATAAAACAATAAAATGACTATGAAAAAGTTATTTGTTATGGCCGCAACAGCCTTAGTAGTTGCAGTGAGCTCATGTGGAAGCAGCAAACAAGCCGCAAACGCCGATTACTACAACAATCCTTATGGCCAACAGCAAGGACAGACACGTCAACGCCGCACCGTAGATCCCACTTACACATTGGCAAGTCAAGAAGGCGAAAATCTCCGTGCAGCTCAATCTGCAACGTCTTATATTGAAAATATTGCATTAACAAATGCAGAAGCTGCTGCAGCTCAAGCATTGGCAGCACGATTGGAATCAGCCATAATTGGTGTACGCGAGAATTATAACAAAAATTCGCAATTGAATAACGCCGTTATGACTGAAGAAACCACTCAAAACTTAGTTAGACAATATTTTGCTCAACGCATTTCGTACAGAATTATCGGAGAACCGTCAATTTACGATAATCCTGACGGCACAATTACCGCCTACGTTTGCATAGAAATGAAAACGAAAACCGAAGATGTTTTGAGCGAAGCGTACGATAATATGACACGCGATAAAGTTATTGCCATTGACTACGACAAGCAAAAATTCATTGAAGACACCAAAGATGAATTAACGAAACTCCAACAACAGCTCGGATTATGATTCATCGATTCTTGACATTAGTGGCGTTTCTCCTCGGGAACGCCCTAATGCTTTGTGCTCAAAAACCGGCTTGGCTGAACAATACACCGCAAGAAAAAAATCGCACATACAAATTCGTTGAGGTAACTTCATACGGCAGCAATCTTGAAGGAGCACGTATTGAGAGTCAAAAGAAATTAGCAAAGAACGAACAACTCATCAGAGAGGTAACCGTATCAGTTGAACGCGAAGGTGTACAAAATATAGAGCAAACATTCACCAATAACCACCTTGATGAGATTGTTAATAACGTTGTTGATATCAAAACGAATATCCGCGGGCAAGAATTTACTTTACAGGCAGTAATAGTAGATGAATATGCCTCTACGGAGCGCGGATTGTGCAAATTGCATACACTTTTCATGGTAGCAGTAGAACCTAATCCCGTGTTCGACAATGTGTATCTCACCACCAAATACGGATTCTCCGCTCGTGCATTAGTCCCTGGTTGGGCGCAAATGCACAAGGGCAGCACCGGAAAGGGCATTGCCATTATCGCCGCTGAAGTGGCTGCCATTGGTGGCATTATCTACACGGAAAACGAGCGCGCCACATATAAATCGAAAATGCGCAGTCAGCCGAATTTTGCCAAAAAGTATAAAGCAAAAGCCGATAACTTTGAAACCGCACGCAACTGTTGCATCGGCGCGGCCGCAGCCATCTATCTCTACAACCTGATAGATGCCATCGTGGCTCCCGGAGCAAAGCGAGTAGTCGTAAAGCCTCGCAACTTGGATTTTGCATTCGTGGCAAACGAAGATTTCAGCGGACTGACGCTGCGCTATACCTTCTAAATCCCGTCCTAAAACCAACGCCAAAGACATGAATTGCAGTCGTAATCTCACAATTCTTGCCGCAGGGATAGTCATGGTCTTTGCCGCTCAGAGTGTTCCGGCTCAAAGTCGAGCGGACTTTGAGGAATATGCAGCTCGCGAGCGTCAGGCATTCGCCAATTTCAAAGCCGAACGCCAAGCTGAGTTCAACCGCTATCGCGAGCAATATAACCGTGACATCATCAAATATCTGAGCGAAGAGTGGAAGCGAATCACTCCAAACCGACAAATCACTCCTCCTCAAAAACCGAAGCCATTTGTGCCAAAACCGGACGCCGACGACTCCAAAGCAGTGCCCGAAGCTCCTGTTGAAATGCCTGTACAGAGCATCGTCACCCCTAAAGCAGTGCAACCCGCTTCGGAGCCAATCATGATTTCACGCCCGAAGACAGATTCTTCTCAGAAAACCATCCGTATAGAATCCTTTTATGGCAACAACTTCACTCTACGTTGCAGCAACAAGGTCGAAATATCTCACAAGATCAATGGTCTGTCGGACATTGCTTCTATTTGGAAGAAATTGACTGCTCAAGAATTTGAGCCTTTGGTTTACGATTGCCAGCAAGCAAGGGAGAAATATCATTTCTGTGATTGGATGTATTACTTGTTTATACAAAAAGTCGCACGCGCCGTGACTCAGACAACTGAAAGCTCTGATGCAGAAACGATTCTGACTGCCTACATTTTAGCTCAGTCGGGAATAGACTTTCGCTTCGTTCATAACGATCAAAGACTGCTTTTGGCTCTTCCATTCAGCACTCAGGTCTACGGACTCAGATACTTCAAGTCCGACAACAGGGATTTCTACATCATAGGCAACGATCACACAAGTTCCTGCCAGATAATGGATCGCAGTTTCTGCAAAGAAGCCTCACCACTGAATTTGCGGATCTCGACACCGCAAAGACAGCCCGACACCAAGTCAGGCTCCAAAACCCTGACATCTAAGAAGTATCCGGAAATTCGAGTCAACATAACGAACGATAAGGCTCTCATGGACTTCTACAGCAGCTACCCTCACATGGGCTGGCAAGAATATTCCTTGGCTCCCTTGAGCGAAGCAAACACTGAGAGTATCATGAAAGCATTCAGCCCGATACTGAAAAACAAAAGCGAAGAAGACGCCGTAAATATGATTCTCAATTTCGTACAAACAGCCTTCTCTTATGGCTATGACAACGAAATATGGGGATGTGATCGCCCGTTTTTTGCTGATGAAACCCTGTATTATCCTCAAAGCGATTGCGAAGACCGATCTATACTTTTCTCTTATTTGATACGACAACTGACGAATCTCGACGTAGTTCTACTGCACTACCCCTCCCATTTGGCTACTGCCGTGCGATTAAATAGCAATCTGCCAGGTGCTTACGTATTAGTCAACGGTCAAAAATATTTTGTTTGCGACCCGACGGGTTATAAACCGATAGGCTATGCCTACGACGAATTCAAAAACGTTGAAGCTAAAGTTATAAAAATCCAATAATTATACAACTCTTTTTATACATATGAAGACAAAATTCATTACATGCCTCTGCATGTTCTTCAGTATCTTGATGTTGGGTGCATGCGCCAAGGATGAGGAAACATTTACCGGCAATATAATCGGTAAAGTAACCGACAGCACTAACGGCGAGGTTATGTCCGGGGTCACAGTGACCATAATTCCGGGTGGCACTTCGAGAACAACGGGCAGCGATGGTCACTTTGAGTTTCGCGATTTAGAGCCGAAACAATATGAAATACAGGCTCACAAGGATGGTTACTCCACCAACTATAAAGTTGTAACCGTAACCATCGGTTACGACACTCCGGGCGACATTCAATTGACTCCCATCGCAAAAGAGGGACAATTGGCTCTGAGCACAAACACATTAAACTTCGGCAGCCTGAATACCTCAATGGCGTTCAGCATCATTAACAATGGCAACAAGGCTTTCAACTGGAACATTACCGGCCACGACAAGGTCGATTGGCTGAGCATAACCCCTACATCCGGGTCTCTCCAAGCAGGGAAAAGCAATGCCGTTACCGTGACTCTGAATCGCGACCGCATCACGGAATATATGGAAGCCACAATCATAATCAATGCCGACAACGAATCCATGCCGCTGAAGATTACCGCCGAAGCCGAAAGTAAAACTTCCAAGATTTCTCTAAGCAGCGGCACATTGAATTTTGGTGCTGAATACTCCTCACTGACGTTCGACATCAAGAACATCGGCAATGCAGGCGACGTGGATTGGACCATTTCGGGCATCAACGAGCAATGGCTCACCGTAACCCCCACTGCCGGAACGACCGCAATGGGAAAAAGCAGTGCCGTTATCGTAAATGTGGATCGCACTCTGATGCCGGAAGGAAAACACAATACCACTATTTTGGTAAATGCCGAAGGTGAATCGCTGAAAGTGACCGTTAATGCAGAAAAAAATGCCGGTCGCTATCTCGAAGTATTCCCGAGCGCATTGACCATTGGCACAAACGATAATGCCACACTGTCAATCATGTCTCACAACGGCAACACCGCCTATAAACTCACCGGTTACGAAGCTCACGGTTGGGCATCATTTGACAAAACGGAGGGCGTGATTTCAAAATTCGATGCGTCCGATGCAAACACCATTGAAACTCTCACATTGTCAGTTGACCGCACAGGACTCGCCGCCGGCGAATACTCTTTCACGCTTGTTATTCAATCCGATTTGGGTAACCACAATGTACCGGTAACCATGACCGTTGAAGAAACGCAAGCGGGCATTAGCGGCAATGCCGAAATCATCAGTTGCAGCGATAATCTCGAGTTTACACTCAGCGATTGCAAAATATCCGGAACGACAGCAACTATCGACCTCAAAGTCAAAAATCTTGGCAAGTCCACCATTCAATTGAGCCTTGGCGGCGGCTACTCTTGGGGATACGTCTATGACGACCAAGGAAATAAATATTATAACAACAACTTGCAGGTATCGCTTGCAAACAACTCTTATACGACAAACTCTTCCACTACGGATATTCCGGCCGGCGTCATGACTAAGGCATCTATAAAGATATTTAACATCAGCGAGCTCAGCAGCATATTCACCCATATCAATATACACACCAACCAAGACGGTCCTCTGCTAATTAAAAATCTTGCAATCGGAAACCGAACGCCAAATTCATTGGAGTCTCCAAAGACTACCGGCAACGTGCGCTCCTGCAGTGATAACTTGGAATTTACGTTATTGGACTGCAAATACGGAACGACTTACACCACCCTCTCTTTCAGAGTAAAAAATATCGGTAGGTCCACCATTCAATTGAACCTTGGCGGCGGCTACTCTTGGGGATACGCCTATGATGACCAAGGCAATAAATATTCTAACAACGACTTGCAGATATCGCTTGCAAACAACTCATATACGGCAAACTCTTCCATTACGGATATTCCGGCCGGCGTTATGACTTACGGCAACATCCGCCTAACTAATGTTGATGTCGAAGCCTCTGAATTCAGTAATATCACATTATCGTCCAACCAAGACGGCGAATTAGTGTTCACTAACGTAAAAATCCGAAAATAAGGATTAAGTAGCGACAGATACGATTAACGAGTGGAAGTTAAAGCCGGCAATATCGGCTTGACTTCCACTTCTTTTTCAAAGCACTTGAAGATGGGCTTCAATGGCAGACAAAGGCACTGGAAGTAATGAAAGAATCGACTTCAATGAAGCGACCGCAGGGGCTATGGGCTTTATGAATTGCTCCTTGCCCTCAAATCGCCCGCGAAATCCGTAAGCACCAAGGGCTTGCATTAAGCGCAACGCAATGAAATAGGGCAATTCGCTGCGAAATTCTGCCTCATCAATGGCTCGCGCAGAGCAAAAACGGCTCACCATTCGCGAACGCAATTCATCGGAGAACCCGGCTCGAGCTTGCCACAGGAATGAGGCAACATCATAGTGAGCCGGGCCGAATCTTCCTCCCTGAAAATCAATTAATGCCGGACGTCCGTCGGAGTCAATCATAATGTTGCGACTCTGAAAATCTCGTACCACGAAACCGGTCGGTTTCGCCGCCATTATGATGTCGACCAAGCGTTCAAAATCATCTTCCAATTCCGGCTCGTTGATTTCAACCCCGGGAGTGGTCTTCAAAAAGCAATATTTAAAGTAATTGAGATCCCACATTATGGCTCGGCGATCCATTGCCGCCACCGGATAGCAACGCGAATAGTCAATGTCGGGCGTTTGCTGCACCTTGGCAAGCATATCAATAGTCTCTCCGATTAAATCCTCGCGGTCAAGGCAGTCAAACAACGATTTATTACCAACCGAGGTCTGCACATAAGCCATATTATCATCTGAAACCGCAAGCACCTCGGGCACATTAACTCCGGCCTCGCGCAACTTCGCAGCAAGATAGATAAACGCCTCATTCTCCGCTCGATTTGTACCCACCGTGCCAATCAGTTCCCTACCCGATTTCATGTAAAGACGCCGGTAGCTTCGATTGCTCCCGGAGCCGCCTATCACTTCCGCCTTAACCAAGGCATCGGTTTTCGGCAAGATTGAAATCAGTTCATTGGGCAGCATAAAGGCGTTCTCGCGCGGCAAGCACTCGCTCATCGGTGATATAATCGTCATACTCCATCATCTTGTCTATAATCCCGTTGGGAGTCAACTCTATGATGCGATTACAAACGGTTTGAATAAACTCATGGTCATGACTTGCCATCAGAATGTTGCCCTTAAAGGCTTGAAGCGTGTTATTAAACGCCTGTATGGATTCGAGGTCAAGGTGGTTAGTGGGAGAGTCGAGCACCATGGTGTTGGCATCGCGTAGCATCATACGAGCAATCATACAACGCATTTTTTCGCCGCCGGAAAGCACCGATGCCTTTTTCATTACTTCTTCCCCGGAGAAAAGCATCTTCCCAAGGAAACCCTTCAGATATATTTCGCTTGAATCATCGCTGAATTGACAGAGCCAATCGACTAAATTCAAATCCGTATTGAAAAACTCGGAATTATCTAACGGCAAGTAAGCGGTTGTGATTGTTTGCCCCCACTCGTATTGTCCGGCATCAGGCTTGCGTTTGCCGTTTATTATCTCAAACAGAGCGGTCATGGCGCGAGGATCGTGGCTCAAGAAGCAAACTTTGTCGCCCTTTTCTATTTGAAAATTAACATCGTTGAAAAGCACATCGCCATCCACCGATGCGGTCAAACCCTTCACTTCGAGAATCTTATTTCCCGGCTCGCGCGAGGGGGTGAAAATAATGCCGGGATAGCGGCGCGATGAAGGCTGAATTTCTTCAACGTTGAGTTTCTCAAGCATCTTCTTGCGCGAAGTGGTCTGCTTTGACTTCGCAACGTTGGCTGAGAATCGCTGTATGAACTCCAGAAGCTCCTTGCGCTTCTCTTCCGCCTTTTTGTTTTGCTGTTGTTGCTGACGCAGAGCAAGTTGCGACGACTCATACCAGTAAGAATAGTTACCGGCAAAGAGTTGCATCTTATTATAGTCGATGTCAAGAGTGTGAGTGCAAACCGAGTCAAGGAAGTGACGGTCATGGCTCACCACCAGCACCGTGTTTTCACACTTCGACAAGTAGTCTTCAAGCCATGCCACGGTGTCTAAATCCAAATCGTTCGTAGGCTCATCGAGCAGCAAATTATCCGGATTGCCGAAAAGCGCTTTTGCAAGAAGAACACGCACCTTCTCATTACCGCTCATGTCTTTCATCAGCGTCCAATGCTTCTCCTCCTTGATACCGAGACCGCTCAGAAGTGCTGCGGCATCGCTCTCGGCATTCCAGCCTTCCATTTCGGCAAATTTCTCTTCGAGTTCGGCGGCACGCACCCCGTCTTCATCGCTGAAATCAGGTTTGGCATAGAGGGCGTCTTTTTCTTGCATGATGTCCCACAGCACCGTGTGACCGCGCATCACCGTTTCCAACACCGTGCATTCGTCAAACTTGAAGTGATCTTGCTCAAGCACACTCATGCGCTCGCCGGGACCTTGAGTAATCGTTCCATGGGTAGGAGTCAACTGATTGCTGAGAATTCTCATCAAAGTTGACTTGCCGGCACCGTTCGCGCCGATAATTCCGTAGCAATTGCCAGGAGTGAACTTCATGTTGACATCTTGGAAAAGCACTCGCTTTCCGAACTGCATGCCGAGATTGGATACCGCTATCATTCTTCTGTTTCTTATAAAATTTTCACTTTAAACGGCGCAAAGTTACGAATTTTTCGCGAGATTGACACCCTATCTCACTCTACAACATTTTTTTGCCGGAGAGCTTTCGCAAGCGCTCCGGCAATGTTTTCCAAATAGGTACAATATTTAAGGTAAAAAAGATTGAATGATATATCCGGTGACAAATTTCCGACATTTCGTCCAACTCTCCAAACTTTTCCGTATGTTATCCAACATATCCCCACGTCGCTAAACCTATATCACCGCATAAATCGAGCAAATCAGACGGGAAATTTGCACACTCGGCGCGAAAATCGTAACTTTGCAGACCAAGGTTACGAAAAAGGTCTAAATTATTGAGAATGAATAACGACCTTTTGGTTGAATATGTATTGGGTTACGAATTAGCAATATACAGAGTGTTTTGGTCTTCTGCGTTTTGCATAA
>SUXJ01000009.1 GCA_015061005.1 Bacteroidales bacterium
TGCTCATTTCGCACGTGCATTATTTATATAAAATAGGCGGTAAGCCCTTGATTGCGAAAAGCCTACCGCCTAAATCGTTAATAATCAAGTATCTTACTTGTTATCCTCAACAGCAGCCTGAGCAGCGCTTACGCGGGCGATGGGCACGCGGAAGGGTGAGCAGCTAACGTAGTTCATGCCGAGTTTAGCGCAGAATTGTACGGAAGAGGGTTCACCACCGTGTTCGCCGCAGATACCGATTTTGAGTTCGGGCTTCACGCTGCGGCCTTTCTTAACGCCCATTTCAACGAGTTGGCCAACGCCTTCTTGGTCGAGAACTTCGAAGGGATCAGTCTTGATGATGCCGTTTTCCTTGTAGAATTTGAGGAATTTGGGTGCGTCGTCGCGGCTGAAGCCGAAGGTCATCTGGGTCAAGTCGTTGGTGCCGAAGCTGAAGAAGTCGGCAACCGTGGCGATTTCGTTGGCGGTGAGGGCAGCGCGAGGCACTTCGATCATGGTACCAACGAGGTAGGGTAGTGATTTGCCTTGTTCAGCGAATACCTTCTTGGCTGTTTCGTGGATAACGTTGGCTTGGTTCTGGATTTCCTTGAGTGAGCCAACCAACGGAATCATGATTTCGGGGTGAACGTCGATGCCGCGAGCCTTCACAGCGAGAGCTGCTTCGATGATGGCGCGAGTTTGCATTTCGGTGATTTCCGGGTAGGTGATACCAAGACGGCAGCCGCGGTGGCCGAGCATGGGATTGAATTCTTCGAGAGAGTCAACTTTTGCTTTAACTTCTTCGAGGGTGAGACCCATTTGTTCGGCGAGTTCCTTTTGAGTAGCAGTCTGGTGAGGCACGAACTCGTGCAACGGGGGATCGAGCAAGCGGATAGTTACGCCGTAGCCGTCCATAGCTTCGAAGATGCCTTCGAAGTCACCGCGCTGCATGGGGAGGAGTTTCGCGAGGGCGGTTTTGCGTCCTTCGAGGTCGCTTGCGAGAATCATTTCGCGAACGGCCTTGATGCGGTCGCCTTCGAAGAACATGTGTTCGGTGCGGCAGAGGCCGATGCCTTGAGCGCCGAAGCTGCGAGCTTGACGAGCGTCTTTGGGAGTGTCGGCGTTGGTGCGCACGAGGGTTTTGGTGTATTTAGCAGCGAGGTTCATGATTGCGCCGAAGTCGCCGTCGAGTTCGGGTTCGGTGGTGGGAACTTGTCCGTCATAAACGTCGCCGGTAGAGCCATTGAGAGAAATCCATTCGCCTTCAGCGTAGGTTTTTCCGCCCATGGTAACGGTTTTTGCTTTGTAGTCTACCACGATTTCGCCGGCACCTGATACGCAGCATTTACCCATGCCGCGAGCCACTACTGCAGCGTGGCTGGTCATGCCACCGCGCATGGTGAGAATGCCTTGTGCTACTGCCATACCGCGAAGGTCTTCGGGTGAGGTTTCGATACGCACGAGGATTACTTTCTTTTTCTTTTCAGCCCATGCTTCAGCGTCTTCAGCAGTGAATACTACTTGACCGGTAGCGGCACCGGGGCTTGCGGGAAGGCCTTTGGCAACAACCTTTGCGCCCTTGAGCATGGTCTTGTCGAATACGGGGTGGAGAAGTTCGTCGAGTTTGTTGGCTTCCATGCGCATGAGGCAAGTCTTTTCGTCGATTTCGCCTGCACGGAGGAGGTCCATGGCGATTTTCACCATAGCAGCGCCGGTGCGCTTGCCGTTACGGGTCTGGAGCATCCAGAGTTTGCCGTCTTGGATGGTGAATTCCATGTCTTGCATGTCTTTGAAGTAGCCTTCAAGGCGAGTTGCGATGTCGATGAGTTCCTTAGCGCATTCGGGCATTGATTCCTGAAGTGAGGGGTATTTGCTTGCGCGTTCTTCTTCGCTGATGCCTTGGAGGGCAGCCCAACGGCGAGAGCCTTCAGTGGTGATTTGCTGAGGAGTGCGAATGCCGGCAACTACGTCTTCACCTTGAGCGTTGATGAGGTATTCACCGTTGAAGATGTTTTCACCGGTAGCGGCGTCACGGCTGAATGCAACACCGGTAGCGGAGTTGTTGCCCATGTTGCCGTAAACCATTGCTTGCACGTTAACGGCAGTGCCCCATTCTTCGGGGATTTGGTTCATGCGACGATAGAGGATGGCGCGTTCGTTCATCCAGCTGTCGAATACGGCGCAGATGCCTCCCCAGAGTTGTTCCCAAGCGCTGTCGGGGAAGTCCTTGCCGGTAAAGTCTTTTACAGCGGCTTTGAACTCCTTCACGAGTTCTTTGAGGTCTTCAACGTCGAGTTCGGTGTCGAGCTTAACACCTTTGGCCTCTTTCTTTTTGTCCATGATTTCTTCGAAGGGATCGATGTCGGCTTTGCTCTTGGGTTTCATGCCGAGAACAACGTCGCCATACATCTGAACGAAGCGGCGGTAGCTATCCCATGCAAAGCGAGGATTGCCACTCTTTTCTGCGAGGCTTTCAACGGTGGCATCGTTCATGCCGAGGTTGAGGACGGTGTCCATCATGCCGGGCATGGATGCACGAGCACCGGAGCGAACGCTGACGAGAAGGGGATTGGACGGGTCGTTGAATTTGCGACCGGTGAGGGTTTCAACGTGAGCAATAGCTTGCTCAACTTCTTTTTGCAGACGTTTAACTACTTCGTCTTTGCCGAACTGAGTGTATTCGGTGCAGACCTCCGTGGTGATGGTGAAACCGGGAGGCACGGGCATGCCGAGAAGGTTCATTTCCGCCAGGTTGGCGCCTTTGCCTCCGAGCAGGTTGCGGTCGGATGCTTTACCTTCGGCTTTACCGTTGCCGAATGTATAAACTCTCTTCATAAGGTTAAGTTAAGTTTAATGTTAAATATTGTTGTGTTTTTAAAAATTCTTTTGCAAAGGTAGTGATTTTTTTGCGTTTTCTCAACTTTCGGCAATAATTAGTTGATACGAACGGGGCGTTTGGTTGAGGCATTGATGTAAATGCCGGGGAGCGGGTTGGAAATCACGCGGCGTCCTTGGAGGTCGAAGAGCTCGCGCTGAGCGGCTTCGTCGAGAGTGATTTCTTCGATGCCGGCTTCAGGATTTGCGCCCATCACAGTAGTAATTTCGCCGAGGTTTTCGCTGATGATATACGCAGAACCGGGGAGCGCGGTTTCTTCAGTGGTGTAAGTGAAAGAGATGCCGTTTGCACTGAAGGCTGGCACGTAGCGTCCGGGGGCGTCGGTTTTCATTATCATTGTGCCGCCCATTGCGGTAGCCACCCACTTGGTGGTGTTTTCAACGATGAGGTCAACCGTTTCCTGACCTGCGGGCGCTTTCACGATGAAGGGGGTGTTGAGGTGAATCGGAGCTTCCAACTCTTCGATGTAAGCTTTGCCTCCGGAGAAGTCAGTGACGGTATAGGCTTTAACTCCTTCGGGAAGGTTTACGCCACAGGGCACGCATACCGATGCGTAGCCGTTTGCGTCAACGGGTACCGATATGGTGTTGACCGGTTCGATGTAGAAGCGCATGGCGTTTTCACGAGTGCCGTAGCCTACGAGGACGTTTGCTCCCGAGATTGTAAGCCAGTTTTCTTTGTCGGGTTGAGCAAAACGGTAGTAGCGTTGTTTGACGGCTGTGGTTTCTATCTGGAATGTATAAGCATCGTCATAAGAGGAGGTAAAACCGGGCTTGCTGCCTGAGTTGGCTGCGGTGAGATACTTCCGAATTGCGGGAAATTCGATTTTGACTTTTGTGACATCTCCATTTACGGGACGGAATCTAACGAGCGCAAGGTCATCGGTAAATCCTTCGGCAGCAGTCCCGAATGCCGGAGTTACCAGTTCACGGCTAATTATTTCGCCACTTTCAGCGGTGGGGCTCAGAACGTTGCGATAGTAGCTGGAGCTCGGTCTGAGCGAGTTGCGCAAGCGGTAGTAGCAACCTCCGTTGGGGAATCGAGACAGAATGGTTTGTTGGTAAATCTCTTCAATTTCCGCAAGCGAATAGTTGTCGGCATTGTTAAGTGCATATTCGAGTTCTTCGTAGTCGTAAGCCCCGAGGTAGTTTTTGGTGCGGTCGTTTGTTGTCACATTTTTAGCGTCGTCGAGGAAGTCGCGGTATTCCGTGAGCTTTGCTTCGCGACCCGCCATGATTTTCGCTTCGATGGCTGCAATCTGATCTGCGGTAAGCGTTTCGTCATCGACCGAGCTGATTGTGAAGAACGCGTTTAGTTCGGTACGAATAAAATCGCGGTCAAGGTCGTCGGCAAACACTGCTTTGCCTTCATATTCTTCCGGCATGCCGATAAAGTAGCCTCCACAGTCGAGCATCCAGTATTTCAGTTCATCGTTATACATAGGCACACAGTCAACGAGATCATCAGTGAGTACGGCCTTGTTTTTCGAATTTCCGTAAAGGAATTTTCCGGTGCCGAGGTTGTATAAGTAGTATGCTTTTTCGGTTTTGCTGTAGTGAATGCTCCAGCGTGCTTCAGCGGAAGATCTGTCAACTTTTGCAGACGTTGCCGCAGATATAATGTCGCTGCCTTCCGTTGCGTGCAAGTATCCGCCACCAACGCTTGCCGCGCCAACGCGATTGATGTTGTAAATTGCATCGTTCTTGAACTCTGCCGCATCGCGAATTGTGGCAGCCTCAGCCGATAATGCAACCGAACCGGCGAGAAGAACCAAAGTATATATAATGTGTTTCATTGTTTGAGTAATCTGAGTTGTTGAAATTAGTTGTCAGAGGGGAGAATTGGACGGTCATTGGGGAACACTGCCTGAGGACATTCCGTGGCCTTAATGGACGATATTTCGGCACGCATTTCCTCGGTGAGAGGCTTGATGATACCGGCGTCTTCAAGCGCTTGCATGTCGGCTTTGAATTCGTCATACATGTCATCGGTCATGATGTAATACTGAATGCCGTAGTCACCTTGTTCGAGGGCGCATACTGTCAGCACGCCGTAGCGTTCGAAGTAGCTCCAAAGGTTATAGCCGCATATGCGAGAAAGTTTGCGAATGCAGTTCATGATTGCCGGCGAAGAGTTGCGTTCCCAATTGTGAGTGGTTCCGGCGGGAGCGTCAATATAGCCTTCTTTTGTCCAGCACGAGTTGGGGAAGAGTTCTTTGAATTGCTCTGTTTTATTGATGTTGCAGCCCATTGCTTTATTGCCGTTGAAGATCGATACGAGGAGTTCATATTTGTCAACGGTGGTCTTGCCGGGCTCAACAGATGAGCCGTGTTCGAAGTCGTTTTGACGCATGGCCTCAAACATGTCGGGGAAGAGGTCGGGCTTGCCGTTTCTCTCAAAGTAATACATGAGATTAACATACGGACCGAGGATGAGCTCGCCGTTGTTGCTGCTGTATGCTTCGATGGCGTTGAGAGCGGTGCGAGGATTTACGATGTTTTGAGCTTCGTTGTCGTATGTCTTATTGTTTGCAAAGCGTTTCGACGGATATTTGGGTTGATTAATGGCAAATTCTTTGAGTTTGTTGTTCCAGAAGAATGCGCGACCCTCTTGTGCCGCTTTCGCTGCATCGGAACGGAGCGACATTACGATGTTGTCGCCGGAGTTTGCCGTTTTTGTTTCTCCGTCTTTGTCGGGAGCTGTAATTTCGCGGTTGTAGTTGTCGTCAAGGAAGATGCGACGCATCACCGAGGGCTGTTCGTTGCCATTGCGGTCAACGTAGTCTTGCCATTTGTCGCGCGGATAGCGCCCGGGGTCTGTTGCAACGGGGTAACCCATGTGAACAACATTGTAAGCGGAGAAGATGTTGTTGGTAACTTCAGCCATGCCGGTCCAACGGAAGTAGGGTGCCATTTGGTGTTGGTGACCCCATTCGTGTGAGAGACCCCAAACGGCGTCGCTGTCATGGGAGATAAGGTTGTCGGGGTTACAAACGCGATATTGTGTGTCATACATGAACGTGGGGCCACGTCCGCCTTGATACATGTAGTAGTTGTAGTTCACGTAAGTCATTGTGCGATTGGCGGGCACTCGGTTATATTTGTCGAGGCCGAGTACTCGGTGTTCCCACATAACGATCTGGTCAAGCACGTTGATATAGCGCACGTATTGACCTGCAGCATATTGCTTCATTGCGTTGGTTTGCCAAACGGCGTGGAAACGTGAGCCCATAACGTCGATACACGGATAAACCGCATTGTCGAGGATTTGCTGATTCTCGGCGTTAGTGTTGTAGGCGGTGAGTATGCCATTGTATAAGCCGCCTACCACGTGAACGGTAACCGGATTCTTCTGACCGGCAGCTGCTGCTTCATCATCAAAGTTATTGATGTAGAGCAGACACATTTGGTCTCCTTCAACGCGATGGTCGGCCTTGCGATCGCGAACGGGAATGTTTATAATGTTCAAACCGTTGACCAATCCCGCAGCGTAGTCTTGCAGATGCCAAGAAATAGTGTTGTCTTCTTCGTCTTGGTATTGCTCGTGTCCGTGCCAATAAACCATGCGCAATTCAACAGAGCCTTTGTTTTCCGGAATGCCGCTGACCATGATGGCATAGCTTCCGGGAGTCAGGGCCACGCCGGTCACTCCTGCTGTTTGGTCATATAACTTGCCGGGGGAGCACATTTCTTCGGCAAGAGTTGAGGGTGATTTCAGAACTTCGTGGGTGGAAACCAAGTTTTCGGAAGAGTAGGTGCCGTCAAACATGAGTTGAGCCAACTGCTTGTAGAACGGGTCGGTCATGGCTGCAATTTGTTCAGCTGTTACTCCGTCTTTGAGCTTAGAGCAAACTTCATCGGCAAACATCGCCTTATCGGCTTCGGCTTCTGCCGTGGCGGGTTTGAAGAACCGCATTTCAGCACAAGAAGCATAGCAGAGTGAGCTGTTTTGTTCATTGGTGCCGGACTGAACCGTGAAGCGAATACCGCGAATCCCCTTTTGAAATTCTTCCGGAATTTTCACATGAGATTCAGTGGTTGATTTTTTGAAATCGTAGGGTTTGTCGGAAATGGGTGTCCACAAAAGGTTGTCTTCAGCACCCTCGCTCCATGTTGCCACTTCGATGCTTACTTTGCCGAAGTTGCCGTTTTGACTGCCGCCGGATGAACGGGGCACGTAAGCAATCTTGCCGATTTCGACCGATTTATCTGCATCTGCAGTGGCTGACGTAAAATAGTATTCCAATACGGGCCACTGGTCGGGATCGGTCGGGTCAAAGCCGCTATAGTTTGAGTGGTAAATGGTTGCGGTGTTGCCGTCATGGCTCAGGTTTATGCCTTCGCCGTTTTGGGGCTTGGCATTCGCATGCTTGCTTGCGTCAAGTGAGCGGACCACCTTGACCATTGAAGCCTCGATTGCGGCTTGAGCAGCCTCGGTGATGTTCCAACCGGGTTGAGTTACCGAGAGGGTTGAAGTGTTACCTTCCGGGTCGCGAAGAGTCAGCAATGCCGTGCGTGAGGTTGCTGATTTGTTTTCGTCAACAGAGAGGATTATTTGTTTTTTTGAAATGTGGGCTTTTATCCAATCGGTTGAGGAGATTGAATTATTAAACCTTGAGTAGGACGGGATAATCATTTCGGTGGCTTGGTTGTCTTCAAGAGTGATGACACCATTGCCCATAACCAATGCACTTATGGCTGACGCTGGTACTTCTTGTTGAGCTAACGTCAGAGGCGTAGCTGAAAAGAGTACGGCTCCGAGCAGCATTGCTTTGATGATATTAGATTTCATAAATAATGAATAAAAAATGAATAATCAACGAGGATATAGTATGCCGCAAAATTAAGCAAATTTTCTCTCCAAAGCAAAAGATTTTTTGAAATTTAGAATTTTTCAGAAAAATGGTGTAAATTTGCAGTAAACCAAAATTTGCAAAAGTAATATGGTATTTGAAGACTTGGATTTGACCGACGACGTGTTGGACGCACTATATGATATGCACTTTGAGCAATGCACCCCGATTCAAGAGAAAGCTATTCCGGCGGCCTTGAGCGGGCGCGATGTGATTGCCGTGGCGCAAACAGGGACCGGCAAGACCGCAGCGTTTCTCCTTCCCGTCATTAACGAGTTAGGCAAGCGTGAGGCTTCGGATAAAATCAAGTGTGTGGTGATGACGCCCACGCGCGAACTTGCGCTGCAAATAGACGGTCAAATGCAAGGCTTCAGTTATTTCCTCCCCATCAGTTCCCTCCCTATATACGGAGGAACTGACGGAGAAGGCTATGCCCGACAACAGCACGGGTTGAAGATGGGAGCGGAAGTGGTGATAGCCACTCCGGGTCGATTGTTGGCACACTTGTCGATGGGGTATGTTGACTTGTCGGAGGTGGAATTTTTTATCCTTGACGAGGCAGACCGAATGCTCGACATGGGATTTTATGATGATATTATGCAGATTGCCCAGAGATTGCCCGAGACGCGTCAAACTTTGATGTTTTCTGCAACGATGCCTCCCAAGATACAGAAAATGGCAAGAAAACTGCTTCACAACCCGATTGAAGTTAAGATTGCGGTTAGCAAGCCCACCGACAAGGTGCATCAGATGGCGTATCTGTGTGGCGAGCGGAGGAAGGAGGCTTTGTTATGCCATTTGTTTGAAACAATTAATGCAAAGCGCGTCATCGTGTTTGCTTCATCAAAGCTCAAGGTGAAAGAATTGGCTCGCAGCTTGAAACGCAAGAATATGGCGGTGGGTGAGATGCATAGCGACTTGGAACAAAATGTGCGAGAGGAAGTTATGCGCAAATTTCGCGCCGGAAAGATTGATGTTTTGGTTGCCACGGACATAGTGGCTCGCGGCATAGATATTGATGATATTACCATGGTGGTGAATTTCGATGTGCCCCATGATGCGGAGGACTATGTGCACCGCATAGGCCGCACGGCTCGTGCCGGCGAAGAGGGCGTTGCAGTGACCCTCGTAGGAGAGCGCGAGCGCAGGAAGTTCAAGTATATTGAAGATTTTTTTGGTAAGCCCGTTGAACGCGGTGAAATTCCTGCGGAGATAGGAGATGCCATAGAGGAGCAATGTCGCGATGAAAAACCGCAAAAACGCTACGGGCAGGCGCGAGGCAGGGCTGATAAGCCGCGTCGCCGTTTTCAGCATCGAAGGCACAAGAGAGGCAGCGGAGGCTCAACTGCAGTGCAGAGCTAACTTCGTGATGAAATCGTGAGACAGCCGAATTTGTGGCGTGGCAAATAGCTTAAAGTTTGTGAAATAGATTACTTAACTGCCTGAGTTAATTGGTGTGAACGGGGTTTTTTTCATAACTTTGCGTGTCCGATAACTAATAAAATTTTCACTCACAGAAATATGAAAAGACTCATCTTTATGATGCTGCTATCGGTTGGCTCGATTCCATGTTTCTCGGAAGTTAAAACCGGTTGGCTTAATAATAGAATTTCGTGGACGTTGGCCGATAGTATCCTGACTATTGAGGGACGAGGAGCAATGCCCTCGTATAACACAACCAATATAGCGCAGTTGCCGTGGCAAGATGAAGAAATGGCTGAGGGGGTAGCAAAGATTGTCGTTTCAGAAGGGATTACCGAGATAGGGGCTTACTGCTTTGGCAGTCGCACTTATATCCGTGATGTGCGCAATGAAAGTGAACATACTTATTATGCCACTCAGGGGGCAACAACTACTGAATTATTCTGCAACATAAAAGACGTGATATTACCGAAGACGCTGAAGAAAATCAGTCATCATGCGTTTGCCAGAATGCCGTTGTCGCACATTGCTTTCCCGGAAGGACTGGAGGAAATTTCTTCGGGCGCATTTACCAATACGGCGTTGCAATGCGTGATTTTACCCTCTACGATAGTGAAGCTCGGGGCGGAGGCATTTTGCGGATGTAAGAATCTGCGTGCCATAGATTTTAATTATTTGGCATTAAAGATTCCTGCCGGCTTGCTTTTTGATGCGGAAAACTTGCGTTTGGTAATGCACCCGTCAAATATAAAATCGGTAGCGGACAATTCCTTTGAATCCACTCCGCTCGACGGCATTTCGGGCGAACATCTTCTGGAAGTGTTTCGCACAGATGGAGTCGGTTACTATTTGGACAGTTTCTTGCCGCTACGCAGAGATTTTCAAGGAAGTGATGAGGAATATGAAGCGGAGCGAAACAAGGTATTAGACAAATTTTATGCTCAGGAAGCAAAGAATGCCACCTCAATGTTTGAACTGGATCGTTTGACTCTGATGCCATATGATGAGGAGAGCGGAACATGCCGAATCGAAACGGTGCATCACGGCACACTGTTATTGCCGCTGACTCCCGAGCAGGCACGAATCCTCAAGGCTCGTTGGCCCAAAATCCGCAAAGCGGCTCAGCCGGTGTATCTTCCCGTTAACGGGCAAGTTGAATTGCAATCGGTGAATTTCCCGGTGGCAAATGAGCTGCTCGTTGCCGCTCTGATAAAAAATGACTAACTTTGCACTTTTCAAACATACACGATAAGAATATGAACCTATTTGATCAAATCAGTGCTGATATAAAGAGCGCAATGCTTGCCCGTGAAAAGGTGCGCCTTGAGGCGCTTCGCGGCGTTAAAAAAGAGTTTATTGAAGCTAAAACCGCAAAAGGTGCCAACGGAGAATTGACAGACGAAGTTGCCATGAAGATTCTTGCCAAGATGGTTAAGCAGCGTAAGGAAACCGCTGAATTGTATGCGGCTCAAAATCGTCCGGAGTTGGCCGAAAACGAATTGGCGGAAGCTGCCGTTATTGAAGGGTATCTACCGAAGGCTCTCTCGGAAGAAGAACTTACGGCAGAACTCAAAAAAATCATAGCCGAGGTTGGTGCAACGTCTGCCAAGGAAATGGGACGCGTCATGGGTGTGGCCTCCAAGGCTTTGGCCGGACGTGCTGACGGCAAGGTTATCAGTGCAAAAGTTCGCGAATTGCTCAGCTAAAAAAACATTGAAATATAAGATACATTATGCTTACCATACAGCAAATTAAGGAAGATCCTCAAGAATGTGTGCGTCGCTTGGCCATTAAAGGCTTTGATGGCGCAGAACCTATTAAGAACGTGCTTGAAGCAGATGAGGCACGTCGAGCCTTACAGCTTAAAAACGATAATCTTGCGGCAGAGTTGAATAAACTTGCTGCATCAATCGGTGCATTGATGAAACAAGGCAAAAAAGATGATGCAGAAGTAATCAAGGCGCAAGTGGCGGCAATCAAAGAAGATCAGAAGTCGATAGCCGCTGAATTGTCGGAGTGTGAAGCCGAGATTCGCAACATATTGCTCAGTATCCCCAATCTTCCGTATGCCGGCGTGCCCGAGGGAAGAACCGCCGCCGACAATATAGTGGAAAAAACCGGTGGGGTAATGCCCGAATTGCCCGGCGATGCCCTTGCGCATTGGGATCTTGCCAAAAAATATAATTTGATTGATTTTGATTTGGGAGTGAAGATAACAGGCGCCGGCTTCCCCGTTTATATCGGCAAGGGAGCGCGTTTGCAGCGTGCTCTGATTCAATTCTTCCTTGATCAGGCAAATGAAGCGGGCTATTTGGAAGTTCAGCCTCCTTATGTCGTTAACGAAGCCTCCGGCATTGGTACCGGTCAGCTTCCCGACAAGGAGGGACAAATGTATCATTGTCAGCTCGATAACTTGTATTTGATTCCCACGGCTGAAGTTCCGGTGACAAATCTGTATCGCGACGTTATCATTCCCGGCGAACAGTTGCCGAAGAAAAATTGCGCATACAGTGCTTGTTTTCGTCGTGAGGCAGGCAGTTATGGCAAGGATGTGCGCGGACTTAATCGCTTGCACCAGTTTGATAAGGTGGAAATCGTGCGCATAGAAAAGCCGGAGGATTCTTATGCTGCTCTCGAGGAGATGAAAGATCATGTTCAAGGACTGCTTGAAAAGCTCGGTCTGCCTTGGCATATTTTGCGTCTGTGTGGCGGCGATATGAGTTTCACCTCCGCCATTACCTTTGACTTTGAGGTTTGGAGCGGTGCTCAGCAGCGATGGTTGGAGGTTTCATCTGTGTCGAACTTCGAAACATATCAAGCCAATCGCTTGAAGTGTCGTTATCGCGGTGCGGATAAAAAGACGGCTCTTTGTCATACCTTGAACGGCTCGGCGTTGGCTCTGCCTCGAATCATGGCGGCACTTCTTGAAAACAATCAAACTCCGGAAGGCATTAAAGTGCCCGAGTGTTTGCAAAAATATACCGGATTCTCAATAATTGATTGATATGCCGCAGCTGCCAAGTTCTCTTTTCTCCGCTGAACGTCGAATGGCCGGTGCACGAGCCTTGTGGCGTGCCAATGGTCGCACGGAAGAGCAGATGACCAAGCCGGTTATTGCCATTGTAAACTCCTTCACTCAGTTTGTGCCCGGTCATGTGCATCTACATGAAATCGGTCAAATAGTGAAAGCGGAGATTGAATCCTTGGGTTGTTTTGCCGCAGAGTTTAATACGATTGCCGTTGACGATGGCATTGCAATGGGGCATGATGGTATGCTCTATTCGTTGCCGAGTCGCGATTTGATAGCCGACAGCGTAGAATACATGGTGCGAGCCCACCGAGCAGATGCAATGGTGTGCATAAGCAACTGTGATAAGGTTACTCCCGGAATGCTGATGGCTGCCATGAGATTGAATATTCCGGCAATCTTTGTCAGTGGCGGTCCGATGGAAGCCGGACGAGTTGGCGAGCGTGATGTCGATTTGGTTGACATTATGGTTGAAAGTGCTGATGAGTCGGTGAGCGATCTTGCTGTCAGAGAACTTGAATTGCATGGGTGTCCGGGCTGTGGGTCGTGTAGCGGCATGTTTACTGCCAATTCAATGAATTCGTTGAATGAAGCAATCGGATTGGCACTTCCCGGCAATGGAACTTTAGTGGCAACTCATGTCAATAGGGTGTCCATGTTTCGCAAAGCTGCGAAGCAGATAGTCGAAAATACTTATAAATATTATATAGAAGGCGATGACTCGGTTTTGCCTCGCCGGATAGCATCTCGTCAAGCCATGTTGAATGCTATGGCGTTGGATATTGCTATGGGCGGAAGTACTAATACCGTGCTCCATCTGCTGGCCATAGCACATGAGGCAGAGGCGGATTTTACGCTTTCCGATATTGACCGGCTGAGTCGGGTGACTCCGGTGCTGTGTAAGGTCGCGCCCAATTCTCGTTATCATATTCAAGACGTGAATCGAGCGGGGGGCATTCTGACGATTATGAAGCAATTGGCGGAAAGAGGCCTGGTTGATACTTCAGTTCGCAGGGTCGACGGCATGACGTTGGGCGAAGCGATAGAGTGCATGGCGATAGGCGACGCCGAACTGTCGGCAGAAGCAGCCGAGCTTTGGCATTCGGCTCCCGGAGGCGTTAGAACTACCAAGATGGGTTCGCAGAAGAGTTATTATAAGGAACTTGATACTGATAGAGTTTCCGGATGTATTCGCAGTGTGGAACATGCTTATGCCGCCGATGGTGGATTGGCTGTTCTGTACGGAAATATTGCGCAAGGAGGCTGCGTGGTTAAAACGGCCGGAGTAGATGAGTCTTTGCTGCATTTCGAAGGGCCGGCAGTGGTGTTCTGCTCACAAGATTCTGCCGTTAAAGGCATTCTTGACGGCACGGTGAAGAGCGGAGACTGCGTGGTGATTACTCATGAAGGTCCGAAGGGCGGTCCGGGTATGCAAGAGATGCTTTACCCGACTTCGTATATAAAAAGCCGTCACCTCGGTAGGGAATGTGCATTGATAACCGACGGTCGTTTTTCCGGTGGCACATCGGGCTTGAGTATCGGGCATATCAGTCCCGAGGCGGCTTCGGGTGGCAATATCGGATTGGTGCGATCCGGCGATATGATTGTTATTGATATCCCGTCTCGCTCAATCAACGTGATGCTTTCTGATAGTGAACTTGAAGCGCGCCGTTCCGAACCCGGAGCTTTGGATCCGCCACAGCGTCCGGAGAGAATTGTTCCGGCTTCGCTTCGTGCGTATGCGTCAATGGCGTCCGGAGCAGACAAGGGTGGGGTTAGAATTGTTTGAAAATTGATTTTATAAAGTAGTGCTTATATGGTAGAACGAATAACCGGTGCCGAGTTGTTGATGCGTTCTCTCGAGGCAGAGGGCGTGGATACTGTTTTTGGCTATCCGGGTGGCTCAATTATAAAAGTGTATGACAAACTCTATGACCATACGGATACGATAAATCATATTCTTGTGCGTCACGAGCAAGGTGCCACGCATGCCGCTCAAGGATATGCTCGCGTGTCGGGTAAACCCGGAGTGGTTATTGTAACCTCCGGTCCCGGAGCGACTAACGTGGTGACCGGTATAAGTGATGCCATGGTTGACAGCACGCCGCTCGTGGTTATTACCGGACAGGTTGATAGCCGATTTCTTGGTACAGATGCCTTTCAGGAAACGGACTTGTTGGGTATCACCCTGCCGATAACGAAGTGGGCATGTCAGGTCAGACGTGCCAAAGATATACCGGCGGCAGTGGCACGAGCTTTTTTTATCGCCGGAAGCGGGCGTCCCGGACCTGTGGTGATTGACATTACGGCTGATGCGCAGGGCGAATTGGTCGATGCCGTGGAGCATGAGAAAGTTACGTATATTCGCAGCTATGAACCCAATCCGGAACCGGAAGAGGGCGAAATGGCTCGGGCGGTGAGTCTGTTGAATATGGCTGAGCGTCCGATGATTCTCGCCGGACAGGGAGTTCTTATCTCAAATGCTACGAAGGAGCTTGTCGAATTTGCCGAAAAAGGAGACATCCCGGTAGGATGCACGCTGATGGGGATGAGTGCGTTGCCGTCAAGGCATCGTTTGTTTAAGGGCATGTTAGGTATGCATGGCAACATTGGACCTAACATAAATACGAATCGAGCTGATGTTATTGTCGCTGTCGGAATGCGTTTTGATAACAGAGTAACCGGAGACCTTGAACAGTATGCCCCCAAAGCAAAAATTATTCATATAGACATTGACGAGTCGGAGTTTAATAAGAACGTAAAAGCCGATATCTGCATACATTCAGATGCGCGCGTTGCGCTGCGCAAATTGGCAACTCGAATGGATGCAAGAAAACATCCGGAGTGGATTAACAGCTTCGACAAGATGAATGCCGATGAGCGAACCCTCGTGATTGAGCCGATACTTAACCGTCCGTCGGAGTGTGGAATTTCTATGCCACAAGTGATTGGTATGGTCGCTGAAAAAAGCGGCGGAGATGCTGTGATTGTTACGGACGTAGGCCAGAATCAGATGTGGGGGGCGCGTCAGAGCGTATATAACAGACCGCGTTCGTTGGTTACTTCGGGGGGATTGGGCACTATGGGCTTCGGTATCCCAGCCGCATTTGGTGCAAAGGTGGCCGCTCCGGAGCGTCAAGTAGTGCTCTTCACCGGTGACGGCTCATTCCAGATGACTCTTCAAGAATTGGGTACGATTATGGAGCAGAAAACCGCCGTGAAAATAGTGATTCTCAATAATAGTTATCTCGGCAATGTCAGACAGTGGCAAGAATTGTTCTATGGGCGTCGTTATTCATTTACTCCGATGACAAATCCGGATTTTGTAACGCTATGTGCCGCTTATAATATCCCGGCGGAGAACGTGGAAACTCCCGAGGCACTTTCCGGGGCTATTGACAGAATGTTGGAGGCAGAAACGCCCTATTTGCTTAATGTGAACATCGCGCCGACCGACAATGTCTTCCCGATGACGCCCGGAAATGCTGCGGTTGACTTTGTAATGTTATCACCAACAGAAATATATTCACCTAATGATTGAGTCCCAATTGTTCACGGTTATAGTTTACACCGAAAATAGCGTATCGTTGCTAAATCAGGTCAGTATTGTGTTTACGCGTCGAGGGCTTAATATAGAGAGCATTTCGGCGGGGCCTTCAAGCATAGAGGGTGTGCATAAGTACACTATCACATGTAGAGGCGAGCGCTCTCTTCTTGAAAAGGTCATTACTCAGATAGAGAAGAGAATCGACGTAATTCGGGCGTATTTGTTTACGGACAATGATGTCGTTTATCAAGAGGTGGCATTATATAAGGTGTCGACGGAAAGTCTCGTTGATGAGCCGAATCTTGAGGGGATTCTGCGCCGACATAACGCAAATATTCTTGAAATCACACGGGATTACACCGTAGTGGAGAAAATGGGACATTCAGATGAAACTCAGGCTTTGCTTGAGGCCTTGCAGCCATTCGGGATATTGCAATTTACGCGTTCGGGGCGAGTGGCTGTGACAAAAGGCAGCGAAGAACGTCTGACCAATTATCTCATAGATCGAGAAGCATTGAGACAAGAAAGGATAGAAGATGGCAGAGCCGATTTATCGTAGAGAGTTTTATCTTGCTGCCGGAGATGCCACTCCCGAGCAGTCAATGCCTATCGGCGAAGTTTTTGATAGGTGTATTGAAGTTGCAACCGATCATGCCAATGCCCTCGGGGTTGGGTATGATAATCTCAAGGAGCATGGCCAGTCGTGGGTGTTGAGTCGTGTGGTGATAGAGACGGAACGTTATCCGGTAGTGAATGAAACGTATAGCGTGGAAACATGGATTGACGGGTTTAACCGTGCTTTTTCCGAGCGTTATTTCCGCATATATGATTGTCGCGGCGAAGTGATTGGCAATGCCCGCTCTACTTGGGTTGCCATAGATGTCGAAAAGCGCACTCTTGCGGATATTTCAAGATTTGACATCCTGCGTGATTCAATAACTACGGCACGAACTTGCGATGTGAAGCCTTGCGGTCGGCATCGAACTCTGTCAGGCGAAGATTTAATCATGTCGTATCACACATTTAGTTATAGTGATTTGGATTCAAATCGCCATGTCAACACCGTTAGATATGTGGAACTTCTTATGGATCAATGGCCACTTGAGTTTCATGATACCCATCAAGTTAAGCGTATTGAAGTAAGTTTTATGAGGGAGTGTCGATATGGCGAAACGGCGGAACTTGCCTTGCGCAGGAACGATTCCGGGGTCTCGGAGTTGGAATTTCGTGTTGGCGGGGAATCAAGAGTGCATTTTGCTGTGATGTTTAATTGATTGATATACAGCTGGAAAGTGGAATTTTGCAAAAAAGTTGGAAAATTATTTGCAGAAATATTTGCACAGTTCAAAAACTTGGTGTAACTTTGCACTCGCTAAGGCGCTGAAAAGTCTGCGTCAAGGCAAAAAGAGCTGCCTCTTTAGCTCAGTTGGCCAGAGCACGTGATTTGTAATCTCGGGGTCGTTGGTTCGAATCCGACAAGAGGCTCCAGTCAGGCCGAAGGGCAGACTAAACTTGATATGTTGAAGTAATTTGGGCGAATACCAGAGTGGCCAAATGGGGCAGACTGTAAATCTGCTGGTTTATACCTTCGGTGGTTCGAATCCATCTTCGCCCACAAAACTTCCGCGGAAGTAGCTCAGTCGATAGAGCATCAGCCTTCCAAGCTGAGGGTCGCGGGTTTGAGCCCCGTCTTCCGCTCCATCGGTTCTCCTCTTCAAAGAATCTAAGCAAATTTAATTTGCCAATGTAGCTCAGGGGTAGAGCACTTCCTTGGTAAGGAAGAGGTCGCGGGTTCAAATCCCGCCATCGGCTCCAACATTAATTCAACAACGGTGCGACCGCTGAAGGAAGTACCGCCCCGGACTCGGTGGTGTGTGACGTCTGCGCACTGTCGAGGTTTTAATGTCAAGTTTGAATCATTCATAAACCAATTTTATATAGCAAAACAATGGCTAAAGAGAAATTTGAAAGAACCAAACCGCACGTGAACATCGGTACCATCGGTCACGTTGACCACGGTAAAACCACCCTCACTGCAGCTATCACCACTGTACTGGCAAAAGCCGGTCTCTCTGAACTCAAGAGCTTCGACCAGATCGATAACGCTCCTGAAGAAAAAGAACGTGGTATTACTATTAACACCTCTCACGTTGAGTATCAGACTGCAACTCGTCACTATGCTCACGTTGACTGCCCCGGACACGCTGACTATGTGAAAAACATGGTAACCGGTGCTGCTCAGATGGACGGTGCAATCATCGTATGTGCCGCAACTGACGGTCCTATGCCTCAGACTCGCGAACACATCCTTCTCGCTCGTCAGGTAAACGTTCCCCGTATCGTTGTGTTCCTGAACAAGTGTGACATGGTAGACGACGAAGAAATGTTCGAACTCGTTGAAATGGAAATGCGTGACCTCCTCAGCTCTTACGAGTATGACGGTGACAATACTCCTATCATCCGCGGTTCAGCTCTCGGCGCTCTCAACGGCGAACCCGAATGGGAAGCTAAGGTTATGGAACTCATGGATGCAGTTGATACTTGGATTCCTCTGCCTCCCCGTGCAATTGACAAACCCTTCTTGATGCCTGTTGAAGACGTGTTCTCAATCACCGGTCGTGGTACTGTTGCTACCGGTCGTATCGAAACCGGCGTTGTTAAAGTAGGTGACGAAGTACAAATCATGGGTCTCGGTGCTGACATGAAGTCAGTTGTTACCGGCGTTGAGATGTTCCGTAAGCTCCTCGACGAAGGTGAAGCAGGTGATAACGTAGGTCTTCTCCTCCGTGGTATCGACAAGAAGGACATCAAGCGTGGTATGGTAATCTGTCACCCCGGTGTTGTTAAGCCCCACAGCAAGTTCAAAGCTTCTGTTTACGTTCTTAAGAAAGAAGAAGGTGGCCGTCACACTCCGTTCGGTAACCACTACCGTCCTCAGTTCTACATCCGTACTCTCGACGTAACCGGTGAAATCACTCTTCCCGAAGGAATCGAAATGGTAATGCCCGGTGACCACGTTGAAATCAACGTAGAACTCATCAACCCCGTAGCTTGCGATAAGGGTCTTCGCTTCGCAATCCGTGAAGGTGGCCGCACCGTAGGTTCAGGTCAAATCACCGACATCATCGAATAATATCGACGATAATAAACTAAAAAGAACCGGGCGTCGGAACCCGATGGCTCGGTTCTTTTAAACATACGGGAATAGCTCAGTTGGTAGAGCACTGGTCTCCAAAACCAGGTGTCGGGAGTTCGAGCCTCTCTTCCCGTGCAAAAACAAATAGAAATGAAAAAACTGAAACTACTTACGGATTTACAAGAGAGCTATACCGAGCTTCGGTACAAGACTTCTTGGCCAACCAGACCGCAACTGTTCAAGAGTGCGATTATTGTGCTTATTGCTTCCATTATTATAGCACTGGTCGTTCTTTGTATGGATCAGATTGTCGGCAACGTGATGAAGCTGATTTACAGTTTACACAATGCGTAAGCATTCGTCACTAAGGTTCTTTAAACATTACTAACCCGTAACACACTGCACTCACTAAACCATCGTTCTATGGCAGCTGCAACAAACAAGGATCAATCTGTCAGGAAGCCGCTTCCGCGTGCTTGGTATGTGCTCCGCGCCATTTCCGGCAAAGAGGCAAAAGTCAAGGAGGTGCTTGAGGCTCAGATGCGCAACACCGACTTGGGCAATTACCTCTTTCAGGTGCTCATCCCTACCGAAAAGGTTCTTGCTGTTCGCAATGGCAAGAAAATCGTTAAAGAGAGAAATCTCTATAGCGGTTATGTGTTTATTGACGCGCAGCCAACGGGTGAAGCCCAGTATGTTTTGGCAAACACTACTAACGTAATTGATTTTTTGCGTGGACGCGAAAAGGGTTCTGATCCTTTAGCATTGCGCGAAGCAGACGTAAAGCGAATGCTCGGACAAGTGGACGAAATGAATGAAGACCTTCTTGAAGATGGAATCAACGACTACATGGTTGGAGAATCTGTCAAAGTTATCAGTGGACCTTTTAGCGGTTTCATCGGAGAAATCGAAGAAGTAAATCGCGAGAAGAAGAAACTGAAAGTGATGGTAAAAGTGTTTGGTCGAAAGACACCGCTTGAATTGGAAAATTCGCAGGTAGAGCGAGACTTCTCAACCGATAAAGAGTAATAACATCAATTGATTCAACAGAAATGAGGACGGACGGTTACGAGCCCGGCCTCGTTTTAGCGAAGAAAACGACGTAACTTACCCCGATTAAGAATAACGCTATTCAGAATAAACCCACAATCTTCTAAATTATTGTAACACAATGGCTAAAGAAATTGCTGGACAGATCAAATTGCAAATTAAGGGTGGCGCAGCCAATCCCTCTCCGCCAGTAGGCCCCGCGTTGGGTTCTAAGGGTATCAACATCATGGAGTTTTGCAAGCAGTTCAACGCCCGCACCCAGGACAAAGCCGGCAAGGTGCTCCCCGTAGTAATTACCTACTACACTGATAAGTCTTTTGACTTCGTCGTTAAGACCCCCCCGGTAGCAATCCAACTCCTGGAAGCAACCAAGAAAAAAGGTGGTTCTGCACAACCTAACCGTGTGAAAATCGCTGAAGTAACTTGGGAACAGGTTAAGACTATTGCAGAAGACAAAATGCCCGATTTGAACTGTTTCAATATTGAGTCGGCAATGCGTATGGTTGCCGGTACGGCCAGAAGCATGGGTATCACCGTAAAGGGCGAATTCCCCGGTAATAACTAATTAAGACTTTTTCGCACAATGGCAAAATTGACCAAAAATCAAAAGATCGCTGCAGCGAAAATCGAGGCCGGGAAAGCGTATACTCTCGCTGAAGCTTCAGAATTGGTAAAGGAAGTAAACTATGCCAAGTTCGATGCTTCGCTTGATATTGACGTGCGTCTCGGCGTTGACCCTCGCAAGGCTAATCAAATGGTTCGTGGCGTAGTAACACTGCCCCACGGAACCGGTAAAGAAACTCGCGTACTCGTGCTCTGCACTCCCGATGCTGAAGCTGCCGCTAAGGCAGCCGGTGCTGACTACGTTGGTCTTGATGAGTACATCAACAAGATTAAGGGCGGTTGGACCGACATCGACGTTATCATTACTCAACCCGCTATCATGGGTAAAATCGGTGCCCTCGGCCGTGTTCTCGGTCCTCGTGGCTTGATGCCTAACCCCAAGAGCGGTACTGTAACAGTTGACGTTGCTAAAGCAGTAGAAGAAGTGAAGAAGGGTAAAATCGACTTTAAAGTGGACAAGAACGGTATCGTTCACAGCTCTATCGGTAAGGTTTCCTTCACTCCTGAAAAGATTAAGGAAAATGCCCGTGAGTTTATCAACACTTTGATCCGTCTGAAACCCGCTGCTGCAAAGGGTACCTATATTAAGAGCATTTATCTGTCGTCCACAATGAGCCCCGGCATCAAAGTTGATGCTAAGAGCGTAGACGAATAATCCATCAACCTGAAACAGAAAACAACAATGAGAAAAGAACAAAAGGCCGTTATCATCGACCAGATTGTCGAGACTCTCCAGGCGTATAGCTGCTTCTACTTGGTGGAAACAAACGGACTGAACGCCGAAAAGACCAGCGCACTGCGCAGAGCATGTGCTAAGGCTGACGTTAAGATGTATGCCGTGAAGAATACTCTTCTTCAAAAGGCTCTCGAACGTATCGAAGGCGATTACAGTGAACTCTATGGCAGCCTTAAGGGTGCTACCACTCTTATGTGTGCCAACGCCGGAAATGCTCCCGCAAAACTGATTAAAGATTTCGTTAAGAAAGGCGATACTCTTCCCGCTCTCAAAGCTGCTTACGTTGAAGAAACCGTTTACGTAGGTGCTGACCAACTCGATGCACTTTGCGCTATCAAGAGCAAAAACGAACTTATCGCCGATGTTGTGGCTCTGTTGCAGTCACCTGCCAAGAACGTAGTAAGCGCTCTTACTTCTGGTGGCAGCAAGCTCCACGGCATTCTCGAAACACTCTCCAAGAAGGAAGGCTAAACCTATCATAATATAGCCACAACATTTAATTACAAAATCTAACTTAGTCAATAACCATCTAAATTTATAAAAAAATGGCAGATTTAAAAGCTTTCGCAGAACAACTCGTGAACCTCACCGTTAAGGAAGTGAACGAACTCGCTCAAATCCTCAAGGAAGAGTATGGTATCGAACCCGCTGCAGCTGCAGTTGCAGTAGCTGCTGGTCCTGCTGCCGGTGCTCCCGCCGCAGAAGAAAAGACTTCTTTCGACGTTGTCCTCAAGTCCGCTGGCGCTAACAAGCTCGCAGTAGTTAAGCTCGTTAAAGAACTCACCGGCCAAGGCCTCAAGGAGGCTAAGGAAATGGTCGACGGCGCACCTTCTGTAGTTAAGGAAGGCGTAGCTAAGGCTGACGCTGAAGGCCTCAAGAAGCAACTAGAGGAAGCCGGCGCTGAAGTTGAGCTGAAATAAGATTGCCTGTTAATCAGGTACTTAGGTTAAGTGTCCGCAAGGGGCGGACGCTTAACCTAATTGTGTCTTAGTTCAATTCTCCTCTATTTCCTACATATTCAATAATTAATTTTAGATGTCTGTAATCGAAAACAAGCCGCGCGTAAATTTTGCGACGGTTAAAAACCCACTTCCATTCCCCGACTTCCTCGAAGTGCAGTTGCAGTCATTCCGTGACTTTTTGCAGCTCGACACCGCTCCCGAGGAACGTAACAATGAGGGGCTCTACAAGGTGTTTTCCGAGAATTTCCCCATTGCGGACACCCGCAACAACTTCGTTCTGGAATTTCTCGACTACTATATAGATCCTCCGCGTTACTCGATCGACGAGTGTTTAACCCGTGGTCTGACTTATAGCGTGCCTTTGAAGGCAAAGCTTAAGCTTTATTGTACCGACCCTGATCACGAGGACTTTGATACCGTTATACAAGACGTTTATCTTGGTCAGATTCCTTACATGACCGATAAGGGCACTTTTGTTATCAATGGTGCCGAACGCGTTGTTGTGTCGCAGCTTCATCGTTCTCCAGGCGTGTTCTTCGGGCAAAGCATACATGCCAACGGCACAAAGTTGTATAGCGCACGTATCATCCCCTTCCGCGGAAGTTGGATTGAGTTCGCCACCGACATCAATAATGTGATGTACGCTTACATTGACCGTAAGAAAAAGCTTCCGCTCACCACTTTGTTGCGTGCTATCGGTCTGGAAAGTGATAAAGACATCATTGACATTTTCGACCTTGCCGAAGAGGTTAAGGTAAACAAAACTAACCTCAAGAAGTGCGTTGGACGTACTTTGGCGGCTCGTGTACTTCGTACATGGGGTGAAGACTTCGTCGATGAAGATACCGGCGAAGTGGTTTCTATCGAGCGTAATGAAGTAATACTCGAACGAGAAACCGAACTTACTGAAGAAAACATAAATGACATTCTCGAAAGCGGAGTTGGCACGATTCTCCTGCGTAAGGAAACAGCCAATCCTTCCGACTATGCCATTATCTTCAATACACTGAAGAAAGACCCCACCAACTCGGAAAAAGAAGCTATTGGCTATATCTACAGACAGCTTCGTAATGCAGAGCCACCGGATGATGCTTCAGCTCGTGAAGTAATCCAGAATCTTTTCTTCAGTGAAAAACGTTATGACCTCGGTGACGTTGGTCGTTATCGTCTTAATAAGAAACTTAACCTTGGAACGCCTTCCGAAGTGCGCGTGCTCACTCAGGAAGATATCGTTGCCATTATTAAATATCTCATTGAACTGATTAACTCCAAGGCGGATGTTGACGACATTGACCACCTGTCAAATCGTCGTGTTCGCACTGTAGGCGAACAGCTCTATAATCAGTTCTCAGTTGGTTTGGCCCGTATGAGCCGCACCATTCGTGAACGCATGAATGTGCGCGACAACGAGGTGTTCACTCCTATTGACCTTATCAACGCCAAGACCATTTCATCGGTCATCAACTCGTTCTTCGGCACCAATGCCTTGAGCCAGTTCATGGACCAAACTAATCCGCTGGCAGAAATTACCCACAAGCGCCGTATGTCGGCTCTTGGCCCCGGCGGTCTTACTCGTGAACGCGCAGGCTTCGAGGTGCGTGACGTACACTATACACACTATGGTCGTCTCTGCCCGATCGAAACCCCTGAAGGTCCTAATATCGGTCTTATCTCCAGCCTTTGCGTATATGCCAAGATTAACGACTTGGGCTTCATTGAAACTCCATATCGTAAGGTTGAAAATGCACGAGTAAACCTCAACAACGACGACATCGTATATCTTGCTGCCGAAATGGAAGAAGGCAAGATTATCGCTCAAGGTAATGCTCCCTTGCGTGAGGACGGCACTTTCATTCGCAGCCGTGTGAAGTCACGTCAGGATGCCGATTTCCCTGTTGTTGCCCCTGATAAGGTGGAACTCATGGACGTGTCACCCACCCAGATTGCATCAATTGCTGCTTCGCTGATTCCGTTCCTTGAACATGACGACGCGAACCGTGCACTCATGGGCTCTAACATGATGCGTCAGGCAGTCCCCTTGATGCGCTCTGAAGCTCCAATTGTAGGCACAGGTCTTGAGGGACAACTCATCCGCGACAGTCGCACTCAGATTATGGCTGAGGGTGCCGGTGTGATTGAATATGTGGACGCAACAACTATTCGTATTCGCTATGACCGCACAGAGGAAGAAGAATTCGTGGCTTTCGATAGTGCTGTTAAAGAGTACACAATTCCTAAATTCCGCAAAACCAACCAAAGCACCACGATTGACCTGCGTCCGATTTGCAAAGTAGGTGATCGCGTTGAAAATGGAACAATCCTCACCGAAGGGTATTCAACCGAAAATGGCGAGTTGGCCCTCGGTCGTAACCTTAAGGTTGCGTTCATGCCTTGGAAAGGCTATAACTATGAGGATGCTATCGTGCTGAATGAACGAATGGTTCGCGAAGATATTCTCACCTCAGTTCATGTTGATGAATATCAGCTTGAGGTTCGCGAAACCAAGCGCGGTATGGAAGAACTTACCAACGATATTCCCAATGTAAGTGAAGATGCAACAAAGGATCTTGACGAACGTGGTATTATCCGTGTTGGTGCGCATGTGATTCCGGGCGACATCATGATTGGTAAGATTACCCCCAAAGGCGAAAGTGATCCCACTCCTGAAGAAAAACTCCTTCGTGCCATCTTCGGTGATAAAGCCGGTGATGTGAAAGATGCTTCTTTGCGTGCAACTCCTTCGCTCAAGGGTGTTATTATCGGCACTAATCTCTTTGCCAAGGCCGGTAAACTCAACAAACCGCGCACTAATGCTCTCTTGGCTAAGATTGAGGAAGAATACGAAGAGCGTCAAGAAAAACTCAAGGACGAACTCGTTCACAAACTCATGGAGCTGACCAAAAACAAGGCTTCACAAGGTGTGAAAGACTTCCTTGGAGTTGATATCATTCCCAAAACGCAGAAATTCACCGCAACGGCGTTGCGCGACATAAATTACGATACTGTTAACCTCTCCAAGTGGACAACTGATGCACACAAGAATGACCTCATTCGTGCAACTATCGTAAACTACCTCCGTAAGAGCAAAGAAATCGATGCGGAACTTCGCAGAAAGAAATATGACCTCTCTATCGGCGATGAACTCCCCAGCGGAATCATGCAGTTGGCAAAAGTTTACATTGCCAAGAAACGCAAGATTTCTGTCGGTGACAAGATGGCCGGTCGTCACGGTAACAAGGGTATCGTTTCGCGCATAGTTCGTCAAGAGGACATGCCTTTCCTCGCTGACGGAACTCCGGTTGATATTTGCTTGAACCCGCTGGGCGTGCCTTCGCGTATGAACCTCGGTCAGATTTTTGAAACCGTCCTCGGTTGGGCCGGTCGAGAGCTTGGCGAAAAGTTTGCGACTCCGATTTTCGACGGCGCAAGCCTTGATGACCTTAACGAATGGACTGATAAGGCCGGACTCCCTCGCTACGGTAAGACTTATCTTTACGATGGCGGCACCGGAGAACGCTTTGACCAACCCGCAACAGTAGGTGTGATCTACATGCTCAAACTCGGCCACATGGTTGAAGACAAGATGCATGCGCGTTCTATTGGCCCGTACTCTTTGATTACTCAGCAACCATTGGGCGGTAAGGCGCAATTTGGTGGTCAGCGTTTCGGTGAAATGGAAGTGTGGGCGCTCGAAGCATTTGGCGCATCTCATATCCTTCAGGAAATTCTGACTATTAAGTCCGACGATGTTACCGGTCGCTCAAAGGCATACGAAGCAATCGTCAAGGGCGATCCTATGCCCCAGGCCGGCATCCCCGAATCTCTTAACGTACTCCTTCATGAGCTTCGCGGTCTCGGTCTCAGCATAACCCTCGAATAAATATCTTTTCCATCTGAACCCTAAGCTATTATGGCATTTAAGAAAGATAACAACAAATCCAAAACAGGTTTCTCTAAAATCACCATCGGGCTTGCTTCGCCCGAGTCGATTCTGGAAAAATCAAGCGGCGAGGTCCTCAAGCCCGAGACCATCAACTACCGCACTTATAAACCCGAACGCGACGGTCTGTTCTGCGAACGCATATTCGGCCCCGTAAAGGACTATGAGTGTCATTGCGGTAAGTATAAGCGCATTCGCTATAAGGGCATCGTTTGCGATCGTTGCAGCGTAGAAGTAACTGAAAAGAAAGTGCGTCGCGAACGCTGCGGCCACATCAAACTTGAAGTTCCCGTTGCTCATATCTGGTATTTCCGCTCATTGCCTAACAAAATCGGCTATCTTTTAGGGCTCCCCTCCAAGAAACTCGATGCCGTAATCTACTATGAGCGTTATATCGTTATTCAGCCCGGTAATGCAACTCTCGGTGAAGAACCTGTTGAAGCACTTCAACTGCTCACCGAAGAAGAATACTTCGACATCGTTGACAACCTTCCCAAAGAAAATTCTTTGCTGGAGGATACCGACCCCAACAAGTTTATCGCAAAGATGGGTGCCGAGGCTGTTCAAGACCTCTTGAGCCGCATCAATCTCGACGAACTCTCATATCAGTTGCGTGACCAAGCCAATAACGAAGGTTCTCAGCAGCGCAAAACCGAAGCACTCAAGCGTCTTCAAGTTGTTGAAAGCTTCCGCATGAGCAAGGGCAAGAACAAGCCCGAGTGGATGATTCTGCAGGCAGTGCCCGTAATTCCGCCCGAATTGCGTCCTTTGGTGCCTCTGGATGGCGGACGTTTTGCAACCTCTGACCTCAATGACTTGTATCGTCGCGTAATCATTCGCAATAATCGTCTGAAACGCCTCGTAGAAATCAAGGCGCCTGATGTGATTTTGCGCAACGAAAAACGCATGCTTCAGGAAGCTGTGGATTCATTGCTTGACAACTCTCGCAAATCTTCTGCTGTTAAATCTGAAGCAAATCGCCCGCTCAAGTCTCTTTCTGACTCTCTCAAGGGTAAGGCAGGTCGATTCCGTCAGAATCTTCTCGGTAAGCGTGTTGACTATTCTGCTCGTTCGGTAATTGTTGTGGGTCCCGAACTCAAAATGCACGAGTGTGGTATTCCCAAATACATGGCAGCGGAACTCTACAAACCCTTTGTTATCCGTAAACTTATCGAACGCGGAATCGTTAAAACCGTGAAGTCCGCTAAGAAGATTGTGGATCGTAAGGAACCCGTTGTTTGGGATATCCTTGAGCACGTAATGAAGGGTCATCCTGTCCTCCTTAACCGTGCACCAACATTGCACCGTCTTGGCATACAAGCGTTCCAGCCTAAGATGATTGAAGGTAAGGCAATTCAGCTCCACCCGCTCGCATGTACGGCATTTAACGCTGACTTTGACGGTGACCAAATGGCTGTGCACCTCCCTCTCGGCAACGAGGCTATTCTCGAGGCTCAGATGCTCATGCTTGGTGCACACAATATCTTAAATCCTGCCAATGGTTCTCCTATCACAGTGCCTTCGCAGGACATGGTGCTCGGCTTGTACTATATCACCAAGCTCCGCCCCGGTGATAAGGGTGAAGGCTATAAATTTTATGGACCAGAAGAAGCCGAAATTGCTTACAATGAAAGACGCGTAACCCTTCATGCTCCGATTCATGTTGTCGTTGATGACGTTGACGCAGAAGGAAATCGTGTGTCTCGCATGATTGAAACTTCTGTGGGCCGACTTCTCGTAAATCGCTACGTGCCCGAAGAAATTGGTTACGTAAATACCCTCTTGTCAAAGAAGAGCTTGCGCGATATCATTTCGCGAGTAATCAAAACGTGCGGTATCCCTCGTTCTGCACAGTTCCTCGACGACATCAAGAACCTCGGTTACCACATGGCATTTAAGGGTGGGCTGAGCTTCAACCTCGGTGACGTAATCATTCCCGCCGAAAAAGAAGCAATGGTCCAAAAAGGTTATGAGCAAGTCGAAGAAGTGATGAATAACTACTCAATGGGTTTCATCACCAACAACGAACGCTATAACCAAATCATCGATATTTGGACTCACGTAAACTCGGAACTCGCAAATACCCTCATGAAGCAACTTTCGGATGACCAGAAGGGCTTCAACCCCGTCTACATGATGCTTGACTCCGGCGCGCGTGGTTCTAAAGACCAGATTCGTCAGCTCTCAGGCATGCGTGGTCTTATGGCGAAACCGCAAAAGAGCGGTTCAGAGGGTGGCCAAATCATTGAAAACCCGATTTTGGCTAACTTTAAGGAAGGTCTGAGCGTACTTGAATACTTCATCTCAACTCACGGTGCTCGTAAGGGTCTTGCAGATACCGCACTTAAGACTGCCGACGCAGGTTATCTTACCCGTCGTCTCGTTGACGTGGCCCACGACGTAATCATCCGTGAAGATGACTGCGGAACCTTGCGCGGACTTGTTTGTACCGAGATTAAGAACAATGATGAAGTCGTTGCCTCGCTCGGAGAACGCATCCTTGGTCGTGTTAGCGTGCATGACATCGTTGATCCCACCACCGGCGAACTCATCGTTGCTGCCGGAGAGGAAATCAATGACGCCGCAGCAGAACGTATCAATGCATCTCCGATTGAAAGCGTTGAAATTCGTTCAGTGCTCACTTGTGAAAGCAAATCAGGCGTATGCGCGAAGTGTTATGGACGCAACTTGTCCAACCTTCGCATGGTACAAAAGGGTGAAGCTGTCGGCGTGATTGCTGCACAATCTATCGGTGAACCCGGTACTCAGCTTACTCTGCGTACATTCCACGTCGGCGGTGTTGCTTCTAACGTAGCAGCTGTATCAACTTTGACATCTCGTTATGACGGTATCCTTGAAATCGATGAACTTCGCACTGTTACAACAGAAGAAGTTGGCCCGAATGGAAAACCCGTTGAAGTAGTAATCGGCCGATTGGCCGAAATGCGCATCAATGATGCCAAGACCGGCTTGATGCTCACAACCGCTCCGATTATCTACGGTTCAAAACTCTACTTCAAGAGCGGCGATGCTATCAAGAAAGGTGACGTAATTGCCGAATGGGACCCCTTCAACTCGGTAATTGTTTCTGAAGTGGGTGGTACTGTTCAGTTCTCCAATATGGATGAAGGTATCACTTATCGGACAGAAACTGACGAGCAGACCGGCAATTCCGAAAAAATCATCATTGAATCAAAGGATCGTACCAAAGCTCCCGAAGCGAATATTGTTGACGCAAATGGTGAAATCCTCAAGACGTATGTGCTTCCCGTAAGTGCTCACTTGATGATTGAACAAGGCGACCAAGTGAAGCCCGGTAGCGTACTCGTTAAGATGACTCGCGCTACCTCCGGAGCCGGTGACATTACCGGTGGTCTGCCGCGTGTAACCGAGCTCTTCGAGGCACGTAATCCGTCTAACCCCGCAATCGTTTCTGAAATCGACGGTGAAGTTCACTTCGGTAAAGTTAAGCGTGGTAATCGCGAAATCACCGTTGTGTCCAAACTCGGCGAAGAAAAGAAGTATCTTGTGCCTCAAAGCAAACAACTTCTTGTTCAAGAAAACGACTATGTGCGTGCCGGTACTCCCCTCTCTGACGGAGCAATTACTCCCGAAGATATTTTGAACATCATGGGCCCGACTGCCGTTCAGGAATACATTGTTAACGAAGTGCAAGACGTTTACCGCATGCAAGGTGTGAAGATTAACGATAAACACTTTGAAGTTATCGTGCGCCAGATGATGCGTAAAGTCAACATCATTGATCCGGGTGACACTGGCTTCTTGGAACAACAAGTCGTTGATAAACGTGACTTCCATGAGGAAAATGATCGCATTTGGGGTAAGAAAGTCGTAATCGATTCCGGTGATAGCGAAAATGTTAAGCCCGGCATGATTATTACAGCTCGCAGACTCCGTGATGAGAATTCCGCTCTGAAGCGTAAAGACCTCCGCACGGTAACAGTACGCGATGCAGTCCCTGCAACCTCAGAACAAATCTTGCAAGGTATAACCCGTGCAGCATTGCAAACCTCAAGCTTCATGTCGGCAGCATCGTTCCAGGAAACCACCAAGGTTCTTAACGAGGCTGCAATTCAAGGCAAGACCGATAACCTTGTAGGTATGAAGGAAAATGTGATTTGCGGTCACCTCATCCCTGCCGGCACCGGACTTCCTGAATATCAACGTCTCATTGTGACCTCAACAGAAGATGTTGTGGGATTCGGCGATGAAGACTGATTGAAGTAAGAACAATCTACATACAAAGCACCCCGCCAAAGATGTCTTGGGCGGGGTGCTTTGTAAAATCTTACGAGGAGTGGCTTCACAGTCCCTCCTCGTTGAATAATAAACCAATCATTATCACATGTCTTTCACAATGGAAAAGCTTTCATTCATGTTACATCATAATAACAAAGATGTCGACATAAAAGTTTGGAACTTTTCCGGAATTCTATTCACGTTTCCGATAAAAATCTGTAACTTTGTCGTTAGGTATGTATTCCCGGAATCCGGAAATATCAGTTGTGGTGCCGGTATATAATGCCGGTGAGTACTTAGCGCCATGCATTCGCAGTGTGCTAAACCAAACCTTTGCGGACTTTGAGTTGATACTCATAGATGATGCCTCTACCGACAATTCTCTTCAAGTATGCAACGCCTTTGACGACCCACGTATTCGAGTCATCGCCAAATCGCGCAACGAGGGTGTGTCTTTTGCGCGTAATTCGGGGATTGATGCTGCTAAGGCCGGATTTATTACCTTTTTAGATGCAGATGACCGTTTGCATCCTCGCTTTCTGGAAACCCTTTATCTGGCATCGCAAGATGGTTTTGATATTTCGATAGCGAATTTTACAAGGGTTAGTCCGAAATCGCATATAAACGAAGAACCCTTCATTATTGATAAACCTCTAACTCATGAAGAATATTCTCCGGAGGAATTAATAGAGAAAGGACTGTATCAAGAACTATTGATTAACTCAAATTGCGGAGTGCTATATCCGACAACGATTTTTCATGATTTTCGTTTCCCCGCAATTCGTTATGAAGATCTTGATTCTTTCTATAAATTGTTTTTCAGAGCTCGGCGGATTGCGTATTTCGCTGTTCCGCTATATGCCTATACCGTGAATCCCGGAAGTTATACTCAGACGTTTTCACCGGAAAGGGCTGTTGTGCTGGATGTGACTGAGCGGATTGTGGAGTATATGAGTGAAAATTGCCATCGACTTGTTCCGGCAGCACAAGATAGAGCCCTAAGTGCAGCATTTAATATCTTCAATCTGATTGCAGAACATGGAGTGGAACTTCCGGACGTTGAAAGACGGTGTAAGAGCACAATTCTCCGATATCGTTGGTCGTCCTTGTGCAATCGTCGGGTGCGTCTTAAAAACAAGTTGGGCATTATGATTACTTATATAGGAGGATTTCGCTTGCTGAAATTAGTGGCAAGACTCTGTAAAATTTCGTAACTTTGCAGTTGATGAAAAAAAAGAAACTTATCGGAATGACGCTTGGCCAACTGCGCGAGGTTGCTGCTGAATGTAAATTGCCGTCTTTCTCTGCCAAGCAAATGGCAAAGTGGCTTTATGAAAAGAGGGTGATAGAAATTGATCAAATGACCGATATTTCGCTGAGAGGGCGTGACGCTTTGAAAGCAAAATATTGTGTCGGGCTATGCGCGCCGAAAGCTGAAGCTCGAAGTGTTGACGGCACTATAAAGTGTCTCTTTGAGGGTAAAGGAGGTCGCGATATTGAGGCAGTCTTGATTCCGGACAAGGATAGAGCAACAATATGCGTTTCGTCGCAAGCCGGCTGCAAGATGGGTTGCAAATTTTGCATGACAGGTCGTCAGGGATTTCATGGCAATCTTGATGCGAGTGATATTATTAATCAGATAATGAGTATTCCTCGTAGTGAAGATCTCACTAATATCGTGTTTATGGGAATGGGGGAACCATTGGATAATTTTTCCCCGGTTATGGATGCGATTGAAATACTTACCGCTCCATGGGGATTCGCGTGGAGTCCGAAAAGGATAACGGTGTCGAGTATCGGAAAATTACCGGAATTGAAGCGCTTGCTTGACGAAACTAAGGTGCATGTTGCAATCAGTGTGCACTTGCCGTTTGCAGATGAGCGCGCCTCATTGATGCCCTCCGAGCGCGCGTTCCCGATTAGCAAGATTATGACGTTGCTACGTGAATATGATTTTGCTCATCAGAGGAGATTAACCGTAGAATATATTATGTGGCGAGGGCTTAACGATGATATGCGACATGCCGATGCTTTGGCTCGCCTACTCGCAGGAACGGATTGTCGAGTAAATCTGATTCGTTATCATGCTTTACCGGATAGTGAACTGCAAACAGCGTCGGAAGATTCAATGATTGCATTTCGTGAACGGCTTAATTCGCGTGGCATTACGGCAACGATTCGAGCGAGCCGTGGTGAAGACATACAGGCTGCATGTGGAATGCTCGCCGGAGAAGCAAAAAAATGATTACAGTAGTCATCCCGGTTAAGAACCGTGCAGAATTAGTTTATGTGGAATGTGAAAAGCTCACTATAATATCCCGATAATAATGCAAAAATAGGAGTATTCTTATCTGCGTCCACTAAAAGCAGAGCGTCTTGGTGAAATTCGAGATTCTTACCAAGATATTTCAGGACATCTACAAGTGAGGGAATATGAGCATTGTACCCTTATACCATTGGGTCAAATTCCCGGGCAGTCTGAAGTGAATGATCCCAACATCGTAGTGACTGATTGCGATTATTGCGTACGATTGGACTTACACACGGGCGCACTTAAATTGAGTGGAAATGTTTTGTATGGTGGATATCTGCGCAGGCTTGGGGGCATTTCATAGTTGATACAACAGAACGCCTTTGGCCGCTTTTTAATGGCAATAATGCTTTGAATGTAGATGCCATTTTGTTCTTTGCGGAAGATGCACGGTTAACTGACTTGAACGGGAATTTTGAAGAATTTTTTACTCTTCTGGGGATTAAAGATAAGGTGAAGATATGCCATGATAAGGTTTCGGTTGAGCATCTTTTTGTCCCTGATACAGCGTTTGAACATCCTAAGATTTACTCAAAGGGATTTTATAGCGTATTTGATGCGTTGAGGCGCAAATGTGGAGTAGCTGGACGTTGTTTGAATGAAAATAAAAAGTTGTTTTTAACGAGATCACAATTACCCCATGCCGAAAAATTTGATATAAACATTAAGGAACTGGACCGGTTGTTTGCTGACAATGGGTTTGAACTAATTTCTCCTGAAAAATTATCATTGAGAGAATTCGTTGATAAGGTAAGTGATGCGAAATGTGTAGCTTCAATTTCCGGGACGTTGGCTCATAATTTCCTATTCTGTAATAAGGAGTCGGAATTTATTATTGTGGAGCGCACTGCCGCCAATAACGAATATCAAGTCGGATTAAACCTTATAATGGGAATCCGACCGACGTATATTGACGCATTTCGGATCCCTTTACCGCAATCGGCTGTCGATCCTTTTCACTTGTTTTCAAAAACGGGACAAATGATAGCGTTTATTCGAGACAAAGGGTGGATTGATAATGATACGTTCCCGGCAGATTTGAACGCTCGAGCAAGAGAATTGAGACAGTTTATGCGTATTAGGCGTTCTAGGATTGCATATGAGATGCGTTTTTTCGAATGGGAATTACGCGAGGCGATTTGTATTGCTGAGGCATGCTCGGAATCACAAAGATACTATGAACCATGGATTGTCGGCAAAAAGCCGCTACACTTTTCAGATACGTTCCGTCGTCCGTTTATTCGTAATTTGGCAAAGCAAATGTTTCTGAGGGTAAAGGGTTGGCTCTCCTGCTTGCTGAAGCGGTAAAAAATAATCAACAATCAGCTATGAAGTTGCGGAAATATTTCTGCACTCTTTCGTAGCTCAAAAATTGTTGCGTAAGAAGTCTGGCTTTACGGCTAATCATGGCTCGGCGACTATCATTCTCTAATAGGCTAATAATAGTTTCTGACATTAGTTGTGGGTTAGTTGATGTTATAACAATGCCGTCAGACATTTCCTCCAAGCCTTCTGCTCCAAAAGAGGTTGTTACTACGCAGCATTCTTGAGCCATCGCTTCAATAATTTTATTTTGTATTCCGGATCCGGAAAGCATTGGCGCAACGACTATTGCTGCGTCTTGGTAATATGGTTCAACTGAATCCACCTTGCCAGTTACTATTACAACGTCCTTTTGGGCTAATTTTTGAACCGTCTCTGTTGGGTTCATCCCAACAATGACAAACTTGTAGTCCCCTTTTTGTTGTACTATAGGAAAAACTTGTTGGGCAAAGAATGTAGCAGCCATAATGTTGGGTTCATAGTCCATCTTCCCTACGAAGACTATGTTTTTGCTATTGTGATTTTTAGGTGGAATATTTTGTGGGATATGAACATAATTGGGGACTATACAAGTCTTTCCGTTTGTGTTTAAGAAATTTTGATCAATTCGTGAAATGTATGATGTGCAGTTGAATGTCGATACGCATTTCTTCTCAAATCTCATTGTACGTGCTAAATTTATTCTCCAAAACACCCTCGATAGAATTCGCTCTTTTGAGATTCTGTTTTTGTAATTCATAGAAAGAGAATCTGTCATATCTAAGTATATTGCAGCATTAGTATGCTTTAAAAGATATTTAGCCATTGCAATACTTCCGCATACAATGCGATCATAATGTTTGTGCAGAATTAAATTATTGATAAACTTCTGGACTGTTCTATTGAAGTAATGATTTACAAAAAGTGGGGTGCGATTAAATAGGGTTTTGGCCGCTTGTATGTAGCGCGTTATTTTAGGTATGTAAAATCTATATTCATTATTTATGAGTGGGTTCTCTGATTTAAGAACTTTAGCTGTTTTGTCATGTGTGACATATACAACATCAACGTCATAGTCATCAATTAAAAATGAGAGTGTTTGGCAAATTCGTACGCGATCACCTCCCATTATGGGATACAATGGGACATGAGATAGGAGTAATGCTGTGGGCTTTTTCAATTGGATTAGCGGTTGGCGCGTTTGCGTTCGATTTCGTCAAGGATGATTTTGCGGAGGCGAATATGGTGAGGGGTTACTTCAACGTATTCGTCTTCTTTGATGTATTCCAATGCTTCTTCGAGGGAGAAAACGATGGGGGGTACGATGCGAGCTTTGTCGTCAGCGCCGCTGGCTCGCATGTTAGTCAGTTTTTTTGATTTGGTGACGTTCACGACGATGTCGTTGTCTTTAGCGTTTTCGCCTACGACTTGTCCGGCATAAACTTCTTCTTGAGGGAAGATGAAGAAGCGTCCGCGATCTTGCAGTTTGTCAATGGCGTAGGCATAAGCAGTGCCTCCTTCCATAGCGATGAGTGAGCCGTTTGTGCGGCGTTCAATGTCGCCTTTCCATGGTTGGTAGTCCAAGAATCTGTGAGCCATGATTGCTTCGCCGGCGGAGGCAGTGAGCACGTTGTTGCGCAGGCCGATGATGCCGCGTGAAGGGATTTGAAATTCCATGTGAACGCGGTCGGGTCCTTGAGTGGTCATAGAGAGCATTTCGCCCTTGCGGCGAGTCACCATGTCGATGATGCGGCTGGAGTATTCTTCCGTGACGTTTATGGTCAGCAATTCGATGGGTTCGCATTTTTGACCATCGATTTCTTTGATGATAACTTGAGGCTGTCCTACTTGCAATTCGTAGCCTTCGCGACGCATGGTTTCAATCAATACAGACAAGTGGAGCACGCCACGACCGAATACGGTCCACACGTCTTCAGAGGCAGATTTCTCTACTCTGAGCGCAAGGTTGCGGTCAAGTTCTCGGGTGAGTCGGTCTGCAATATGGCGTGAGGTGACGAATTTTCCGTCTTTGCCGAAGAATGGAGAGTCATTAATGGTGAAGGTCATCGACATTGTCGGTTCGTCAATGGCGATGCGCGGTAGTGCTTCGGGTTTGTCGGTGTCGGCAATAGTATCGCCGATTTCGAAGTTGTCGATGCCAACGAGAGCGCAGATGTCACCGCTCTTGACTTCGGCGACTTTTTTACGTCCCATGCCTTCAAAGGTGTGTAATTCTTTGATTCGTTGTTTGAGGGCTGAGCCGTCTTTTTTTAGCAATACGATGTCTTGACCTTCTTTGAGCGAGCCACGGTGAACGCGACCGACAGCAATGCGACCAACGTAGTTCGAGAAGTCAAGTGAGGTGATGAGCATCTGTGAGGCACCTTCGAGGGTTGTTGGAGCAGGAATGTATTCGATGATTGCATCGAGAAGGGGCAGAATGTTGTCGGTCGGTTGTTTCCAATCGGTGCTCATCCACCCTTGTTTTGCAGAGCCGAAAATCGTAGGGAAGTCAAGTTGGTCCTCAGTGGCGTTGAGGTTAAACATGAGGTCAAATACCATTTCTTGCACTTCATCAGGGCGGCAGTTGGGCTTGTCGACTTTGTTGATTACGACAACCGGTTTGAGCCCCATTTGGATTGCTTTTTCGAGTACGAATCGAGTTTGGGGCATAGGTCCTTCGAATGCGTCTACCAAAAGCAGGCAGCCGTCGGCCATGTTGAGCACGCGCTCAACTTCACCGCCAAAGTCGGCGTGTCCGGGAGTGTCAATAATGTTGATTTTATAGCCTTTATAATCGATAGAAACATTTTTTGAGAGAATCGTTATGCCTCGTTCGCGTTCCAAGTCGTTGTTGTCGAGGATTAATTCACCGGTGCTTTGGTTGTCGCGAAAGAGGTGTCCTGCCATCAACATTTTGTCAACAACGGTAGTTTTGCCATGGTCAACGTGTGCAATGATGGCGATGTTTCTGATTTTTTGCATAAAGATTAAATATCGGGTGTTTTATCAACACTGCAAAGTTACGGAAAAAAGTGGAGAGTGGAAAAAGTGGAGAGTGGAAAAAGTGGAGAGTGGAGGGTGGAAAGCGCAAGGGGGACTCAATCGCGCGAGTTCCCGTCTTGCGGCGATTGAGTCCCCCTTGAGTTTTTGCCGACCGCGGCCTGCCCGGCGGCTTGTTTGGAATGACCGGGACGGATCATTCACGCTCAGTTTCCAGCATGTCAAAGGATTTTCGAGCGAGGGCACTCTTGCCGCAAGCTTTAGCCTGATTTGTTGGTGATCGCGGTTTGGCTTCCGCGCGAGTTCGGTTTTCCCCGGGGGGTAAGATTTATAATATTTATAAGTCTTATAATTTTGATAAGGGGAAGGGCGGACTCGCTTTCCGTCGGTTTGCCTTGTGGGGTCGCGGTGACGGGACCGCTTAGAGGAGGAAGGCTGCGAGTGCCGGTTTTGGGTGCGGTTCGGCAGCCGGGTTTTTGGGGCGGAGGGGTTTGAGGATTATGTTTTTTATGTGACTTATGTTTCTTATGTGGCTTATGGGTTTGGGTTTGGGGTGAGGGGGTGGAGGGTGATTTTTTTTGCAAAGGTAGGGAGGGTTTGGAGGGGAAAAGCGTAGATTTTCGTCAAAAGGGTGAAAAAAAGTGGCTCACCGGGGAGGGTGAGCCACTTTTTTGTGTTGAGAGGGGGGTTAGAGGGTGTGCAGGAGCAGGAAGATGAGGGCGGTGAGGAGGAGGGAGAGTGCAGTTACTGCGAGGATGCGTGTGCATTGAGTACCGGAAAGGCGGCCTCGATTGAGTACAGCTCCGATGGCGAATCCGAGGGCGGCTGGGAGGAGAGGGAGTGCACCCCATGCGGCCCCTCCGCTAATCCAGAGAGATGCCGCGGTGAATTGTCCGAGTGCGAGGTATAGCATTGCCGATCCTTGTGGTCCGATTACGGTTGATAGGGTGCGTTTGCCTGTTGCGGAGTCAGAGGCGATGTCGCGATAGTTGTTGACGAGGATTACCATTGCGCCCCAACAGCCTACTCCGAATCCGCAGAGTAGTACTGACCAATGTAGGGTCAGAGTCAGAATATAGAAGGTAAGGCATACGGGCACGAGTCCGTAGAATATGATGACCGCCAATTCTCCGAGGCAGTGGCGTGAGAGGGGATATGGTCCGGCAGAGTATGCAAGGGCACCGAGCGCAATGCCGGCACCGGCCGGAATGAGCCATAGCCCGCCGCGCGTCACGGTGAGGAGTCCGATTGTGCAAGCCAATGCGAGGGTGGTCAGAGTGGCGATTAGCATTGAGCGCGGGGCGATGATGCCATTCGCAACTCCGCGTTGCGGGCCGCGGCGGTCGTTGCCGTCTATTCCGGCACGAAAATCGAAGTATTCGTTGGCAAAGTTAGAGGCGATTTGAGCCAAAATGGCAAAAATGAGGCATATTGCCGCCCATATCCACGGGATTTCATATTCGCATGCGGCTGCCATGCCCGTTGCTGCGATAACGCCGGCGGCAGAGACGGGAAGAGTGCGCAGTCGCACTGCTTCAATCCAAGCTTGTTTGCGTGTCATTTAATGTTGTTTCGAACGCGATCAAGGAAGGTTTTCATTCCCTCGGAGTCTTTTGTGTCTATGAGGGCTTTGAGTTCACTGAGTCGGTCCTGAATTTTTGAGATTTGTTCGGGAGAGTGAGGGTTGAAAAGTATTTCAGTGAGCAAATAGTCATCTTCGCTCATGAGTCCGCGAGCAATGTCCAAGTGTCGTTTAAAAGTGGTACCGGGCGCATTTTGATGTTTCATTATCCCGGCAAATACCAAGGTTGAGGCAAATGGGATTGACAGGGAGTAGGCCATCGTTTCGTCATGTTCCTCAAAGGTGTATTCCACCACATTGAGTCGAAGCTCGGAATATAATTGCTTGAAGAATGCGCGTCCCAAATCGTCGCCCTCCTTTATTATAATGGCATTTTCATTGCTCAGGTTAGAGAGCGAAGCAAACGTGGGTCCGAACATCGGGTGAGAGCTGACGAAGGGATGTCCACACTTGGCATAGAAGTCGGGCAGCGACGTTTTAATCGACGATATGTCGCTGAGAATGCATCGCTCGGGGATATAGGGCAATACCGCTTCAAAGGCGGGTATGGTAAATTTGACGGTAGCGCAGTTTAGTACCATGTCGGGCATGAAGTCGGTGACTTCACTTAGAGCGGAAAATCTGCGGCAGTTGAAAGTGAAGCGCAGTCGCTCCGGTACGGGGTCATATATGGCAACGTCGTTAGAGAACGAAAGTAAGTCGCAGAAAAATGACCCCATTTTCCCTGCGCCGAGAATCAGGATTTTCATCGTTTGTTGAGGATTTCGATTTGTTGGCGCACGGACTCTTCGTGAATTGCTTGCAAGACGGTTTTCATGAAATCGCCGTCCATGCCGAGTTCTTTCGCCGCATTAACGCGAGTTTGCATTATTTCATCGTGGCGTCCCATTTGGAGAACCGGCATACGATGTTCCTTTTTGTATTGTCCGATTTCGCGCGACACTCGCATTCGTTTAGCCAAGAGTTCTACAAGTTCGGTGTCCAATTCATCGATTTGGTGACGCAACTGCGAGAGCCCTTCGGTTGAACCTTGCGGGTCGCGGATTACCAATTGCGACAGGATGTAATTCAGGACATCGGGAGTTACTTGTTGTCCTTTATCAGACAGAGCGCAATCGGGGTCACAATGGCTTTCGATAATCAAGCCGTGGAAACCCATGTCAAGGGCCTGCTGCGACAGTGGTGACACTAATTCGCGTTTGCCTCCAATGTGTGACGGGTCGCATATTATGGGGAGGGTTGGGAAACGGCGACGAAGCTCAATCGGGATGTGCCATTGAGGCAGGTTGCGGTAGAGGTGCTTGCCATAGGCCGAAAAGCCGCGGTGGATTGCACCGAGGTGTCGCAGACCGGCGTTGTGTATGCGTTCCAGAGCGCCAATCCATAGCTCCAAGTCGGGGTTTACGGGGTTCTTGACCAACACGGGGATGTCGAGCACCTTTAATTCCGCCAAAGTGTCGGCAATTTCTTGCATGGCAAAGGGGTTTGCCGAGGTGCGTGCTCCAATCCACAAGATATCGATGCCGGCTTCCACGGCATCAATGGTGTGTTGGCGAGTCGCAACCTCGGTGGCCGTTTTCAGCCCATAGAGTTCTTTGGCTTTAGCCATCCAAGAGAGCCCTACTTTTCCGACGCCTTCAAATCCTCCGGGTTTGGTTCGCGGTTTCCAAATTCCGGCGCGGAGAATTTTAATGCCGTTGGCGGCGAGGTCGGCCGCAGTTGTCAATAGTTGGTCTTCCGATTCTGCCGAACACGGTCCGGCTATGATTATCGGGTTAGTCGAGTTGTCGATTATGGGAAGGAGATTGGTTAATGACATAATAGCTTTAAGTACCTTATTTGTGAATTAAAAAAGATTATTCTTCGCCGTCAGCGCACGATTCGGCATCGTAGGTTTGATACAAGAAATCATTGTAGGGGAATCGCTTGAGGTGGATTTCCTTTGCATCGGCGTAAATTATTTCTTTGAGTCGGTCGATACTGATACCCTCCTTTGCTGAAATGAAAATGCACTTGCCGGGTAGTTTTGCCATCCATGATTGTTCGAACTCTTCGAGTGAAATGTTTTCGCGCGTTCGCGGTGTCAGGTCGTTTTCGTCTTTCGGAGTGAAAGTGAACGCATCGATTTTGTTGAACACCATGATCATGGGTTTCTCAGCCGCACCGCATACTTCTTGTAGAGTTCGGTTTACTACTTCGATTTGTTCCTCAAATTGCGGGTGAGAGATATCGACAACATGGAGCAAGATGTCGGCATCACGCACCTCATCGAGCGTGCTTTTGAAGGAATCGACCAAGTGGGTCGGGAGTTTGCGAATGAATCCGACGGTGTCGGTCAGCAAAAACGGCAAATTGTCAATTATGACTTTTCGTACCGTAGTGTCAAGAGTCGCAAACAGTTTGTTTTCGGCAAATACTTCGCTTTTGCTCAACACGTTCATCAGAGTGGACTTCCCGGCATTGGTGTAACCCACGAGAGCCACACGAGTTAGTTTCCCGCGATTTTTGCGTTGAATGTTTTTTTGCCGATCAATGCTTTCCAGCTCTTTTTTCAAGCGCGATATTCGGTCCAAGATTATGCGGCGGTCCGTTTCGATCTGTGTTTCGCCCGGGCCGCGCATGCCGATGCCGCCTCGCTGACGCTCCAAGTGGGTCCACATTCGAGTGAGTCGAGGCAGCAGGTATTGATATTGAGCGAGTTCGACTTGAGTTTTCGCCGTAGATGTTTGGGCTCGCTTGGCAAAAATGTCGAGAATGAGAGTGGTACGGTCAAGAATTTTTACCTGCAATTCCTTTTCGATGTTGCTGACCTGCTTGGTTGAGAGGTCGTCATCGAAAATTACCATGCCGATTTCATTTTCTTCCACATACGCTTTGATTTCTTCGAGTTTGCCTTTCCCGACGAATGTGCGACGGTCGGCATGGTCGAGTTTTTGAGTGAACATTTTAACGGTTTCAGCTCCTGCGGTGTCGGCCAAAAAAGCGAGTTCGGAAAGGTATTCCAAGGCCTTTTGTTCAGGCTGCTGCGGAGTGATGAGCCCCACCAAAACGGCGCGCTCGTTCATCTCCCTATTGAGTATCATATCTTTCATAATGTGCAAAGTTAGGGAAAAAAGGCGAAAAGTGAAAGGTGAGAGGGTAAAAGTGCGTGGGGTTTGAGGATTTTTTGTATATTTGCAGTATGATTTCGCGAATAATCGATGAAAAGGCGATAGACCGAGTGCGTCATCTTCTGTCGGAGAGCGAGAAGGTGGTGATTACATGCCATTTGACTCCGGACGGCGATGCGATCGGCTCTTCGTTGGGATTGTGTCATGTTCTGAGCGCGATAGGCAAGGATGTTGTCGTTGTGACTCCGGATTTGACGCCTAAGACATTGCTGTTTTTGCCAGGGGTAAAAGAAACGGTTGCCTATACTCGTTATGAAGAGTATGCAACAAAGCTTTTGGCTGAGGCTGATTTGATATTTTGTTTGGACTTCAATGAGAGCAAGCGCGTAGATAGAATGGAGTCTGCGCTGTTGGCATCAAAAGCTCCAAAAGTGATGATTGATCATCATTTGCATCCCGGAGAGTTTGCAGATGTGGTTATAAGTCATCCCGAGTCGAGCTCGACGGCTATGTTGGTGTTTCGGACCTTGTGCAGGCTGGAACTGTTTGATTGCATAGACAAGAGTGCCGCCGAGTGTATTTATACGGGGATGATGACCGACACCGGCAACTTCAGCTATAATTCGAACGATCCCGAGCTATATGTGGTGATTGCAGAATTATTGAAGAAGGGTGTTGATAAAGATAAGTTATATCAGCGGGCATGCAATACTTTTTCCGAGAGTTCACTAAGACTTAACGGCTATGCGCTGAGTGAAAAAATGGAGTTGCTTGCGGAGCACGGGTGTTCGTTGATTACTCTTGACGCATCGGAATTGGAGCGTTTCCACTATGAGCGTGGCGACACAGAGGGTTTGGTAAACAAGCCGTTGGCGATGCCCGGAGTTACATGGAGCGTTTATCTCAGAGAAGATCCGACGCAGATTAAGGTGAGCATGCGCAGTAAGGGCCAATTTCCGGTGAATGCCGTGTGTAAAGACGTTTTTGGCGGCGGCGGACACCTGAATGCCGCCGGTGCGGAATTTAAGGGAACGCTTGCCGAGTGCGTGAAAACGCTGAAGGAAGCTATGGCAAATTATGACAGTTATCTGCCCAAAATAAAAACGAAACAATGAAAACGATTAAATATATAGCAGCGATAATAGCAATCGCGATGAATTTAGCGGCATGCGATGATAAGGAAAGCTATGCCGATTTGCTCAATGAGGAAACTCAGGCGGCAAATTCCTTCCTTGCGAACTATCCGGTAATAGCCGATGTCCCGGCCGACGGCGAATTTGTGACCATGATTGACGTGCAGGCGGAAAATCCGGGCATGAGTCGCGAAGATGCTTTGAAATTGACTCCATATTACAGAATGGATAACGACGGATATGTGTATATGCAGGTTCTAAATCCGGGCTCCGGAACGAAGGTGGAAGATAATCAGTTGATTTATTTTCGCTTTACGCGCTGGAATCTATCATACGTATATGAATACGGGCTATGGGAAGGTTCGGGAAATTCGACGGATTTAGGCTCGAATACAACGAGCTTCCGATATGGGAATGAAACGTTGGAGAGCACTACGCAATGGGGCGAGGGCATTCAAGTTCCATTGGAGTATCTGAGCGTGGACTGCGAGGTGCGCATGGTTATCAAGTCATATAAGGGACCGGTGGAAGAAGTTGCATCGGTTTATCCGTTCTTGTATCAAGTGCGTTATTTCCCGTCGAAAATTTGATAAAACTTTAAAATCTAAACCCCAAATAAAACATTATGTCACTGATTAAATCCATTTCCGGTATTCGTGGAACAATTGGCGGCGGTCCCGGCGAAGGTCTCAGCCCTCTTGACGTGGTGAAGTTCACTGCGGCTTATGCAAAATTTATTGCCAAAACCACACCCGTAAAAAGCAAGACCATAGTGGTTGGTCGAGATGCACGTTTGAGTGGTGAGATGGTGGATAAACTCGTTGTTGGTACTCTTATGGGTATGGGCTTCGATGTTATCAATATCGGCTTGGCGTCAACCCCGACAACCGAAGTTGCCGTTACCGGTGAAGGTGCATGCGGAGGTATAATTTTGACTGCGTCGCACAATCCCAAACAGTGGAACGCATTGAAACTGCTCAATCACAAGGGTGAGTTCCTGAATGCGGCCGAAGGTGCTGAAGTGTTGGCTATCGCTGCTGCCGATGATTATACATTTGCGGAAGTAGATGATCTCGGCAAGGAATACGTTAACAATACCTATGACAGCAAGCATATTGATTCGGTTATGGCACTGCCGTTGGTGGATGTTGAGGCCATTCGCAAGGCTAATTTCACAGTAGCCGTCGATGCGGTGAATTCAGTGGGCGGAGTGGTAATCCCCAAATTGCTGCGTGCGTTAGGCGTTCAGAACGTGATAGAACTGAACTGCGAAGCTACCGGCAAGTTTGCACACACTCCCGAACCGATTCCCGAAAATCTCACTCAGATTGCAGATTTGATGAAGAGCGGGAAGGCTGACGTGGGCTTTGTGGTAGATCCCGATGTGGATCGCTTGGCGATAGTTATGGAAAACGGCGAAATGTTTGTTGAAGAATACACGCTTGTAGCTATTGCAGACTACGTGTTGACACACACTCCCGGAGCAACAGTGAGCAATCTCAGCTCGTCGAGAGCACTCCGTGACATCACTCGCGCGCACGGCTGCAGCTATTCGGCATCGGCAGTGGGCGAAGTGAATGTTACCACCGAGATGAAGCGTACCGGCGCAGTGATTGGCGGAGAAGGCAACGGCGGCGTTATTTATCCCGAACTTCACTATGGTAGAGATGCTTTGGTGGGCGTTGCGTTGTTCCTTACTCTTATGGCTAAGAGCGGCAAGAAGGTAACCGAACTTAAGGCCGGTTATCCCGCGTATGCCATTGCCAAGAATAAGATTGAGCTTACTCCGGATATTGATGTTGACGCTATCTTGGTGGCAGTGAAGCAAAAGTTTGCCAACGAGGAGGTCAACGATATTGACGGTGTGAAGATTGATTTTGCCGACAAGTGGGTTCACCTGCGTAAGAGTAACACTGAACCTATTATCCGAATTTACTCAGAGGCTGCCACTATGGAGCAGGCTGAGGCTTTGGCACAGGAAATTAAAGATGTTATCAACTCATTGGTATAAAAAAATCGTTATGACAATGGCGGCGGTACTGCTTTGCAGTGCTGCCGCTGTTGCACAAGAGCGGGCTTTGGTGCGTCTGAGTGTGGTGAGTATGCGCGGTCGCGCCTCCCACGCATCGGAACAGGTCAGCCAAGCCCTGATGGGGACACCCGTGCGTGTTTTGGAGAAAGGCGCAGAATGGAGTCGGGTGCAGACTCCGGACGGCTATGAGGGTTATATAATCAATCACTCCATGACTTTCTTGACCAACGAGGAATTCGAGCGATGGAAGTCGGCGGAGAAAGTTATGGTAGTGGCTCCGTATGAGCAGCATGATGCAGACGGAGTAACCGACTTGGTTTGCGGCAATGTACTTGTTAACAGGGGAGATTCATTGGAATTGCCTGACGGCAGACGTATATTGCGTCCCGGCGGCGTGGAAAATTTGAACTCAGTGTGTGACAGGCCATTTCGTGCTGAACGGCTGCCGGAATTTGCTGCGCTCTACAATGGTGTGCCCTATTTGTGGGGTGGTCTTTCGAGCAAGGGAACGGACTGTTCCGGCCTTGTTCGGATGGCGTATATGGCGCAAGGGCGGGTGCTTTCGCGTGATGCCAAAGATCAAGCATTGGAAGGGGAAAATGTTGATGCAGAGTCCCTCCGGGCCGGTGATTTGATATTTTTCGGCAATGCCCGCACGGGTCGAATAACTCACGTCGGGATTTATGCCGGCGGCGGTGAATACGTTCATTCTTCGCAGATGGTGAGACGTAACAGCTTGAACCCCGAGTCGCCATTATATCTGCCATTGACAGTGCTCGCAATGCGGCGGGTGGAAGGTCAAAAATTGAATGATTTGGTAGAAAAAATGTGAAAATTTGGCATATTATTTTGCAACGTTGAAAAAACTTATTAAATTTGCGAGAAGTTAGATGGGGCGTATTGTGTCCTTTTAACATGAAAAAACTGAAACAAAATACTACATTAACCAATATTAATCATTTAAATTACAGCTCTTTAACAAATGGAAGCTAAAACTCCCGTAGCACCCGCAAAGGGTGGTGCCCTCGTTCAGTCTAAAATTGGGGGCGTGAAAAATGCAGGCTTGGTAATCCTCGGTTGCCTTGTAATTGCAGTGTGTCTGTTCCTCTTCGTGTTCGGTGCTCCCGGTCACTTCACTCTTGAAGATGGCTCAACTCCCGAAGGCGTATCTTCAATGTGGTTCTGGGATGACGCTCAAGGCAAGTACCATCCCCATGATCTTATCGGCACTATCTTCAAAGGCGGTATCATCGTGCCCGTTCTTCAGTGTCTCTTCTTGACTGTTATCGTATTGTCAGTAGAACGTTACATTGCACTTCGCAGCGCAAAGGGCTCAGGCAACATCGCTAAGTTCGTAGCAGCTGTTAAAGTTAAACTCGAAAAGAACGACATCGCCGGTGCACAGGAACTCTGCAAGAAGCAGAAAGGTTCAGTTGCAGCAGTAGTTAGCGCAGCTCTTGTTCGCTACGAAGAAATGGACAAGAACACTGTTCTGACCAAAGAACAAAAAGTTCTCGCTCTTCAGAAGGAAGTGGAAGAAGCTACCGCAATGGAAATGCCTTCACTCCAGCAGAACCTTCCCATCGTGGCAACCATGACTACTCTTGGTACTCTCGTGGGTCTTCTCGGTACTGTAATCGGTATGATCAAGTCGTTCCAGGCTCTGTCTGCATCAGGTGCACCTGACTCAACCGAACTGTCAACCGGTATTTCAGAAGCACTTGTGAACACCGCTTTCGGTATCGGTACCGGTGCTCTCGCTGTAATCTCTTACAACTACTTCACTAACAAGATCGATAACCTTACTTACGCAATCGACGAAATCGGTTTCTCGATCGTACAAACCTTCCAGGCTACTCACTAATTCTCCCCTGTTACTTTAATCATTAATTAATAAACACAAAGTAATATGGGAAAGCCTAAAATTAAAAGAAAGAGTACGCTCATCGACATGACGGCGATGAGTGACGTGACCGTTCTTTTGTTGACTTTCTTCATGTTGACTTCGACCTTCCTTGCGAAGGAGCCCGCCACGGTAATCACTCCGAGTTCAGTGAGCGAAGAGAAAGTGCCGATGGAGGACCTCGTAACGGTGTTAGTTACCGGCTCTCAGGATTCGAGAGTAAATAAACTCACAGACCCCTCACAGGGTAAGGTGTTTATCGGTATAACCGGCGAAACCGACTCAGTCTTCTCCGGCGAAAATATTCGTCGCGACTGGATAAAGGAAGCCGCTCGCCTTTACAACAAGAACAAGCAAGAAAACGAACAGGTTGGTTTCTCTAACGAACAGATTGAAAAGTTTACAAAACTCACTATGTTCGGATTGCCCATGGCTGACCTCCCTGCTTTCCTCGACAAGGAAACTGCAGAACAGGACAACTTCTACAAGTATAACCCCGGAGATCCGGCGGCTTATCAAGGAGTTGGTATTCCGATCAGCATGAATCGCGACACAGAAAACCTCAACGAGTTCCAGATTTGGATGCAGGCGTTGCAGAATATTGCACAGCGATATAAGAACGAAGGTATCACAAATACCAACGGAGAGGTATCTGCCCCGAATGACAAACTTTTCGATGCTCTTAAACGTAGCGGGCGCGCAATAGCGCTGAAAGGCGACAAGGACACCCCCTATAGCGTGATGGACGTTGTGTTGGATAATCTGAAGACTATCAAGCTCAACAAGTTGACTTTCGTAACCGCTCTAACCTCAGTTGACGAATAATCATTATGGCACAGATAGAACAATCCGATAACGGAAAAAAGAAAAAAGGCGCTCAGAAGAAGAAGTCAATCCACGTGGACTTCACGCCCATGGTGGATATGAACATGCTGCTGATCACGTTCTTCATGCTCTGCACCACGATGATTAAGCCTCAGACTCTGAATATCGCTTTGCCCAGTAATGAGAAGAGCGAGAATGCAGACGTTGGTACCAAGGCTGACCAGCGCGATGCTATCACGCTGATTCTTGACACTGAGCGTGACGAGAACGGTAATATTATGAGCTATCATGATCCCGTTACGGGTCAGGATATTCCTAACCATATCATCTACTACTATCAGGGTAAACCCTTAGATGATAAGGAAGACGGAACGCCCTCGGAAGTAAAGGATTTTGAAACCCAGCAGTTGATTAACGGCACTGACACTACGATGATTTTCACCGATAAGGCATTCGTTGCCAATAAAGTGAAAATGGTACGTTTCAGAGGTAATGACAACAGCGCTCGTCGCGGTGTGCGTCTCGCTTTGTACAATCGTAACCAAGACGTGTTGAATAAGATCGACTCAATCAAGAAAATTTACGAAACCGGCGGCTATGGCACTGATAAGGACGCTTCAAAGGCTCGTTTTGAAGAAGAAGCAGCACGCGTGCGCGGCGCAAAGAAGGATACTCTGAACAATGAGTATGACTATAGCGCAATCACTCGTCCTGTAATAATCATCAAGCCCGGTCCCAATGCCAGCTATGAGAACGTGGTTAAGGCTCTCGACGAGATGCAGATTAACCAGATCGGTCAGTATCAGATCAACACCATTAACGCCATGGACTCTCTGTGGGTGAATTCTTTCAAGTATCATCAGTTGGAAGAAATCAGCGATGGCGATCTCGGTGACATGACAGATCCTGAAAAGAATAAGAGAAAGTGATAGGAAGTTTTATGTTTAACCGTTAAAAGAAAGCAATTATGGCAAAAGACGTAGATCTTTCATCACGCGAGTGGACCGACCTTATATTTGAAGGTAAAAACAAGGAGTTCGGTGCATATACGCTCCGTACTGCAAGTGCTCGCCGACACAATATGTCGATGCTCTCAGTTCTGGTGTTTATTGCAGTCGTAGTGCTCGCTTCGGTTTTGGCAAAGACTATTAAGAGTGCTGCCGATGAAGAAGGCGCAGTGGACGTATTGGCAATCGAACAGGAATTGGTGGCAGACGCAACTGTTGAGGAAGAGGAAATTGAAGAAGACCTCCCCGAGGAAATCGAAATTCCCGAACCTGAAATCCCCGAAGTAGTACCCGAAGAAGTATTGAATACTCAGCAGAACACTGAAATCATCATCGCTACTGAAGTAGATGAAGAGGAAGAGGTGAAGACAACTGAGGAACTTCAGGAAAGTGCAACCGCATTCGGTGCAACTACCTTTGACCAGGGTACGGACAACGTGGAAATCGTACGTGAACATAAGGATGAAATCGTTGTTGAAGAAAAGACTGAAGCACCCGCTCCGGAACAGATTTTCAACGCGGTTGAAGAACCTCCGACATTCCCCGGCGGTATGGAAGCGATGTATGCTTTCATGAAGAAAGAACTTCGCTACCCCGAAATGGCTGCTCAGAACAACATTCAAGGCCGTGTAATCGTTCAGTTCGTTGTTGAAAAGGACGGTTCAATCGGTGAAGTGAAAGTGGTTCGTAAGGTGGACTCCGACTTGGATAAGGAAGCCGTGCGTATGGTGAAATCCATGCCGAAGTTTATCCCCGGCCGTATGAATGGTCAGAGTGTGCGCGTATGGTACACCCTTCCCGTGAACTTCAAGCTCAAAGGATCCTAATAGCCTTTGATGACCAATAAAAATTCGAGGCTGCGTCACCGGGCGCAGCCTCGTTTGTTTTTTCGATTCATTATGCCTAACTTTGCTGTATGAAAACGCTGAAGGGTACAACATGGTGGATTTACGTGTTGGCTGCTGCTGCGATGTTGCCGGCACTGATTTTGCGCGATTTTACTCCTGATAACGAGTTGCGCTATATGAGTATTGCAGATGAGGCACTTGAGCAGGGTTCTGTGTGGTGTTTTTCAAATCATGGAGAAGCTTATGCCGACAAGCCGCCGTTGTATCTGTGGATTGTCATGGTAGGCAGATACTTGTTCGGGCAGAACTGTATGTGGTTTCTCGGCTTGTTTTCATTGGTGCCGATGCTTGCAGTTGGTCGGATCATGGACGGGTGGGCGCGTTCGCGGTTGAATATCCGCCGGCGTCAGACGGCTTTGTTGATGCTGTTTACTTGCGGTTATTTTCCCGGACTTGCCCTGACGTTGAGAATGGATATGCTGATGACCCTTTGGATAGTGTTAGCACTTCGCGAAGTATATCGTATGGATCAGGGTGTCCCAACTCGCCGGCATGAGGCTCTTTTGGGATTATATACGTTTCTTGCATTGTTTACCAAAGGCCCGTTTGGCGTGATATTTCCGTTGTTGGGGTCAGTTGTTTATCTTGTCGCAGTCGGCAGAGTGAGATTAATACGGCGCATTTGGGTCTGGCCGGCATGGGCGGTCTTGCTCTCCGGGTGTGGAGTGTGGTTCGGCTGTGTTTTCGCTGAAGGAGGAGCCGCATATATCGATAATTTGCTGTTTCATCAAACCATTGATAGGGCAGCAAATGCGTTTACGCATCAGCGACCGTGGTGGTATTACGTTGTGCACATGTGGTATATTATGGCGCCGTGGTCATTGATTATAGCGTATGAGGCAGTGGCAAATCATAAAACCATAGTGAGAGGAGATTTTCGCAAGATGATGCTGTCGGTGTTTTTAACGTGTTTGTTTGCAGTGTCATGTGTCAGTTCTAAATTACAAGTATATTTACTTCCGGCAATACCGTTTTTTGTGTATTTAGGGGCAACCTTTATTGTAGGCGAGACTCTGATGAAGGTAATAAAGGCCTTCGCAGTAGGGGTTCTTGTGGTTCTATTTGGTGCATCTTGGTTCTTGCCTGCGTTGAACCCTTCAATTGGCTATGGGGCGGTGTGTAAAGAGGTGTCGATGCTGAATCCTGCGGAAGTGTGGGTCGATGCAAGTGTGCGTCGTGGCGAGAATATCGATGCCTATTTTTCGGTACCGGTCCGGCCGGTTAATTCTGCGGATTCGGTTATAAGCCTTCCGAAAAATGTCGTTTTGCTGTTGCCGGGAAGTAAAGGAGAAAAGCTAACTTACAAGACAGGAAATGAATTCAACATCTAATTACGAGTTTACGATTATCGTTCCGATATATAACGAGGAGGATAATGCATCGGCACTTGAAGAACGTTTGAGTAAATATTTGACAATTGCCTCAAGACGTGCTTGCGTGCTTTTTGTCAATGACGGCTCGAGCGATACTTCCGCTCAACGTATAGCAGAAATTTGTGAGCGACAGAGAGATATGTTTTATTTGTCGTTTGAGAAGAATTGCGGTTTGAGTGCGGCCATAAAAGCCGGATTTGAGACCGCGAAATCTCCTTTGGTGGGTTATATTGATGCAGATTTGCAAACTGACCCTGAGGATTTTAATCTGCTGCTTGAATATGCCGATGATTATGAGTTGGTTATGGGCATCAGGGCCAATAGAAAAGATAGCGGGTTTAAACGCTTTCAAAGTAAGTTTGCCAACGGGTTTCGCCGCATGATGACAGGCGACGACGCGGTAGATACGGGTTGTCCGCTAAAGGTGCTTCATACGGCAGTGGCGCGACGCATACCGATGTTTACGGGTATGCATCGCTTTTTGCCGGCGTTGGTCGGACTTCAGGAGGGCAGAGTGAAGCAGGTTGCCGTGCGCCATTTTCCTCGAGTTGCCGGAGTCTCGAAATTCAGTTTGCGAAACCGCTTTTGGGGTCCGATGAAGGATTGTTTTGCATTTCGTTGGATGCGCCATCGGTGGTATAACTATAAAATTGATAGTTCAAAGCTCTGATGCCGTCTATTTTGATAACCGGCATAGGATTGCTTGCTCAAGCATTCTTCTCGGCGCGAACTTTGGTTCAGTGGATATTGAGCGAAAGAGCGCGTAAGGTGTTGTCGCCCACATTGTTTTGGGTGCTGAGTTTGTGTGGCTCGGCACTGCTGGCATTGTATGGGTGGTTAAGGCAGGACTTTGCGGTTGTGGCCGGACAGATGGTCAGCTACTACGTATATGTGTGGAATCTACACATAAAGCGCGTGAGTATGTCGGGATTTGTTTGGGCTGCGTTAATACTGTTCCCTGTGGTGGCAATGGCGTTTGTGGCAGGACATTGGGAGGCATTTATTGCCGATTTTTTGATGCGTTCAGATATTCCAAGGTGGCTGTTAATCTGTGGCACATTCGGTCAGTTACTGCTGACATTGCGGTTTGTGTATCAATGGCTTTATTCCAGTAAGCGAGGTCAAAGCGAATTGCCCTCAGGCTTTTGGTGGCTCAGCTTATTTGGCGCAAGTATAGTCTTTGGATATGGCGTCATGCGTAGTGACATCGTTTTGATGCTCGGTCAAGGCTTTGGTCTGGTCGTTTATGTGCGAAACATAATCCTTGGCCGGCAAGAGTAGGGCATGGAGCGAGCCGTCTCGGCGGAAAAATGGAGAATACGGAGCACGCTATAGTTGAAAAAGCATAAAATCAGTTTGGGTATTTGCATATTAATGAGATGATTATTATCTTTGCACTGAAAAAACAGTTGCATCTGCGAGTGTTTTTTCAGTATAGCAAAAGGTATCATTATGGTTATAGATAGACAAGAATACATCAACAATCTCCTTGCGAAACGTTGGAATGGGAAAGTTAAGATTATCACCGGGATAAGACGTTGTGGTAAATCTTATTTATTATCAAAACTATTCAAGCAACGGCTAATAAAGGAGGGCGTTAATGAAGCCGATTTCATCGAGGTCGCACTTGACAGGAAATCAGATATACAATATCGTAATCCGAATTTGTTGTATGATTACATAATATCGCAAGCAATGGATTTGGAACGTAAGTTTTATGTATTTATAGATGAGATTCAGCTATCGTATAAAGTTAAAAACACCGACATTGACGAGTCCTTAGTTCCGGAAGAAGATAGGGCTATGCTTTATACAACTTTCTATGATATTTTGAATGACTTGATGGCTCGCCCCAATCTTGACGTATATGTAACCGGGTCAAACTCAAAAATGCTATCCACGGATATTGTAACTAATTTTCGTGATAGAGGTTGTGAAATAAAGGTATATCCTTTATCATTTTCCGAATATCTTTCGGCGATAGAGATGGAAAAGTCAGATGCTTTAGAAGAGTACTTGATGTATGGAGGAATGCCTTTGGCTGTTTTAGAATCAGATGGGAAGGGAAAACGCAAATACTTGCAAGGTCTTTTTTTAAATGTGTATATTAAAGATATTGTAGAACGTTACCGGCTTAAAGATGATAATATACTAAGTGCGTTGATTGATACTCTCTCGTCTTCCGTCGGTTCATTGACAAATCCTAATAAACTTGCCAATACCGCAGGTTCGCTTATGGGGCAAAAGCCATCATATAACACAATAAAGAATTACTTGGATTATTTAGAGGATTCGTATCTATTTCAAAGTGCCAAACGATGGAATGTGAAAGGTCGTAAATATTTTGACACAATCCAAAAATACTATGCAATGGATTTGGGATTAAGAAATGCTCGACTGAACTTCCGTCAGCAAGAGCGTTCACATTTAATGGAAAATTTAATCTATAATGAGCTTATTCGTAGAGGATATTCCGTAGATGTTGGAGTTGTGGAATTATCACGTGTCATTGATGGCCAACGAAAGCAATCACAATATGAAATTGACTTTGTCGTGAATATAGGCAACGACAAAGTTTATATTCAGTCAGCTTTGAATGTAGATACTCCGAAGAAAAAAGACCAAGAAACTTTTTCATTAAGAAACACCGGTGATTTCTTCCGTAAAATAGTAATATTGGACGGTAATCGCAAAGCGTGGACCGATGATGATGGAGTAATGTATATCGGAGTTATCCCGTTTTTGCTGGAAGATATATTGACGGTTGGTTCAAATTAAGCACTTGTTCGCCTATCTGCCCGTTGGCTCCGCTATTGGCAGATTTGGGCTCGGGATGCGGAAAATTCGCAAAAAATTTGTAACTTTGCTCGGAGATTTGCGGAGCAAAACTCGTAAAATCACTCATAAGTATTGACAAAAACCATTCAGTGTATGAAAGATTTTAAGTTAAAGAGTGTGGGTGTGATTGCATCTCTTGTGTTGCTGTCGGCATGCAATGAAAGTGCGGAGCCGGGCAATAAGACCGGCGCGATAGAACCTTGCGTGAGTTACGACGCAACGATGCTCGCATCCGGCGATTCCGATAAACCACTTAAAGTTACGGGTCTTGAGGAAATCAAAGTCAGCGATTTGCAGCTCACTCTTGTTTCGGAGGATGGGGAAGTAAATGAAACTTTTCTTGCCGGAAATTTTCCCACAGACCAAGAATTTGCAACGGGTAAATATACGATGACCGCGTCATACGGTGATCTTGAAGCCGAGGGCTTTGAAGTGCCGGCGATTAGTGGAGAAACGCAGTTTGATGTTACGGAAGACAGCACGACAGAAGTTGAGTTGACTGCAACTCCGTCGAAAGCCATGATTTCCATCAACATTGATAGAGCGCTAACGGAATATATGACATCGGTTACTCCAACGTTGATTACTAAAGCGGGCAATGAGATAGAATTTTCCACAGGGGAATCGCGCAGTGCTTTTGTGAAACCCGGTGAGACATACTTGAATATCTCGTTCGTTAAACCCAATGGCTTGGGCGCGACTATGGAAGTGGCAAGGTTTGATGCCGAGGCACGCCGTCACTATCACATCGAAGTGACGATGGGTGGAGACGGATATGGCGAGATTAACGAGATTGTCGTTGTGTTTGATGAGCGACTGGAGCAAGAAGATGTGAAGGTGGATATCTCCGATGAAGTGTTATCGTATCCGGCTCCGGTGATTACGACCGAGGGATTCGCTAATGGCGAAGAATTGTCTGTGACAGAAGGCGATGTGCTACCCTCCGGAGCTCGTTTCTTAATCAATGCTCGCAGTGGTATCGCCAAGGCGATGTTGACCACGACCGGCCTCCCCTTATTGGCTCAAGGCTGGCCGGCAGAAATAGACCTCACTAAGGCATCGGCCACGGAGCAAGCGTTGCTTACCAAACTCGGATTTAAGGACCTCGGTCTTTTCAGGAATCCCGCCAAAATGGCCGCAATTGACCTTGGACATGTAGTGGGCCATATTCCGGCATCTACTACCGCAGATGATCCGGTAGCATTTACGCTTGTTGTGACAGACAAGAAGGGGCGCAACTCGGAGCCGGCAAGTTTTTCGGTTAAAATAGAAAAAATGCAACTTGCGCTGTCTGTTACGTCCGGATATACATATAATGGCGGAAAAAACATCATGTGCGTGGTCAGCTACAACGGTAAGAAGAATCTTAAGGATATTCTTACCATGCAGTATATGAATGACAAGGGAGAGTTTGCCGACGGAAATGTTACGGCTGTGTCCTCGCCAAGTCAATCCGGCAGTATCGACTATACCGTGGTGGTCAGCGCTCCGTCTGATGCCGCCAATCCGATTGTGTTCAGGGCCAAGTGCGGAGATTTACTTTCTAATACGATAGAAATTCCTTGTTCAGACAAACCGGTTTTGACAATTGCCGAAAAAGATATATATGCAACGAGTGTGTGGGCCACAGTGAGCAGCAGCGTTTTGTCATCGCAGACGCCGGTTGCACAAATTTCGTATGATAACGGTCAGACATATTCGAATGCAACGGTTTCGCAGCAGAGTGGCGGCACGTTGAAATATACAAATTTGTCGCCATCGACCGCTTATATGCTCCGAGTAAAGATGGGTGCCTTGATTTCAGATGCGGTAAGAATCACGACGGAAGCGGCCGCTCAGATACCGAACTCGAATATGGAGGAATGGGATTCATCGCAGATTGTTGAAGCTCTTTCCGGGGGTTATAAGTGGACCAATTATAAGCCCGGAGCACCATGGGCCACCATAAACGATGCTTCGTTGTCCGGAGCGGCATGGTCCGGTATGTGTACGGCGAATGAAACGACTATGTGGACAGTTGATACGCATGGCGGAGAAAAGGCTGCTGAAGTACGTTCCGCCGCTTGTTCGCCCTATACTTTTACGAGCGCAAGCGATTGGTCATATTACCGCGGAGAACTATATGTCGGGGCCTACAACAATGGGGCAAACTATGGCATACCTTTCGAAAGCCGTCCATCGGCCCTGAAGTTCTGGTATAAGTATTTGCCATACAATAACACGGCAGATCAAGGCTATGCCATGATTCAGGTACTTGATGCCTCCGGAAATGTTATTGCATCGGGTGAAACGCGACTCGATCCCACCAATGCATACAGGCAGGTAAGCATTGATTTGAGCTATAAGCGCTCGGCAGCCAAGGCAAGTAGCATAATTGTGCTGTTCCGTTCATCGGCCACTACCGACTTCCTCAATGCCTCCGGCTTCCCGTCGATTGGCGGCAGCCTGACCATAAAACTTACGGGCTCAAAACTATATGTAGATGATATAGAACTCTCTTATTAATCAATGTAAAATAGTATAAAACAGAAAGTCTTATGAAAATCAAGTTTCAATATATTATTTTAGGTCTCGGATTGAGCCTTATGGCATCTTCTTGTCATGATGAGTCCCCGTCGGATAGCGGACAAGAAAAAAAGGGCACCGTAAGTCTTACGGGAGTAGAAGTGTCGACCGCAGAAGACGTTGACAATACGCAGGAAACTTTACCGGGCAGTAAGGCGGTTGTTGATATAAGCCAATACATTGTAGAGTTCTATAAGCAAGGCGCAAGTAAGCCTGTAGAAACATATGCATATATCGATATGCCGGGAACGGTTGAACTTGCCGAGGGCGTATATACAGTATCGGTTCGTTCGCATGACTTACAGAAGGCAGAATGGGAAAAACCCTACTTTGCCGGAGAATCGGCGGAATTTAGAGTAGAGGCCAATAAACTTACCGAAGTGGAGCCTATCACTTGTACTTTCCGCTCTCTAAAGGTTAGCGTTGTTTTCGGTGAAAAGTTGCTTGCAGCAATGGAATCAGACGTAAAGGTTACCGTTGTTGCCAATGATGAGGGTCGCCTTGAATATTTGCCGTCAGACGGCAGAGCCGGATATTTTGCAACAGTAGATGGTTCGGCAACACTTGTTGCCACTTTTACAGGCACAGTTAAAGGCCGTCAGGAAAATTTCTTCAAGACATATACCGGAGTTAAGGCGGGCCAGCATAGAATTATCAAGTATGAACTCGGGGCGGACTTACCCACGGGCTTCATCAGCGATAGCGGGCTTGCAATAGACGTGACCTATGAAGACGTGGCCATAGACGGAACGGTAAATCCGGGCGGAGAAGATGCATTGCCCGATGATGATGAACCCGGCACTCTCCCCGGACTCGGCGGCGATGATAATCCGGACTCCGGCGATGATGACGATCCTGACGCACAGGAAGCAATCAGTTTTACCGGTACAATCGAAGACGGAGCTACGTATTATAACACGGACTTTGTGGACGAAAGCGGTTCCGTTCTGAAAGAAGCAGAAGTGTATATTACTTGCGCAAAGGGCTGTGCGGATTTGGTTGTTAATATCAACTCGAATACGTTGACTCCCGATGTGCTTGAGAGTGTTGGTCTCAGTGCAGACTTCTCTTTGGTTACGAGCACGCAGTTCTTTGAAGCACTTGGCGGTTTGGGATTGCCTTGCGGCTCAGACGTGGTTGGCGTGAGCACTCCGATTAAGTTTAATATTACTCAATTTATGAGTTTGCTTGGTATTTATGCCAATGGAACAAGCGTGTTTACCCTGACCGTGACAGATCAAGACGGGAACAGCAAGGCTTGTCAGTTTACCATTCTTACTCATTAATTCGCCTGATACCCCATGAAGAGAAAATTCAAATTATACGGCGGGTTGGCGGTCTTTTTGGCGACCGTAGGCTTGGCGAGCTGTTCGGGAGAGCAAGAGCTTCCTGACGGCGAGGGTACGATGTTTCTGAGTACTCGAGTAAATTCAGACGTCAAGGTTGAGGACAGGCGTTCTGCCGCAGAAGATGAGTTGGCGGCATCGACAATAGTGTGGATAAGTAATGAAGAAGGAGTTGTTCGCAAGTACAATTCCATGAGCGAAGTCCCTCCTGCCGGAATCAAGTTGATGGCAGGAGACTACACTGTGAAGGCTTGGGCCGGCAAGGCTGAATATGCATCGTTTACTTCTCGATGGTTTGAGGGGCAGGAAAAGGTGAATATCACGGCCGGGAGCAAGCAGTCGGTGGAGGTTGTTTGTAAGATAGCCAATGTGGTTGCTTCCGTGAAATATGCCGATGAAGTGGACGGATATCTAACGAACTACAGCTTGACCGTTTCGCACAAGGGCGGAATGCTTACTTTTGAGGGTAAAGACGAACGGAAGGGTTACTTTATCATGCCGGAGGGCGTAACGTCGTTGGACTATGTGCTGACCGGAACATTTGAGGGTCAACCGTTTGAAAAGTCAGGTGTGATAGACAATGTAGAGCCGGCTCATGAGTACGTTTTGAATATATATGTTGAAGATCGGGAGGAAACTCCAATCGGCGGTGGCTTTATCTCGATTGTGGTCGATGACAGTATGGTTGAAACCACTGATGAGGTACTCATCACAGCTCCGCCGAGCATAACCGGCAATGGATTTGATATAAACTCTACACTGGCAGGTGCCAGCGGCTCAATGGGGACTCGTGAGGTTTACGTTTGTGCAGCCGCTGACTTGACGCAATTAAAAATCCAAGGTCTGCCCGGAATTGAAGATTTTGATTTTGTCACGGCGTCGGAGAGCGTTATCAGCGCGCTTGCGGCATCCGGCATAACCAAGGAGGTGAGCTACATTGAGGGCGCTCAGGTTGTGAAGATTTCATTTAGAGATACTTATCTGAACACGCTTCCCAATAGCGAAGATGCATACGAATTCATAATTACAGCCACTGATGGCGGAGAAAAGACATCAACGGCAACTCTACGTCTCAGAATTTCGGCAGCCCCGGTGGCCACAAATTCCGTGAGCAATTTGAGCTACACCTCAGCTACTGTTTCCGGCACGGCTATTATGGACGTTGAATCCGCCGGTTTTGAGTATCGTATGAAGGGCAAAAACGATTGGACTTACGTTGACGGTTCGGCATCGCGAACCTCATTTACGAAGGGACAGCCGTTCTATGCCCGATTGGCAGATTTACAGGTAATGACCACGTATGAATATCGTGCGGTTAGTGGAGCAACGGCAGATGCGCCTGACGGCTTCAAGGGCGAAATCATGGAATTTACCACTCTCAACGGTCCGCAACTACCTAATTCCGGTATGGAGAGTTGGGTTACGTCGGGCAAGGTCTTGCTACCTACCGGCAATGCCGGCAATCTGTTTTGGGATTCAGGTAATCACGGTTCATCGACAATGAGTATTAACGTGACCGGTAATGCTACGGACAAAACTCATTCGGGCAGTTACTCTGCAAGGCTCAAGTCGCAATTTGTCGGCGTTATGGGTATCGGTAAGTTTGCAGCGGGAAATATTTTTGTCGGCAAGTATCTTCTTACGGACGGGACCGATGGCGAACTCGGCTTCGGTCGGCCGTTTGACATACCTTCAGACTTGAAGATAAGGGCGCTGCGCGTATGGATACATTATACTCCCGGCACTGCAAATAATAAGGGCGCCGGTAATTATGTGCCGCAGGGAACGCTCGACCAAGGCGACATATATATTGCTCTGTTTGACGGGACTGACGACAGCGTTTCGGGAACAGACAAAGACGGAGAGTCGTATCAAGGAAAGTACGGGTGCATAATACGCACTAAGTCAAGTAAACTCAAACTCCTTGATAAGAATGCGGCAAACGTGGTTGCATACGGCGATTATCCGATTACGTCGGGCACATCGGGCTCAGCTATGGTTCAAATAGAGATTCCGCTTGAGTACAATAAGAGTACGCATCCGACTCATATCGCAGTGGTTTGCTCGGCAAGTCGCTATGGGGATTATTTCCAAGGAGGCGAAGGGTCAATTCTGTATGTTGACGACTTCGAGCTGATATACGAACGAAAATAACATAGATGATAAATAAGCAAAACGCTGCATCTGTCCAAAATAGATGCAGCGTTTTGTTTATGCGTTTCTAAGGGAGGAGTTTGAATGTCATGCGGTGGAGTGGCGTCGGGCCGTGAGCTGCAATAGCCGCGCGGTGTGCAGCCGTGGGGTATGCTTTATTTTTGTCCCATCCATAGGCGGGATAGTCGTTAGCCGCCCGCAAGATGTATTCGTCGCGGTGTGTTTTTGCCAAGATGCTTGCGGCCGCAATATTGCCGACTTTGGCGTCGCCTTTGACTATGGTGGAAAACGGCACGTCGGCTCTCCATGGTTTGAATTTGTTGCCGTCAACGACAATCATCTCCGGAGTGATGGGCAGCAAGTCAAGCGCGCGGTGCATGGCCAGAATGCTTGCATTAAGGATGTTGATTTCATCTATTTCCTGAGGCGAACAACTGGCCACTGCCCATGCCAAGGCCTTTTGTTCGATTATATGGCGCATTTTTTCGCGTCGCGATTCGCTAAGTGCCTTAGAGTCGTTAAGCCATTCATGAGAGAAGTCCGGGGGTAATATCACAGCAGCAGCAAATACCGGACCGGCCAAGCAACCGCGTCCGGCTTCGTCGCAACCTGCTTCGAGTAGTTCTTGTTGGAAAGACGGAGGAAGGAGTTTCATATGAAAATGTTATAGCGGCGAAGCATTGCCCGAATCTTAGCGATGAAAACTTTAGCGGATAAGGGGCGTTCTATGACCAAGTCGGCTCCCATTTCGTACATTTTAATTGCATCGGACGGCGCGATTACTATGACGCCGGGATGAAATTCGGTGAATCGGTCGGAGGGGTCGCCGTCAAATATGAGAATCGTGAAGTCTTCGGGTTTTAAAGCTTTTGCTTCAGCCGAGGATATGAGTTGGACTTCAAAACCAACATGAACCAGCATTGCCGATATAATGCCCGACAACGCCTTGTTTGAACTAACGAGAAGAGCTCTTCGATAGCCCAAAATGTTGAATTCGTCCAAAGATGTTACCATGTAATGCAAAAATAGGTAAAAAAGGATGGGAGCAAAGTATGTGTAACCGTTTTGTATTCATTTTTTAACTTATATTAAACGCGTTGAAGCAAGGGTAAGCACTGATATACGAATCCCGGGCGATTCCTTTGACAGAGCTTCGCAGCATGCATAGAGGGTGGCACCGGTCGTTGCGATGTCATCAATAATGAGAATGTGGTTCAGTCCTTTTAGAGAACCGGCTTTGGCGGCGAATACGTTTTTTGTGGCAGCTTGTCGCTGACTGCCGGTCATGCGCGTTTGGGAGGAATGATAGCGGGATTTCAGGGTGTCGCAGATGGGCAGGTTTGTTGCTTGGCTTATTCCTTTTGCAATATAGTAGCTTTGATTATATCCTCGGCGGCATTTGCGCCAAAAGTTCAATGGAACCGGAGTGACTGCATCGATGTCGCAGAAAAAATCAGTGGATTTGAGGATTTCGGCATATTCACGGGCAAGGAGTTGAGCAAGTCGAGGTCGTCCATGATATTTTGCTTCGTGGAGAATCTTGGCATGAGGGCTTTGGCGGTGGTAGTAGAAAAAGGCAGTGGCGCGTTCAACGGGTATGAGTCCGTTGAGCTTGCTACGCATCTCGTTGTCGGTCGGCGAGAGGTGGAAATTAGTGATAGGTAGGGATAGCCGGCATGACAAACACATGGTGTGTTCTCCGCTAATCAAGACTTTTCCGCAGCATGGACATAATTCCGGAAAAAGCACCGACAGAATGCCTTCAAGAAGTTTGTGAGTCAGTCGTTGCTTTCGCGCCATGATTCGTCTTGTATGAATTCTTGCACAAGGCTTGGCTCATAGCCTCGATTTATGGCAAAACGGGCAAGTTTCATTTTTGCTTCATAGGTTAGTGGCGAGGGTAAGGAACGCGCTTTGGCTCGCAGCGCCGCCAGCAAGTTGGCGCAGTAGCGTTCTGAATCAATGTTTTCGGCAAGTGCAGTTTCTATAATGTCGGAGTCAATGCGTTTCATTCGAAGAGAGTTGCGGATTTTAAGCACACCCCATCGGGCGTTATACAGACGATCGCGCACCCATATTCCGGCAAATCGCTCGTCGTCGATGAATCGTTCGTTGACCAATCGTTGCACAATCTTAATGGCGGCATCAGAGGGTATGCCCCAAAGACGTAGCTTTTCGAGGGCTTCGCCTGTGCATAATTCGCTTGTGGCGCATCGTTCAGCAAGTTTTGAGTAGGCTTGGTCAGCAGATAGGGTCATAAATGGCGAATCGGTCTTTGCCGAACGAGTCTTTAATGATTTGAGCGTCCTTAAATTGAGCTGCGCAGAGTGGATTTATCTCAAAATAAAGGGCTTTTGAGTGGTGGCGAGCGTATTGCACAATTGCATCGTAGAATCGCATCGGGTCGGAGTCGGGCACGAACAGGGCGGAGTGAGGCTCGTGGTTCAGCACGTGTGGCTCCATTTCGGCGCGTTCGCTGTCGAGCACATAAGGCGGATTGCTGACAATGATGTCGAAGCGGTCGGGTAGGTGAAGATTAAGAATGTCGGCGTTGATGAAGTTGATTTTGACGCGATAGTCAGCGGCGTTTTGGCGAGCTATTTCCAATGCCGCTTCGGAAATGTCAACGGCAGTGATTTGTGGGAATTTCAGTGCCCGTGCCAAGGCAATCGCTATGCAGCCGCTGCCTGTTCCGAGGTCGAGGATGCGTAGGTCGCGGCGTTGGCGGTAGCGGTCGGTAATTATGTCAACGAGTTCGGCGGTTTCCGGACGCGGAATCAGTGTTGCCGGGTTTACTTTAAGGTTGAGGCCGCAGAAGCGAGCTTGACCGAGGATATATTGAATCGGTTCATCGGCGAGTAATCGGCGAGTGATGTCGTGAATCTTGGGGGGGATAAAGTCCGGGAGCTCGCGTTCGGGATTTACAATGACATCAATCGGGCGCAGCAGCATCACCTCTTCGAATATGATGCGCATAAGTGCACGCGTTTCTCCCGAGCCGAAGCGTGGCTCAAGTTGAGTGCGCAGCGTATCGGATATTTGCCCTATCGTTGCCATTTTTAGTAAGAATAACCGGACCTGACAAACGTCAAGTCCGGCTATGTTGGATTTACATATTAAATTAGTTTTCAGCTACTGCTTCGGTTGCTACTGTCTCAGCGCATTCTGCCTTGGGGCATTCTTTGGCTTTGGGGCATTCAGCTTTTTTGGGGCATTCTTTGCATTCACCGGCCTTGGGGCATTCAGCTTTGCAGTTAGCTTTGCATTCTGCTCTGCATTCAGCGTTTTGGTCGCAAGCAACGCAAGGGCATTCGGCGCATTCAGCAGCTTTAGGACATTCGGCACAATCTGCTTTGGGGCATTCTGCCTGTTGAGCGCATTGAGTTGCTTCGGTAGTTTCAGTAGCGGTTGCTTCTTCAGCGGGTTTGGTTTCGGAACCGGTGCAAGCTGCGAGTGCAAATGAGGCAGCAACTGCGAGCATTAAGAGGTACTTTTTCATTTTGTTTGGTAAATTAGTTATAGGTTAGTCTAAGATTTGACGTCGGCAAATATATGGTAAATTTTCCAAAAAACAAGTATGATTGAATATTTTTAAAAATTATTCACATTGATTTTAGTGACGCTATTTCCGCTTTTAACAATGGCTATTCCGGGGGAAAGGGCGATTTTGCCTTTTCCCGACGCGATTCGTATGCCTTGGAGATTGTAGATTTCAACTTCTTCGTTGGCATAAATTCCGCCATTGGTGTAAATAAACCCGTTTGAGGACATTTCGGGTGATTCTATGGCATCAGTGATCAGGTCGGTTTCAATAAAGCTGAATTGGCAACCGGTGTCGGTAGTGTTATCGCCCCCGCCCCAGTTGAATACGTTAAAACCATGAGTGTTATTGTTTGTTTGGTTAAATTGGCATGAACCGTTTACAATAATTACGTGGCCTTCAGTTGCCGCCGGTTTCAGTTCCCAACCCGAAGCCGGAGCGGTTGCGCCGGTTTTGATTTGCGAGTTGTTTGGAGCCGAGGTGTTGATGTAGTTTCCGGTAGTGTAGTTCACGATGTTATATGTGCCGTCTTCGCGTTGTTCGAAAGTCCATGCAGACGATTCGGATTTTTCGGTTGCACCGTGCAGCCCTCCGTTTATCTCCGTAGGGAAGCGATTTCCGCGCAGTGAACTGCACATATTATAGAACATTCCGGGTTTGGGTTGACTCAGCCCGGCGGCAGTATAGCCGGCAAGGAAGGTCTCTAACAAATCTTCGAGTTCTCGTTTTTGAGTAGCTCTTACTTCGGCAGGCATTTCAGACCCGAGAGTAGCTTCAACTTCGTCTGCTTTTGCCATGAGCTCCACGTCAAACTCTGAGCTGGCATAGTAGCCGGGTATGTCGCGAATTTTTGCTTTTACGGCGTTTCGTGCTTCAAGGATGAGGTCGGCGAGTGCTTCTGCGTTTTTGTCGATGCTTGCTGTTGGCGAATAGACGAGGCCGTCGAGGGCGTCTTTTCCTTCGGTATCTACTATGACGAAGGTGAATTGCCACTTGTCGCGAGCGGTGCCGCCGTTATCGACGTGAGGCAACTTCAGGAACACTTTGTTCCACCCTTGATTAAGGTGAATCGGGGTGGCGGGGCGAGCGGTGAAGTTCTCGTTTGTCAGCCCCTCGGTGGTGTGGTTCTGAACGATAGATTTGTCGGGTTGAGTCCAGCTCGGAGCTTTAATTTCTGTTCCGTTGAGCCAGATACGAGAGCCTCGTCTGTCCCATTTGTTTGCCAATGGACCTCTTTCATTGCCCGAGCGGCTATAAGTGTAGAATTCGATGAAAGCCGCAGCGTCTTGTTCAATTGGAGAGTAAACGTAGGTCCAAGCGTAGGCGGTCATGTTGTTTTGCGGATTTTCGTAAACGCCTTTAACTGTTCCATGCCAGATGTGGCGTAAATAGTGGCCCGCACCGGTTATTTTTTTTACGCCGTAGTTTATGCCGTCAATTTCAAAGTCTTTGGGAGTGTCGGCGGCATCGGTTGATTTGTATTTCTCGGGCTCAAGAATTTTTGTTTTGCTGCCACCGTTGGGGATTTGGTCGGTAAGGTACCAACTTACGTTGGTTTGCTTAACGTAAGGAATCAGGTGGCGAGTGGCTTGCAGGGTGGTGTTTTTGTGGTAGATGAAGCGTCGTTCCCAATCTGCGAATGCTTCAAATTCGCTGCCACTGTTAGGTAGGTGCGTGCCGCCGGTCTCGATGTATTGTTCTCCGCCGCCAATCCATGCGCGTTCGGCAGAGGCGAGCACACTTGCATAGAAGTTGTTTTGACGGATAATGTCTTCTTCTGTGGGCACCATGGTGTCATTCCAAATGCCGGTTATTGTACCGGCAACGTCCGGGTTACCTTTTTCAACGTAGAATATTGAACTTTTGTAGATACCGACCACGTCTGCAAACACGTCGAAGTGATTGATGTAATTGTAGCGCATGTCAATGTTGGGGATTCCGGATGCCAAAGTGCCGGTAGTGGCCCAGTTTGTTACCATGTCGCAGGGAATAATGTTGGGATTAACCAGTTTTGACGGGGTGTTATACCTGTTCCAGATGACTACTTTCTTTCCAAGACCATGAACGTAGTTTATCATGTCAATGATGTATTGGTCATTGAAACTTACTTCGTCGCCACCGATATGGATATAAGGAGCTTTGTCGAATAGCGCGGTTACTTCTTGAAGAATCACTTTCAGCGCGTCAATGCCTTGTTGAGATTGCATGCCGAACCCCATTGCGCTTTCAAATGGATGTGAATGACCGGGCATGTCGATTTCCGGGATGACGGTTATGCCTCGCTCGGCTGCATAGTCTTGAATTTCTTTGGCGTCAGCTTGAGTATAGTACTTGCCGGGGAATCGAGTGATGCCTTTTTCGCCGGTCAGTTGGGGGTATGCGTTGATTTGCAGGCGCCATCCGGTATAGTCGGTCAAGTGCCAATGGAATGTGTTGACTTTGAATCGGCTAAGGAGGTCGATTTCGCGTTTGAGCTCATCGACGGAGATGAAAGAGCGTCCAACGTCGTGCATGAATCCGCGCAACTTGAATGCCGGCCAGTCTGTGATGCTGACGCATTCAATTGCTCCTCCGGCGTCTTGGGCGAGTTGAGCAAGGGTTTGAGCCGCGCGAGTCACACCCGTTGGTGTTATGGCTTGAATTTTAATGCCGTCTGTGGTTACGCTGAGTGTATATGCCTCGTTTTCGTAGTTTGCAAGCTCATAGTCATAGCTTCCGGGTATTTCGTTAACGAGTTCAACTGAGATGACAGCCGAAGCTTCGCTGCTGATTGTGATGTTGTTTTCAGTGAGAAAATTTCGCAAAACAAAGCTGTTTGAAGGGTCATTAACGGCTATTGATTCCGGCAAGACATAGACTCCCTCGGAGGGGGTTACTTTTTGTGGTGTCGGCAGTAAGTTTTCCACGGTTGCATTTGCATAAAGTGCGGAAAGTGCGATGACGGCAGTTGCAAATTTTTTCATGGGTTAATAATTGTGATTTATGGTTGGCATAAAAGCAAAAAATCGAACCACGAAAAACGCAGCTCGATTTTTTTTGTGGAGGTCCCAAGCAGATTCGAACTGCTGTAGACGGTTTTGCAGACCGTTGCCTAGCCACTCGGCCATGGAACCCTTTGCGAGTTTGGTGGTGCAAAGTTAGGGATAAAATTCGGGTTATGCAAATTTGCGCGCAACTTTTTTGCCCCGTTCTGCGACAGTTTTAGTAATATGTTTAGTTGCGCTCTGCTGATGTTGTGCTTAAGAAAAATGGGTTAATCACTTAAGTAAGGAAAAGCGAGGCGGCGACGCAGCCACCTCGCTTTTCCGGGGGTAGAATTGGTTGATTAACGGATTGCGAACTTAATGGTTCGGCTGTTTCCGTTTTCATCGGTTACTTTAGCGATGTAAACACCTGCGGAGTAGCTCAACATTGATATGGTGCGAGCATTAACACCGGTGTTTGATTCATTATACACGCGAGCTCCTTGTGCGTTGTAAACATCAATCGCTTCAATGTTGCCTTCAGAGGAGACTTTAAGCTGATTGTTGCCCGGTGAATAGTATGCGTTGATACGGTCCGAGGTTGCCGATTGTATTGAGGATATGGCATCGGTTTTTACTTCAAGGTCATCGACCATGAGGCATACATTTTTGTATGCCACGCCGACATATTGCACCGCAACATAAACTTCCTTGCCGTCGTAGGCCGACAGATCCACTTCCACTTTTGTCCAATCCAGAGGAGCTTCGCGCACTTCTTCGCCTAAAACAGTAAAACTCTCATAGTTATTGTCGGTTTCAGAGATCAAGATGTTGAACTTTTCGAGAGTTTGGTCCGGAGATTCGATGAAGCGTGTTTTTACGTAAAGTTCAAATGATGAGTTATCGTTGAGCTTCAGTTTGGGTGAAATGAGCCAAGTGTCGGCTACTTCTATGCCGGATATAGTTGCTTCGTAGCCATTGCAGAATGCAGCACCGAATTTCTTGCCGGAATGTGCGAAGAATCCCGGTAGATTATCTTCTGTTATGGCAGGTTTAGTCGCTTCAGGATTAAATGCGATGAACCCCACGGGTTTACCTCTGTTGGTGTGTTCGAATGCCCAGAAGTAGTCGGTTTCGAAGTCAACTCTTGCTGCAGTGGTCCAGCGAGGGTTGAAGGTATCGCCGCCGGCATCAAAGTCGTGGCAAGATTCAAAGTCCAAGCGATACGGGTTCAGTTCTTCTTCGGCAATGAAAGTCTCGGTCAAGCTGTCGTTGGCGGGGTTTTCGTCATTGCTTATCGCAACTGAGGCTTGAAGCTCATAACTGCCGGGGGTTGACATATCAATGCCGGCAAATTCCACGTCAGAAACTTCGTAAGGCCTCAACGTTACTTCGGCGATACCTGCTTCAACGCCGTTAACGGTCAATTTCACGGGCAGAGTGGCGGCGGTATAGCCCATGTTTTTAACTCTGACGGTGACGGTTTCTTGATTAGAGTAGAGATAGTTCTTTTTTGTCGGGGTGGTAAATTCCATTACCGCACCATCTGTTTCGTAAACAACAGCATCTTCGGGGAATTCGGCGCGGATCAAGAGTGTGGCGTCATTGGTTTTCGTGAGCTCGCCGTCAATGTTTTGCCAGCAATACAGCCCTACGCCTTGCTCATAAGCCAATCCCATATTGTTGGAGGAGAGCTGTTGCACTTCGAAGAAATACAATCCGGGATTCAGTTTCATCGGGTTGAAGTCAACGTTGATGATTCCGCCCATGCCGCGTTCAAGCTCTTTTCGGGCGAGTTGATAGTTGATGGAGTAGTCCTGATTCAATTGATAGACAGCTACTGCTACAATTTCTGATGCCTGTTCGGATTCTTCAGTGTTTGCAAAGCCTATTGTTACAGACGCAAGTTCATCGGCAGAGGACAGGCGGAACACATTGCCGATACCCAGGGGTTTACCCCACGAACCTGTACCGTAGGTAAGATCTTCGATATTTTCGGTGGCAAAGGTGGTCTGTGTAACATTGGCTGTAGGCAGTGATAATGTGTTGTCTTCGATATATGAGTCAGCGATGTCGCATTCAACTTTTGCCGATATGGCGTAAGTGCCTCCAACTTCAACGCTTGGCAACGTCGTTTTAATGGAGAATGGTTTGACTTCTGCGGGCTGAATTGAGCCGGCTTCGGAGGTGGCTATCAGGTCTGCCCCATTGTAGAGCATCACTTTTGCTCCGGTCATTTCTTTTGCACCTCGGTTTTCAACGTTAACAACGAACTCGCATTCGCCTCGGGTTTGAGCTATGGGGATATATCGCGCAAGAGGAGTCTCAATGTCGGTTATTCTCAAATCGTGATCTTCAACCTTGGAGATTTCGGCCATGCCCAGATAAAGTGAACTATATTCATCGCTATCGTTTACGATGATGAAATTATATGCGCCGGCTTCGTCGGGAGTGGCGGTGAACTCCACGGTCATGGCATCGTTAATATTATGGTCATCATAGACCTTGGTATATGTGGCAATGTCGGTCCCGGCCTTTCCGAATGCTACGTACATGCCTGCGCGCTCCCAACCGCCTTTAGCGTATTGAAGTTTGAATCTTACCGGCTTATCAAGGTATAACCCGCGGCTCATCAATCCGTTTTCCAATCCGCTTACATCAGTGCCAAACTGACCGCTAGACATTTCATCGTAATACCATGCGCCCGGATTCAATTCGTTCCAATAGATGGAGTATCCGTCCTTAGTGGCAAAGTCTGTCGTGATAGGGAATTGAGTGACGGGCTCTTGGTTTTCCACGTAGGCAGTGGCTTGCTGAGCGGACCCGTCAACGATTGCTTCAACGATGACTTGATAAATATCTACGGCAGAGAAATCGGCGGTAGTGGTGAAGTAATACTTCTTTGATTCCTGGGGGTAGAGTGCATCTGTGAATTCCTGAGTTACCTTTTCGCGGTCGTTTACGGTGTAGGTCAATGTGAATGTCGAGGTCGGTCCGGTGCCGTCATTGCGGATAACTGCGCCCACTATGCTTTCCGCCGAAAGGTTGCTGTTGGAGTAGGGCAGCAGTACGCGCTCGATTGCCAAGTCAGGCGATACGGCATGGAAACCGGCATCGATGAGAACATCATCGATATATACGTTCCTACCGTCAACGGATTTGGCATGGAATGCAACATAATAAACGCCATCTTCGGGCACATCGAAGTTGATGATTTTTTTGATCCAATCAGATGAGTCAACAGCGTAGTCGCCGATAACGGTCATTTGGTCAACGTCGGTTGACGTGCCGAACCTTACGTCGAGTAATTCAGTCGTGTAGTCGGGATTGACGCACTTGGTGTAGAATACAATATGGTTATTGCCGGCTTTAAGGTTTAGCGGAGTGCTTATCAAGTAGTCATTGCCGGTCATGTCTCCGCTCCAACAGCCCGGGCAGCTTGCAGCTCCCTCGACTCCATCTGCACCCTCGGCCCATTCGTTGTACATCCAAGTATTGTTGTCGGCGTTTCCGTCGATGATTGTCCAATCATAAGAGAATTGTGCTTTGCCGGTCGAGGAGAAGTCATAGAAGTAGGGCAGAGTCTTCGCTCCGACGTGTAGGCATGCTCCGGAGGCGGAGTCGTTCGATGCAATCATGTCGCCTTCCAGCTCAATCCATGCCTCAACTGAATATAGTTTTTCTTCAGAGAAATCTGCTTTAGTGGCGAATGTGTATGTTGCGGTTTCGCCCGGAGCAATGGTGCCGCTATATGTTTCCGTTACGGTCTCGTTATTGTCTATTTGGTAGCAAACCTTAAATCCCGAAATGTCGGAATTGCCCCGATTGGAGATGTTGATCGAGATTTCTTCCTGATTGCTCATTTCCATTCCATTCGGTGGGAGAATTACGGAAGATACGGCGGCATCGGTGTCGGCATAAAGTACGGCATATACTTCGTTATATCCTGATTCATTCTGCTGATATTCACACACAAAACGGTAAGTGTAGCCGTCTTTGAACTCAAAATCGTCATATTTGGCAAATTCGCCTTGCGGCATCACCATTCCCTCGCCCGGGAAGGGGTAAAGAATCATATAGTCGTATTTCCCGGCAGGAATTTCAATGGCGATTTCGCCGTCGAGTACCACGTTTTCAGTCTCTTCAGACGGGTCGGCATTTTCCGGAATCTTATACTCAAAATCGACATAATCTCCGTAAAAGCCCGTAGAAAAGTCATAGAACAGATCCCAATAGGCCGTGGCGTCGGCATCAAGAAGCATCTGGAACCCGGACTTTGAGAATTCGCCAAAGACCTTGTGGGCTTCGAGTATTATTTCGGCTTTGCCTTCCGAGACTGCCCTTTTAACTCGCTTCGGGACTGATGCGTTGTGTTTCGCACTGTTTTTGAGCAGAGCATAAGATTTCGGGGTGGTTCCCGTGAGTTGCTCTAATGAAGCGCTCGCTACTGTTGTGCGGCTTAAGGCATCAAAAGAGACGGTCTGCCCGGAGGAAGCCAAGGCAGCCGTCATCAAGATCGGGAGTAAGTACTTTTTCATCATAAATTTGCATTAAGGTTAATCGAATAATGCAAATTTATGAAATATGTTATTGATAAGTCAAATGCGTTAACATTTTTTTGTTAAAAATCGAATTTATATACGATGCCGATGGTGTGTTTCATTTCTCGTTCATCGTCGTCGGCAGTGTTTGCGTAGCGATAGAAGAAGTCTATGTCGTTCTTTTTGTTGATTTTATAAGAAGTGCCGGCAGTTACGCGGAATTTGTCGCAAAAGAGTGCGGGGTCGGTTTTTGCTTTCGTATGGTTTATGTCGGCAAGGAGGGAGTACAGTTCAAAACTGGCATAAGGCTTCCACGGACACTTCTTATAGGGCTTGAACTCGACTTGCAAGCGGCTGCGGAGCACTATTTTGCTCTTGGCGTTGACTTTTTTGTTACCGTCGGGGATAAAAGAATTGTCGAATGGGTCGTATTCGAATTGGTCGATTTCTTGGTAGGGACGATAAGTGTATTGGAAACGTTCGCGCAGGCTCAGTTCAAATTTCCAAATTTTAATATCTCCGGTCACGCTGATGCTTGCGCGGTGTTTGTTGTTCCAGTAGTTTTCACGCACGTAGTCAACTCCTTGCTCATTTTTTGTTTCTCCGAGCTCTTGATCGCGCAGATATTCATACTTCAGCCCGAGCTTCAAGAACTTGGCGGGTTTATATCCGATGTTGGCTCCGACTGACCATTGTGCGGTATGGTCAAACCATTCCATAGAACGATATTCGGCATCGATGCCGACGGAGAAGTTGTGAGGGAGTTTTTTAGTTGCTTCGGCACCTACGAGAAGTGTCTGCGCAGAGGCCGCAAAGCTCAAGGCGCATGCGCCCAGAGCGAGGAGTAGTTTTGCGGAAGTTTTCATAATGGGTTATTGCCCTTCTTTGGGGAATTTAAGTAAGTGGTCAACGGTGTTTTCGCCCGGGTGAGTCGGGATGTAGTAAACTTTGAGCATTGCCGTGTCGCGCAAGAAGTCAATGTGGCCCACTTCGACCTTTGTGATGTTCAGTCCGGTGCGTTTCTTCAAATCGGCAACCAATTCATCGTATCTTGCCGGGTCGGTGAGTTCGGGGCGATCGTACAAGACGAGTTTGTTGCCCACATGTTTAATCCATCGGGAGTTTTCGCATATCCATATCCAGCCAACGAATAGCACGTTTGCCACCAAGGCTTGCATCAGGTGCGAGGCAAGGGCGTTGATTACCGAGATTGCGATGATTACGAACAGGTAGGTCATTTCGCGCACCGGCATGGACTCGGTTCGGTAGCGTATGATGCCGAATATGGCAAACAGGCCGAGGGCAAATCCGACTTTCAGCTTCACCCCTCCGAGCAAATAAATCAAGAAGAAGATGCTGACGGAGATAAGCGAGAAAGTGAAATAATAGTCTTTACGCTTGCTCTTGGGGTAGTAGAGCAGGTGAATGATGCTGGTGACAATCAGCGCATTGAAAGCAAAGCGAATCAAGAGCTCCCACATGTCGATTGCGCTGAATCCCGCGGGGTTGATGAGATCCCAAAGAGACACATGAACGGGGAGGTCGTCTGTGGCTATCTCAAATAATTGGTCTTCGTTTTGAATCATGGTAATGATGAAAGGTTTTATGGTGTTATTGATTATTCGGTGAGTAATTGGAGGTTAGTTTTTTTACGTATCGCAAGCGTTCGTTGAATCTGTTGCGCTTGAGCTTTGAGTTCGTGAGAGCCATTCCGATGCAATATTTGCTGAATCCGCTTTGATGAATGCGCAGCTGCTTGAGCATGTCGAGCACCGGAGAGTAGGTTTGACCGTCGCGTTTCACTTCAATGATTACGAGCGGTCCCATGTCGGTTTTGATTTTTGTTTGTTCGTTGAAGAATCGCAGGTTGATGTCGATTGTCAGACGTTCGGTCATTGCGTTGTTTACCAGAGTGATTCGGTTGAACGCATTGCTGAGTTGAGGCAGAAGTTTTTTTGCTCCGTAGCGTGATTTTTGAATCAAGAATGTGCGGTAGAAGTCAAGGTCCAAATCGGGCACTCGGTCGTTTGTTTGCATCCTCTTTTTGTCGGTTCTTCCCTTGTTGTTCTTTCTTTTGACTTCAAGGAATGATACTCCGGAGTTTTCGTAGCGGCGCACGCGGATTTTTTGGCGATTCTTTTTGCCTCGGTGATGTTCGGAGAACATGTTGCAGTCAGAGGTGTCATAGTAGAGCGTGGTGTAGGGCATCACTTGCTTGCCTTCTATTTTTTGAATGGCATAGCTGCCTTGAGCCAATTTTAGCAGACGCTCCAACTTATCAATAGTAGTTACGAACTTAGTGTCCACTCGGTTCATGAGCTTTACCTTGCCCATTTCTTCGAGCGACACGGAACGAAACTCGTTGATAATCTGCTGTAACATCGCTACTAATTTACGAAAAGAAACCTACGCAGGCAAATTATTTGCCGTATTTCTTGGCTTGTTCGGCGATGAGGTCGGCGTCGTCGAAGTAGTCAATGCGCATTGCTTGGCGCACTCTGCTGAGCGTTTTCGCGGCAGCAGCGCGAGCTTCTTCGGAGCCTTTGCGGAGGATTTCGAACACTTCGGGAATGTTTTGCTCGTAGTGTTTGCGACGTTCGCGAATCGGTGCGAGTTCTTCTTCGAGAATGTTGAAGAGGAGTTTCTTCACCGTGCCGTCGCCAAGTCCCCCACGGGTATAGTGGTCTTTGAGCTCTTGGAGGTTGGCATAGTCGGGCAGATATTTCGCGAAGTGTTCATCGCGGCAGAATGCATCGAGGTAGATGAAGGGAGCGTTGCCTTCGAGGTGGCCCGGAGAGTCGATGGTGAGGTGTTCCGGGTCGGTGTACATGCTGTTGATTTTCTTTTTCAACTCTTTGGGTGAGTCGGAGAGGTAGATGCAGTTGCCGAGCGATTTGCTCATTTTGGCTTTGCCGTCGGTCCCAGGCAGGCGCATGCAGGCGGCATTGTCGGGGAGGAGAATTTCGGGTTCAACGAGGGTGGGGCCGTAAATGTGGTTAAAACGAGCCACTATTTCGCGTGTGAGCTCAATCATCGGGGCTTGGTCTTCGCCCACGGGAACCACGGTGGCATCAAATGCAGTGATGTCAGATGCTTGGCTCACGGGGTAACAGAAGAATCCCACGGGGATTGACTGCTCAAAGTTACGCATCTTGATTTCGGTTTTCACCGTCGGGTTGCGTTGCACTCGTGAAACCGTGACGAGGTTCATGTAATAGAACGCAAGTTCGGTGAGTTCCGGTACTTGTGTTTGCACGAAGATGGTTGTTTTCGCCGGGTCGATGCCAACCGAGAGGTAGTCCAGTGCTACTTCAATGAGATTTTGACGAATTTTTTCCGGATTATCTGCGTTGTCGGTCAGAGCTTGTGCATCGGCAATCATGACAAAAATTTTGTCAAACTCGCCGGAGTTTTGCAGTTCAACGCGACGGCGCAGAGAGCCGACGTAGTGCCCTAAGTGAAGTTTTCCGGTTGGGCGGTCACCGGTCAGTATGATTTTGCTCATGGTTAAGTTGTTCGAAGATTTATTCGCAAAGATACGGAATGTTTGCAGATTGTGCAAATGGATTAGTCCGGGTTTTTGCCCATGATGAGACGATATAGGTTGCAGCCGATGAAATTTCCGATTACGATGCACCCGTAGAAACTCAAAATGCTTCCGAGGTTTGCGCTCCAGTAGCTAAGCGGCGCACAGAGATAGAAGAATGCATCTGCCATGCAGTGGGGGTAGCCACACGTGATGAAGAGCGGAACGCCGAAGAGCAAGGGCAGGTTGTTGCCTTTGCGAGCAAAGGTGACAGCCGTGGTCATGATGAATCCGCAAGCAATGGACAGAATGCCTCCGCTGAGCGGTCCGGTGACAAGGCGTCCTTCAAGGATGCTTTGGGCGGATTCTTGCAGGGGCATTGGCGATAGTCGGGCCAAAAGTGCCATCAGCAGGCACCCGGTGACATTGCCGGCAAAGACTAAAAGCAGGAACGGGAGTTCGCCTTTTTTGATAAATCCGGCAGTGCCGGTGTAAAGATATAGCTTATATGCCACTACGGTGAGCAGGGCAAACGCGAAGAGGACGCTGCCGATGATGTCGCGAGTGGCAAGAAAGCCGATGCCTGCCACTCCGATACATATACCGGCAATAACAGAGGATTTCAGAGTGTTGACTGTATCCATTTTAAGGTCTGGTCACGTGATGGTTAGAAACGATAGGAAGCACCCAAAGCCAGACGTCCGGTCATTACAAAGCGATGAGGAGAAGTCGGGTTGGGAATGACGCGGTTTGCCCAAAATTCGGCTCCGGGTTCAATGTGCAGGTCTATGCTCTTGTTGAGGTTATAGCGGAATTGCAGGCCTCCGTAGGCCATCGGACCGAAATCCGCAGCGGCTTCTTCGCAGAATGCGAGTCCGACACCCGCGGCGCCTATGATGTGGAATCGGCGCGTATCGCTTCGTTCAAATAAAGAAGTCAGGTTAAGAAGGTAGTCCACTCGTGCGGAGCCAACGTAGCAAGTCTTGCCGATTCGCCTAATCCAATCGTTTCCGTAGGTGAATCGTATTCCCGAAACTAAAGAGAACCAATGGCCGATTTGCAGGTCAAGTGTTCCGGTCATGTTTATGTTTGAACGACTGAAACTGCCGCTGAATACTGACGGACCTGCAGCGAAACCGATGAAATTGCGTTGATCGCCACCATAGGGGGCATTGTCGAATGAGCCTCGTTTGCCGGAAGGAGTGCCGAGGTTATATTTGAGGCCGATCAGACCGCGGACTTCAGGCACCCAAATGCGGCTGTTTTTGGCTGCCGGGGCGTTGACTGCAAGGAACTGCGGTTCGATAAAGAGTTGCAGGGAGGAATTCAATCGGAATGCCATTTGTGCCCCTGCTTTTAATCCGTATGTTGCTGCTATCGGCCCATCATAATTGGCGATTCCGGCAAATGCGCCAAGCACCAGAGAGAAATCGCAGATGCGATTGGGGTCATACCCGAGCATGGCGGTTGTAAGGCTGGAGAGATAGTCGGCTTGTAAGGTTAGAGATGGAGCTAACGGCGCTTTCATGTAAGCGATTGCGTCAAGCCCGACTCTCCAACTTGATGTCGGAGTAAAGCGTTTGCCAAATCCTACTGACACTTCGGGTGCGCCGCTCGTGTAGTTGCCACGCAGTCTGGCGCCTCCTCCTGCTGCCACTTGCAAGAACCAATGTTTAGGATCGGAATTATACTGTTCGTAGCTTTCAGGTTTCAGGCGAGAGAAGTCTCCGATAGTGTATCGCAGTCCGAGCGAAACTGAAGCTAAGGGAGCGTGTGGAGTTCCGAGTTTGCGAGAAAAATCTCGGGTGAAAAGATACATTTTCGGCTGAATGTAGATGCCCCAATTCGGGCTGAGGCGGAACATTCCCGTAATACCGGCATCGATGCCCGGGAAGAAGGAGCCTCTGACATAGCCGGCGCTGGCGCCTGCATTGAGCAGTATTTGGAATGTTTGGTCAGGTCGGTATCCGCCTAATGCGTTCGCAAGGTTCAGAACGTAGTCGAGTGACGCGGTAGCGAAGAATCGATTTTGGCGTTTGGTCGTAGTGAAGCGTCCAAAGTCCATTGAGACTTGCAGCCCCGACGTTGATGAAAAGAATTTGCCGATGTGGGCGTTTACAATCGGGTTGTGATGCTTGAAGTATAGTTTCGGGAATCCGTTGCGCATCATGTCGAAAATTCCGGCGCCCATGCCAAAGTAAAGGTTGTCATCGTTGCTTTGAACGAATTGAGTAGCTCCCTGTTGGCGAAGTTTTCCGGTCAGAATGCGGTAGCCGAGGCCAATGTTTAGGGCCAAATCCGTTTTGAATCGGCGCCAATCGCTCGGATAGTCGTAGCGAGCGCCTCGGAGCAGGCTGAGGCGAGGCTCAACGAATAGGAACAAATTAGGCGAAACGTTGAATTTGCATTGCAAAGAGGCACCGATGCCAAATTCATTTCCCCATTTGCCGTTTTGGCGTATGCGTTGGTATTCAAGACCGATTGCGCCGATTAGCTCAAAGGGCCTGTCGGCGTTAAATCCGCCGTATAATGACGACAGATTGATCAGCCAATCAGCCTTGACGGAGCCGAACCATGTGCGTTTGTTAGGCGCGTGGCGAGAGAGCAATCCCGCTTCGCCGCTAAGACGCAAACCGTGGTTGGGGTTGAACCAAGTGCCGATTTGTCCGCCGAGACGAAGCCCCGGGCGAATATTCCTTACTTGAAAGTTATTTAAGGACAGGTTTGAACCTGCATAGCCGGCAATGAAGAAGTGTTTGTCAATACCTTTTTGCTCATCGGGAAATGAGTCGTTGCCCAATGGCTTTTGCAATACGTGTTCGAGGGCGTTGAATCCGGTGGCGCCTTCGGTATTGAATGGAACTGAGGTTTTTGCCGATGCGCATAAGGTACCGAATGCGATCACGGCTATAAGGCATATTTTGTGGACTATGTTATTCATTTTCTTGCTGTTCGGAATTTTGGTCAATATCATCAAGAATGCCATTGATGTCGCCGTCAATTTTGGCGATTTCAATTAGAGTGGGGTCTTGTCGCAGGGCATTACCCAAATGAGTAATTGCCAACAGATATTCGTCAACGCGGTTTGCAGCGATGGCTTTAATGTATTCTTCGTTGGCACTATTGCCGAGTTTTTGAGCTCGACGCCAAGCCTGAGCGTTATCTTTCAAAGCGAGCAATATAACGACTTCGTTAATGGGAGAATCTTCGCAGATTTCAGTCATTACTTGTCGGTATTTGCCGTTGAGTGCTGTGCTGTAAATCTTTGCGGTATGAAACTCCGAGGTATCGGGTAAATCTTTCAGAAGGGAATCTGCGCGAGAGTAGTTTTTGGCCTTCATGCAGCATAGCCCCATGTTGTAGCGCGTGGATAAGGGAAGCTCATTCCATTTAGATTTGTCGGTGAAGAATGGCTCAAGAATGTCAATCGGATTTTTGTCTTGATTTAGCCTTATGTCGGCGAGATCTGTCGCTGCGACTACGAAATCCGGGTGTGCTTTCAGTGCATTGACCAATGCCTCTTCGCGTGCCTCGTCATTGCGACTTGTGTAGAGCCGATAATATTGATATTTAGTCAGCCCGGTCGGATTCTTAGCGTATAATTCTGCAATTTCTTCGTCGGTTAGGGGACGATAGCGAGAGTAGCTGATTATATAGTTTACACGGCGTAATTGAGGAAGATATTTGGTCACGATAAGGCTGCGATAGAAAGGTAGTCGAGTAACTGCCGCCGAACGAGCGTCAAATCCGGAGTAGCGATCAATGACGGCTTGCAGAGCATCAGCTTCATCCGACAAACTGTCGTTTCTAAGTAAAGTAACTACATCTTCCCAGGGAGACACTTCCGAATGGGTTATCTTCTGAGCGTCCTTGCTTAATTCGGGATTGAGCATTTGCATAATGTAGTCCATGGTGGCGTTGACGCGCGATTGCGCCAATCGCTTATTGGATTCATAGCGACCTTCAGGCGATGCATATCCGTTGATGCTGAACTGTTTCAGGGTCATATTCGGGTCATTCTCGATAGTCGAAAACTCAACCAGCATGGCATGAAGCTCAGCAGCATTATTGCCTAAAGATAAATCCAGTCTGGATTTGCCTACGGGGAAGGTCAGTTGCATTTCTCCTTTCGAGTCGCGCATTTCCACTTCGGGAAGCGGTTTGAACTTGTCCTCATTCATTGGCTGAGGCTTGGTATTATAGGTTAGAAATCTCAATGGATTGACTGTGCCTCGGGCGAGTTCGAAGGTGTCGGCGTAAATGACGCGATTGTAATTCTCAAGGGAAGACATGACGATAAACATAAAGTCTTCGTCAGTGTTCTCCACATATATGGAATCATTGATAGTGATGCGATTTTCTCCCTTACGCCCATTGTTCTTAACCTGTTGATACGGCAATAGGGGATCTTTTGTCATGTCCCAATCCAGCATGCGCTCTTGAGTGACGTCATAGCGCCAACCGTCATAGACTATCGGAGTCATATACTGAAGTTGGCGACGAGTCACGTTATAAAGTGCCGGCTGAACTATCATGCGTTTTTCTGAACTGAACATTTCGGGCGGAATTTTTACCGAAGTTTTCAGTATGAGCGAATTTCCGCATACGCCAATGTCGGTAGGCTCAGTTTCAAGAGTATTTCCTCCTCCTTCGGCAATGACTTCAACTTCTTGAAGTTCATTGGCCTCCGGCATTAGTTCAACGTCAACTCTCAGTCGCCCTTTCAGGGGCTCGCGATGTTCCTTTGTGAGTTGGGAACTGAATACGAGGTCATCGTTAGAATCGAGGGTTACAGCATATCTCCCTTCTTCATTTGTTATACCTATGAGTTTGTCGGATGTGCCGTTATAAATAGCAATGCCGTAAAGTGGTTCAGCCGTGCCGTTTAGGGTGACGCTGCCATGCACATTTACCGTGCGAGCGAAGCTCGTGGCGGCTGTCAGAGAAATTATGGTGGCGATAAATAAAAAACGATGTGACATAATGTTTTTTTGTTTCATGGTTGATTAAAAAACATAGCCGAATGATAGGGCAAGACGTATGGGAACCGGTAAAATCCGGGAATAGTTTTTCTGCGAGGGCATATTGTCTGCGCCTTTGTAGTCGTAGCCTTTAAAAGACCCGAGCCCGATGCCGATTTCAGCCTCCATGTTCCAGTGTTTGCTTAGCACCAAGGCATATCCATAGCTGATGCCGGCAGCCAATACGTCTCCTTTGAAGTAGTGGTCTTTATGGCGTAAGGAGTAGGCTCCGGCTGTGGCACTTAGAGCAATAAAATGTTTTGCCATCGGACGATTGAACCAATATCGCAGTTCTGGTTCAATACGGAAATTTGTGAGTTTAGTGTTTGCGATAGAAAGGTTGGTGGGGTGAGTTCCTAATCCCAATTATAAGGAGAATTTGGGGCTGAGTCGTGCTTCAAACGTTAAGTTCGGCGACAATACAGCATATTCCAAAGCATTGGTTTTCAACGCCAATCGTTGAGCTTTTGCTCGTGGGGAGCAAAAGACGCAACTCACTGCTATGCAGAGAATACAGATAAACTTGATGTGCATACTTTTTGTTAGTTCCATATCTCAATGTGTGAATAAATATATTAGTAGGGGTAGGTTACTTCTGCGAGGTAAAGGGCGTGGGCTGGCATTGACGTTCCGGCGGCGCAGCGGTCGCGTTGCTCAATTACGTGAGCGAAGTCTTCGACTGTCATTTTGCCGCGGCCTACTTCAACGAGGGTTCCAACGACTGCGCGAACCATGTTGCGCAGGAAGCGGTTGGCTGTGATAACGAACGTCATGCCACCGGTTGTGGGGTCGGGAATCCATTCGGCGCGAGTCACCCGGCAGATGTTGGTCTTGGCGTCGGAATGAAGCTTGGCAAAGGAGGTGAAGTCTTCGGTGTGTAACAGGATTTCTGCCGCTCTGTTCATTGACTTATAGTCGAGCGGGCGAGTGAACCACGTCAGTTCGTTGAGAAAGGGCGTGCGAGTCTCAACGGTTTTGTAGTGATATGTCCGCGAGGTGGCGTCAAATCGGGCGTGGGCATTGTCGGGCACTTGCCGGATGTCATAGACGACGATGTGAGGCGCCACAAGGGCATTCACCGCTCGCGGTTCCGGGGCTGATGCGGCATCAAAGTGGGCCGTCATCATCGAGGCGTTCACTCCGGCATCCGTGCGCCCTGCGCCGACTATCGGAGTGGGTACTCTCAGGATTGTCGATAGAGCATTTTCAAGCACTTGCTGCACGCTGATTGCTCCGGGCTGAGTCTGCCACCCGTGGAACGGTGCTCCGCGAAAAGCCAAGTGAATAAAGTAGCGTGGCATCAGTCTTTTTCGAGGTAGGTGTAGCCGTAGAGTCCCGAACGATAGTTGCCGAGGAATGCGCGCCCTTCTTCGGGGGTGATTTTCCCGGATTTCATGGCGGCAGTGGCCCAGCGTTCAACGTTGCGCACCAGTGCTTTGGGGTTGAATTGCACGTAGTCGAGCACTTCGGCAACCGTTTCGCCGTCAATGATTTGGTCTATTTCGTAGTGGTCTTTATAAACGTCAATATGTACGGCGCTTGTGTCGCCAAAGAGGTTGTGCATGTCGCCGAGGATTTCTTGATATGCACCAACGAGGAATACTCCGATGTAATAAGGCTCGCCGGCTTTCAGCGGATGCACGGGCAGGGAGTCCGATATGCCCGACGCAGTGATGAAGTGGGCGATTTTGCCGTCGGAGTCACATGTCATGTCTTGGATAGTGGCAAGTTTCGACGGTTTTTCATCGAGGCGGCTGATTGGCATGATCGGGAATACTTGGTCTATGGCCCAATGGTCAGGGAGCGACTGGAAGAGCGAGAAGTTGCAGAAATACTTGTCGGGAATCATGCGTGAGATTTTGCGCAATTCCTCGGGCGGATGTTTCATGGAGTTTCCGAGTTCTGCCACTTCGCGAGCCACTGACCAAAACAGTTTCTCGATTTGAGCGCGAGTGCGCAAGTCGAGCAGACCGATAGAAAAGAGTTCGAGTGCGTCTTCGCGGATTTGCAGGGCATCGTGCCACGATTCAAAGAGGCGCGGAGCATCGAGTTTGTCCCAAATGTCGTATAGTTCGCGTGCAAGTTCATGGTCTTGGTCGCTTACTTCTTCTGCGTCTTTCCATGCAGGCAGCGATGTGGATTCCAACGCCTCAAATACCAGAATGGAATGGTGGGCCGACAGGGAGCGACCGCTTTCGGTGATGATATTGGGCTGAGAAATGTCGTTTTTCATGCAGGCGTCAACGAGTGCGGACACTGCGTCGTTGGCATACTCCTGAATGGAGTAGTTCATTGATGATTCCGACGATGAAGAGCGAGTTCCGTCATAGTCCACTCCCAAGCCGCCGCCGATATCGACGAAGTCAATGCCGAATCCCATTTTTGTCAGCTGCACGTAGAATTGCATTGCCTCGCGCAGTGCGTTCTTGATGCGACGAATTTTGGTAATTTGGCTGCCGATATGGAAGTGAATGAGTCGGAGCGATGACATCATGTCGTTGCGTTCAAGGAAGTCCACTGCTTCAAGCAACTCGGAGGAGTTGAGCCCGAATTTGCTTTGGTCGCCGCCGCTTTCTTCCCATTTTCCGGAGCCGGAGTTGGATATTTTGATGCGAATGCCAACGTTGGGCGTGATTCCCAGCCGTTTGGCCATGCGTGCAATGATTTTAAGCTCATTGAGCTTCTCGACAACGAGAAAGATATTGCGTCCCATTTTTTGAGCCAGCATGGCCAACTCAATGTAGTTCTCATCTTTGTAGCCGTTGCAGATAATCAGGGCATTGTCGGCAATGTTGGTGGCGAGCACGGCGTGGAGTTCGGGTTTTGAGCCTGCCTCCAATCCGATGTTGAATTTTTTGCCGTGGCTGACTATTTCTTCCACCACCTCGCGAATTTGGTTTACCTTAATCGGGTAGATTACATAGTTTTGAGCTTTATAATCGTATGTTTCGGCTGCGGTTTTGAAGCATCGCGAAATTTTTTCAACGCGATTGTCAAGGATGTCAGGGAAACGCAAGAGCACGGGCGCCGGAACGTCGCGCACCTGCAGTTCGTCCATTATCTCTTTTATATCAACTGAAGCAAGGCCTTCTTTAGGCGTCACTTGCACATGACCTTTGTCGTTAATTGAGAAGTAGTTCAGTCCCCAGCCGTTTATGTTATAAAGTTCGGCACTGTCTTCAATTCGCCACTTGCGCATTTCTTGTGAGTTGATTCTTAAAAAGGTGAGTATGTGATAGGTTAGAGAGCACTGATTACCGCATTGCGGGAGTTTTCGATGAGATTTACATCAGACGCCGGGATTGGTTCATGTATGGTCAATATGATGCGTCCGGGGCGCGGCAAGCGAGCGGTGCGCGGCATCACTTTGAATGCACCGTCGATTGTCACGGGAACCACCGGGAGGTTAAATTCCGTGGCCAGAGTGTAGGCTCCGCGCTTGAAAGGCCCCACTTCCCCGGTGAAAGTGCGCGCTCCCTCGGGGAAAACAACGAGGCTGAGCCCTCCGGCAAGTCGTTTTTGAGCTTCTTTCATTGTGTTGGCGATGCCGTGAACAGAGCTGCGAGCCACGAATACTTGTCCGCTGTTTTTGCAAGCCCAGCCCACCATGGGGATTTTCTTGAGGCTTTCTTTCATCATCCAGCGGAAATTGTGGCCAAGGAAGCCATAGATGGCAAAGATGTCGAATGCTCCTTGGTGATTTGCCACGAAAACGTAGCTTTGACCGTCTTTAATATTGCCTTTGCGACGAACCGAAACGCTGACCAATGATGCCCAACACATCAGTTTGCCCCAGAAAATAATCGGCACGTAACCCCAGCTGCGTGAGCTGAATAGCGCGCAGCCGAGCGATACTATCAAACTGATCAGCACTGTTGCCGTGAGCATGATGGGCACGGCTATGAGGAAGAAGTATATATAATATAGGAGTATCATTTTTGCGTGAATTTCCAAATTACGGCACCGTGGGGTGCTACTTTGGTTGTGAACGGAAGCGCGGACGACACCACTTTGCGAGCTCTGCGCTTGCTGATGAGTTCGGTGGCTGAGCATTCGTGTTCTTTCAGCCCGAGGCAGTCAAAGGCGTGGCGAGGAATGTTGATGCGCATATCAGCCTCCGTGTCGCCGAAGTTCACGGCAATGAGCGCGGTCTCGTTCTCATAGTGGCGCAAATAGGCAAACTGGCGGTGAGTGTCGAACCCGGCACTTTCAAAGTTAACATACATCAAGTCAAAGAATGCACCGTCGGAGATTGCCTTCTCCGAGCGTGCAATGTTGAGCACCGTCATGTAGAGGTTTCGCAGTTTCACTTCCTCTTCGGTGAGGTTCGATGCCGAGGGCTTGCCGCCGGCGAGCCAGCGGCGCATCTTGTCCAGACTCCAATAGTCGAAGATTGTGGTGCGACCGTCGCGCCCTGAGAAGCCTTCCGAGTCCATGCCTCGTTCGCCGAGTTCTTGGCCGAAGTAAATCATCATGGGACCGGTTGAGAACGTCGATGCGATTACCAACGACGGGAGCACCCTGTCGGCTCTGCCGGCATAGAAGTCGGAGGCAAAGCGCTGTTCGTCATGGTTTTCAAGGAAGTTGAGCATGTGGGCGCCGATGTCGCCCACGGTTTGCCATGCGTGGGTGAGGCGCTCGGCTCCAACGCCGTGACATTCAATGGCTCTGAGCGTGTCATAGAGGTTCACTTTATCGTAGAGATAGTCAAATCCGGCGTCGATGAATGTGCGATAGAGGTTTACATCGTATATCTCGGCAATGAATTGCACGGAACGACGAGTGCGGCGCACCTGCGGAATTGCCCAACGCCAGAAGTCAACGGGGACCATAAATGCCATGTCGCAGCGGAATGCATCGACTCCTTTACGCGCCCAGAAGCGAAGAATATGGAGCATCTTGTGCCACGTGTCGGGCACGGGATAGAAGTGACAGCCCGAGCCGCCGCAGTAGTCCACGCCGTAGTTGAGTTTCACCGTTTCATACCAGTCGTTTCGGTCGGGCGAGGGCGTGAAGCAATCGTTGCCCGAGGCCTTGGCGGGCTCTTCTACGTAGTCGCCAAGGTGAACGTTGGTCGGGTTAAAACGGGTGTAGGGTAGATAGTAAAAGTTATTATTTGGGTCAAACGCCGCCATGGGATTGTCATCGCTGCCGAGGTCGCGAACGCCCTTGGGGGCTGCATCGGAGTGGTATTCGCGGCCAACATGGTTGGGCACGAAGTCGATGATGACTTTCAACCCCTGCTCATGGGTGCGTTCAATCAGTGCCTCAAATTCCGCCATACGACAAGCCGGATTATCCGCCAAGTCGGGGTCAACGTCGTAGTAGTCGGTGATGGCATAGGGCGAGCCGGCCTCTCCTTTAATAATATGTGGATTATGGCGCTTGATGCCATAGGCGGAGTAGTCGGGGCGGTGGGCATGTTCAATCACTCCGGTGAACCACACGTGAGTGGCTCCGAGAGCACGAATCGCACGCAGGGCGGAGTTGGTGATGCCGCTGAATTTGCCGCAGCCGTTGGTCTCAATGGTGCCGCAGGGCACGCAGGCGTCATTGCTGTTGGCAAATAGTCGCGGAAGGAGTTGATAGATTATCGGTTTCAAAATTCGTCAATTAAAGTGCTTTGGCTTGCAAAGTTACAAAAAAAATATGAAATGAGTCAACTTGCCGAAAATTTACCGAAAAATTGCATCAAACAAATAAAAATTCGTATATTTGCCGGAAAATAATACGCAGAAAACACAGTCGCTATACATGAAACTGCTTGATAATCTGAGAATTACCCCCCCCTATTTGCTGCTAAACAGATGGGCAGAGCAGTCGTGTAGTCATCTGAAAATATCATATTGTGCGTCATCCGATGTATCCCTCGGGTGCGCTTCGTTGTGTCCATACTACATCAATTTTTCATAACATTTCTAATTTATTCAAACAATGAAAAAACTATTACTTTCAGCAGTTGCTGTGCTCGGTCTCTTGCCGGGTCTCACCTCAACAGTTTCTGCCGAGTTGGTGGCAGAAGATCGTAGCGGCTGGGTTATCAGCGGTTGCAGTAACGAAACCGGTGAGGGAGCCGGTTTAGGCACTCTCGATGCAATGAAGGATGGAATCCTCAGTACTTTTTGGCATAGTGTTTGGTCTGCATCTTCTCACAGAGCTCAAAACCACTATTTCGTAGTTGACCGTGGCGAAGCCCTCGCCGAAACCGCACTCAGTGCAGTTGGCTATACTCCGCGCCAAGATGGTAGTTCGGGCAACGGCTATGTGACTGCATGCGATGTGTATATACTCGATAGCGTTGACGGTCTCAACCTTTGGAGCGACTCATCTAACGCGGGACTTTGCGATGGTGGACATAACATCGATACGTTTATATCGGAGAATGCTCTTACTCCCACGGCTCAGGGCACATTTTCCTATTCATACGGAGATACAAGCAATCGTGGAGAAAGCACGGTGACGTTCGCTCCCACTGCCGGTCGTTATATCTTGTTCGTGGCAACTGCCACTTCCGGCTCTCAGGGTGACTACTTTGCAAACTGCGCTGAATTTAACGCATATACCAGCAACGTTCCTCTTTATCCGGTAACTCTCACCATTAACTATGGCAATGGTCAAAGCATCGTAGTTGACTACGGACTCGTCGAAGAAGGCACTACCTACACCAAGCCAGCATTCGATTCAAGCGTACTGACCGTTACCGGTTGGACTGATGGAGATCAGGTTACTGCAGCAGTTAACATGACCGGCACCCTCGCTGAAGGCGTTAAACCCTTCAAACTCAACTCTCTTCGCTATTCCGGCAAATGGGGCGCTACGGACGCAAATGGTCTGCTCATTCCTGACGGCACCTTTGATACAGCAGAGTTCTTCTTTGAAGTACCGGTTGAGGGTAGCACTAACTTCACAATTTATAGTCTCAATCAACTTAAATGGTTAGGCGCAATTAATGGAAACATTGCAAAAATTCCGTTTGCGGACGTAGCGGGTGAGTACCAACTTATCAAACACACATCAGGTGCAGAAGCAATTGGTAACGCCGGAGCGGCTTCTACTGACATAGCATTTCTCAACTACCGCAACCCCGGAATCGGTTCATGGTCGGCCGGCAATGATGCAGGTAGCCATTGGTTTATGGTGTACGACAACACCAATTATCAGGCAAACCTCACTGCCATGGGTGTTCAAGTTGGAGGTACATATGGAGACATCGAAGGTAGCACCTACGCAACAAAAATCGCTGAAGCAGAAGCTAAATATGCAGCAGTCGCTGACATTGCCGATGACGTCGTTCCCGGATTTGGCGATCAAAAAGCAGCTCTTAGTGACGCAATTGATGCCGCAAAGGCAGCTCGCGCTGGGGTCTCCGGAGTTGATATTGCGGCTCTTTTAGAAACACTCACTGCTGCAAACGAAGTCGTGAATGCTAACATAGTAAACTATGGCAAAGGCTTGAACCTTATAAATAACGGTAACGCATTCGCTGCCCTCGGCATTGCTTCGGAAGAAGGTCTTGCTGCATGGCAGACTGTGGTTGATACCGCTGAGGCTATGGATCCCTCTGCTATAACCGAAACCGACATTGAAAATCTCGTAACAGCCTACGGTGAGTTGGTTGCAACCTCTGCCAACACTCCCGGCGGAGCATACATTACCCTCGCATGTTATAAAATCCCCACCGACTTGATGTGCGTTCGCTATGGAAATGGTCCTTTTGTTGGTCGTTACGGCGACGATGTAAATGGCAATAAGACTACTTGGCAAGTAGTTGCTGCTGAAGGCGGCTTTAAACTATATAACGAGTTCTCGGCAAAGTATTTGAAGATGCCGGCAGCGGACAATACCAACATGGGACTGACCAATGAGGCGGATGCTTCTGTGTTTGTTTTGGATCTATACAACAGCGAGACCGCACAATATGGTGTGAAATACATCGGTAACGATGCTCACGAATCGCATATCTACCTCCATACCAACAATGGTAATACTATTGTTCGCTGGGAAGCAGGCAACAACTCATCATGGTATCTCGCTGCGTCTGATGCTGAAACAGCAGCAGTTGAAGCTACTACCGGTGCCGCAGACGACATCGAAGATGCTTTATATTATAATGAGTTCAGCGAAGAATACATTGGTGAAGGTGTCGGCAAATATACTCTTTCAGAAGACTATGCCGCCGCTCTTGCTGCCGCTAAAGCCTTAACCGCAGAATCTTCCAATGAAGAAAAGCACTCTGCAGCCGATGCGCTCCGCGCCACTTATGCAACCGGAGCAACAATCAATGCTCCCGAGGCCGGTAAGTTCTATCGCTTCAAAAATAAATACTCTAATAAGTATATCACCTCCATTGTAAACGACGCCAACGACCTCACTCTTGTTGACGAAAATGCCAATCCCGCAGAAACAATATTCTACTTTGACGGCACTTGTGTTGTTGCATGGGCAGACGGTAAAGTCCTCGGTAACTATAATTCAGGTGAAAGCGAACTATCATGGAAAACCGTTCTTAAGGGAGCTACAAATGAAGGTGAGATTACCTTCCCCGGCTCTAGTATTTTAGGTTGCTATTATATACAAACTCAATTGGATCGTCGTCTCTATGGCGGTGCCGACACAGGTCGAGGAGATGCCGTAGACTGCGCCGGGTTGACTTCAGGTGACAAATACAGCTGGATCCTCACTGAAGTAACCGAACTGCCCATCGCTTACAATGAGGGCTTCGTATGGAGCACCTTGTATTCTCCCGTTCAGCTTGGTTTGATTGAAAACAAGGTAGAAGCATATGTCGGAACCCTCAATGCAGAAGATCCCGAAAATGTTACTTTGGTAGTAACTGAGCTGAAAGGTTCAATTCCTGCCAATACCGGTGTTATTCTCGGTGTTGTTAAGAGTGATGACATCGTAGTTGATGGTTATGTATATCTCCCCATTGAGGATAATACCGCAGACGAAGTTGCTTCCGCTCTCGTTGGTTCGTCATACACAGTTGCTCAAGAAGAAGTAGCAACAGCCGCTGAAGAAGGTGTTTACAACTTCTTATTCCAAGAAGACTCTGTAACAGACACGGAAACCGGTGAAGTATCCAACTTTGGTAAATTCAATTTGGATATGGCATCTGACCTCGTTGGTTTCACGGCATACGTAACCGCATCTTCTATTGACAGTGATGAAGTCATCACCATTGCCGACAGCGAGGGCAACAACCCCACCGGCATTGAAGAAATCGCAGTTGAGTCTGAAAAGGTGCAGGGCATCTATGACCTTCAGGGTCGTCGCCTGAGCGCACCCGTTAAGGGCATCAACATCATCAACGGAAAGAAGGTTTTGGTTAAATAACCAAAATTAGATTGATAAGTATATATGGAAAACGGCCGCCCGGGAGGGTAGCCGTTTTTTTTGTTGCGTAAAGCCCCTATGAGATTTATAAGATTTATAAATTTTATAAGAATTATGTGGTTAAATTAAGCGTTAATTGTTAAATTTGAGGGCATGAAAGGATTTTTGAAGATAGCAGGCAAGGTTACCGATTGGAATGTATATAAGAAGGCTCTGATTATATGTGATGTGACAGAGATGTTTATCAACAAATATCTGCCACGAAATTCGCGTACCGTAGATCAGATGCGTCAGGCTGCTCGTTCATGTAAACAAAATATAGTGGAGGGAGTCGCGGATAATACGGTATCGACGGAAATGTGCATTAAGTTGCTTGGAGTCGCCAAAGGCTCGCTCCGAGAACTCGGAGAGGATTATTATGATTTTTTGCGTCAGCAAGGCTACTCAGCATGGGGAATAAATGATCCGCGAGCCATGCAGGCACGGCAATACTGCCGCACCCATGATGATGTGGTGGAGTTCATGGAGAAGTGTCGGCAGCGGTCGGCTGAGACGGTGGCAAACATCATGCGCACTCAAATATTTCAGCTTGATGCAATGTTGGCAAAGGTGATGCGGAAGTATGAGGCGGCTTTCTTGGCGGAAGGTGGCATAAAAGAAAATATGCTCCGCGCTCGATTGGAGCAGCGGAGCAAAGGGGGATTAGATTATAACTTTTATAAATTTTATAAAACTTATTTATCTTAGGTGTCTTATCGATTACTTGGCGGGCTTTAGCCAGCGGTCGAGCCAGCGGAAGAAGAGTCGCTGCCAGAGGATTGCGTTTTGGGGTTTGAGAATCCAGTGGTTTTCATCGGGGAAGATGGCCATTTCGGCGGGGATGCCGCGGAGCTTGGCTGCATTGAATGCCATTTCGCCTTGAGAGGAGAGAATGCGATAATCAAATTCGCCGTGGGTGATGAGAATCGGGGCAGTCCATTTGTCGACGAAGCGGTGAGGCGACATGGCGTGGGTGCGTTGCGCAATCGGGTTGTCTTTGCGCCAGTAAGCTCCATAGGTGGGGTCCATTGCGGCGTCTGTGGGCGCGTTGATTTGTCCGCCGCCCATGTCCCAGTTTGCGAACCACATTTCTTCGGTTTCAAGGTATTGGGCTTCCATGTTGAAGATGCCGGCATGGGCAATCAGGCATGCAAATCGGCCGTCGTGGTTGCCGGCGAGCCAATAGACGGAGAAGCCGCCGTAGCTTGCGCCGGTTGCGCCGATATGATCGGCATCGATCCACGGTTCACGCTTCACGTCATCGACTGCGGCGAGGTAGTCGCGCATGTTTTGTCCGGGATAGTCGCCCGAGATTTGTTCGTTCCACTCTGTGCCGAATCCGGGGAGTCCGCGGCGGTTGGGGGCTATCATTACGTAGCCGTTAGCTGCCATGAGGGCGAGGTTCCAACGGTAGCTCCAGAATTGACTCACGGCCTGTTGCGGTCCGCCTTGACAGTAGAGCACTGCGGGATATTTTACTGTGGGGTCAAAGTTTTGGGGCTTTACGATCCAAGTGAGCATCTGCTTGCCGTCGGTGGTGGGCACGTAGCGGCGTTCCACGGTGGGCATTGTGAGCTGCGCAAAGATTTCATCGTTGACAGCGGTGATTTTCGTTGCTTCGCCGTTGCTGACACGATAGATTTCGTTGGGGTAGAGCATTGAGTGGCGCATGGTGATGAGGTCGCCGCCGGGCAGGGGTGCGAGGGCATCGTAGTCACATTCGCCTGAAGCAACGGTGGTGACTTGGCCGTTAAGGTCAATGGAGAAAACGGGCTTCACACCATTGTTGTAGGCGAGGAAGTAGAGGCTTTGACCATTGGGCGCCCAAGCAATGGCATCGGCGGTGTAGTCCCAATCGGCGGTGAGGTCTTTGATTTCGCCGGAAGCTATGTCCATTACCATGATTCGGTTCTTGTCGCTTTCATAGCCGTCGCGTTCCATGCTGAGCCATGCGAGCTTGGAGCCGTCGGGCGAAATGACGGGGAAGGTGTCGTAGCCGCCCATGCCCGTGGTGAGCTCTTTGGTTGACTTGTCGGAGAGGTCATAGAGGTAGAGGTCGGAATCGGTGGAAATGGCATATTCCATGCCGGTCTTTTTGCGTGAAGTATAGACGAGTTTGGTTCCGTCGGGACTCCATGCAAAGGATTCCACCCCGCCGAACGGTTTCATGGGCGATTCGTAGGGCTCTCCTTCCAAAACGTCGTAAGCACCGGAGATTTCCGAGCCGTTGAAATCGGCGATGAAGGGGTGGGGTATTTCGGTCACCCATTCGTCCCAATGCTTATACATCAAGTCGTCGTGGAGGCGGCAGTTGGCTTTGGGCAGGTCGGGATAGACGTCTTGAACGGTCTTGCCGTATTTCACGTTTTTGATGAGCAATACTTTGGCGGCATCGGGCGCGAAAAGGAAGCCGTTGATGCCGGTTCCCTCCTTAGATACTTGGCGGCGATTCTTGCCGTCGGCATCCATGAGCCAGATTTGAGACTTGCCGTCAGAGTCGGGGTAGAGGAATGCGATTTCGCCCGAGGGCAGCCATGTGGCATTGCTTTCGCTCTTTGCGGAGCGAGTTATGCGCGAGTGGGGGGCTTCGGGGTTGGTGAGGTCTGCCACATAGAGGTCGGCGTTGGATGCGTTTTCTTCAACGCTTTCGTAGCTTACGGAGTAGAGCAGTTTTGAACCGTCGGGACTGACAGCAGGGGAGCTGACGCGTCCGAGGGCTTCGAGGGCTTCAATTGAGAAGACGCCATCGGTGGAGGTGAATTCGGGCTTGTCGATGATGGTCTCGGACTCGGAAGTCGAACCGGCGCAGGAAGCAAGACCTGCGGCAGCGATAGTTGCCATTAAGATTTTTTTCATGAATGATGGTTTATTAAGGTAGTTATTTAGGAAGTACAATGCGTTCGCCCAGATAGTGGGCCAATTGGGCTATTATTTCGCGAATTTGCTGAAGCTGCGACAATACTGCGGCAGCTTCATCGCCCGAGAGCCCGACCAATCCGGCGCGGAGCTCTTTTTCGCGCCATTGCAGAGTGGCGATTTTGAGGCCATAGACGGCTTTAGGCACTTTGTTGGCCAACAGCTCGCGTTCCGAGGGCACGTGAGTGCCTTTGGTGTGGATTTTGCTCAGAGAGTATTTCTCGCTGACGAATGAGGTGGTCAGTGTGCGGACTTGGGGGTCCGGGTCTGCGCCGAGAGCGCGAGTCAGAAAGCGTTCCGAAGCCATGGCGATGGCGCTTCGGCGAATTTCTTCGGCGGCAGCGTTTGCCTCTTCCTCTTTTCGGCGAATGGCATCAACGGACCCTGCGGCAAGGATGCCGGCGCGTGCTTCGTCGAGATACTTGCGAGCCTCGGAGTCGGCTTGAGCCATGGCGACCGGCAGTTCGAGGTCCCAAGCCTGACTCAGTGCTTGAATGCTCAGGAAAATCTTGGCAAGGTCAGGGTTGGCAAAGGATATATCGTCAGAATTAAATTCGTTTACGACATAGTCGAGCACTGACAGGTCGCGAACCTCGCCCTCGGAGTCGACCACTTGAGCCACTGTGAGCAGGCCGTAGCGCACGAGCAGGCGCGCCACTTCCATTTCAGCAGGGCGAAGATAGGCGAGGCGGTCGGTGACGGCGCGTCCGGTAGGTCTGGTGACCACTGTGGGCTCTTTCGTATGCTCCTGACTCGTTTCGGGTATTTTTGTTGTCTGCGACTTCTCGGCATTTTCATTGGCATATTTTGCCACTTGGAGAGTGACGATTTCTTCGTCGGTTTGCATCAGTCGGGAGCATTCCTTGGTGTATTCGCTGCGAATTACGCGGTCGGGAATCACGCTGATGCTCTTGGCGATGCTGTTGATGACTCCGGCGCGTGCCACCGGGTCGTTTGCTGCCAATCCGTCGAGCAAAATCTTGGTTTTAAATCGAATGAAGTCCGTTTCATTCGCCTGCATGTATGCCTCGATTTCTTCCAAGGAGTGAGCTTTGGCAAATGAGTCGGGGTCGTCGCCCTCGGGTAGGAGCAGCACTTTGACGTTGAGCCCTTGGGCAAGGAGCATGTCGATGCCTCGCAATGAAGCCTTGATGCCTGCGGGGTCGGAATCGTAGATAACGGTGACGTTCTGCGTGAAGCGATGAATCAGCGCGATTTGGCCGTCGGTTAGTGACGTTCCCGATGATGCCACAACGTTTTCCACTCCGCGTTGACTCATGGAGATTACGTCCATGTAGCCCTCAACGAGAATGCACTTGTTTTTCTGCACAATGGCTCGGCGAGCTTGGTAAAGGCCATAGAGCTCGGAGCTTTTGTGGTAAATGGAACTCTCAGGGGAGTTTACGTATTTTGCAATAGTCTTGTCGGATTTCAGCGTGCGGCCGCCAAAGGCCACCACCTTACCGCTCAGAGTGAAAACCGGAAAGAGCACTCGGCCGCGGAAGCGGTCGTAGAGATTGCCGCGGTCATTGCGCGAGCAAAGTCCCGTTGATGCGAGCAGTTCGGGGGAATAACCTTTTTTCATGGCTTCCGATGCCAAGGCATCGCGTGCTTCGGGAGAGTAGCCCAGCCGGAAGCGTTTGATAGCCGCATCGGTAAGCCCGCGGTTGCGGAAATAACTTAATCCGATAGCGCGCCCCTCATCGGACTCAAAGAGCTTGTTTTCAAAGAATTGCAGGGCAAACTCGTTGAGTGCCAACATGCTTTCTCGCTCAGATGCCTGAGCGATCTCCTCGGCTGTGAGTTCGCGCTCTTTGATTTCAATGTTGTATTTGTTGGCAAGCCAACGGAGAGCTTCGGCATAGCTGAGTTGTTCGTGCTCCATGATGAAGCCGACGGGGGTGCCTCCTTTGCCACATGAGAAACACTTGCACACTCCCTTGGCTTTGCTTACGGAGAACGAAGGGGTGCGTTCATTGTGGAATGGACACAATCCCATGTAGTTCGCGCCGCTGCGTTTGAGCTTGACGAAGTCGCTGACAACTTCAACGATGTCGGCAGTGTCGAGAATTTTGCGAACGGTTTCTTGGTCTATACGAGGCATCAGAGATTTCTAAAAATGGTCCAAAGGATAATGGCGGTAAGCAGTGCGGACATGGCGGGAACCGACAGCAAAATTCGGCGTAAGCGGCTGTAGGGGCGCATTTCTGCAATGATAGCTGCCGTGGCTAACGGAATTGCAAAGAATACCGCCGGATTAACCGCCCAAGCATCGGCAAAGCGACCGTTAAAAAGGGCATGGAAGGCTCGTGCAGAGCCGCAGCCGGGACAATCAAGACCGGTGACTTGCTTGAAAAGGCACTTCGGATAAGGAAATGCTCCGCCCACGGGGTCATAAAGCCACAACACGACGATTGCAGTCGCCGCAACCAAGGTAAATAACCCGAGAAACACTTTCCTTTTAACCGTCATATTAACCGCAAAGATACGCACATCTGCTGAAATCTTCAAGAATTGCCCCGAGTTTTTACAGAAAATCGGAGCCGTTGTTTCCTATAAGTAACAAAATTGAAAATATTTGCAAAATTGTTTCCTATAAGTAATAAAATTTGTAACTTTGCTGAAAATTAGAACTTATAGGCATGAAAATGATTACAAGACGGTACTATGCAGACAAGTTAGATGCATGGATTGGGAAAGGGCAGATAATTGTGCTCGTCGGGCAGCGGAGAGTCGGCAAAAGTTACATTCTCAAAGACTTTATTGAACGCCACAAGGCTGATTCACAGGTGAATCTTATTTACGTAAATAAAGAGAGAAAGCAGTTCGATGAATTTAGAACCCATGAGCAATTAAATGCGTATATTGATGCACATCTTAAGCCGGGATTGCATAATTTTATCTTGATAGATGAAGTGCAAGAAATAGAGGGTTGGGAAAAGAGTGTTCGTAGTTATCGATTGGAAGATGATATCGATATAATTGTCACAGGAAGTAACTCGAAGATGCTATCGGGGGAATTGAGCACTTTGATAGGCGGAAGATATCAAGAAATTAGAGTTCAGTCACTGAGTTACAACGAATTTATTTCGTTTCATGGGCTAAAAGACAATGATGAAACTTTGTGGAAGTACTTAAACTATGGAGGATTGCCCGGGTTGATGCAAATCGGACTCGATGACGATGACCTTGTGTGGGATTATCTTAGGGGAGTGTATCATACCGTAATGTTCAAGGATATAGTGGAACGAAACAGCATTCGCAATGTGTCCTTGCTTAAAACATTATTGCGTTATTTTGCCGATACAACCGGGAAGTTGAACTCGATTAATAATATCTGCAAGTATTTGAAATCCGGAGGTCTGGACGTGTCAATCAAGTCGGTTACATCTTATCTCGGCTATTTTAAAGATGCCTATTTGCTCTCATCGGTAGAACGATATGACGTTCATGGAAAGCGCTTACTTGAGTCGAACGAGAAGGTATATTTTGGAGATGTAGGTTTGCGTAACCTGATAGCGGGAGGAGAACGAGAAGGCGATATAGAGAAGGTGATTGAAACCGTAGTATATCGGCAGCTGCTCAGAATGGGCTACAAAGTGAGCGTAGGTCAGTTGCGCGCCGGGGAAGTTGATTTTGTTTGCGCGAAACACAACGAACGGGTGTATGTTCAGGTGGCTTATTTGATTGCTTCGCCCGAAACCGAAGAAAGGGAGTTCGGCTGCTTGGACAATATCAAGGATAATTATCCCAAATATGTCATTTCGATGACTCCGCTGGTGAGGAGAAGTGACCGACGCGGAGTTACTCATCTCGGCTTGCGCGAGTTCCTGATTAACGGATTCTAACGAGTCGGGAGAAGAGGAAATACCGATAGCATCAAACAGAATCGTGATTGATGAGCAATAAAAAATTTGCGAGCGAGTAATAAAAGATAAGACAAAGATCGGCAAATAAAGAGTAATGGCGCAACTCAACGAGGATTGCGCCATTTCATTCTATTTGGGGAGGAGTTCGGGGTGGAGCATGATGTCGGCCGGGGGCAGTTTAGCGCGTAGTTGGTCGCGCATGAAGTTCATTGCCGGGGCTACGTGGGCAAAGAAGCGGCGGTAGCCCTCACAGAGGTAGTTGATGGGTTCGCCGGCGGCAGTGCGCGCAATGCGGTTTTTGGGGCACTCTCCGTTGCAGGCAAAGAGCCATTTGCACTCGCGGCATTGCTTGGATAGGGTGGTGCGCTTGGCTGCTCCGAATGCCAATTGCTTGCGCGAAGTCATCATTTCAATAAACGTCAGATTGCGAATGTTGCCGAGGTAGTATTCCGGGAATACAAAGTGGTCGCAGCAATAAACGTTGCCGTTATACTCCATTACGGCGGCATGGCCGCATTCCTTGTCGAGTGAGCACACTCCGGGCGGTGTGCCGTACCAATTGGCCAATGTGGAGTCGAAAATTTGAATGAAGACTTTGCCCACATCTTGTTTTACCCAAATATCGAACAGTCGGCAAAGGAACTCGCCCCATTGCTCCGGACTGACCGAAAAATCCGCCAATTTGCCACGCTCGATAGGTGCGGCGATGTCGTCGGCATCGGTGAGTCGTTCAACTATGGGCGCAAACTGAATGTAGCGGCAATTAATTGACTTGAAGAAGTTGTAGAACTCTTCGGGGTGATCGGCATTGTAGTCGTTAATAACCGCCATGGCGTTCCATTCCACTCCGTGGGCATTGAGCATTTGCACGGCTCTCATCACTCGAATAAACGATGGCTTGCCGTCGCGCGAGCGGCGATATTCATCGTGAAATTCCTGAGGACCGTCAATGCTCAGGCCAACGAGCCAATTGTTTTCTTTGAGGAAGCGACACCACTCCTCGGTGAGCAGAGTGCCGTTGGTCTGGAGGCAGTTAAGCACTCGGCGTCCTTGGCCATAGACTTTTTGCAACTCCATAGCCTTTTTGTAAAATGAGAGAGGGCGAATCAGCGCTTCGCCACCGTGCCAAGTGAAGTTGACATCGGCAGCGGTTTGCGCTTCGAAATATCGCTTGATGTAGAGCTCAAGGGTCTCATCGCTCATGGCAAACTTTGAATCATCGGGCGAGTAAAACCTTTGTTTGTCAAGATAATAGCAATAGCTGCATGCCAAGTTGCAGGTCGAGCCTACGGGCTTGGCCATAACGTAGAGCGGACGGTGTTCAAACGGGTTCACTTTTTATCCGGGAGGGTCTTAAGGAGTTCTTTAACTGCGCCGATGAGTTGGGCGTCTATGCCTTTGATAACATCTGCGGGATTATTGTAGATGGGCACATCGGGGTTGAGCTGTTGATTTTCAAGCACATTGCCGTTGATGTCGAGTGCCGTCACTTGCGGAATACCGAAAATGAGAGTCGGGTCCACTTGTGTTTCCCACCAAACGGCTGTCATCGTGCCGGGAACGGGAGTGCCGACCAACTTGCCTATACCGAGAGTTTTATACGTGTATGGAGTGCCGTGGGCATCGCTGTAATTGCTTTCGTTGATAAGCATGGCAGAAGGCTTGGTCCATTGAGTGAAGGGCTCGGACCCGATATATTGACCGCGAGGAGTGAACCGCACGTATTCCTTGCCGCTAAGGAGAATGGCAATGTCATTATGAAGCCAACCTCCGCCATTCCAGCGAGTATCGACTACCACGGCTTCATGATTGCGATACTTGCCGAGAAGCTGAGAGAAAACTTCGCGGAAACTTGCAGAGTTCATTCCTTCGACATGTACGTAGGCGATGCGTCCGCCGGAAACGCTGTCAACGACCGCTTGATTGCGCTCAACCCATCGGCGATAAAGCAAATCGGACACGGCTCCGGCAGTGATAGGTTTGACGGTGACATCTTCGGTTTTGCCTCCGCTGCGCTTCACCGTCAGGCGAGTGCGCTTGCCTGCCAAACCGTCAAGCATCGGGAAGTAGTCTTCGCCGGCTTTGATTTCCTTGCCGTTGATTGCGAGAATGATGTCGCCGGGCTTTATCGATGAGCTCTGTTTGTCTAATGGACCGCGCTTGATTACCTCCGATACTTTCAGCCCGTCACCATCAAAGCCGGGATCATAGAATGCTCCGAGCGATGCGGTTTGCATGCGAGCTCCGGTGCCGCCGTAGCGTCCTCCGGTGTGAGACGCGTTCAGTTCTCCAAGAATCTCGCTAAGCATCTCTGCGAAGTCAAAATTATTGTTGATGTGCGGCAGAAATCTGCGATATTCTTGACCGTAGAAGTCCCAATCTACACCATGAAGGTTCGGATCATAGAACTTGTCTTTGACTTGTTTCCACATGTGGTCAAAAATGTATTCGCGCTCTTTGGCGGCATTATAATCAAATTCAGCCACGAATTCTACATTTTCCTTTGAGCCGCTGCCAAGGGCTATCTTGGAAATGCTGTTGCCCCCGAGGTAAACGTTCTCGCCTTTGGCGTCCGGTTCCAAACGACCGTAGCCAACTCCCTTGGTGAGAATTTTTGTGCTGCCTTTGCGTATGTCTTTTTCCCAAAGATCACCGCCGCTGATATAGTAGAACTTTGTGCCGGCATTGTTCAGAATGAAGTCTGCGTAAGAGCCGGCTCCGGGAGTGAGTCGAAGAGTGCGATATTTGGCGTTCTCAAAGTCAAAATTCAGAGGCTTTACTTCCTTCTTCTTCTCCTTATCTTTATCATCTTCGTCCTTTTTCTTGTCGTCATCTTTCTTTGCGGCATCGGCCAATGCGGCGTCTTCTTCGCTCATGGTGAAACGATCATAGGCGTCGCCGTCAAGGAACATGATATAAACGTCTTCTTCCGAGCCCCAAGAACCATGACTGCGATAGCCGTTGCGGTCTGTGGTCCACAGAACTGCTTTACCGCCGAGGGTCCAATGAGCTCGTCCGTCATCATAGCCGCTTTCGGTCAGGTTATGCGTTTCCGAGCCATCGGCTTTAACAACGGCAATATCGGGATTGTTCCATCCGCCGATGCCGATGTAGTCAACCAATAGCCAACGTGAATCCGGCGCCCATTCGAAATCTACGTCGCCATCGGCATAACTATAGTTAAATTTGCCGTCAAGTGCGGTTTTGGGTTGCTTTTTCCCTTCTGAATCAATCACTCGCAGTGCGGTGCGATTTTCAAGGAATGCCACGCTCTTGCCGTCGGGAGAATAAGCCGGTTGGAATGCCGGGAGAGAGTCGGGTGAGGCGTAGAGTAGTTTTTCGGTTATTTCAGTTGAATAAGTAAAATTTTTCTCGTCTTTGTTCGCTATTGTTGCAGTGAATAGTTGCCACAGTCCTCCGCGTTCGGAGTCATAAACCAATGAGCGGCCATCGGGCGCAAAATCAACGTTGCGTTCCTGCTCCGGGGTGTTGGTTATCTGCTTGGTGGTCTTGTACTTGATTGATGTTACAAACACATTTCCTCGATGAATGAATGCCACTTCGGAGCCGTCCGGGCTGATGCTTATCGATGAGGCTCCTGTCGTGTTTAAACGTTTGATAACCTCGGGAGTGTAATGGTCGGCAATAATCTCTACGGAAACTTTTTGCGGCTCAGTGCCGGGACGAAGAGTGTAGATCTCACCATTCCATGAGAATGCCAGAGTGCCGTTGGAGGCTAATGATAGCGAGCGCACAGGGTGATTCTCAAATGAAGTTATCGGAGTTGCTTTGTCGGCACCGAGAGCGCGACGATGTATGTTCATTGTGCCATTGGAATCTTCGCTCAGGTAATAGAATTCATCGGAATCGGGAATCCAAACCGGTTCTTGATTTTGGCATGACGAAAACGTTTGGCGTGTGTATTTCCCGTTTTCCAGCAGCCAAATGTCGGACGTTCCGGATGATTGTTCGTGTTTGCGGAGCACGTCTTCATATCCTTTGCGATCTTGAAACAGCATTCTGCCGTCGGAGGCAACTGTTATGGCACTCGCCGGCCACGACATCATCATTTCCGGACGTCCGGGATTGATTGCGCTGACAGAGTAGATTTGAGGAGTAAAACTCCCTTGCATGGCATTCTGTGCAGGCATGATTGATGCGGAATAAAGCAAGGTGCTGTTGTCTGACCATGCGCGGAGCGATTCGTTTGCGCTATTGGTGGTGAGGCGTTTGGGTGTGCCGCCGTTTGCCGACATTACGTATATATCCATCGAGCCCTCGCGATTGCTCTGAAACGCGATTTTGCTGCCATCGGGGCTCCAAAGAGGTTTCGTATCAAATGCGTCATCGGCAGTGAGTTGGCGTGCCTGACCGCCCTCGGTGCTAACGGAGTAGATGTCGCCTTTATATGTGAAAGCAATGCACTTCCCGTCGGGTGATATGGCTGAGTTGCGTAGCCATAGCGGAGTGTCTTGTGCAGACATGGCCAAGGCGGTTAAAAACGATGCTGTGATAATGATTTTCTTCATGATTTGTCTATGTTGTTTATGCGTTCAACAATCCAAAGTTACGAAAAAAATTGTAACTTTGCAGCCGTTATGCAAGAAAAACTCGGGTTTATCGGTTTGGCTGCGCTGGTATTCGGAATGATGGTCGGCGCCGGAATTTTTAATATTCCGCAAAACATGGCGGTGGCGGCATCGCCCGGAGCGGTGTTGTTGGCATGGGCTTTGACGGCCGTAGGTATGCTGTTTTTGGTGTTCACGTTTAAGTCTTTGTCGGATACTCATCCCGAGCTCAATGCTGGAATTTATCAGTATGCTCAGCGCGGTTTTGGTCATTTTGCCGGATTTAATGCCGCATGGGGCTATTGGCTCTGCACGGCTTTTGCCAACGTGGCGTATGCCGTGATGCTCAACGATGCTTTCGGAGCGTTCTTCCCGCCTCTGTTGGAACATGGTTGGCTCACTATTCTTTTCGGCTCATTGGTGATTTGGTCTTTCTATTTCATTGTTTGTTCGGGCATTCGTACTGCCAAGATTTTAACCGTGGCTCTTTCTGCCATAAAAATTGGTATAATATTGCTGATCGTCGTGATTTTAGCCCTTTTGGGTAAGGCCGATGTCTTGAGTCTTGACTTTTGGGGACGTTTGGATTTTATGGAAATCGGCTCCGTCGGCGAGCAGATGAAAAACACCATGTTGGTCACCCTCTGGTGCTTTATCGGCATTGAAGGAGCGGTGATGATGGCAGGGCGAGCCCGACGCAGCAGCGATATCGGTAAAGCCGGCGTTGTCGGCTTCTTTGCAGCTTGGATCTTATATGTTCTTGTGTCGGTTTTGAGCTATGCCGTTATGCCGCGCGAGCAGCTTGCCGAACTCGAAGGACCCTCGGCTGCCTATGTGTTATCTTACGTGGTTGGTGAATGGGCATATTGGTTCGTAATTGTGTCTATTATCATTTCTCTGACCGGGGGGTTGGTGGCATGGAAACTCGTCACTGCCGAAGTGCCCTATACGGCGGCAAAAGCGGGCATTTTTCCCCGTAAGTTTCTGAATCTCAACTCACGTAACATGCCGGCATTCGCGCTGATGGTGTCGAGCATCGTCATGCAGCTGTTCCTGATGCTGGTCGTGGCGGCCGATGATGCCTACATGGCGGCACTCAACATCACCGGAATGATGATATTGCCGGCATATCTGGCAAGCGGACTGTTTTTGATGAAAATCGGCCGCGGCAGGGAGTTTTGGGTGGGACTCGGCAGCTCTCTCTTCTGCGTGTGGACGCTTTGGGCGGCAGGCATGGAACTGTTGTTGCAGTCCACTCTGTTTTACCTTGCCGGGTTGGGCGTTTTTGTGTTGGCGCGCCGTCAGCAATCGCCTCATACCCCGATTTTTAAGCTCCCCGAAGTTATAGCCTTGATTATATTGTTGGCGATGGGAGTGATTTCTCTGTTTTGACGTTTTTTGAAGAAAATTTGCGTTGTTGCGGAAAAAGTTGTACCTTTGCACTCGGGTAAGTCCTATACGACCAGCTCCCCGAGAACTCCGCCAGGTCCTGACAGAAGCAACGGTATCGGGTTGTAGCAGGTGCGATGTGGGGAGCTTACCCTTTTTTTGTTGGGGGTGAAAATTGGAAGAAATGGCTGTAAAATTGGTGAAAATTTGCATATTCTCCTATTTTTTTATAACTTTGCATGTTCTATTAACCTAAAGAAATATCATAAACCAACATTAATTAATAATTTAAGAAAGTATGAGCTTGAATATCATCGTGCTCGCCAAGCAGGTGCCCGACACCCGCAATGTGGGCAAAGATGCAATGAAAGAAGACGGCACCATCAACCGCGCAGCGTTGCCCGCTATCTTCAATCCCGAAGACCTCAACGCTCTTGAGCAAGCGCTTCGTTTGAAAGATGCGCATCCCGGTTCAACCGTGACCATGCTCACCATGGGTCTTCCTCGTGCCTCTGAAATCATTCGTGAAGCAATTTATCGCGGTGCTGACCGCGGTGTGGTATTAACCGACAGAGCTTTGGGCGGTGCCGACACTTTGGCAACTTCCTATTCTCTGGCGCAGGCAATCAAAAAAATGCCTGCTTACGACATCATTCTCGGCGGACGTCAGGCCATCGATGGTGACACGGCGCAAGTAGGCCCCCAAATTGCCGAAAAGCTCGGAGTGCCCCAGGTAACTTATGCCGAGGAAATCGTTGAAATAAAAGATGGTAGCGTAGTTGTGCGTCGTCGTCTTGAAAACGGCGTGGAAACCGTTAAGGCACCTCTGCCTTGTTTGGTAACCGTAGGCGGCTCGGCCGACGAATGTCGTCCGCGCAATGCCGGTCGTATTTGCAAATTCAAATATGCCGCCTCGCCCACTGAATATGCCGCACTTGATGCTGAAGCGCAAAAGCGTGCCGACGAACGTTGTCCCGAAACTATCGTTGAATGGAATGCAGCGTTCGTTGAAGCAGACCCCGAACAAATCGGCTTCCCCGGTTCGCCCACAAAGGTTAAAACAGTGGAAAGCGTTGTGTTTACTGCCAAAGAAAACCTCCAAATCGGCAATGATGATGAACAACTCGAAAAACTCATCGTTGACCTCATCGCCAACCACACTATCGGCTAACCCCCTAAACCCAACTAACGCATTATGACAAACGATAATAACAACCTCATTGTTTACTGCGAGTGGGACGAAGACCACGTGGCCGACGTCAGCCTCGAATTGCTCACCAAAGGTCGTGTGCTCGCCACCAAACTCGGAGTCAAACTTGAAGCAATAGTTGCCGGACATAATTTGGGCAATGTTGAAGACACCCTCGCGCCCTATGGTGCTGATGTCGTGTATAAGGTTGACGATGCTCGTCTTTTCCCTTATACCACCAATCCTCATGCAACCTTGCTGATCAATCTGTTCAAGGAAATCAATCCTCAAATCTGCCTGATGGGTGCCACTTGCATCGGCCGTGACTTGGGTCCTCGCGTAAGCTCCAGCTTGCATAGCGGTTTGACTGCCGACTGCACCTCGCTCGAAATCGGCGACCACACCGATGCCAAGACCGGCAAGAGCTACTCCGACCTCCTCTATCAGATTCGTCCCGCTTTCGGCGGTAACATCGTTGCAACGATTGTGAACCCCGAGTGCCGTCCGCAGATGGCAACCGTGCGCGAAGGCGTAATGAAAAAAGAAATCTATGACCCCGCTCATAAAGCTGAGGTTATCAACCTGAATGCCGATGATTACATCGATGCCGCTCAATATGTTGTTGAAATCATTGACCGCCACATTGAAAAGTCAAAAATCAACATCAAGAATGCGCCCATCATCGTTGCCGGCGGCTATGGCGTAGGCTCTGCCGAAGGTTTCGACAAACTCCATGAATTGGCTAAGGTCCTCGGCGGCGAAGTCGGTGCAACTCGTGCTGCTGTCGATGCCGGATGGACTGAACATGCTCGCCAAATCGGTCAGACCGGAACCACCGTGCGCCCCAAACTCTACATTGCATGCGGTATCTCCGGTCAGATTCAGCACATCGCAGGCATGCAGGAGAGCTCAATAATCATCTCCATCAATAACGATCCGAACGCTCCGATCAACACCATCGCCGACTATGTTATCACTGCCGACGTGGAAGAAATCGTGCCCAAGTTGATCAAGTATTACAAAAAGAACTCCAAGTAAACGAAGATGGCTAACTTTTTTACTGATAATCCGGACTTGCGCCATCACCTCAGCCATCCGCTGATGCGCAAGATTGTTGCGCTCAAGGAGCGTGACTACACCGACGCCGAAAAATTTGACTATGCCCCCTATAACTTCAAAGATGCAATGGACAACTACGAGCGCGTGCTCGAAGTCGTTGGTGACCTTTGCGGTGACATCATCGCCCAAAATGCTGCCGATGTTGATGCTCAAGGTCCTCGCGTCGAAAAGGGTGGAGTGATTTATGCCGACGGCACTCAAGTTAACCTCGATGCTTGTCGCAAAGCCGGCTTGATGGGCATGGCGATGCCCCGTCGCCTCGGGGGATTGAACTTCCCGATCACTCCTTATATTATGGCTGCCGACATCGTCAGCCGCGCCGACACAGGTTTTGAAAACCTCTGGGGTCTCCAAGACTGCGCCGAAACAATCTATGAGTTTGCTTCTGAAGAACAAAAACAGAAGTACATTCCTCGCGTTTGTGCCGGCGAAACAATGAGTATGGACCTCACCGAGCCCGATGCCGGTTCTGACCTTCAGAGCGTTATGCTCAAGGCAACCGAACAGCCCGACGGAACTTGGCGTCTCAACGGCGTGAAACGCTTTATCACTAACGGTGATGCCGATATTCACCTTGTGCTCGCTCGCTCAGAAGACGGCACTAAGGACGGACGCGGTCTGTCAATGTTCATCTACGACAAGCGCGACGGCGGAGTAACCGTGCGCCGAATTGAAAACAAAATGGGCATCAAAGGTTCGCCCACTTGTGAACTCGTTTATAAGAACGCCAAGGCTGAACTTTGCGGCTCTCGTCGCATGGGCCTTATCAAGTACGTTATGGCTCTGATGAACGGTGCGCGTCTCGGCATCGCCGCTCAAAGCGTTGGCGTCAGCGAACTTGCTTACCGTGAAGCCCTTGCATACGCTAAGGACCGTAAGCAATTCGGCAAGGCAATCATTGAATTCCCTGCTGTTTACGAAATGCTTGCCGTGATGAAAGCCAAGCTCGACGCTTCGCGCTCGCTCCTTTATGAAACCTCGCGCTACGTTGACCTCTACAAGGTTTACGAAGACATTGCCAAAGAGCGTCCTCTCACTCTGGAAGAAAAGAAAGAATGCAAGTATTACTCCAAACTTGCCGACGCTTGCACTCCGCTTGCCAAAGGCCTCGGCAGCGAATACTGCAATCAAAATGCCTATGACTGCATTCAGATCCACGGCGGCTCAGGCTTCATGAAAGACTACGCTTGCGAACGCATCTATCGCGATGCTCGTATCACTTCAATCTACGAAGGTACAACTCAGCTTCAAGTCGTTGCTGCCATTCGCCACGTCACCACCGGCACCATTCAGACTCTCGTTGAATCCTATCGCGAGCAGTTGGCTCAAGGCGGCGAGCTCAAGCCCGAACTCGAAGCAGTCAAAGTGCGCCTTGAAGCAATGTGCGAAAAAGCATTTGCCGTTATCGCCCAAATCAACGATACCAAGAACCAAACCTACATCGACTTCATGGCGCGTCGCATGGTCGAAATGGCCGGAAACATCGTTATGAGCTACTTGCTTCTGCTTGACGCTCAGCGCAATGACTCCTTCACTGCTTCTTGCGTTGTCTATAACAAGATGGCTGCGGCCCTCGTGGCTCAACACTGCGATTTCATCGCCGCTACCACTCCCGAAGAAGTGGCTCTTTATCAAGCATAACTTTTTCAAAATTATAACCCGAAAGGCTGCGTTCTCTTTCAGAACGCAGCTTTTTTTGCCTATACCTTCCGAAAATCTACGCTTTTCAATCTGACTCATTGCCTAACTTTGCCAAAAGAATCATATTAAAATCCACTTCAATGAAAACCAAATCAATCTTTTGTCAGGCAATGTTTGCCAAATCCTCCTATGCTCTCACCAAGTTGCGCATGACCCATGGACCCGCCGGGCTCGGAATTTATATGTGTGTCCTCGAAGCCTTATTCGATGAACCCTCCTCAATTCTTCCGCGTGACTACGCAACGCTCGCTTTCCGATTTAATATCTCTGAAGAATTGGTCAAGAGCGTCATTGAAGACTTCAACCTCTTTGCCCTGAGCGACGACGGTGCTTCTTTCTATTGTGAACTCCTTCTTCAGCAGCGCACCCCACGAACCAAATCCGCGCCTCAACCCAAACAGCAACTACCCTCCGAACCGCAACAAACCTCCGAGCAGCCCGAACAATCCGAGCAAGCGATTCTGATACCCCAAGTCTATAAAGATCCCACTCTCAATCCCTTGCCGCCGCTAACCTACGATCAGAAAGTTGCCCTCGAAATTCAGCGATTCTCAACCATGCCGATACCCGACCAAGTGGACCTCCTGCGTCAAGACCCCGAATGGCTCAAATATTGCGCAATGGACTATCGCATCACCGAAGATGAACTCCGAGCTTATTTGGACCGATACGAAACAAGCTGCATTGATCGAAACGAAATGCACTATAACATCTTTGATCTGAAATATCGATTCTCAGTCTGGCTCAACGGCATCCGCCGCTACGAAGCCGAACCCTTTTAACCCCCTGAGAAACCGGGTTTGTCACGCGGGCTTCGCACGTCTGACAAATGCCCCCCTCATGTTCACTCAAACGAGCTGCATAGCAGCTAACAAGCCGCATAGCGGCGCCTGTCTCGATAGCCTCATGCAAGCAGCGCGTTAGCGATGCGCCGCGTGAGGTCGCAAACCGCTGCCGCCCGACCGTCAAACCGCCCGTCGAGTAAATCAGCCCCGGGTTTGTCACGCGTGCTTCGTACGTCTGACAAAGCCTCCCTCACGTTCACTCAAACGAGCTGCATAGCAGCTAACAAGCCGCATAGCGGCGCCTGTCTCGTTAGCCTCATGCAAGCAGCGCGTCAGCGATGCGCCGCGTGAGGTCACAAAGCTCGCGCCCCCTCCCAAAAAGCCGCATAGCGGCGACACCCACACCTGCCGCCGCCCCGACCGTCAAACCGCCCGTCGAGTAAATCGGCCCCGTGCTTCGCACGTCTGACAAAATGCCTCCCTCACGTTCACTCAAACGAGCTGCATAGCAGCTAACAAGCCGCATAGCGGCGCCTACCTCGATAGCCTCATGCAAGCAGCGCGTCAGCGATGCGCCGCGTGAGGTCACAAAGCTCGCGCCCCCTCCCAAAAAGCCGCATAGCGGCGACACCCACACCAGCCGCCGCCCCCCGAAAACCCCAAAAATCGTACCGTTAACAAAGTTTAACTAATTGGGGGGGGGGTAAAAGTTAATTTTTATGTAAATTTGCGCCAAATATCCTAATCATTTTTACATCAATATCGTATGAAAAAACTTTTACTCTCATTGGCATTGTTTGCTACGGCAATCGGTGTCAACGCTCAGACTCAGGTTACTAATGAAACCGTGTCCGCGTCTATTGTTGACGGCGCTGTCATCTCTCTGCAGTGTCAAGACACTAACGGAGGTGTTGGCTACTATTTCAATGGTGATCAGGTGAAGTCTGCATCATTCCAACCTTCCAACCTTTTTGCTGTGGTTGGAACCGAAAATGGGTTCTATCTTCAACAAAAAACTTCCGGCAAATATGTAGGCGGTGCTACTACTGCAAATGCCTTGGTGCAGTTGGTTGACGACCAATCTTCTGCTAATGTGTTTACTGCTGCAGTTGCCGCCCCTCCCGGGTGGACCACCAAGCCGACAACCGTAGAACCCGGTGTGAACACAATTCGCTTCACTACCGGTAGCACCTTCTTGAACACCAATTCCACCGCTTTGGTTCCCAAGTACTTTAACGGTACCGGTGGCTTCTCCGCTTGGTATGTGTATTCCTACACGGAAGAAGAAGTTAACGAAATCATCGGTTCTCAAGTGGATGTGACGTTCACTTTCCCCGCTTTCGGCGGTCAAACTCTGACCATGACCATTGAAGGAAAAACTAATGTTGACGCCGCAACTATTATCCCTGCCGTTCCGTTCTTCACTGCTACCGGTGTAGAGGGTGATAACGTGACTGTTACGGCAGAAAACACGGAGTTCACTGTTACCGGTGATTGGACTTTCCCCTTTGAAGATGAAGAAGTTTATCGCATCGATATTCGCAAAAAAGGCGCAACAGATGCCGGCACTTGCTCAAATCTTCTCTACAATGCCTCAGCTAATCAAGTTG